>NZ_JBHWVV010000014.1:137168-139828 GCF_042736715.1 Streptomyces sp. NPDC060049
CCACACCGCCGCTACACCCCGCGTGTTGTGGTGGTGGTGTGCGTCCGCCGTGTTGCGCGTTGGATCCCGCCGGGGGGTGCCTGGGTGTTTATACCCCCCCGCCCCCCGCCGGTTCCTCAGCGCCAGGTGTTGGTTTCCGTGACCTCACCGGACTCCAGGTCGATGCGGCCCTGGAAATCGCCCCCCGTACGCGTGGCCATCACGATGAGCGGCCGTCCGTCCTGCGGGTGGGCGGAGGCGAAACCGTGCACGTCGTCCGGGTTGCCCACCAGGCCGCGCGGCGGGCGCAGACGCATGCGCTCCGAGCCGTCGGCCCGGTAGACCACCGCGTTGTCCGAGGGGGTGAAGGGCGTGCAGTCCAGTGCCTCGACCACCACGACCAGCGTCTCGTCGCCCTCACGCCACGCCATGACGGCCTCCGGGGGGACCCCGCACAGCTTGGCGACGTCCCCGTCGGGTCCGCTCCACCGGATCGCCGTGCCGCCCTTGGTCCAGTCGACCACCACGTCGGGCTGCTGAGCTGTCATGTGGAAACCCCCGTTGCTGGACATCAGGCCGGTACGCCACGCCATTGTCCATCTCCCGGTCGACGGCCGTGTCCGTACCGTTCGAGCCGCAACCTCAGAGGCCTGAAGCCGGCTCGACCGCCGCGGCGACGGCGTCGGGAGACTCCTGCGGTGCGTCGTGCCCGGTCGTACCCGGCTCGGGCCGGGGCTACGGAGCGGAGGAATCGGCTGCGGCGCGGTATTCGGCGTTGATGCGCTGGGCTTCCTCGAGCTGGTCTTCGAGGATGACGATGCGGCAGGCGGCTTCGATGGGGGTGCCCTGGTCGACGAGTTCGCGGGCGCGGGCGGCGATGCGCAGCTGGTAGCGGGAGTAGCGGCGGTGGCCGCCCTCGGAGCGCAGCGGGGTGATCAGGCGGGCTTCGCCGATGGCGCGGAGGAAGCCTTGGGTGGTGCCGAGCATTTCCGCGGCCCGGCCCATGGTGTAGGCGGGGTAGTCGTCGTCGTCGAGACGGCCGAACGAGTCGTCTGCTGTCATTGCACCTCTCTCGTGGAACGCGTGGAGGGGCCCTGGTGCCGTACGGCACCAGGGCCCCGAAGGAACTACTACACCATCTGTCGGCCCTGGTACTGCGCCGACCCTGTGTTTCCGCCGACCCGACCGGAAAGCTGTCGGGGGGTGCGGGGATCGCGGTTCTCGACCGGAGACCACCTCGCTATCGATGTCCTGCGGTACCCGGGCTCGGACTTCCGCCCGGGCGATCCTGATGGCGCCTGGCTCCTCCGTTCTTCCCTCGTGATCGACTACTTGCCAAACGGGGACTGCGTACTGCTCGTACTGCGTACTGCCGGGTGATGCGTACTACTTGGTGATGCGTACTGCCGGGTGATGCGTACTGCTGGGTGATGCGTACTGCTGGGTGATGCGTACTGCTCCGTGGCCTGTGTCAGCGCCACGCTTCCGGCAGCCAGCCCCGTCGCCCATCGTGCACCTGCTCTGGCTTGGAACCCCACTGCCGAACTTCCCGGTGCGCGCGCCCGCAGCCGACGCCTTCACCAAGGTGCTGCTCACTGACTTCACTGCTGGGTCCTGCGAACTTCACTTGCGGGTACTGCCACTGCGTCAACTGCGGTACTGCTCACGGCGGCCCCTGATGACTGCGGGCCACCCGGTCCGGTCGTCAGTCCCGTCGCCGTCCTGCAACAACCCTGGCTTCGGAACTCCACCACCGCACCGCCCTGCGAACTGCACTTGCGGGTCCTGCTGCCCGGCAGTTCGTCTCTGCCGGGCCCTGCTGTCTCTCTGGGCTACGAGAGAAACCATAGCTACGCCACCGGCCAATGTCTACTCCGGCCGCGATAGATTTTCGTGCGCTCCGAGGGGAGCTAGCCGTCCACAGTCGGATCAGGATGTACGGAGCGGACGACACTGCAGGTCAGGAGGGCGAGACGGCCGCAGCCCGGCCGGGAACGGACGAGCCGGAGATCACCCGTCTGGCCTCCGGCGGCAGGACGGCGAGTGCCCTTCGCGCCCGCTGGCGCGGCCGCTGGAGCGGGCGGGACGGCGCGTGAATAGAATCGGCTCCCATGTCGAAGCCTGACGAGCTGCTCGTTGACGTAGCCACCCTGGTGGAGTCCGGGCAAAGCAATCAGATGTCCCTGACCGTGGTCACCGGTGGCGCTGTCATTACCGGTCGACTGGCTCCCGAAGCCGTGTGGAGGCAGCGGGTGTCGGAGGTCCTGACGGACTCCGCTCGCCTCGGCGAGTTCTCCGCCATCTTCACGGCCACGCCACTCCGGGGCGGGCCGCCCACCCATCTGCACTTCCATGTGGCCCGCATCCTCCAGGGCACGGTCGGGATCCCGGAGACGGGTGGGATGTACCGCGTCTCGATCGCGGATGTCAGCGCCTGGACCGTGGGGGACTTCAGCTACTCCGACCACTGACCTCCGAGCACTGACCTCCGAGCACTGACCTCCGACCACTGACCCGGCAGCTACCGCGACCACCGACCCGGCGCCGCGCGGAGACACGCGCGGGTACGCGGAAGGGGCCCCCCGGCGGGGGGCCGGGCGGGCCCCCGCCCGGGGCGGGGGGGGGCCCGCCCCCGGCCGCCCGGCCGCCCGGCGCCCGCGGCCCCCCGCCCCCCGCCCGAC
>NZ_JBHWVV010000014.1:139838-180244 GCF_042736715.1 Streptomyces sp. NPDC060049
CCGCTCCCGCGACCACCGCCCCGGCGCCGCGCGGAGACACGCGCGGGTACGCGGACGGGCCCGACCGGCGTCTGCCGGTCGGGCCCTTCTCGCTGTTCGGGTGTCGGCTCGCGCCGGTCAGCCGGTCAGCCGGTCAGCCGGTCAGCCGATCAGCCGGCCAGACGGTCAGCCGGCCAGACGGTCAGCCGGCCAGACGGTCAAGCGGTCAGACGGTCACCGGGAGACCGAGTAGCGCGGAGGCCTTCTGGAGCGGGCTGAGGGCGCGTGTCGGCGTCGCGGTCCGGGGAAGGCTGCCGCGGCAGGTGAAGCCGAGCTGGGTCATGGCGCGGAGGACTTCGCCGGTGCTGAAGTCGCGGCGGTCCTGGCGGGTGATGACCTGGCCGACCTGCTTGACGGGGTAGGTGCGGCGGCCGATGATCACGGACTCGCCGATGACCTGCTCGGGCTTGATGCCCTTCATCGATTCCAGGACGCCGCTCTTGGTCAGGTCGAACGGGAAGCGGGCGATGACACAGCGCATGATGCCTCACAGGGTGTAGGGGGGAACGGGTCGACCACGGTGAGGTGGTTCAGCGGGCGAGGGCGAGGACGCCCAGGGCGCTTCCGTGCTGGTCCACGACGGGCAGGGCGGTGAGCCTGCGGTAGTGCATCGCGTGCTGGGCCTCGGCCATCGCGGTCATGGGGGAGGTGAACGGTCCGCGGTCGCCGAGGACATCGCGTACACGGAGCTGGTCCGTGTACGCCGCGCTCTCGCGGACGGCGGTGAGCTGGGCCTGGGTGACCAACCCGGTGCACAGGCCGTCCTCGTCACAGACGAGCAGGTAGTCCGCGCGGGAGCCGGCCATGACGGCCAGGGCCACCTCGACGGTCATGTCGTCGCAGACCTGCGGACCAGCCGCTTCCATGGCGTCGTCCACCGTCCGGTGGACGAGGTCGGCATGCGCGGAGCGGGGCTGCATCTGGACCAGCGTCAAAATCTGCCTCCTGCAGAGATGGGTCAGTTTCCTGATCACGTTGTTCTCAGGCCGCCGCGTCGAAGGCGGACTGCCGTGCGCTCGCGCGCCGGGCGGCAGAAGCGGGCCCGCGGCGGCCACGGGAGGCGGAGCTGCGCTTGGGCCGCTCGGACACCGGTGCGGTGATGGTGACCGGGATGCCCGAGGGAGCCTGGGCGCCGGTGATCCGGTGGAGGGCCTCTTCGCCGGAGCGGACCTGGGTGGTCTGGGGGACGATGCCGGCGGCGGCCATGAGGCGGGTCATGTCGCGGCGCTGGTTGGGGGTGACCAGGGTGACGACGCTGCCGGACTCGCCGGCGCGGGCGGTGCGGCCGCCGCGGTGCAGGTAGTCCTTCGGGTCGGTCGGCGGGTCGACGTTGACGACGAGGTCGAGGTTGTCGACGTGGATGCCGCGCGCCGCCACGTTCGTGGCGACCAGCACGGTGACGTGGCCGGTCTTGAACTGGGCCAGCGTGCGGGTCCGCTGGGGCTGCGACTTGCCTCCGTGGAGGGCGGCGGCGCGGACCCCGCTGTCGAGGAGGTCCTGGGTGAGGCGGTCGACGGCGTGCTTGGTGTCGAGGAACATGATCACCCGGCCGTCGCGCGCGGCGATCTCGGTGGTGGTGGCCTGCTTGTCGGTGCCGTGGACGTGCAGGACGTGGTGCTCCATCGTCGTCACCGCACCGGCCGAGGGGTCGACGGAGTGGACGACGGGGTCGGTGAGGTAGCGGCGGACCAGGAGGTCGACGTTGCGGTCCAGGGTTGCGGAGAACAGCATGCGCTGGCCCTCGGGGCGCACCTGGTCGAGCAGGGCGGTGACCTGCGGCATGAAGCCCATGTCGGCCATCTGGTCAGCCTCGTCAAGGACAGTGATCGCGACCTGGTTCAGCCGGCAGTCGCCGCGGTCGATGAGGTCCTTGAGCCGGCCGGGCGTGGCGACGACCACTTCGGCCCCGGCGCGCAGCGCGCCTGCCTGGCGGTGGATCGGCATGCCGCCGACAACGGTGGCCAGGCGCAGCTTGACCGATCGGGCGTAGGGGGTGAGCGCGGCCGTGACCTGCTGGGCGAGCTCACGGGTGGGTACGAGGATCAGCGCGAGCGGCTGACCCGGCTCGGCGCTCTGGTCGGCCGTACGGGCCAGCAGGGCGAGGCCGAAGGCCAGGGTCTTTCCGGAGCCGGTGCGGCCGCGGCCGAGGACGTCACGGCCCGCGAGGGTGTTGGGCAGGGTGGCGGCCTGGATCGGGAACGGCGTGGCCATGCCCTCGCGGCTGAGTGTGGTCAGCAGCTGGGCCGGCATGTCGAGGTCGGCGAAGGCCTCGACGGCGGGCAGCGCGGGGGTGATCGTCTTCGGCGGTGCGAACTCGCCCTGGATCGCTGCGGGCCGGCGGCCGTATCCTCCCGAGCGGCTCGGACCTCCGGAGCGGCTCGGGGCTCCGGAGCGGCTGGGGGTAGACGAGCCGAAGCGGCTGCCCCGCCCCGAACCGCTGCCGGTGCCGAAAGCGGGTCCGCCGGTGCGGCCGCGGGTGCGAGAAGAGCGCTCGTTCGTACGTGTGGGGTTCATGCGGAACCTTCCTTGATACGGCACGTATCAGGGAATTCCCGCAGCGTAGGAGCGGCGCAAGGAATTGCGAGAACGGGCCGAATGGAATGCGAAAGCGGATCTGGCGGACAGGGAATCTGTTCGGGCTCAGACGCTGAAATAAAATGGTGTCATGCGGACGCGACAGCCAAGAAATAAATCGGGTGCAGCTCCGAGAGGGCCAGTCGGCCGGATCTCTCAATGCTTAATACCGCGGGTGAACGCACCGCAGGAAATGCATACAGCTGGGGCCCGCACCCCGAGGGATGCGGGCCCCAGCTGCAGAATGCGTGTCAGCGTCAGGCGGGAACGATGTTCTCGGCCGTCGGGCCCTTCTGGCCCTGCGCGATGTCGAAGGTGACCTTCTGGCCCTCGTTCAGCTCGCGGAAGCCCTGGGCGGCGATGTTCGAGTAGTGGGCGAACACGTCAGGGCCGCCACCGTCCTGCTCGATGAAGCCGAAACCCTTTTCCGCGTTGAACCACTTCACGGTACCAGCAGCCATGTCATATCTCCTTTGGGGCAATACATCGACGTCTGCACTGTGCGGACGCCGTGTCGCCGCGATGATGCCCCGCCCGGAAATTGACCGGGAAATACAAAGCGCTTCCATGTGGGCCGAAGTCCGGCTGGAGGCGCTTGAAGTTCTTGGGTACCAAAACTGCAACCGAGATCGACAGTAGCACGCTGCAGTGGCTTGTGTGCGTTGAAGATTTCCGGCCGCCGTGTGGCGGTAGAAACTCTCCCCGCGGGATCCGTTAAATTCTTAGGTCGCGGTGACAGATATTGATTCACCCCGAGCGCAGCGTTTTTGAGTGCTCGCCGCCGGCTGCAGGATGCGGCTAGCGAAGTCGTTGTCGTGGAGGTGGCCCGGGTGCCCGGAGCGGGTTTGCCGCCACGCAGTTCTCCCGTGCCCGACTGCTTGATGGGGCAGCCTCCGGCGCCTGGGGCGCCTGGGGCGCCTGGGGCGCCTGGGGTCGGCGGGGGTGCCGTGCCCTCGCGAACTGGGTAGCGCGGGCGGGGTGGTTGACCGTCCGCATTTCAGGGGGCGAACGGGCGAATCGGAGCGGGCCTGTGGCGCGGGTCGCGCGAATTCCTGCTCGCGGTTCGAGGCGGCGTCGCGCTCCTGCGGTGCAAGTGGCGCGTGAAGGGCCTTCCGGCCAGGGCGTTCAGGCGAGTTGGGGCACGCGGAGGGCACGGCAAAGGCTGAGAGGTCTAGACAACGAAGAAGGCCCAGGTCGCTGACCTGGGCCTTCTTGCAAGAGCGGATGACGGGAATCGAACCCGCGCTATAAGCTTGGGAAGCTCATGTTCTACCATTAAACTACATCCGCATATCGGTCCATTTGGTGTCTGGAGCCGTATCGTTCCTCACCCTACCCCATGATCGGCCCCCGGTGAATTCACCGCGGGGCCGTCGTCGCGTGTGGGGTGCACGAAGGGTCGTGGGGGCGGGAGTTGGGGCGTACCTTGTGCGTGCGGGGCGACGGCTGGAGTGGCGGCTGGAGTGGGTCTCGTTCATCCCCTAATGTGGCGATTCATCGCAGTACGGCTGGTTGGGGAAAGGGACTCGATGGAGCACACCGTCGTCCGTTGTGCCGAAGGGCACGTATTCAGCACCGCTTCGTTCCCGCTGCAGCACCTCGGTGCCGGCCGGATCGGGCCGGGTCGGCTGCTGCGGTGTCCGCGCTGTGCGCGGCTGCGGCACGCCGTGCCCGTGGGGGCGGCGCCGAAGCGGTAGACACCGGCGCGCGGGGTCCGCCTCGATTGGGGCGGCCCGCGCGCTCTGCGTATCCTCGGGTCGTGCTTCTCTCTGATAAAGACATCCGGGCCGAGATCGACAGCGGACGGGTTCGCATCGACCCCTTCGACGAGTCGATGGTGCAGCCCTCCAGCATCGATGTGCGTCTCGACCGGTTCTTCCGGGTGTTCGAGAATCACCGCTACGCCCACATCGACCCCGCCACCGAGCAGTCGGATCTGACCCGGATGGTCGAGCCGGACGGTGACGAGGCGTTCATCCTCCACCCCGGTGAGTTCGTGCTCGCGTCGACCTACGAGGTCATCTCGCTGCCCGACGACATCGCCTCCAGACTGGAGGGGAAGTCCAGCCTGGGCCGCCTCGGCCTGGTGACGCACTCGACCGCCGGGTTCATCGACCCCGGGTTCTCGGGGCACGTGACCCTCGAACTGTCGAACCTCGCCACACTGCCGATCAAGCTCTGGCCGGGTATGAAGATCGGGCAGCTGTGCCTGTTCCGGCTCAGCTCGCCCGCGGAGTTCCCGTACGGCAGTGAGCGGTACGGATCGCGGTACCAGGGCCAGCGCGGCCCGACGGCCTCGCGGTCCTTCCAGAACTTCCACCGGACCCAGGTGAGGCACGAGGCATGAGCGAAGTCCGCGAGAACCTGACCTACGAGGGGTTCGGGCGCGCCGTGCGCGAGCTGGCCCAGACCATCGCCGACGACGGGTACGAGCCCGACATCATCCTGAGCATCGCCCGGGGCGGCGTCTTCGTCGCGGGCGGGCTGGCGTACGCCCTGGACTGCAAGAACATCCACCTGGTGAACGTGGAGTTCTACACCGGTGTGGGCACCACCCTCTCGATGCCGGTCATGCTGGCGCCGGTCCCCGAGGCGATCGACTTCACCGACAAGAAGGTGCTGATCGCCGACGACGTCGCCGACACGGGCAACACGCTCAAGCTGGTGCACGACTTCTGCCTCGGCCACGTCGCCGAGGTCCGGTCGGCCGTGATCTACGAGAAGTCGCACTCGCTCGTGAAGTGCGAGTACGTGTGGAAGAAGACCGACGAGTGGATCAACTTCCCCTGGTCGGTCGAACCGCCCGTCGTGAAGCGTGAGGGACAGGTCCTCGACGCCTGACGGGTGCGCATCCCGTACGGAAGGGACCCGTACGGAAGGGGCCCGCCGCGCTGCTCAGCGTGGCGGGCCCCTTCGTGCGTCTCGTGCCCGTCCGGCTAGATCGTGCCCAGCTTGATGATCGACAGCAGGGCGACCAGCTGGATCGCCGACGCGCCCAGGGCCTTCGGCCACGGCAGGTCGTGCGACTTGGCGACGAGCGAGGTGAACAGCGCACCGGCCGCCACCCAGGTGACCCAGCCCAGCACCTGTACGAGCATGTTGTCGCCGCTCAGGAACATCGCGAAGAGCAGGCGCGGCGCGTCCGTGAGGGTCATGACCAGCATCGAGAGGCCCACCGTCGGCTGCCAGGCCCCGTCGCCGCCCATCTGACGTGCCAGCGTGTGGGTGACGGCGCCGAGGATCAGGCCGCAGAGCACGAAGGCCACGCCCGCCGACAGCACGATCGGGACGGCCTTGGACAGGGTGGCGTTGATGACGTCCTTGCGGGTGTCGTCGAGGCCGAAGACCGCGAGGAGCCCGTAGAGGAAGGTCACGGTCAGCGCCGGCCCCCAGACGGCGTAGTCGCGCATCTGCAGGAAGGTCGGCCCCGGCCGCGTCACGATGCCGCGCAGCAGCTCCTTCCACGGCAGGCGCGGACCGGTCGGGGCGGCGGCCTGGGCCGCACCCGCCTGGTAGGTCGCGCCGGGGTTGTACGGGTACGGGTCCTCGCCGATGGCGAAGGCCTGGGTGTACCCCGGGGCGTCGCCGGGGCTTCCCGGGCCCTGCCCGTATCCGTAGCCGCCGGGGCCCTGCCCGGGGTTGCCGCCGTGATCCGCGGGCCCGCCGTGCGGGTCGAAGTACTCGGGCTCGCCGTGCCCCCCGGCCGCGGCCTGCTGAGGCCATTGCTGGGGTGCGTAGGGCTGCTGGCCGTACGGTGCGGGTGCCTGCGGCGCCTGGTGGGGCGCCTGCTGCTGACCGTACGGCTGCTGCCGCGGGGGTTGTTGCGCGGTGCGGTTGTTGCCCCGGCCGCGTCCGATCCTGAATCCAGCCACGTGATCGAAAGTACCCGCTCCGGAGGGGCCCGGTGGCCGGGGCGGCGGAAACGGCACCCTTTGCGGCTGACCTGTGACATCCCCTAGGGGGTACCTGGAGGGCCGTCTCGGGGTGGGGTGCGCGGCGGCTCGGGGTGGGTTGCGCGGCGTCTCGGGGTGGCTTGCGCGGCTGCGCGGCGGTCTGCGGGCCTCCGTCGCGCGGGGCCGCTGCGCAGGGCTTTCCCCACCCCGCCCCTTCCCGAAACCGGGGCTCCGCCCCGGCCCCCGCGCCTCGAACGCGGAACGGCCCGCCCCCACGAGGGGCGGGCCGTTCCGGCGTACAGCGCTGCGCGGGCTACTTCGCCTCGGCGTCGGTACCCGGCTCCGCCGGGACCTCCTCCGGCTCCGCAGCCTTCGCCGCGGGTGCCTCCGCCTTCGCGGGCTCGGCCTTGGCCTCGGCCACCGGCTCCGCCTTAGCGGGCTCGGCCACCGGCTCCGCCTTGACGGGCTCGGCCTTGGCCTCGGCCACCGGCTCCGCCTTAGCGGGCTCGGCCACCGGCTCCGCCTTGACGGGCTCGGCCACCGGCTCCGCCTTGACGGGCTCGGCCTTGGCCTCGGCCACCGGCTCCGCCTTGACGGGCTCGGGCTCCGGCTCCGGCTCGATCTCCGGGGTCTTCACCGAGTCAAGCAGCAGCTGCGCCACGTCGACGACCTGGACGTGTTCCTTCGCCTGGCCGTCGTTCTTCTTGCCGTTCACCGAGTCGGTCAGCATCACCAGGCAGAACGGGCACGCCGTCGACACGATGTCCGGGTTCAGGGACAGGGCCTCGTCGACGCGCTCGTTGTTGATGCGCTTGCCGATCCGCTCCTCCATCCACATCCGCGCGCCACCCGCGCCGCAGCAGAAGCCCCGCTCCTTGTGGCGGTGCATCTCCTGCTGGCGCAGGCCCGGCACGGCCGACATGATCTCGCGCGGCGGCGTGTAGACCTTGTTGTGCCGGCCCAGGTAGCACGGGTCGTGGTACGTGATCAGGCCGTCGACCGGGGTCACCGGCGTGAGGCGGCCCTCGTCGATCAGGTGCTGGAGCAGCTGCGTGTGGTGGATGACCTCGTACTCGCCGCCCAGCTGCGGGTACTCGTTCGCGATGGTGTTGAAGCAGTGCGGGCAGGTGGAGACGATGCGCTTCGCCGACTTGGGCTTGCGCGTGGACTCGTCCTCGTCGTCCTCGCCGAACGCCATGTTCAGCATGGCGACGTTCTCCTGGGCCAGCTGCTGGAAGAGGGGCTCGTTGCCGAGGCGGCGCGGGGAGTCACCCGTGCACTTCTCGTCGCCGCCCATGATCGCGAACTTGACGCCCGCGATGTTCAGCAGCTCCGCGAAGGCCTTCGTGGTCTTCTTCGCCCGGTCCTCCAGCGCGCCGGCGCAGCCGACCCAGTAGAGGTAGTCGAACTCGGAGAGGTCCTCCGCGTCCTTGCCGATGATCGGGACCTCGAAGTCCACCTCCTTGGTCCACTCGACGCGCTGCTTCTTGGCGAGGCCCCAGGGGTTGCCCTTCTTCTCCAGGTTCTTGAGCATCGTGCCCGCCTCCGACGGGAACGCGCTCTCGATCATCACCTGGTAGCGGCGCATGTCGACGATGTGGTCGATGTGCTCGATGTCGACCGGGCACTGCTCGACGCACGCGCCGCAGGTGGTGCAGGACCACAGGACGTCGGGGTCGATGACCCCGTTCTCCTCGGCGGTGCCGATCAGCGGGCGCTCGGCCTCGGCCAGGGCCGCCGCCGGGACGTCCTTGAGCTGCTCCGCCGTGGCCTTCTCGTTGCCCTCCATGTCCTTGCCGCCGCCCGCCAGCAGGTACGGGGCCTTGGCGTGCGCGTGGTCGCGCAGGGACATGATCAGGAGCTTCGGGGACAGCGGCTTGCCGGTGTTCCAGGCCGGGCACTGGGACTGGCAGCGACCGCACTCGGTGCACGTGGAGAAGTCGAGGATGCCCTTCCAGGAGAACTGCTCGACCTGCGAGACGCCGAAGACGTCGTCCTCGCCCGGGTCCTCGAAGTCGATGACCTTGCCGCCGCTGGTCATCGGCTGCAGGGCGCCGAGCGCCGTGGAGCCGTCCGCGTTGCGCTTGAACCAGATGTTCGGGAAGCCGAGGAAGCGGTGCCAGGCCACGCCCATGTTGGTGTTCAGCGATACGACGATCATCCAGATGAGCGAGACGCTGATCTTGATCATCGCGGTGATGTAGATGGCGTTCTGCAGTCCGGCGAAGGACAGGTGCGAGAAGGCCAGCACCAGCGGGTACGAGGCGAAGTACGCGGGCTCGTAGCCGTCGACGTGGTGGATCGCGCCCTCGAGGCCGCGCAGGCACAGGATGGCGATGCCGATGGTGAGGATCACGTACTCGACGAAGTACGCCTGCCAGGACTTCGAACCGGCGAAGCGCGACTTGCGGCCGGCCCGCGAGGGCAGCGACAGCAGTCGGATCACCATCAGCACGACGATGCCGACGACCGTCATCAGGCCGATGAACTCGGTGTAGAGCTCGAAGGGCAGGAAGTCGCCGACGATCGGCAGCAGCCAGTCCGCCTCGAAGAGCTGCCCGTACGCCTGGACCAGGGTGGGCGGCAGGGTCAGGAAGCCGATCGCGACGAACCAGTGCGCGAAGCCGACGAGGCCCCAGCGGTTCATCCGGCTGTGGCCGAGGAACTCCCGGACCAGGGTGAGCGTTCGTGCCTTCGGGTCGTCCGTACGGCTGCCTGCCGGTACGGGCTGTCCGAGCTTCACGAAGCGGTAGATCTGCGCCACGGCTCGGGCGAGCAGCGCGACGCCGACGACCGTCAGGACCAGCGACACGATGATCGCGGCGAGTTGCATGGAAGGGCTCCTCGGGCGGCACTTACTAAGCGGTAACTTATCCAGTCAAGGCTTGAGGTTACCCAGTCCCGACGCCGCAATGTAGCCGAGCGCGCGGTGATCTGCGTCGCTCGCCCGTCCCTCGGGCCCGCCGTGCGGTCGCCGGACGCGACCCGGCCCCCGCCCGGCCGCCTTCCGGCCGCCGCGCCGGTGCCGTCGCGGGCCCGCCTCAGGTCCGCCGGTGCCGCCAGGCCGCCCCCGGGGTCCGCGCGATGATCTCCAGGTCCATTCCCAGCCAGTGGTTCTCCACATAGTGCCGGTCCAGCAGGTCCATCTCCTCCCACGGCAGGTCCGAACGCGCGCTCACCTGCCACAGCCCGGTCATCCCGGGCCGTACGAGCAGCCGCTCGGACCGGTCGGACGCCTTGGTTCCGGGGGCCGGCCCGACCAGCGACATCTCCCCGCGCACCACGTTGACCAGCTGGGGCAGCCCGTCCAGCGCGCACCGCTCCATCGCCGCCCCGGCCCGGCCCTCGCCGATCCGCAACCGCCAGGCCCGGAAGGGCCGTCCGCCCAGTCCGGCCGCTGGTTCGCCCACGAGGACCCGCCCGCCCTGGGTCGCGTACAGCACGCAGGCGAGCACGGTCAGCGGCAGTGCGAGCAGCGTCAGCAGGACGAGCGCGCCGGCCAGGTCGAGGGTGCGCTTGGCGGAGGGGGTCCGCCAGAGGGGCACGGCGATCGGCAGATGCATGGGGGCACCGTGCCCCACGGGCCGGGGGAAGCCGGTGCGCCGCGCTGCGAGGGTCCCCCGCTCGGCTGGCTTGCGCGTAAGGAGCGCCTAAAGGTTGAGCCCCCTCGGCTCAGCTCTGTTGACGCACGATCGACGGTCGTGCATTCTTGAGTCTGTTCCACTCAAGTCAGCTGGAGGAATCAAAATGGCACGTGCGGTCGGCATCGACCTGGGCACCACTAACTCCGTCGTCAGCGTTCTGGAAGGCGGCGAGCCCACCGTCATCACCAACGCCGAGGGCGCCAGGACCACGCCGTCCGTCGTCGCCTTCGCCAAGAACGGCGAGGTTCTCGTCGGCGAGGTGGCCAAGCGCCAGGCGGTCACGAACGTGGACCGGACCATCCGCTCCGTCAAGCGCCACATGGGCACTGACTGGAAGATCAACCTGGATGGCAAGGACTTCAACCCGCAGCAGATGAGCGCCTTCATCCTGCAGAAGCTGAAGCGCGACGCCGAGGCGTACCTGGGCGAGAAGGTCACGGACGCGGTCATCACCGTCCCGGCCTACTTCAACGACTCCGAGCGCCAGGCGACGAAGGAGGCCGGCGAGATCGCGGGCCTGAACGTCCTTCGCATCGTCAACGAGCCGACCGCCGCCGCCCTGGCGTACGGCCTCGACAAGGACGACCAGACCATCCTCGTCTTCGACCTCGGTGGCGGCACCTTCGACGTCTCGCTCCTCGAGATCGGCGACGGCGTCGTCGAGGTCAAGGCCACCAACGGTGACAACCACCTCGGTGGCGACGACTGGGACCAGCGCGTCGTCGACTACCTCGTGAAGCAGTTCCAGAACGGCCACGGCGTCGACCTGTCCAAGGACAAGATGGCGCTCCAGCGTCTGCGCGAGGCCGCCGAGAAGGCGAAGATCGAGCTGTCCTCCTCCACGGAGACCTCGATCAACCTGCCCTACATCACGGCTTCCGCCGAGGGCCCGCTGCACCTGGACGAGAAGCTCACGCGCGCCCAGTTCCAGCAGCTGACCGCGGACCTGCTGGACCGCTGCAAGAACCCGTTCCACAACGTCATCAAGGACGCGGGCATCAACCTGTCCGAGATCGACCACGTGGTCCTCGTCGGCGGCTCCACCCGCATGCCGGCCGTCGCCGAGCTCGTCAAGGAGCTCACCGGCGGTCAGGACGCCAACAAGGGCGTCAACCCGGACGAGGTCGTCGCCCTCGGCGCGACCCTCCAGGCGGGCGTGCTCAAGGGTGAGGTCAAGGACGTCCTGCTCCTCGACGTGACCCCGCTGTCCCTCGGCATCGAGACCAAGGGAGGGATCATGACCAAGCTCATCGAGCGCAACACCACGATCCCGACCAAGCGCTCCGAGATCTTCACGACGGCCGAGGACAACCAGCCGTCCGTGCAGATCCAGGTCTACCAGGGCGAGCGCGAGATCGCGGCGTACAACAAGAAGCTCGGCATGTTCGAGCTGACCGGCCTGCCGCCGGCCCCGCGCGGTGTCCCGCAGATCGAGGTGTCCTTCGACATCGACGCGAACGGCATCATGCACGTCACGGCCAAGGACCTCGGCACGGGCAAGGAGCAGAAGATGACCGTCACCGGCGGCTCCTCCCTCGCCAAGGACGAGGTCGACCGCATGCGCCAGGAGGCCGAGCAGTACGCGGACGAGGACTCCCGCCGCAAGGAGGCGGCCGAGTCCCGCAACCAGGGCGAGCAGCTCGTCTACCAGACGGAGAAGTTCGTCAAGGACAACGAGGACAAGGTCCCGGCCGAGGTCAAGGACGAGGTCGAGGCCTCCATCGCCGAGCTGAAGGAAAAGCTCAAGGGCGAGGACACCGCCGAGATCCGCACCGCGACCGAGAAGCTCGCCGCGGTCAGCCAGAAGCTGGGCCAGGCGATCTACGCCGACGCGCAGGCCGCCCAGGCCGGCGCCGCCGGTGACGCGGGCGAGGCCAAGGCCGCCGACGACGACGTCGTCGACGCCGAGATCGTCGACGACGAGAAGCCGAAGGGCGGCGCTGCCTGATGTCGGAGGAGACCCCGGGCTTCGAGGAGAAGCCCGAAGTCCCCACCGGCGCGGACGCGGACGACGCGGCCGCCGAGCCGAAGACCGCCGACTCCTCGAAGGAGAAGTCGGCGGCTCCGGCCGGGGACGTAAGCGCGGATGTGGCACTGCTCGCCCAGCTGGACCAGGCCCGTACGGCGCTCGGTGAGCGCACCGCGGACCTCCAGCGGCTCCAGGCGGAGTACCAGAACTACCGCCGTCGGGTGGAGCGGGACCGGATCGCCGTCAAGGAGATCGCGGTCGCGTCCCTCCTGACGGAGCTCCTCCCGACCCTGGACGACATCGGCCGGGCGCGGGAGCATGGCGAACTGGTCGGCGGCTTCAAGTCGGTGGCCGAATCGCTGGAGACCGCCGCGGCCAAGATGGGCCTGCAGCAGTTCGGCAAGGAGGGCGAGCCCTTCGACCCGACGATCCACGAGGCCCTGATGCACTCGTACGCGCCGGACGTCACCGAAGACACCTGCGTGGCGATCCTGCAGCCGGGGTACCGGATCGGCGAGCGTACGATCCGCCCCGCGCGGGTCGCGGTGGCCGAGCCCCAGCCGGGCACGGCGCCGAAGTCCGAGGCGGCGGAGACCGAGTCCCCGTCGGACCCGTCGGCCAAGGACGCGGATGCCCCCGACGAGGGCTGACGCTGAACACGTAGCACCAGAGGGACCAGAGGCACGAGAGGAGGGACACCGGGGATGAGCACGAAGGACTTCGTCGAGAAGGACTACTACAAGGTTCTCGGTGTTCCGAAGGACGCCACCGAGGCCGAGATCAAGAAGGCGTACCGGAAGCTCGCCCGCGAGTTCCACCCGGACGCCAACAAGGGCGACGCCTCGGCCGAGGCGCGCTTCAAGGAGATCTCCGAGGCGAACGACATCCTCGGCGACCCGAAGAAGCGCAAGGAGTACGACGAGGCCCGCGCCCTGTTCGGCAACGGGGGCTTCCGCCCCGGTCCGGGCGGGGGCGGCGGCTCGTTCAACTTCGACCTCGGCGACCTCTTCGGCGGGCAGCAGCCGGCCGGCGCGGGCGGCGGCTTCGGCGGCGGCCTGGGCGATGTCTTCGGCGGGCTGTTCAACCGCGGCGGCGCCGGCGCCGGTACGGGGACCCGTACCCAGCCGCGCCGCGGCCAGGACATCGAATCGGAGGTCACCCTCTCCTTCACGGAGGCGGTGGACGGGGCCACGGTCCCGCTCCGGATGTCCTCGCAGTCGCCCTGCAAGGCCTGCTCGGGCACCGGCGACAAGAACGGCACGCCCCGCGTGTGCCCGACCTGCGTCGGCACCGGACAGGTCTCGCGCGGCAGCGGCGGCGGATTCTCGCTGACCGACCCCTGCGCGGACTGCAAGGGCCGCGGCCTGATCGCCGAGACCCCCTGCGACGTCTGCAAGGGCAGCGGGCGGGCCCGTTCCTCCCGGACCATGCAGGTCCGGATCCCGGCGGGGGTCTCCGACTCCCAGCGGATCCGGCTGCGCGGCAAGGGAGCCCCGGGCGAGCGCGGCGGCCCGCACGGCGACCTCTACGTCGTCGTGCACGTCGACGCGCACCCGGTCTTCGGCCGCAAGGACGACAACCTCACGGTGACCGTGCCGGTGACGTTCGCGGAGGCTGCGCTGGGAGCCGACGTCAAGGTCCCGACCTTGAACGGCCCCTCGGTGACGCTGAAGCTGCCCCCCGGTACCCCCAACGGCCGTACGATGCGGGCCCGCGGCAAGGGAGCGGTCCGCAAGGACGGCACCCGCGGCGACCTGCTCGTCACGGTGGAGGTCGCGGTCCCGGCCGAGGCAGAGCTGAACGACAAGGCCCGCGAGGCCCTGGAGCTGTACCGCGAGGCGATGGCGTCGCAGGACCCGCGCTCCGCGCTGTTCGAGTCCGCGAAGGGAGCATGACATGGACGGCCGCCGCAGGAGCCACTACCAGCTCACGGACGAGACCCCGGTCTACGTGATCTCGGTGGCCGCCCAGCTCTCGGGCCTGCATCCGCAGACCCTCCGCCAGTACGACCGCCTCGGCCTGGTCTCCCCGGACCGCACGGCCGGGCGGGGCCGGCGCTACTCGGCCCGCGACATCGAACTGCTCCGCACGGTGCAGGCGCTGTCCCAGGACGAGGGCATCAACCTGGCGGGCATCAAGCGGATCATCGAACTGGAGAACCAGGTCGCCGCGCTCCAGCAGCGCGTGGCCGAGCTCTCCTCGGCGGTCGACGGCGCTGCCGCCGTCCTGCGGCAGCGCGAGGCCCAGGTCCACGCCTCGTACCGCCGCGACCTGGTCCCGTACCAGCCCCCGCAGCCGGGCAACGCCCTGGTGGTCTGGCGCCCGGCGCCGAAGCGGCCGCTGGACTGAGCGCGGCGCGCACGCGGGCGCGCAGCACGCATGAGGAAGGCCCCGCCCGGATGATCCGGGCGGGGCCTTCGTCGTCATGAGCTAGTTGAGCTCATGCAGTTCGTTTCCGTCCGCGTCGTAGGTGGTCACCGGACCCTGGGGCCAGACGGAGATCCCGTCGCCCCAGTACACGATCTCGATTTCGGTCGAGACGTCTTCCTGAACCTCTGCGAACATCACCTGGTCGGCTTCGAGGTCGTACGTCATTCCCGTCGGCTCGAACATCACCGTGAAGGGGCTGCCGTCCGCTGCCTTGATCTTGATCCTGAACTTGGCGTCACTCATCCGGCTCTGTTCCATGCGTCGAGGACCTGCTGCACGAGTTCGACGCGAGCAGGAGCGGTCTTGTTGGTGGGGATCTTGATGGCGGCGTCCCTGTACATCTCCATCAGCTCCGTCGCGTCCTCCTTCGACGCCAGATCGCGCAGTTGACTGTCCGACTTCTTTGCGTTCTTGAAACGGTCCGGACGCCCGGTCCCCCAGATCGACAGGCCGACTTCACCGACGGTCTTGTCGCTCGGAAGCTTGGTGCTCTTGCTCCATCCACCGCTCTCCGCACCCTTGCCGGTCCAGCGGCTCGGTGGAGCCTTCAAGTCTGTGACCGTACCGTTGCTGTCCACCTCGAACCTCGAGTCACAGAGCTTCTTGCAGCCCTTGGCGCCCTTGACGGCCACCTTCACCGCCTTGGCCCACTTCGCCCAAGGCAGGTCCAGTGCGCTGGTCAGGCAGCCCTTCACCGAAAGGGCGGCGCAACTCGCCCACGCGGCGGCGTCCGGAGCGATCACGAGGAGCATGAAGTTCCCGATGGCGGCGTCCCGGGGAGACCGCGCGTACGAGAACAGTCCGAGAGCCGCGGCCCCGTCGCAGAAGGCGTCCTGCGTGTCCGGGCTGTAGCACCGCTGTCCGCTCAGCCAGGCCTTCAGCCGCTCCTCGTAGGTCTTCTTGAACGGGAAGCGGACCTTCAGCTCCTTGTCGGAGAGCATGCGTCCGCCGGCGATCCAGGAATCGCCGTTGTCGTCGATCGTGACCGTGACGGTGGGCTCATCGTCGTCGAAGCTGATGGTGTCGTCATCGGGCTCCGTCGGCATGTCCTCGATGTGCTTGCCGTTGGTCCAGCCGCCGCCACCGCAGTACCCGGCGCTGCCGCAGCTTTCGAGCCCGGTCGGGTCCATCTGCGAGACGGGGTTGTTGTTGGCGTAGTTGTACCCGTTCATCTGGAGCGGGTTGGTGATGTCGATGACCGGGTCGACCGAGATGAAGCGGCCGGTGGTCGGCTCGTACTCGCGGGCGCCGATGTGCGTGAGGCCGGTGGTGCTGTCTTCGACGCCGGTGCCGAGGAAGGTGCGGCTGCCGGGCCAGTTGGTGGCCATCGCGCCGCGCTGGTTGCCGTACGGGTCGGACTTGCGGCGGGTGACCGGCTGGCCGGCCTTCTGCTCGACCGCGATGGTGCCGGTGTTGTGGTGGTCGGCCAGCAGGACCGTCAGCTTGTGGCCGGTGGCCTTGCCGCCGGTCTGGCGGACGGTGGTCGGCATGCCGTCGCCGCCGTAGTAGCGGACGGCGTCGACGGCCTGGCCGGCCTTGTCGACGGTGACCTCGGTCTCACCGAGGTAGAGCGTGCGGCTGCTGCCGGTCTCCTCGATGAGGCGCTTGCCGGCCGTGTCGTAGATGTAGGTGGTGGTGTTGTCGGCGAAGGTCCACTGCTGGGCGGCGGCGTTCGCGGCACAGGTGAAGATGTGAAGGTCGTTGCCGTCGGCCGGGTTGTCGTTGGGGACGGTGACGCAGCCATTGGCCGCCGCGTTGTAGAGCGTCTTGTCGCCGGTGCGATAGGTGAACTTCTGCTTGGCGCTCCCGTCACAGGTGGAAAGGCGCGCGTAGAGGCCGTCGGCGGTCAGGCACTTGTCCAGTGCGCGGACGGTGTCGCCGGTCAGGCGCCACTGCTGCGCACGGGTTTCGTTGCAGGGCCACAGCTGGACGGCGGTGCCGTCCGCGTTGGAGCCCTCGGCCACATCGAGGCACTTGCCGGCCAGGCCCGTGACAGCTACGGCGCCGATGCCGGGGCTGCTCGCCGAGGTGAGGTTGTTCCTCCGGTTCCAGGTCAGTGCCTGGGTGTCGGCGTCGATCTTCCGGCTCTTGGTGTTGCCCGAGGAGTCGTACTCGTAGGTGGACTGGGAGAGCAGCGTCGTGCCCTGCTTCTTCTCCACCTTGGTGAGCGCGTGGGGCTGGCTCTTGACCAGGAGCTGGCTGCCACCGGGCGGATCGATGCCGTAGGTGTACGTCGACGTCTGGTCCAGCGCCGAGTCGGTGAGGTTGTGGTTCACCAGCCGCGTGCGGTTGCCGATCTTGTCGAACTCGTACGACTGCCAGTAGCCGTCACCGTCCGGTCCGGCGGTGACGTCGCCCAGCGAGGGCCCGGTGCAGGCCGCCGTCTTGCCGGTCCAGGCCTGGGTTAGCTGGCCCATCGGGCTGTAGGAGAAGCACTGCCGGTCGATCTTGCCGCCCGGCTGGGTGTCCGTGATCGAGGTCGGGTTGCCGGCCACGTCGTAGGTGTAGGACACCGCGGAGAGCCGGTTGTAGTTGGCCGTCTCCCGGTCGGAGATCGACTGCGTGACGAGACCCGTGTTCGGGTCGTGCAGGTTGGTCGTCCACACCCGGTTCGGGGCGTTGCCCGACGCGGTGCGCAGGACCTCTCCGAAGGGGCTGTAGATCGTGTCCGCGGTGTACCAGGACAGGCCCGAGGTGGTCACCGGCAGGCCGTCGGCGTTGTAGCGGGTGACCAGCTTCTCGGCGGCCAGACCGCCCGGGGTGGCGGGCAGCGTCGTCGACTGGACCGCACCCGTGGGGGTGTAGGTGGTGGAGTAGGCGTACGTTCCGGCCAGACCCTTGGTGGCCGCGGTGTCGGGAATGGTGAGCTTCGCACCGGTGGGGCGGTACTCGGGGTCGTAGCCGGTGACCTCGGACTTGAACGCCGTCCCGTTGAGGTAGGACGTGGACGAGGCGGCCATGCCCTTCGCCCCGGCCACCGTGTCGTAGGCCCACGACGCCGTCAGGGTCCCGGTCGCCGAACCCTCGCGCGACTCGGTCTTGCGGCCGAGCTTGTCGTAGATGGTGAAGGCCTTCGTGCCGGCCGCGTTCTCCGACCAGGCCTCTTTGTCGAGGTTGTTGTAGCCGAACGACGAGGAGCCCATGTCAGGGTCCGTGGACGCGACCAGACGGCCTCGGGCGTCGTAGGAGTACGTCCAGCTGTTGTTGTTCGGGTCGGTGACCTTGGACAACTTCCCGCGTACGTCGTAGGCGTACTTGGTGTCGGTCCAGGTGGTCAGGTCGGTGGCCGTGTACCTCTGGATGAGCGTCGTGCGGTCCAGCACGTCGGTCCAGGACTTGGTGGCCTGGCTGCCCGGCAGCGGGGCCGAGCCGTCGGCCGACATCCCGCTGCGGTGGATGGTCCAGTTGCCGGCGTACATGAATACGTCGGAGTGGTGCGCGGTGCCCTCGAAGAGGGTGGTGGCGCGCACCGACCGCCCGAGACCGTCGTACGCGGTCGCGGTGGCGTTGGGGATGTGGAAGTCCGTCTCCGGGACGAAGATGTCCTTGTTCGGCTCACCCTCCGCGTAGTAGCTGTTGTTGGTCCGGCGGACGGTGCCGCTCGCGCTGTACAGCTTGTCGTTGACCAGGCGGCCGCCACCCGCGGCCTCGACCTGCGTCTGACGCGGGCGCAGCAGGCCGTCGTAGATCTCGATGGAGCTCTCGTAGGTGCCGTTGTCCCGCAGCGTGCGCGAGGTGACGGCCGGCGGCTCGTGCTCGGTGATCTGGTACTCGAAGGTCTGCCGGGCCTTGTCGATGGCCGGGTTCTGGGAAGGCGTCCAGACCGCGGTGGTACGGCCCAGGGGGTCGTAGCCGGAGGTGACCTTGCGGCCGTTCTGGTCGGTGACCTCCAGCACGGTGCCGCGGGCCGGGTCGAACTTGGTCGTCGACTTGTGGTTCAGGGCGTTGGTCGCCGTCTGACTGAAGGCGGGCCCGGTCGCCGGGGTGAAGGTCGTGGTGACGGCGTTGTTGTCGGGGTCCTGCGACTTGACCACGCGGCCCAGGGCGTCGTACTCGAAGCGCCCCGTGGTGACCCAGCCGGTGCCCGCTCCGTCCTGGGTGTCCGTCTGGAAGGGCAGACCCTTCACCGGAGCGGCGCCGAAGGCGTTCAGGACGTCGTACGAGGTGCGGGTGTTCGACAGCAGGGTGCCCGTGGCCGCCTGAGCGCAGGTGCCGGAGGTGGAACGGGCCGACTGCGGAAGTCCGATCAGGTGCTTGGCGGTGTTGTGTACGTAGGTGCTGGTGGTGCAGCTCTGCTCGTTGACCGTCCAGCCGCCGGAGCCGTTCGAGGTCATGGCCTCGCTCTGCGCGGTGGTCTTCAAGCCGTAGGTGGGCTCGAAGGTGTCGACCGCACGGCTCAGGCGCATGCCGCCCTCGATCGCCTCGTACCGGTCCATCCGCGAGGTGTCGACGCGGAAGGCCTGGAGGTCGCTGGTGCCGTCGCGCGGCCGGGAGCCCGTCTTCTTGCTCTCGTACCAGTTCAGGTCGCGGGCGGCGACGGCGGCGCCGGCCCCGGCCTTGGTGTACGTGATGCTCTCCGCGACCTTGCCCTGGTACTGCGGCAGGTCGTCGCCGAGGGTCTCGGTATTGGTGGAGTCCTTGACGGTGACCACCGCGCGCCCCGCGTCGCCGGACATGCCGCGGAAGTAGCGGGTCCGGGTCTGGGACTGCTCGGTGGCGTCCGGCTTGCCGGCGTTGGCGGTGACGCCCTTGGTCGTGACGACCGAGGCGTAGCCGCGCCACTGGTCGTAGGTGCGCAGCTCGGGCTTGGTGAACTCGTCGTCCGCCTTGGCCCAGGCGGCGTCGCCCTCGTAGGTGTAGCTGGTGGTGACGTCGGGCTGGCGCGCGACGCGGTCCTTCTCGACGACGTTCTCGACGACGTACTTGTTGAACCACTCCAGCGGCGGCGTCTCCAGCTCACCGTCCGGGGACCAGTGGTTGGGGAAGCAGCGGCCCGTGTTCTCCTCGGGCTTCGGGTGGGTGGCGCCGACCGGGCACGGGGCCGAGTAGTCGACGTAGACCTCGCCGCCGGTCTCGTTGCGGATGGTCTCCACGCGCAGGCGGTCGTAGTCCGGGGTGGCGTCGGTGGCGCTCTTCGCGACGCGGTTGGGCATGTCCTGGACGTTGGCGAGGAAGGAGACGGCCGGCAGCGAGGCGCTGAGCTGGTTGCCGTTCTCGTCCTTCTTCGTGCCGTAACCGGTGCGCGTGATCGACTCCAGCCACAGCGGCGGGTGGGTGTCGGTGCGCTGCTTCGGGAACGACTGGTCCAGGGTCCACGAGTCGACCTTGGACAGGTCGGTGGTGCCCTCGGTGCGCTGGCCGTAGGTGGTGATGCCGGTCAGGCGCTTACGGGTCCAGAAGCTGGGCACGGAGACGTAGCAGGTCTCCGCGGTGAAGGTGCAGTTCAGCGTGGACGGAGTGTCCCACCAGGGCTGCTTGAGCTCGTAGTTCTTCGACTCGAACTCGGCGTCCTCGCACTTCGTGGCGCCTTCGGCCTTGCAGCGCTCGGCCACGGTGAACTCGACCTTGGCGGCCGGGGGGCCGGAGAGGTTGTCCGAGCGCAGGCCGTAGGAGATCTGCGTCGGGTAGCCGCCGCGGACGTATCCGACCTCGGCGCTGTTCTTCTCCTTGTACTTCTCGTTCTTGGAGTAGCGGTTCTCTTCCCGCTTCCAGTCGATGATCAGTGCGTTGCCGTGGACGTCCTCGACGTAGTCGAGGTTCCAGCGCCAGGCCTGCTTGCAGGAGGAGTCCGCGAAGGCGGTCGCGTGGCAGGGCTCACCGGCGTGGTTGCCGAACACGGGGACGTTGAAGACCGAGTCCGTCACGGGCCGGGTGCCGGCGCCGTCCACGTCGTGGCGGCCGAAGGAGTACTTGGTGCCCTCGCGGGTGGTGACGACCCAGTACTCGCCGTCCTTGGCGCCGTTGGCGACGTTCGCGTCGGTCTTGCGCTCGACCTTGGAGCCGTCGTCGTTGGCGGGGATCCACGCGCCGGTGGCGGTGTCGTGGACCAGCTCGGTGGTGCTGCCGCCGAGCGACATCACCATGTTGTCGCCGGCCCAGCACAGGTCGTTCTTCTTCTTGTCCGCGCTGTTGTCGTTGTTCGGCGCGTTCTTGAGGTCGGCCGAGCAGGAGCGGTAGCGCCGCTCGACGAAGCCCGGGTGGTAGTCCCAGCCGTCACCGACCCACGAGGCCTGGCCGTTGGCGACGGACGTCTTGCCGTCCACCGCCTGGGAGCCGTAGGAGAGGGCGATCTTCGGCTCCGGGCCCGCCGGGGCCGCCGGGACGCCGAGGGGGTAGCTCCAGGAGAAGCCGCCGCCGCTGCCGCCCGCCGTCCAACTGCCGGACGGGGAGAGCGAGGTGGCCTTGTACGTGCCGCCCGCTCCGGACGCGGAGTCCGTGGCGGCCAGCACGGTCGGACCGCCGCCGCCGACGGCCATGGTGCGCATGCCCTGGCCCGGCGCCGTGGCCGGATCGACGGTCGCGCGGACGGTGCCCGTGGCGGGGTCGTTGGTGCTCGGGATGCGCTTTGCGGCGCTGCATTCGGGAAGGGTCGGCGTCGTCAGGAAGCACGCGGGGAGCTGCTTGAGTTCCAGGCGCGTGGACCACTCGGTGCCGTACAGGTCCTCGAACTGCTTGTAGTCCAGCTGCACGTCGACCGGGGTCGAGCCCTCGGCCGGCGGCGTGACCTTGATGATCGCGCCGTCGAGGCCGGCTGCCTCCGTGGCCGTGCGGGCTTCGACGGACACCGCCCAGGTGCCCGAGGGCGCCGGCGGGGTCGGGTTGCTCTCGGTGGGCGAGGCCTTGCCGATGCTGATGGGCAGCGTGCCCGCCTTCACCAGTGCCGTTCCGCTGCCCGCATTGAGTGCGACATCCGCCGTACCGGCCGCCGGGGGAGTCACCTTCGAAGGTTCGTACCCCGCCGGAGGCTGCGCGGGAGCGCCGGCCCAGCCCTCCAGCTTCGCGGCCTCGACCTTGTCGAGCTTGGCCTTCAGGTCGGCCTGCAGGTCGGGCAGTTGGACGCCGGAGCGCGAGCCGGGCGGGGCCGCCCATGCCTGCGCGGGCAGAAGAGTGGCCAGCAGCACCACGGAGAGTGTGACTCCGGTACGCGCCAGTTTTTTGCGCGCCTTCCCGTTTCCGGGCAGGCGCAAATTGTGCGCCGCAAAGGGCGACATGTATTCCCCCCATACCGCTGCCGTCCGGTTATTGGACACTCGGACGGCAAAGGATTGACAAATTGCCAGCAGATCTTGGGGGGAGTGCTCGCCGGAAGTCCACCACAACCGGGGTTGGAGTGGTCTTAATCACTTGAGGAGATTCGCATGTAGGGAGAAACTGGGTGATTCGGTGTCATCAGGGCTTGCGATTGCGCCAGTTGGAGGGTGTTTCGGGCCGGAAGATGGTCCATGATCGGGTCGCACTTTTGTCATCAATGGGCAAAGTGAAGTACGTGCGTTCGATTTGGCGCCCGAGGGGGAGAACGAAGAATGCTTGTCAGCGATTCCGAGACCGAGGCGGCGGCTGTGGCCGACGACCCACCGAGACCCAGGTGGTTCCGCCGCCGCAGGACTCTGGGCGGTGTGGCCGCCCTGCTCGCGCTGGCGGTCGCCGTGCCGGTCGGCGTGCAGGTGAGCGGGAGCGGCGAGCAGGACAAGAAGCCCGCCGCCGAGGGGGCGGGCGCTCCGGTCTCGGCCTCCGAGGCGCGCGAGCGGGCCGCCGAGAGCGGCAAGGACGTCGAGGCCACGGCCGACCGAAGCCCCAACACCACCACGTGGGCACAGCCTGACGGCCTGTTCAAGAAGAAGATTTCCAGCTCGGCGACCCGCGCCAAGGTGGGCGACCAGTGGAAGCCCGTCGACACCGACCTCGCGAAGACGGAGACCGGTTATGCCGCGAAGGCGGTGAACGGGCGCGTCGTCTTCAGCGCCGGTACCGCCGGCGCCGCGGCCGGTGACCGGGCCTCGCGCGGCGTCGTGCGTTCCGCCCTGACGGTGGACGCGCCCGGCCAGGTGTGGACGGAGCTGGTGCGTCTGGGCGTGGACGGGCACGAGATGACGGTGAGCTGGCCGGGCGTGCTGCCCGAGCCCGTCATCGACGGTCCGCGCGCGCTGTACGAGAACGTGCGCCCCGGCATCGACCTGCTGATGACCGCGCAGGACGGCGGCTATTCGCACCTCCTTGTCGTCAAGGACAAGACGGCCGCGGCCGATCCGCTGCTGGCCGAACTGAACTACCGCCTGGCCTCGCCCGACCTGGCGTTCCAGCTGGACGCGGAGTCCGGCGCGCTGTCGGCGCGTGACGCCAACGGCGACGAGGTCGCCGGCTCGCCGTCCCCGCTGATGTGGGACTCCTCCGGCAAGGTCGCCACGACGGACGACGTCGCGGCGTGGAAGGCACCGGCGGCCGCCAAGGACCACCCGACGCTCGGTCTGGCCGGTCTGGCGGGCGCGGAGCGGGCGCACCTCTCGGTCGCCGCCGCCTCCCTCGCGGAGGGCACGCTCTCACTGAAGCCCGACGCGGCGCTGCTGAACGCCGCCGACACGGTGTACCCGGTGTTCGTGGACCCGTCGTTCAAGGGTCACAAGCGTTCCTGGTCGCTGCTGTACAAGACGGCCGGCAATTCGAGTTTCTACAACGGCCAGAACTACAACGCGAGCGGTACGAACGAGGCCCGCGTCGGATACGAGTCGGACTCGGGCGGCACGTCCCGCTCGGTGTTCAACTTCGATTTCGGCACCGAGCTCCACGGTGCGGGCATTCAGACCGCGGTCGTGCGCGCCCTGCAGACGTATTCGTGGTCCTGCTCGCGCAAGGACATGGACATCTACTCGACCCCCTACGTGGGTTCGTCGAGCACGTGGAACAACACGACGGGCTGGTGGACCAAGAAGGTCGCCACCGAGAGCGCCGGCTACGGCTACAACAGCTCCTGCCCCGACAACTGGGTCGCCCCCGACATCAAGGGCCTGGTCACCGAAGCCGCGAACGGCCGCTGGGGCGCGCTGTCCCTCGGGTTCAAGGCACCGAGCGAGTCGGATTCGTACTACTGGAAGAAGCTCCTCGCCAACGGTGAGAGCGCCCCGTACATCGAGGTCACCTACAACACCCCGCCGGACGTCCCCGTCGCGTCGAACATGAGCACCTCTCCCGGTGGCCCGTGCCTGACGAGCAGCCCGGGTACGAGCATCGGCAAGACCGACGTGTCGTTCCAGATCAAGGGCAACGACCGCGACGGCAACCTCAAGATGCTGCAGCTCGAGGTCTGGGACGCCGCCAGTGGCGCGAACGTCTGGAACGAGTGGATGCAGGTGAACAGCTCCGGCGTGGTCACCCGCAGCGTGCCCCTGGACAAGTTCACGTCGGGCCGCAAGTACTTCTGGCTGGCTCGCGCACAGGACTGGGACGGATGGTGGTCTCCGGGTTCGGGCCCGGCCGACTCCGGTTCACCGGGCTGGTGCACCTTCACCGTCGACCACACGGCGCCCGCCAACCCGGCCGTGCGCTCCTCCCACTTCCCCCCGCCGGGACCGGACGGGGCCGAGTGGAGCCTGAACCCCGCCAGCACTCCCGACCAGTGGATCGAGATCCTCGGCAACGGCACCGCGGCCGCGGACATCCGCGAGTACCAGTGGAGCCTGAACCACCCCACCTGGGAGAACAAGGTCACGCCCTGGCAGAACGACCTGGCGTCCATCAAGCTCCAGGTCGACACCGCCGGTCCGAACGTCCTGTACGTCCGGACCGTCAACAAGGCCGGCAACATCTCGGTGCCGACCGAGTACCTCTTCTACGTCCAGGCCCGCCCCGGCACCGACACCCCCGGTGACGTGACCGGTGACGGCTCGCCCGACCTGCTGGCCATCGACGCCGCCGGAAACCTGCGCACGTACGCCGGTGACAAGCAGGGCGACACCGACGCCTTCATTCCGGGTGCGGTGGAGAACGGCGCGGTGGTGGCCCCCGGCTACTGGAAGGACCCGGCCACGGGCAAGGCCGCGTTGATCGGGCACGCCACCGACTGGCACCCGGGTGACGGTCTCACCGACCTCATCGCGGTCATGCCCGACGGGAAGATGTACATCTACCCGGGCACCGGCACCGGCCAGTTCGACGTCGGCCGCCGCCAGGAGATGCAGCTCCCGCTGAGCGCGCCGGACCCGGCGACGTTCCGGCAGATCGTGGTCACCGAGGACGTCGACGGTGACGGCCTGGGCGACCTGTTCGCCCTGGACGCGGACGGCTTCTGGGCCTTCTCGGGCTACACGGGCTCCAGCTTCGCCTCGTACCGGAAGATGGCCACCGGCTGGGCCGCCCGCGACATCGTGGGCGTGCGCGACGTGTCGGGCGACAAGGTTCCCGACCTGCTCTTCCGCGACAACGCCAACGCGAACCGCGGTCTGGCCCTGCGCAAGGGCAAGGCGGGCGCCAACGGCGGCGCCGATCTGGCCTCGCTGCAGTTCGCGGCGAACGCCGAGGGCGGCGTGGACTACACCTACGCCACCACCGGCTGGGGCCGTGCCGAGTACCCGCGGGTCCTCGGTACGTCCGACGCCAACGGTGACGGCGTCGCGGACATCTGGGCCGTCGGCACCACCGGCAACGAATGGCTCGTCCAGGGCGCCCCCACCGCCGTCGGCGTCGCCCTCGGACGGGACGAGGACAACTGGCACACCTTCCTCGGCATCGGATAGCCGGAGCCGACGGAACACCACGAGGAAGCGGCGCCCCGCCCCGGCCACCAGGCCGGGGCGGGGCGCCGCCCGCGTTGTGCCCGGTTCCGGGGGGCGAAGCCCCCGGCGCCTCAGAGCTCGTGGTCCTCCAGGATCCCCGACTGGGCGATGAGGAAGCCCAGCTGGGCCCGGCTGCCGCTGCCCAGGGAGGCCGCCAGCTTGGCGATGTGGGCGCGGCAGGTCCGTACGTTCATTCCCAGCCGGCGCGCGATGGCCTCGTCCACGTGCCCCTCGATGAGGAGCTGGGCGATGGAACGCTGTACGCCGGAGATGCCGCCGGGGGTGTGCCGGTAGGTCACCTCGGCGGTGAGCGGCACGGCGCGGTGCCACAACTGCTCGAACACCTTGATGAGGTAGTCGACCAGCCCCGGGTGGCGCAGT
Source organism: Streptomyces sp. NPDC060049 (assembly GCF_042736715.1). NCBI lineage: Bacteria > Bacillati > Actinomycetota > Actinomycetes > Kitasatosporales > Streptomycetaceae > Streptomyces > Streptomyces sp. NPDC060049. The sequence goes on from NZ_JBHWVV010000014.1 coordinate 165,535, forward strand.
TCCAGGGCCGTGCGCCGGTCGTCGCTCGTGGGGATGAAGGCCACGGTGCGGTCGAAGATCATGAGGCGCTCTATCAGCTCCTCGAGCGTGCGGATCTCCACCTTCCCCGCCGAGATCCGGTCCACGTAGGCGAGCGTGCCCTGGCTGTGGCGCACCGTGTGCTGGTAGAGCGTACGGATCCGCACCCCGCGGTTGACCAGGGGCGCGGCGCGTTCCAGTGCCTCGGTGAGGACGGAGGTTGACCGGGCCCCTCCCGGCTGTACGGTCAGCACTTCGGTGTGGCACTCGGCGGTGGCCAGGTCGAGGGCGGCGTGGATCTGGTCGAACCCCTCCAGCACCGTGATGGCGTGGGTGTTCGCGGGGCTCTGGGCGCTGATGGTCAGAAACGGCTCGAATGCGTCGGTGAGATCTATGGTGTCCCGGCGCCGGTCCTGAATCTCCCGTTCGAGCGGGTGGAGCCGCTGGGCGAGTGCGACGGACGGGGGAACCGCGCGCAGTTGGTTCGCGTCATCGGGGTCGGGCCTCAGTAGAGCGAATTCGAGCAGGCAGGGGGCGTTCTCGACCTCGCTGCGGGCGACCCGCCCGGTGCTCAGCGCCGCCGTGTAGAGCCGCGTCCCCTCGGCGCACATGGACGTGACGGGGTGGGGATGTGTCGGTTTTGTGTCGCTTCTGGGCAAATCTCCACCCCCCAGGGTCCTGAACATGCAAGAACATGATGCATCGTCCCTGTGGCAGTGACGTGCCCGAATGAGCCATCGTCTGACACGCGGGGGAGAAGATTTCCATCAAGTGAGGACGAAGCCGACCATGTACAAGAGAATGCTTCGCTCGGTACTTGCCATTGGGTTCTCCGCCGTTGCGGTTTTTGGAGCAGTCAGCGCCGTCGGCGGGGACGTGGGGGGCACCGAGACGATAGCCGGTGAGATAGGCAAGCCGGACCTCGGCTGGGACACGACTCCCAACGCTCTCGGCACGGCCACCGCCGCATCCACCCACGACCTTGGCTGGGACTGATGACCCCCGACGACAGCGGCTTCCGCCGCGAAATGGCCTCCGCGTACCGCTCCGGCTGGCAGTTCATCGATCTCACCAGCGCCATTCCCTATGCCGGTGACTCACTGAAGGTCACCCTGTTCGGCCAGCCGATCATCGTCGTGCGCGAGGAGGACGAGGACGTCCGGGCCTACCGGTGCCTTCGTCGCCCGCGCGGCGCCCCGCAGCCCGTCCGCTGCGAAATCCGGTACGGCATGGTCTTCGTCAATCTGGACCAGCGTGATCACCAGCTTTTTGAGTCCGAATCCGCCGCCACCCCCCGCAGTGCCTGAAGCGATTCCCCCCGTCGTCACGATCGCTCAGGCGCTACCCCCACACAGCGACGCCATCGTGGACCTGACCACGATGGCGTCGCTGTGATGTCCGTGTCCAGTGGTTGAACCGGACAGGGTTCGCGCGGCCCCGGCCGGGCGCCCGCGCCCCGCGTCCGCCCGCGGGGGCCCCGCGTCCGCCTACGCCCGCCCCATGGCCCGGTCCAGGGTGATCTCCATGACCACCCGGTCCGGATTGGGCGACGGCGTGCGCCCGTACCGCTCCGCGTAGCGCCGTACCGCCTCGGCGACCGAGGCCTCGTCCGTGCGGATCACCGCGCGACCCTCCAGGGTCGCCCAGCGGCGCCCCTCCATCTGGCACACCGCGACCCGGGCCCCGCCGCGCGGGCCGGCGCCCGCGGCCTGCGCCGCCAGGACGTTGCGGATCTTCTTGCTGTTCTTGTTGCTGATCACCCGTGCCAGCCCGGCCTCCGGGTCGTACGTCACGCCCACCGGAACCACGTGCGGGGTGCCGTCGGGGCGCGGGGTGGTCAGGGTGCAGACGTGCCGCTCCCGCCAGAAGGCGAGGTACTCGGGCGTCGGGGCGAGCACGTCGTGAGCTGTGGAGGTTGCCGACATGTGCGAAGACTACGATCCCAGCCTTGAGTGGAATAGACTCAACTTTGTGTAGGTTATCCGTGTGAACTACACGCAAGCCGTGCAGTGACCCTAGTGACCGTAGGTGAGAGGAGAAGCCGCCCGTGGACGCCGAGCTGACCAACAGGAGCCGGGACGCGCTGAACGCGGCCACCAGCAGGGCCGTCAAGGACGGACACGCGGACCTGACGCCCGCGCACCTGCTGCTGGCGCTGCTCGCCGGCGAGGACAACGAGAACGTCACCGACCTGCTGGCCGCGACCGACGCCGACCAGGTCGCCGTACGCGCCGGGGCCGAGCGCCTGCTCGCCGCCCTGCCCAGCGTCACGGGCTCCACGGTCGCGCCCCCGCAGCCCACGCGCGATCTGCTCGCCGTACTGGCGGAGGCCGACGCGCAGGCCGGCAAGCTCGGTGACGAGTACCTCTCCACCGAACACCTGCTCATCGCCGTCGCCGCCAAGGGCGGCGCCGCCGGGGAGATCCTTTCCACCCAGGGCGCGACGGCGAAGAAGCTGCGCGACGCCTTCGAGAACGCAAGAGGAGGGCGGCGGGTGACCTCCCCCGACCCCGAGGGCCAGTACAAGGCCCTGGAGAAGTTCGGCACCGACTTCACGGCGGCGGCCCGCGAGGGCAAGCTCGACCCGGTCATCGGCCGGGACCTGGAGATCCGGCGCGTCGTCCAGGTCCTCTCCCGCCGTACGAAGAACAACCCGGTGCTCATCGGCGAGCCCGGCGTCGGCAAGACGGCCGTCGTCGAGGGCCTCGCCCAGCGCATCGTCAAGGGCGACGTCCCCGAATCCCTGAAGAACAAGCGGCTGGTCTCCCTCGACCTCGGAGCGATGGTCGCCGGGGCCAAGTACCGCGGCGAGTTCGAGGAGCGCCTCAAGACCGTCCTCGCGGAGATCAAGAACAGCGACGGCCAGATCATCACCTTCATCGACGAGCTGCACACGGTCGTCGGCGCGGGCGCCGGAGGCGACTCCGCCATGGACGCGGGCAACATGCTCAAGCCCATGCTGGCCCGCGGCGAGCTGCGCATGGTCGGCGCGACCACCCTCGACGAGTACCGCGAGCGGATCGAGAAGGACCCGGCGCTGGAGCGGCGCTTCCAGCAGGTGCTGGTCGCCGAGCCGAGCGTCGAGGACACCATCGCGATCCTGCGCGGGCTCAAGGGCCGCTACGAGGCCCACCACAAGGTGGTCATCAACGACAGCGCGCTGGTCGCCGCGGCCACCCTCTCCGACCGGTACATCACCTCCCGCTTCCTGCCCGACAAGGCCATCGACCTCGTCGACGAGGCCGCGTCCCGGCTGCGCATGGAGATCGACTCCTCCCCGCTGGAGATCGACGAGCTCCAGCGCTCCGTGGACCGCCTGCGGATGGAGGAGCTGGCACTGAAGAACGAGTCCGACCCCGCCTCCCGCGAGCGCCTGGAGAAGATCCGCAAGGACCTCGCCGACAAGGAGGAGGACCTGCGCGGCCTCACCGCCCGCTGGGAGAAGGAGAAGCAGTCCCTCAACCGGGTCGGCGAGCTCAAGGAGCGCCTGGACGACCTGCGCGGCCAGGCCGAGCGGGCCCAGCGCGACGGCGACTTCGACACCGCCTCGAAGCTGCTCTACGGGGAGATCCCCGCCCTGGAGCGCGAGCTCGCGGAAGCCGCCGAGGAGGAGGCCACCCAGACCGGGTCCGGGGCGGCCAAGGACAGCATGGTCAAGGACGAGGTCGGCCCGGACGACATCGCCGACGTGGTGGGCGCCTGGACGGGCATCCCGGCCGGCCGCCTGCTGGAGGGCGAGACCCACAAGCTCCTGCGCATGGAGGACGAGCTGGGCCGCCGCCTGATCGGCCAGGGCGAGGCCGTGCGCGCCGTCTCGGACGCCGTGCGCCGCACCCGCGCGGGCATCGCGGACCCGGACCGGCCGACCGGCTCGTTCCTCTTCCTCGGCCCGACGGGCGTCGGCAAGACGGAGCTGGCCAAGGCGCTCGCCGACTTCCTCTTCGACGACGAGCGGGCGATGGTCCGCATCGACATGTCGGAGTACGGCGAGAAGCACAGCGTGGCCCGCCTCGTCGGGGCCCCGCCCGGGTACGTGGGCTACGAGGAGGGCGGCCAGCTGACGGAGGCCGTCCGCCGCCGCCCGTACTCGGTGGTCCTGCTGGACGAGGTCGAGAAGGCCCACCCCGAGGTCTTCGACATCCTGCTCCAGGTCCTCGACGACGGCCGCCTCACGGACGGCCAGGGCCGGACCGTGGACTTCCGCAACACCATCCTGATCCTGACGTCGAACCTGGGCAGCCAGTTCTTGACGGATCCCTCCACGGCCGCGGAGGAGAAGAAGGCCCGGGTCCTGGACGTGGTCAGGGCCTCCTTCAAGCCGGAGTTCCTCAACCGGCTGGACGACCTCGTGGTCTTCTCGGCCCTCAGCGAGTCCGAGCTGGCGCACATCGCCGAGCTCCAGATCGGCCGGCTCGCCAAGCGGCTGGCCGACCGCCGGCTCACCCTGGACGTCACGCCCGAGGCCCTGGCCTGGCTGGCGGACAAGGGCAACGACCCGGCGTACGGGGCCCGCCCGCTGCGCCGCCTGATCCAGACGGCGATCGGCGACCGCCTGGCCAAGGAGATCCTCTCGGGCGAGGTCAAGGACGGCGACACCGTCCGCGTCTCGGTGGCGGGCGACGGCCTCCTGGTCGGCAAGGCCCTCTGAGGCACCCGCAGGGCCCCTCAGGGGCCCTGCGGGCCGGCTCCCGGCCCCGCCCAGCCGGTCCGGGCCGGCCGGCGCCCGTACGGTCCGGGCCGGCCGGCGCCCGTACGCAAACCCAGCGGAACGGGCATCCATCCCCCTTATGGCCGTCCTACCCCTGTCCGCCCGGAGCGGATCGCGGCTGCGGGGGTGGACACGGAGTGGGCGCGATGGGGGAGGATGGCCGTATCCGCACGAAGGGAAGTCACACGGTGAGCATCGACCCGGCCTCGATTCCGAACTTCGGAGGGCAGCAGCCCGATCCGCAGGCCACAGGACCGGCGGGCCCCGTGGTCCCCGACCAGGACCTCGTGAAGCAGCTCCTGGAGCAGATGGAGCTCAAGTACGTCGTCGACGACGAGGGCGACCTCGCGGCGCCCTGGGAGGACTTCCGCACCTACTTCATGTTCCGCGGCGAGGACGAGCAGCAGGTCTTCTCCGTTCGGACCTTCTACGACCGCCCGCACAAGATCGACGAGAAGGCTCAGCTCCTCGAGTCGATCGACGACTGGAACCGCCGCACCCTGTGGCCGAAGGTCTACAGCCACACGCACGACGACGGCTCCGTCCGCCTGATCGGCGAGGCGCAGATGCTGATCGGCACCGGCGTGAACCTGGAGCACTTCGTGTCCTCCACGGTCAGCTGGGTCCGCGCGTCGATCGAGTTCGACAAGTGGCTCGTCGAGCAGTTCGGCCTGGAGAAGGACGTCGACTCCACCGACGGCGACGACGAGGACGGCGGCACCGGGACCAACTAGGTCCAGGTCCCAGGCGGCCTCACGGCGCCACTCCGGACATGAGCAGCAGGTACGGCCCGTATCCGTACGACAGCCCGGCCAGCACCCCGGTCACCACGACCGCGGTGCGCGGCCGGGCTTTCGCCATGAGGGCCGCCACCGGCAGCAGCAGCGGGAACGCGGGCAGCAGGAAGCGCGGCTTCGACTCGAAGAACCCCGCGCCGCCGTAGGTCATCACCAGCAGGACGCCCGTGTACACGAGCAGCGGCAGCGGTGTCGTGCGGTCCGCGGCCAGGAGCCCGGCGAGGACCAGCGCGGCCACCAGCAGGACCACCGTCACGGTGGTGGCGAGCTCCACGCGCCCGCCGCCCAGCGCGTGCCGCGCGGAGGCGACCGCCCCGGCCCCGAAGTCGAAGCGCGAGCCCCAGCCGCTCTGGACGGCGAAGTAGCCGCCGAGGGGATCGCCGCGGTGCACGCCCACCAGCAGGACGTACGAGGCCCAGCCCGCCGGCGCCGCGAGCGCGGCGGCCCACAGCGCGGGCGCCCGGCCCCGCCGTCGCCAGAGCTCGAAGGCGGCCGCCGCCACGACGGCGGCGGCGACCGCGATCCCGGTGGGCCGGGTCAGCCCGGCGAGCACGGCCAGACCCGCGGCCCACCCCCAGCGGCCCCGGAGCACGGCGTACAGGGCCCAGGCGGCGAAGGCCGCCAGCAGGGCCTCGGTGTAGGCGAGCGTCAGCATGAGGGCGTGCGGCAGCGCCGCCCACAGCGCGACGAGCAGCAGCCCGGCGCGCGGCCCCAGCAGATGCGCCCCCACCCGGTAGACCCCGGCGGCCGCCGCGCCGGCGGCGACCCAGGCCACGGCGATCGCGGCGGTGGTCAGGGAGCCGGGCAGCACCGCGGAGGCGCAGCGGATGAGGACGGGGTAGAGCGGGAAGAAGGCGGAGTCGCTCTGGACTGACCCGATCGCGGGCCAGATCTGGGTCCGGCCGTAGCCGTGCTCGGCGATCCGCAGGTACCAGACGGAGTCCCAGGACTCGCCGAGCACCCGTACGGGGCTGCGCCCGGCCCACCAGGCGGCGACGGCGACCGCCAGCACCCCGGCCCCGCGCAGGGCCGCGTAGACCCCGAGGGCGACGAGGACGCCGGGGCGCCCGGTCCGCCCGCCGCGGCCGCGGAGCCCGTCGAGCCCGGTCCGTATGCCGCTCGACACCGTCGCCATGCATCCCGACTTTCCTGGTCTCGCCTGAGTACGCTCATCCGATGATGAGAGCTTCCGGAACGTTCAAGGTCGTCAGCTTCACTCCGACAGCGCTCACCCCGGAGCCCTCCGTGGAAACCGGGCTCCCGGTCGGAGTCGCCACGATGGAGAAACACTACGAGGGCGAAACCCTGACGGGCCGCTCGGCCACGCTCTTCACGGCCGCCTTCGACCAGGAGGCGGGCGTCGGCAGCTACGTGGCCATGGAGTCCTTCGAGGGCTCCCTCGAGGGCCGTGGGGGCGCCTTCAACTTCGTGCACTCGGCCGCCACGGACGGCGGCCCCACCCGAGCCGCCGAGCACTTCGCGATCGTCCCGGGCAGCGGCACGGCGGCCCTGAAGGGCATCACGGGCGGGGGCGGCCTGCGCGTCGCCGAGGACGGCACGCACCACATCTGGTTCGACTACGACCTCCCCTCCTGACCCGGGGTCCTCGCGCTCATGAAGCACGCTGACGGAGCCCGGTCGCTCCTGCTGGCGCTGCCCGAAGTCTTCCCGTGGGTGCGGCACCTGGACGACGAAGAGATGCGCGCGTTCACCGTGGAACTCCTGGAAGCGCTTTCCGATGCGGCGGAGCTGGGTGCGCGGGAGGCCGTGCACCGCGCGCTCGTCTCCTGGAGGGCGACGGCACGTATCAACGCCGATCCGGAGCAGCTCAAGGAGGCACTGCGTCCGCTCGACGGGGACGACCTGGGTCCCGTCGAGGTGGGCGGGTGAGCCCGAAGAAGGGCGATCGCTCGTCTCTCCCGTGCGGCACGGGCTCCGGCTGAAAGGCCGGGCCCTATGCCCGCACGTCCATCTGGCTCGCTGCTCAGCGAGCCAGCCGACCGAGGCGGTCCACCGCCTCCTCCAAAACCGCCGTCCTCTTGCAGAAGGCCCACCTGACCTGGGTGGCGCCCGCCGACTTGTCGTCGTAGAAGACCTGGTTCGGGATCGCCACCACCCCGCACCGTTCCGGCAGCGCTCGGCAGAAGGCCAGGCCGTCCGTCTCGCCGAGCGGGGTGATGTCCGTGGTGATGAAGTACGTGCCCTGCGGGCGGAAGACCTCGAAGCCGGCCGCCGTGAGGCCGGCCGACAGGAGGTCGCGCTTGGCCGCGAGGTCGGCGCGCAGCGACGTGAAGTACGCGTCCGGCAGCGCCAGGGCCTCGGCGATCGCGTACTGGAACGGGCCGGAGGAGACGTACGTCAGGAACTGCTTCGCCGAGCGGACCGCCGTCACCAGCTCCGGTGTCCCGGTCACCCAGCCGACCTTCCAGCCCGTGAACGAGAAGGTCTTGCCGGCGGAGGAGATCGTGATCGTGCGCTCGCGCATCCCGGGCAGGCCGGCCAGCGGGGTGTGGGCGCCTTCGAAGACCAGGTGCTCGTACACCTCGTCCGTGACGACCAGCAGGTCGCGCGAGACCGCCAGCTCCGCGATCGCGGCCAGCTCGGCCGGGGTCAGGACCGTGCCCGTCGGATTGTGCGGGGTGTTCAGGAGCAGCAGCCGGGTGCGCGGGGTCACCGCCGCGCGCAGCGCGTCCACGTCGAGGCGGAAGTCCGGGGCGCGCAGGGTGAGCGGAACGCGGACCGCGCCGGCCATCGCGATGCAGGCGGCGTACGAGTCGTAGAAGGGTTCGAGGGCGATGACCTCGTCACCCGGTTCGAGGAGGGCGAGGAGGGCGGCCGCGATGGCCTCCGTGGCGCCCGCCGTGACCAGCACTTCGGTGTCGGGGTCGTACGCCAGTCCGTAGAAGCGCCGCTGGTGGTCGGCGATCGCGGTACGCAGCTCCGGGACGCCGGGGCCCGGCGGGTACTGGTTGCCCCGGCCGTCGTGGATCGCGCGCACCGCCGCCTCGGCGATCTCGGCGGGGCCGTCGGTGTCGGGGAAGCCCTGGCCGAGGTTGATCGACCCGGTGGCGGCGGCCAGCGCGGACATCTCCGCGAAGATCGTCGTGCCGAAGGCGGCCAGACGGCGGTTCAGGAAGGGACGGTTGCTGCGTGCGGGAGCGCTCATGGGCGCCATCCTGCGGTGAAGCTCTGGACTTGCTCAAGTGTGCTTTGGGCCGCGCCGCCCGAGGGCATCCCCCCGGTACGCGGGACGACAGGGGATCCCGCACCCCCGGGGGACCGGGGCCTTGACGGGAAGGGGGGACGAGCATGGTGGTCGTCCTGGTCGTGGTGGGCGTGGCCGTGGCGGTGGGGGTCGTGTGCATCGGGGTGGTCGCGGGCCGCGCGGCCCGCAGCGGGTACGCGTCCGGCGGTTCGGGTGGGTCCGGCGGCAACAACAGCTGGTGGGCGGGCGGCAGCGGCAGTGGCAGCGGGTCCTCCTGCGGCTCCTCGTCCTCCTCGTGCGGTTCCTCCTCGTCCTCCTGCTCCTCCTCCTCGTCGTCCTGCGGCGGCGGAGGATGCGGATCCAGCTGACACGGGGCAGCATGGTTCGCGTGAACCGTGGACGCATGGACCGCAGATGCGTGGACATAAGAAGCGTCGACGCACGGATGCCTGGATCCGTGTGTCCGTCGCCGGAATACGTGAGACGCCCGCCGGGGACAACTTCCGTCGGGCGTCCTCTTGTTCGGGCGTCGGTACCGCGCATTACGGCGTACGGGCGGGATGCTGTTGAACACGTGAACTGTGGAGCCCCCGAGGGGATGTAAACCCCGTCAAGTTGGGTAAAAACGCTGTGAGTGCCGTGCCTTTCATGATTCCCTCGGTTGAGTAGACCAGTCCTCGGACCTCCCTGGACTTCCTGTGGACCCGTGCCGGTGTCCCCCCACCCGTTGACTACCGCTGGCGGGCCCCGGCCCATCTCCCTCGCGCGTTTGCGGAGCCGACTCATGCTCACGACCCTCCAGACCACCTATACCGACACGCGTGCCGCCGATCTCGCCTGGGCCCTGGGTCGGGACCGGCTGCCCGCCCTGGCCGTACTCAATCTCGAACTGGACGGCGCCAAAGTGGAGTTGCGCCTGCTCGGAGCCTCCCATCAGGTACTCCTGGAGGAAGGTGACGTGTACTGCTCGGAGACCGTCGCCTGCATGCCCGGCAGCAGCACGCCCCTGCCGCTCGGCGTGGCCAAGCGCGTGGGCGACTGGGAGTACGAGTTCGCCGCGCGGGTCGAGACCCTGTCGCGCGGTTCCTTCGCGGGGCGGGCGCAGGAACTGCTCGCGCTGGTCGCCGATCACCCGAACGGGCTCGCCGGAACGTTCCCCGGCAGCCCGCACGCCTTCACCGCCATGCTCGCGCAGCGCTACGAGGGCCAGATCCGGTGGCGGACCTGGCACGCCTACCCGCAGGAAGGACAACTGGTGGCGACCCGCACCCGGGTCGGCGTACGGATGGGCACCACGGGCGCGGGCGCGGCGGGCGCGACGGCGGACGGGGTCGCGACCCCCGTCCGAGCTGCCCTCGCAGCCCCTGTCCGAGCCCCCCTCGCAGCCCCCGTCCGGGCCCCCGCCCCCGCCGAGTCGCCGGCGCTCATCTAGGCCCGTGGCCGCACCCCGCACCCCGCGCGCGGCTGTCGCGGGGTTGCGGAGCGGTTACGCCAACTGACCGAACCAGTGCGCCACTTACACCCATGTGGGTGACTGGATGCAAGCAGGCCGTGACGTACGGTTCGCTGCATGATCGACCGTTCCGCCCCGCGCGGGGTGCTCCCGGCTCCGGAGCCGCGCGGCGTGGCCCGCGTCCCGGCCGCCCTTCCCGTCCGGCCCCGGACCGGCCGACTCCTCGTGCTGGCCACCGTGTTCGTCTGCGCCGCCTGCGGGCTCGTCTACGAACTGGAGCTGCTCGCCCTCGGCTCCTACCTCATCGGGGACTCCGTCACCCAGGCGTCCGTCGTGCTGTCCGTCATGGTCTTCGCCATGGGCGTCGGATCCCTGCTCGCCAAAGCGCTGCGCGACCGCCCCGCCTTCGGCTTCGCCGCGATCGAGGCCGGCCTCGCCCTCCTCGGCGGCCTCTCCGCCATGGCCCTCTACGCCAGCTTCGCCTGGCTGGGGGAGTCCCGGCCCGCGCTCATCGCCTTCTCCTTCGCCATCGGCGTCCTCATCGGCGCCGAGATCCCGCTCCTGATGGTCCTCATCCAGCGCATCCGCAGACAGGACGCGGGCGGCGCCGTCGCCGACCTGTTCGCCGCGGACTACGTCGGAGCCCTCGTCGGCGGCCTCGCCTTCCCCTTCCTCCTGCTGCCCGTCCTCGGCCAGCTCACCGGAGCCGTACTCACCGGCACCGTCAACGCCACCGTCGGCAGCGGCCTCGTCCTGTGGCTGTTCCGCCGCGACCTGAGCCGCCGGGCCCGCTGGCTGCTCATCGCCGCCAACATCACCGTCCTCGCCGTCCTGGCCTGCGCCACCGTCCTCGCCGACGACTTCGAACGCGTCGCCCGCCGCGCCGTCTACGGCGGCGAGGTCCGCGTCGCCGTGCAGACCGGGGTCCAAGAACTCGTCCTCACCGGCCCCGCGACCGGCTCCCCCCGCTCCCTCGAATTCTTCCTCGACGGCCGCCTGCGGGTCAGCGGCTACGACGAGTACCGCTACCACGAGGCCCTCGTGCACCCCGCCATGACCGGCCCCCACACCCGGGTCCTGGTCCTCGGCGGCGGAGACGGCCTCGCCGCCCGCGAGGTGCTGCGCTACGGCGACGTCGCCTCCGTCACCGTCGTCGAGCTCGACTCCGGAGTCGTGCGGCTCGCCCGCACCGACCCGATGCTCTCCGCGCTCAACGGCAGGGCGTACGAGGACCCGCGACTCGGCGTCGTCAGCCAGGACGCCTTCCGCTGGCTCCGCGGGCCCGCCGCCCGCGCCCGCTTCGACGTCATCGTCTCCGACCTGCCCGACCCCGGGATCACCCCCAGCACGAAGCTGTACTCGCAGGAGTTCTACGGGCTGGCCGCGCGGGCCCTGCGCCCCGGCGGGCGGCTCGCCGTCCACGCCGGGCCGCTGGCCACCAGGCCCCGCTCGTACTGGACCGTCGAGGCCACGCTGCGCGCGGCCGGCCTGCGCACCGCCCCCTACAGCGCGGGCGGCCGCCTCTCGGGCTTCGCCGCCGGGCCCGACCGGGTGCTCGGCGCCTCCGCCGCCGCCCCGCCGCCGCAGGACTGGGGCTTCGTCCTCGCCGCCCGCGAAGCCGTACCCAGGCTGCGCGTGGACCAGGACACGCCCTCCCTGCGCTCCCTGTCCACGCAGTCCCTCGCCGACGCCGCCCGCGACGCGGAACGGGTCCGCGTGCCGGGCCTGCCGCCGTCGACGCTCCCGCACCCGAGGTACTCGTAGGGATCGAGGTCCCGTCCCTCATTGACTTCGCCGCCTCACTGACGGGAAGCGGCCGCGTCGGTAGGCTCGACCGCATGGAGCATCAGGTGTTCGTTCCGGTCCCCGCCGCCGACGTCCGCGCCGTGCTGCGCGATCCCGCCCGGGTGGCGCGCTGCGTGCCGGGGCTCCAGCAGGACGCCGACAGCGGGGCCGGACCGCTGTCCGGCCGGATGAAGGTGCGGGTCGGCGGGCACACCGTGACCTACCGGGGCGCCCTGGCCGTCACCGAGCGGGACCCCGACCACTTCGCGGTCGACGGCGAGGGCACGGAGGTGCGGGGCAGCGGCGGCGTGAAGCTCTCCCTGGTCCTGCGCCTGACCGAGGCGGACGGCGGCACCCGGCTGGCGTTCACGGCCGAGGGCGCCGCCGACGGTCGCGCCGCGGGCTTCTCCCCGGAGGCGGCCGCCACGGCCGCACACCGTCTCCTGGACCGTGCCGCCGGCCACCTCGCGGCCCTCGCGGTCACGGACCTGCCCGGAGCGGGCGACCGGGACGCGGTCGCGGACGTGGCCGAAGCGCCCGACGAGGACTGGGTCGACGACGTGGCCGAGGCCCGGGACGCGGCGGCCGTCGAGGACACGGACGCGGGCTTGGACGCGGACCTGGACCCGGACGGGGACTCCGACTCCGACCCGGGCGTCACCGAGGTCACCGCGTCCGTGTTCGACACCGACGTTCCGCCCCCGTCGCTCGACCCGTTCCTGGAGGGCGGCTTCGAGGGCGGCGCCGGCTTCGGGGACCCCGGCGGGCCCCAGCGCCCGCCCGCGGAGGCCGCCCACGCCCGCCGCACGATGATCGGCCGCAGCGCGGAGGAGGTCGACCACGCCCCGCCGCGCGGCCGCTACGCCCCGGTCCCCGCCCCCAGCGCCGCCTCCGCGGGCGCGAGCCTGCGCTGGATCGCCCCCGCCGCCGCCGTCGCGGTCGCCTCGGCGGTCCTCCTGGGCCGCGCCCTCCGCCGCCGCGGCTGACCCCCGGACCCACCAGCCGGCGGCCGCACCCTGACGCCGCCGGCGCCGCCGAGGAACCCGCCCGCACCGCCGTGCGGGCCTGAGCACTTGGTCCGGCTGGCTAAGGTCATCGCATGAGTACGCAACTGCGCGCCGGCGGCGCCGAGGTGACCATCGACCAGGAGAACGGCTGCCGGATCAGCAGTCTGCGCATCGACGGGACGGAGCTGCTGCGCCAAGGGGCCCACTACGGCTCCTTCCCGATGGTCCCGTGGTGCGGGCGCACCAGGGACGGGCAGTTCCAGGACGGCGCGACCCTGCACCAGCTGCCGCTCAACCTCCCGCCGCACGCCATCCACGGTTTCGGCCGCGACGCCGCCTGGCGCCGCGCCCGCGCCACCGGTACGGAAGCCGTGTTCACGTACCCGCTCACCGACCCGTGGCCGTACGAGGGCATGGTCACCCAGATCTTCGAGCTCGGCGAGGACGCGCTGACCCTGACCATGGGCGTGGAGACGTACGGGGACTCCTTCCCGGCGCAGGCCGGCTGGCACCCCTGGTTCCACCGCAACCTGGGCAACGGCGGCGAGGACGTGCGCATCGCCTTCGACGCGGCCTGGCAGGAGGAGCGCGGCGCCGACCACCTGCCCACCGGCAACCGCATCGATCCCAAGCCCGGCCCGTGGGACGACTGCTTCGGCATGCCGTACGGCGTCGACGTCACGCTCACGTGGCCCGGCGAGCTGGAGCTGAAGGTCGCCGGCCGTTCCGAGTGGGTGGTCGTCTACGACGAGGAGCCGGAGGCGGTCTGCGTGGAGCCGCAGTCCGGCCCGCCGAACGGCCTGAACAGCCTCCCGCAGCTGGTCACCCCGGTGGACCCGCTGGAGATCTCCTCGACGTGGAGCTGGCGGCGGCTCCCGTAGACCCGTCGTCACAGTGGCGCCCGGCCCGGGTCCCCGGCGGCGGCTCCCGTGGGCCGCTCCCACGCGCCGTGGGGCCCGCGTCGTCCGCCCGGGCAGGGCCTAAGCTCGTGCCCATGAGTGACGTACGCGATGAGCTTCTGCAGCAGATCAAGGACAAGGCCGTCGTGCACGGCAAGGTGATCCTGTCCTCCGGCCTGGAGGCCGACTACTACATCGACCTCCGCCGGGTGACCCTCGACGGCAAGGCGGCCCCGATGGTCGGGCAGGTCATGCTCGACCTCACCGCCGACCTGGAGTTCGACTGCGTCGGCGGCCTGACCCTGGGCGCCGACCCGGTCGCCACCTCGATGCTGCACGCCTCCGCCGCGCGCGGCGAGACCCTGGACGCCTTCGTCGTCCGCAAGGCTCAGAAGGCGCACGGCATGCAGCGCCGCATCGAGGGCACCGACGTGAAGGGCAAGCGCTGCCTGGTCGTCGAGGACACCTCGACGACCGGCGGTTCCCCGCTGACCGCCGTCGAGGCCGTCCGCGAGGCCGGCGGAGAGGTCGTCGCCGTCGCGACGATCGTCGACCGGGGTGCGGCCGACGCCATCGCCGCGGCCGGCCTGCCCTACCTCACCGGCTACCAGCTGGGCGATCTCGGTCTTTGAGAAGAGCGGAAGGGGTCGCTCAACTGGTGACTTAGGTCCCCGGCCCCTGCCGACCACTTCCTGGGCAGCTTCTGACCTGGGCTTTTCCGGCCGGGGGGGGGGGGTGGGGGGGGAACCACCCCCCCCGCCCCGCCCCGGGGGGCCGCCCCCGCCGGGGGGGGGGGGCCCCCGCCGCGGGCCCGGGCCCCCCCCGCCCCCCCCCCCCC
>NZ_JBHWVV010000014.1:180254-228918 GCF_042736715.1 Streptomyces sp. NPDC060049
GTCTCCTGACCCTTTGTAGTAGCGCCGCGGCCCCCGCCTCCCCCACACCGGGCTTGCGACGGACGGGGCCGTGCGGGCCGGGGCGGAGTGTTTCACGTGAAACACTCCGCCCGGCCGGACCCATGTGGAGCCGCCGCTGAGGTGGAGTGCGCCGCCGAGTCTGGAAAGATGGCCACGACGGCAACGTCGCCCCCAGGTCAGGGCCCGCAATAAGCACACTCCCCGCACATCCAAGGAGCGGACAGATGCCCATCGCAACCCCCGAGGTCTACAACGAGATGCTCGACCGGGCGAAGGCAGGCAAGTTCGCCTACCCGGCGATCAACGTGACCTCGACCCAGACCCTGCACGCTGCGCTGCGCGGCTTCGCGGAGGCCGAGAGCGACGGCATCATCCAGATTTCCACGGGTGGCGCGGAGTTCCTGGGCGGCCAGTACAACAAGGACATGGTCACCGGCGCCGCCGCCCTGGCCGAGTTCGCGCACATCGTGGCCGCGAAGTACGACATCACCGTCGCGCTGCACACGGACCACTGCCCCAAGGACAAGCTGGACGGCTACGTCCGCCCGCTGCTGGAGATCTCCGCCGAGCGCGTGGCCCGCGGCCTGAACCCGCTCTTCCAGTCGCACATGTGGGACGGCTCCGCCGAGACCCTGGCCGACAACCTGGCCATCGGCCAGGAGCTGCTGGCCAAGGCCGCGGCCGCGAAGATCATCCTCGAGGTCGAGATCACCCCGACCGGCGGCGAGGAGGACGGCGTCAGCCACGAGATCAACGACGAGCTGTACACCACCGTCGAGGACGCGCTGCGCACCGCCGAGGCCCTGGGCCTGGGCGAGAAGGGCCGCTACCTGCTGGCCGCCTCCTTCGGCAACGTCCACGGCGTCTACAAGCCGGGCAACGTCGTCCTGCGCCCCGAGCTCCTCAAGGACCTCCAGGCCGGCGTCGGCGAGAAGTACGGCAAGTCCTCGCCGTTCGACTTCGTCTTCCACGGCGGGTCGGGCTCCACGGCCGAGGAGATCGCCACCGCGCTGGAGAACGGCGTCGTGAAGATGAACCTCGACACCGACACCCAGTACGCCTTCACCCGCCCGGTCGTGGACCACATGTTCCGCAACTACGACGCGGTCCTGAAGGTCGACGGCGAGGTCGGCACCAAGTCGAAGTACGACCCCCGCACGTGGGGCAAGGCCGCCGAGGCCGGCATGGCCGCGCGCGTCACCGAGGCCTGTGCGAACCTGCGTTCCACCGGCACCAAGCTCAAGTAGTCGCCAGGAGCTCCGAGAAGGGCCCGGTCCCGCCGTCCACGGACGGCGAGGCCGGGCCCTTCGCGCGTCCCGCGATACCCCAGACTGGGGTCATGTCCATTCACCAGAACCTGCTCGGGGGCCCCGCCCCCACCCACCTCCCCGACGAGCCGGGCCGCGAGGCCATCGCGGCCGGCACCCCCGCCGTCGAGGTGGCGGCCGCGCACCCGACGTCCTCCCTGGCCTGGGCCGTCCTCGCCGACGAGGCCTTCGCTGCCGGCCGCACGGTCGAGTCGTACGCGTACGCCCGCACGGGCTACCACCGCGGCCTCGACGCGCTGCGCCGCGCGGGCTGGAAGGGCCACGGCCCGGTGCCGTGGGAGCACGAGCCGAACCGCGGCTTCCTGCGCGCCCTGAACGCCCTGGCCCGCGCGGCCGGCGCGATCGAGGAGAAGGAGGAGCACGAGCGCTGCTCGACCTTCCTGCGCGACTCCTCGGAGACGGCGGCGGACGTCCTCGGCGCCTGACGCCCTCCGCGGCCGGGCGGGGGCCCGCTCACGCCCCGCCCGGCTCCGGCCGGCCCCGGCCGCGCCCACGGCTCAGCCGCCCCCTCCGACCCGCCCGTCCCGCCCGGCCCAGCCGGGGTCGCCGGACGTGACGTACGCCACTCACTATTGAAGCCCTGCGGCACGACGGTCTTATGATGCGGACAGGGGACCGGAGCTCCACTCACCTCACGGAAGGAGCGGACCGCTACCCGGAAGCACGTATCGAGGAGACAGCGATGTCGCACGCCCTTGATGCCTCCGGAGACGGCGGTTCGGACACCCCGAACCTCGACTTCGCCGGCACGACCCCCTACGAGGACTACGTCCAGGCGGACGTCCTCACCCACCTCCAGCACCTGCGCTCGGACGACCCGGGCGAGATGGTCTTCCTGGTCACCACCCAGGTCATGGAGCTGTGGTTCACGGTCATCGTCCACGAGTGGGAGACCGCCGCGCAGGCGCTCCGCGAGGACGACATCCCCGTCGCGATGGACGCGCTGAAACGATCCCTCCGCGAGCTGGAGGCCCTCAACGCCTCCTGGCGCCCCCTCGCCCAGCTGACCCCGGGCCAGTTCAACGCGTACCGCTCCGCCCTCGGCGAGGGCTCCGGCTTCCAGTCGGCGATGTACCGCCGGATGGAGTTCCTGCTCGGCGAGAAGTCCGCCTCCATGCTGGTCCCGCACCGCGGCGCGCCGCGCGTCCACGCGGAGCTGGAGAAGGCCCTCCACGAGCCCAGCCTCTACGACGAGGTCCTGCGCCTCCTCGCCCGTCGCGGCCTGCCGGTCCCGGCGTCCGTCCTCGACCGCGATCCGTCCCGGCGCTACGAGTCCTCGCCGGAGGTGGAGGCCGTCTGGACCTCCCTGTACGCGACCCCGGACGCCCACCTGGACCTCCACCGCCTCGGCGAGGTCCTGACGGACGTCGCGGAGCTCGTCTGGCGCTGGCGCAACGACCACCTGGTCGCCACCCGCCGCGCGATGGGCGCCAAGACGGGCACGGGCGGCTCGGCGGGTGTGACCTGGCTGGAGAAGCGCGCGACGAAGAACGTCTTCCCGGAGCTCTGGACGGCGCGCAGCCATGTCTGAGCCGATCGCGCAGGTGAACCCCGACGCGGGCCCGGTCCCCGTCCCGGAACCGGCCTCGACGCCGGACACGGCCCCGCTCGCGCGGCGTGCGGCTCAGCTCGACGCCGACGACGTCCTCGGCAAGCTCCGGGAGCGCTTCACCCTCCCCGACGGCGTCGTCTACCTCGACGGCAACAGCCTGGGCGCGCTCCCGGCCGGAGTCGCGGCCCGGCTCGCGGAGGTCGTCACGGAGCAGTGGGGCGCCCGCCTCATCCGCTCCTGGACCGAGGGCGAAGCCAACTGGTGGAACGCCCCCGAGCGCATAGGCGACCGGATAGCCCCCCTGGTCGGCGCGGCCTCCGGCCAGGTGGTCGTCGGCGACTCCACCAGCGTCAACCTCTTCAAGGCCCTGGTCGGCGCCGCCCGCCTCGCGGCGCCCGGCCGCGGCGAGATGCTCGTGGACGCCGCCACCTTCCCCACCGACGGCTACATCGCCGAGTCGGCGGCCCGCATGACGGGCCTGCGGGTGGTTCCCGTGGACCCGGCGCGCGCGGCGGAGGCGATGACGGCCGACACCGCCGTCGTGCTCCTCAACCACGCCGACTACCGCACCGGCCGGCTGCACGACCTCCCCGCCCTGACCGCCGCCGCCCACGCGGCGGGCGCGGTCATCGTCTGGGACCTGTGCCACACGGCCGGCGCCCTGCCCGTCGACCTCGACGCGCACGGTGTCGACCTCGCGGTCGGATGCTCGTACAAGTACCTCAACGGCGGCCCCGGCGCCCCCGCGTACCTGTACATCGCCGCCCGCCACCAGGCCGCCTTCGACTCCCCGCTGCCGGGCTGGAACGGCCACGCGGAGCCCTTCGCGATGACCCCGTCCTACGAGGCCGCGCCCGGCGTGGTCCGCGGCCGGGTCGGGACGCCCGACATCCTGTCCATGCTCGCCCTGGAGGCCGCGCTCGACGCCTGGGACGGCGTCGCGGTCGAGGACGTCCGCGCCAAGTCCCTCGCACTGACCGACTTCTTCCTCGAGTGCGTGGCGGCGTACGTCCCCGAAGGCATGGTCGAGGTGGTCACCCCGGCCGGGCACGGGCAGCGCGCCAGCCAGGTCTCGCTGCGGACGCGCGACGCGGCCGGGGTCATGCGCGAGCTCATCTCCCGGGGGGTGATCGGGGACTTCCGGGCCCCCGACATCCTGCGCTTCGGCTTCACGCCGCTGTACGTCGGTTTCGCCGACGCGGAGCGCGCGGCCCGCACACTGGGTCACATTTTCGGGTGACCCGGTAGCACCGGGTAGCGAAACGTCACATCACCGCGCGGGCGGGGCTACGGCCCCGCCCGCGCCTGTGGGGACGCCGCCCGCCACGGAAGGGCCCGTTCCAGCCTGATACGGTCCCGCTCTGCCGGGTACACCGGAACATCAGTCCCCCCTGTCCCATGCGTTACCGGAGGTTGAGCCGATGACGGACCCCGCAGTCGAACGGGACGCCGCCGAGGCCGCCTCGGCCTTCTCTCATCCGCCGGTCGCCCCCGACACGACGGCGGCCTACGGTGAACACCCCGACCAGATCGTCGATTTCTACGCCCCCCGCGGTGGGGGCGCGCGGGATCCCGGGCGCCGCGCCCCGCTGGTGGTCGTCCTGCACGGCGGCGCCTGGCGTGCCCCGTACGACCGCCGGCACATCACCCCCTTCGTCGACTTCCTCGCCCGCCGGGGTTTCGCCGTCGCCAACGTCGAGTACCGGCGCGGTAGTTCCCTGCCCCACCAGGACTCCGAGGGCCCCGTCGCCGGCCGCTGGCCCGAGACCTTCGACGACGTGGCCGCGGCGATGGACGCCCTGCCCGCGCTGGCCGCCGCCTCCCTGCCGCAAGCCGACCCCCGGCGCATCGTCCTGACCGGCCACTCCGCGGGCGGCCACCTCGCGCTGTGGGCAGCGGCCCGGCACGTGCTCCCGTGCGACGCGCCCGCCGGCTGGAGGCTGCCGTCCCCGCCGCTGCTGCGGGGCGTGGTCGCACTGGCCCCGATCGCGGACTTCACGGTGGCGCAGGAGCTCGGGGTGTGCGGGGGCGCTTCGGCGCAACTGCTCGGCGGCGAGGTCCCCTTCGGTGAACGGCGCCCGTACGCCGACCCGGCCGCGCTGCTCCCGACGGGCATCGCGACGGCGGTGGTCCAGGGGCGGAGCGACATCGTGGTCCCCGAGGCGGTGTCCGAGGCGTACGTGGCGGCGGCCGCGCAGGCCGGGGAGATGGTGGGTCTGACCCTGCTGGACGGGGTCGGTCACTTCCCGCTGATCGACCCGGCGGCGGACGCGTGCGCGGTGGTGTCGGAGGAGATCGCGCAGCTCGCCTGGTAGGGCGCGGCGGTGCGGGTGCGGTGCGCGGACGAAGCGGTCCGCCGCCCCGCTGAACCGGCCAGGTTGGGACGTATCCGCGCCAACTCCCCCGCACCCGGGGATACCCGGGTGATCACGCCCCGGCGGGTCTGTACGCTGAGCGGGATTTCATCCTGAGCATGTTCAAAAAATGGGGGGCCGGTGCGCAATCGCCGTCTCGTAATGTCCGCTGCCGCCATCGTCGCGGCCGGAGCAGTACTCATACCGGTGACGGCCCACGCGGCCGACCCGGTCAAGCCGGGCGTCCAGGGGGTGGATACGCCCGGCGTCGAACTCGACGAGGCCTCGGCCGGTTTCCAGACCTTCTCCAGCCCTGCCGACCGTACGGTCCGCAAGGCGCTCTCCGCGGGCAAGGGCGCCGCGGTGGCGTCGCAGGCCGAGGAGGGCAACCCGGAGCTCGGCATCGTGATGGAAGCCAAGGCCGTGTCCGCGCACGGCTTCGAGCTCAAGACCACGGTCAACAGCGCGAACACCCAGCTCAACGTCGTCATCGACTGGGGCGACGGGAACGTCGACCAGGCCGACCCGTACGGCGCCGCCGTGCTCACGCACAGGCATTCCTACGCGAAGCTCGGCGAGTACGACATCAAGATCACGGTGACCGACCCGGCGAACGACGTCTCGGTCTCCAACGTGCTCCCGCTGCAGACCGCGGGTTCGGACTTCACCCCGTACGGGCCCACCCGCCTCCTGGACACCCGTAACGGCACGGGCGCCGCGAAGGCGGCCAAGGTCGCCCCGTACACCACGTCCCGCGTGAAGATCGCCGGGAACGGCAAGATCCCGGACGGGGTCACCGCCGTGGTCCTGAACGTCACCGTCACCAACGCCACCAGCGCGGGCCACGTGACGGCCTTCGCCTCGGGCCGCGAGCGGCCGACGACCTCGAACGTCAACTTCGAGGCGGGCCAGACCGTGCCGAACCTGGTGATCGTGCCGGTCGGCAAGGACGGCTACGTCGAGCTGTACAACGGCGGCTGGGAGTCGGTCGACCTGATCGCGGACGTCACCGGCTACTTCGGCCGCAAGGCGGCCGGCGGCTACACGCCGCGGACGCCGGCCCGCATCGTCGACACCCGCGTCGGCGACGGCGTCAAGCGGGGCCAGGTGCCCGGGCAGGGGTCGTTCAAGATCCAGATGCCCGCCGGGCTGCACACGGCCCTCGCGCTCAACGTGACCGTCACCAACCCGCGGCAGGACGGCCACCTGACCGCCTACCCGAGCGACCAGCCGGTGCCCACGACGTCGAACGTGAACTTCTCCGCCGGGCAGACCGTCGCCAACTCCGTGATCGTGCCGGTCGCGGCCGACGGGTCGGTCACCATCCGCAACGGCAGCTGGCAGCCCACCGACGTCGTCGTCGACCTCGTCGGCTACTACGGCACCGACGGCTCGGGCTCCTTCGTGCCGCTGGAGAAGCCGGTGCGCAGGCTCGACACCCGCGCCTGGACGAAGGGTGCGACGCCTGCCCGCGGCTACACCTACATCACGTTCTCCCCGGACCCGGAGGAGGACGGCGTCACGGGCTACGTGCTGAACACCACGGTCACCAACACCCGCGGCGACGGCTTCCTGTCCGTCGCACCGGACCCGAACACGCTGGAGCAGTACCAGAACAAGACGAACGGCTGGCCCGAGCGTCCGGAGTCCTCCGCGCTGAACTGGACGGCGGGCAAGACCGTCCCGAACCTGGTCCAGGCGAGCTCCGGGTACAACGGGATCGTCGACTTCTGGAACCAGGGCTGGCAGCCCGCCGACCTGATCGTCGACATCTTCGGCTACTACGAGACCAACTAGCAGGGTTCCGGCCCCCTCTGTGTACGCTGAGCATGCTTTCGAACATGTTCAAGTGTTCAGTCGAGCAAGGGGGCCGGTGCGCAATCGCCGACTCGTGTTTTCAGCCGCTCTCATCGCGGCGGGTGTGGTCTTCGTTCCGGGCCCGGCCCAGGCCGATCCCGGCAGGGCCGACGGCGGCCGCTCCGCCGCCGAGGGCGCGGCGGCGGCGCGGGCCGGGGCGTCGGGCAACCCGGACCTGCAGGTCGGCCTCGGCTACACGACCAACAGCGCGCACGAGATCACTCTCGGGACGGACGTCGTCAGCGCAGACGCGCCGCTCACGGTCACCATCGCGTGGGGCGACGGGACCGAGACGGCAACGGAGGGCGGCAGCCGGTCGACCTGATCGCGGACGTCACCGGCCACTTCTCCCGCACCACGTCCAGCGGCTACGGCTCGCTCTCCCCGACCCGCTTCGTCGACACCCGCACCGGCCTCGGCACGCGTGCCGCTGGGCGCCGACGGAAAGATCAGCGTCCGCAACGGCAGCTGGATGGGCGCCGGCTTCCTCTCGGTCGCCCCGGACCCCAACGCGTGGGAGGACTACGACAACGGCACCGCGGTGCAGCCGGAGCGGCCCGTCTCCTCCGCGCTGAACTGGACGGCGGGCAAGACCGTCCGCAACCTGGTCCAGACGAGCGCCGGCAAGAACGGTGTCGTCGACTTCTGGAACCAGAGCTTCAGCGACATCGACCTCCTCGTCGACTACTTCGGGTACTACGAGTCCAAGTAGCCGTACGACGATCGCGCCGGGCCGGAGGCCCATCACCGCTGGCCGGCGCGGGAGTTCGCGAGACATTGGCTTATGTACGCTGACCAGGATCAAGCATGATCGACCGTTGGACGAAAATGTCCGCCTGGTGGCAGCGGGTGTAGGGCTCATACCGGGGATCGCACAGGCGGCGGGACCCGTCGCTCCGGCGGCGCCCGCCGCGCAGGGTGCGACCCTGGCACAGGGGGCGACCGGCGCCGGGCCGGACGCGGTACGGAAGTTCCAGGGCAAGACCTTCAGCAGCCCGGCGGACCGTACGGTCGTGACGCCGCAGTCCGGGGCCGGGACCGGGGGGACCGCAGGGGCGCAGGGCGCCCGGGACAGCGCGCCCACGGTCGACCTGCGGGCCACGGGCAACACCGCGCACTCGATCGATCTGCGGACCATCATCCCCAACATCGACGACGGCGCCGTCGATGTCGTCGTCTCCTGGGGCGACGGGGCCACGGACAAGTTCACCGTCACCTTCGACGGCCTCGGCTCCGACCTGAGGTACACGAAGCACAAGTACGCCGCGGTCGGCTCGTACGACGTCAAGGTCACGGTGAAGAACACCGTGACCGGCGCCGAAGCCGTGAACGGGCTCAAGTTCGCCACCGAGGGCAACGAGTTCACCTCGCACGCGCCCACCCGGCTGCTGGACACCCGCGTGGGCCTCGGCGCCGCGCAGGCCAAGGTCGCAGGGCGGAGCTCGGTGGCGCTGAAGGTCGCGGGCGTCGCCAAGGTCCCCGCCGCGGTCCGCGCGGTGGTCCTCAACGTCACCGTCACCAACACCACGGCGGCGGGCCACATCTCGGTCGGCCAGGACAAGGCCCTGACCGAGGGCGCCGAGACCTCCAACGTGAACTACGTCGCGGGCCAGAGCGTCCCGAACCTGGTGATCGCGCCGGTCGGCGAGGACGGGTACGTGCACCTGTACAACGCGGGCTGGCAGTCGGTCGACCTGCTCGCGGACGTCACCGGCTCCTTCACGCCGGCGCCCGCCGCCGGCTACGGCGCGGTGACCCCGACCCGCGCCGTCGACACCCGCGAGGGCGTCGGTACGACGAAGGGCCAGGTCGCCGGCTACGGCACCTTCGGCGTCGAGATCGCCGGGCGCGGGGGCGTCCCGGCGGGTGCCACCGCCGTGGCGCTCAACCTGACCGCCACCAACCCGGGGGCGGACGGCCACCTGACCGCCTACCCCAGCGGGCAGGCGGCTCCGACCACGTCGAACGTGAACTTCAGCGCCGGTCAGACCGTCGCCAACTCGGTGATCGTGCCGATCGGCCCCGACGGGAAGATCACCGTTCGCAACGGCAGCTGGAAGCCGGCCGACGTGCTGGTCGACGTCGTCGGCTACTACACCCCCGACAGCCGGTCCGCCTTCGTGTCCGCCTGGGCGCCCCTGCGGCTGCTGGACACGCGCGAGGACCTCAGCTGGGGCCTCAGGAAGGCCGGACCGGTGCCGGCCCGTACGGTCGAAGTCATGCCGCTCGAGGGCGATACGACGACCCCCGACGTCGACGGCTGGGCGCTGAACACCACGGTCACCAACACCACCGGGACGGGCTTCCTCTCGGTCGCACCCGACCCGAACTTCCGGTACCAGTACCGGGAGGGCACCGCGGTCACGCCGCAGCGGCCCGTCACCTCGGCCCTGAACTGGACGGCGGGCGCGACCGTCCCGAACCTGGTCCAGACGCCCGGGGGCAAGGGGGGCATCGTCGACTTCTGGAACCAGGGCTGGGCGAACATCGACCTGCTCGTCGACCTGACCGGCTACTACCAGACGAACTGATCCACCGGCGGGTACGCGGAAGGGGCGGTGCGCCGTACGGCGCACCGCCCCTTCGTGTTCGCGTCGTGTTCGCGTCGTGCCCGGTCCTGCCGGTCGTGCCTAGAGGAACGAGTTGATCTCGATGGTCTCGGTGCGGCCGGGGCCGACGCCGATCGCGGAGATCGGGGCGCCCGACATCTCCTCGAGGGCCTTCACGTACGACTGGGCGTTCTTCGGGAGGTCCGCGAAGGTCTTGGCCTTGGTGATGTCCTCGGACCAGCCCGGCAGGGTCTCGTAGATCGGCTTCGCGTGGTGGAAGTCCGACTGCGAGTAGGGGAGTTCCTCGACGCGCTTGCCGTCGATCTCGTACGCCACGCAGACGGGGATCTCCTCCCAGCCGGTGAGCACGTCCAGCTTGGTGAGGAAGAAGTCCGTCAGACCGTTGACGCGGGTCGCGTAGCGCGCGATCGGGGCGTCGAACCAGCCGCAGCGGCGGTCGCGGCCGGTCGTCACGCCGCGCTCGCCGCCGATGCGGCGCAGCGCCTCGCCGTCCGCGTCGAACAGCTCGGTCGGGAACGGGCCGGCGCCTACGCGGGTCGTGTACGCCTTCAGGATGCCGATGACGCGGCTGATCTTCGTCGGTCCGACGCCCGCACCGGTGCAGGCACCGCCGGCCGTCGGGTTGGACGAGGTGACGAAGGGGTACGTGCCGTGGTCGACGTCGAGCAGCGTGCCCTGGCCGCCCTCGAAGAGCACGACCTTGTCCTCGTCGAGCGCATTGTTGATGATGAGGGTGGTGTCGGCGACGTACGGCTTGATCTGCTCCGCGTACTGAAGCATCTCTTCGACGATCTGCGCCGGGTCGATGGCGCGGCGGTTGTACAGCTTCGCGAGGAGCTGGTTCTTGCCCTCCAGCGCCGCTTCGACCTTCTGGGTGAGGATCGACTCGTCGTAGAGGTCCTGGACGCGGATGCCGATGCGGTTGATCTTGTCCGCGTAGGTGGGTCCGATGCCGCGGCCCGTCGTACCGATCTTGCGCTTGCCGAGGAAGCGCTCGCCGACCTTGTCGAGGGTGACGTTGTACGGCGTGATCAGGTGCGCGTTGCCGCTGAGCAGCAACTTGGAGGTGTCGATGCCGCGCTCGTTGAGGCCGCGCAGCTCGGAGAGCAGGACGGCGGGGTCGACCACGACACCGTTGCCGATGACCGGGGTGCATCCGGGGGAGAGGATGCCGGAGGGGAGAAGGTGCAGCGCGTACTTCTGGTCGCCCACGACGACCGTGTGGCCGGCGTTGTTGCCGCCCTGATAACGCACTACATAGTCAACGGATCCACCGAGCAGGTCGGTGGCCTTTCCCTTGCCCTCGTCACCCCACTGAGCTCCGAGCAGCACAAGAGCGGGCACAGGCGTACACCTCTTCCGGATGGGGCATGTCCAAGGTCAGGGGGCGTACGACGATGTACACCGCAGGCTGAGCCGTCGGACCGGTGCCCCGGAATAGACGAAGGCCCTGGCGCAATAGCGCAAGGGCCTCTTGCACAAAGATGCTACCCGAGGAAGGACCGAGGTGTCGGCTCCAGAGCCCACCATGAGCCATGCGGGCGCGCCGGTAGGCGGCCTGCTCGTGCTCGTCGACCCGGTCGCCCGCCGTCTTGACGGCGAGTCGGTGCGAATCGCGAAAGATGTTCTGTCAGCGGGAGCCGCGGCGAAAATCTGCCTCCCGGACTCGCAGGAGGAGTTTGCGCGGGCTCTAGCCCGCCGGGGTCATCGCCGACCGGTGATCGTGGGAGACGACCGCGCGCTCGTACGGGCCGTCGGGCTGCTGTACCGGGAGCGGGCCCTGTCCGACGGGGCCATATCGCTGATTCCCGTGGGGCTCGCGGGGTCACTGGGGCTGGCACGGCGACTGGGCGTGCCGCTGTCGGCCGTGTCGGCCGCCCGGGCGGTCCTGGACGGGGCCGTCGGGACGCGGGACCTGCTGGTCGACGACAGCGACGGAGTGGTGCTGGACGGGGTCGCCATCCCGCCCGTACGGCCCGTGCCGCGGCCGGCCGGGCCGTCGGTGTGGAGCGCGTACCGCTCGCTCGTGCGTACGTTCGTCCGCCCGCCGGTGGCGGCGTCCGGGGCCTCGGGCGGCGGTCACCGGCTCCGTGTGGAGGCCGACGGGGTGGTCCTGGCGGACGTGGACCGGCTGGTGGAGGACGTCTGCGTGTCGGCCCGGGAGGGTGACGGGCTGGCGGACGTGCTGGTGAGGCTGGGCTCGGGCGAGGCTCTGGACGGGGGGTCCGTGGTGCGTGTGCGGGCGTCCGCCGTGACCGTGTCCGGGGCGGACTTCCGCTACCGGGCCGACGCCGCCGTCACCGGGCCGGTCCGCAGGCGCACCTGGACCTTGTGCCCGGCGGCGTGGGGCCTGACACTGCCGCTCCAGAGGTGACGCCGCGGGGGTGACGCCGTAAGGGTGACGCCGCCGGGGTGGCGCCGTAAGGATGACGCACGGGAGGGCTCGATGGGACGACTGAACGAGGTCGTGCCGGACGGGGAT
Organism: Streptomyces sp. NPDC060049; assembly: GCF_042736715.1. Lineage (NCBI taxonomy): Bacteria > Bacillati > Actinomycetota > Actinomycetes > Kitasatosporales > Streptomycetaceae > Streptomyces > Streptomyces sp. NPDC060049. Next base: position 192,419 of record NZ_JBHWVV010000014.1, read on the forward strand.
GGGCCGGATGGGGGCCTGCCGGGTGGGGGCGTGCCGGGTCGAGATGGGCCGGATGGGGGCCTGCCGGGTGGGGGCGTGCCGGGTCGAGATGGGCCGGATGGGGGCCTGCCGGGTGGGGGCCTGCCGGGTGGGGGCGTGCCGGGTCGGGGCGTGCCGGATCGGGGCGCGCCGGATGGGCGCCTGCCTGGTCGGGATGGGCCGGGTGGGGGCCTGCCGGATGGGGGCGTGCCGGATGGGGTCGCGCCGGATGGGGGCCTGCCTGGTGGGGGCGTGCCGGGTCGGGGCGGGCCGGGTCGGGGTGGGCGCACGTTCGGCGCGGAAGCAGGCCCGCCGGGTTCCGGCCCACCCGGTGAGATGGCCGTCAGGGACGCGCTCAGAGACTGGCGGCAGGACGCCACGCTGGTCTGCGTCCTGCCCCTGCTGTGCTGGCCCGCCCTGATCGGGGCACTGGTCACCCGACCAGCCCCGCTCCGGGCGGTGCTGCTGGGGCTGCTGTGCCTTCCCGTGATCTTCGGGCTCCGAGAGCTCTACGCCGCCCGGCGCGCGCGCCGGATCCTGCGGGAGCCGGGGTCGCGCTGGACCCCGTACGTGGCGCGGTCGCTGCGCCGGAGCGGGCTGCCGCCGCTGCTCGTCCTCGACGGCGGACGCCACGTGCTGACCTTGGGACCGCTGGGCCGCAGGGTGCTGCCACCGCGGGCCTGGCCGCGCGGCGGCCCGGCCCTGCCGCCCCCTCCGGCGCCGGCGGACGCCCCCGACCCGCCGGTGGAGCGCCTCGTATGGCTCGCCGGGGACCCGGGCCCGGGAGCCGTCGTGTGGGACCCGGCCCCGATGGCCCGGCAGCTGGGCCTGACGCGCCGAATGTGGCGCAGGGGCGCGGTCGGTCCGGGGCGGCCGACGCCCTGAGGCGGCGGACGTGCCGGGTGGCGGATGTGCCGGTGCGGCGGACGTGCCCGGGTGCCGACGTAGCCCGACGTGCCGGGGTGGCCGGCGTGCCGGTGTGGCGGACGCGCCGGGGCGGCCCGACGCGCCGGGGTGGCCCGACAGTCTCGCGGGGCGCCGCACGGATGGTCTGACGGGTGGTCAGGTGGGTTTCCGTGCGGGCGGCGTCGAGCGGGGCGACGCGGTGCGCGTGCAGCCGCGGCCTGCCGACCTGAAGCCCCGGAATTCCCCCGTCCGAAAAGTTGTCCACAGCTGTGGACAACTTTTCGGATCCGCTAAGCCGGGGTCACCAGACGGGTCTCGTACGCGAACACCGCTGCCTGCGTGCGGTCCCGCAGGCCCAGCTTCACCAGGACCCGGCTGACGTGCGTCTTGATGGTGGACTCGGCGATGATCAGACGGTCCGCTATCTCCGCGTTGGACAGCCCCTGAGCGATCAACACCAGCACCTCCGTCTCCCGATCCGTCAGCTCCGCGACCGCCGCCGAGCTCGGATGCGGCCGGAACTCCGACAGTTTCGAGAACTCGGTGATCAGCCGCTTGGTCACCGAGGGGGCGAGCAATGCCTCCCCGGCGGCCACCACCCTTACTCCGTCGGCCAGTTGGCGGGCGGAGGCGTCCTTGAGGAGGAAGCCGGAGGCCCCGGCCCGCAGCGCCTGGTACACGTACTCGTCGAGGTCGAAGGTCGTCAGGACCAGCACTTTCGCGTTCGTGTCGGCGGCCACGATCTCCCGCGTCGCCTCCAGGCCGTTCATCTCCGGCATCCGGATGTCCATCAGCACCACGTCCGGCCTCAGCGCCGCCACCTGCGCTATGGCCTCCCGCCCGTTAACCGCCTCCCCGGCCACCTCGATGCCGTCCATCGCGTTCAGCAGGACGGAGAAACCCTCCCGGACCATCATCTGGTCGTCGACGATGAGCACCCTGATCGTCATGCCGGGTCCTTCGCAGGCTCCGGGTGACCGGTCGCCACCGGTATGAACACCGCCACCTCGTACCCTCCGCCGGCCGTCTCGCCGGCTGTCATCTCTCCCTCCAGCATGGCGACCCGCTCACGCATCCCCGTGATCCCCTGCCCGGCTCCCGGCGAGGGCCGGGCGTCCCCGGTCGCGGCCTCATTGACGATCCGTATGCCCAGACCGCCCAGTACGTAGGAGACCTCGACACCCGTCGCCGCGCCCGGCGCGTGCCGCAAGGTGTTGCTCAGGGCCTCCTGGATGATCCGGTAGGCCGACAGCTCCACACCCGGAGGCAGCTCGCGCACGGCGCCCGTCACCGTCTTCTCCACGCTCAGTCCGGCCTCCCGCACATTGGCCAGCAGCCCGTCCAGCGAGGCCAGCGTCGGCTGCGGGGCGTCCGGCGCCTCGTAGTCCGCGGAGCGGACCACGCCCAGCACCCGGCGCAGCTCGGTCAGGGCCGCCACCGCGTTCTCCCGGATGGTGACGAACGCCGCCTCCAGCTCCGGCGGCGGATTCTTCACCCGGTAGGGCGCTGCCTCCGCCTGGATGGCCACCACCGACATGTGGTGGGCGACCACGTCGTGCAGCTCCCGCGCGATCGTGGTCCGCTCCTCCAGCAGCGTCCGCCGGTCCCGCTCGACGGCCGTGACCTCCTGCTGCGCGGTCACCTCCTGCTCCGCCTGCTTGCGGATGTTGCGGACGCTGACCGTCAGCAGGGCGATCGCCGAGATGAAGGTCATCGGGCCGAGGGTGATGGCGTTGCCGTGGCCCAGCACGACGGACATCCCGACGCCGATCGCCACTGTGGTCAACCACATCCAACCGGCGGTCCGGGGCCTGGTCCGCATCGCCACCACGGTCACCGTCACGAGGTACATGACGAACGAGCTCGGTGACCAGGGCCAGTTGGGATCCGAGCTGTTGACGACCGAGAAGACCAAGGTGACCGCCACAGCGGCCCAGAACGCCCCCACCGGCCGCACCAGGGTCATCGCGATCGGGGCGGCCGCTATCAGCCCCATCACCAGGCCGCCGGCCGGAGACAGTCCGCTGGTGACCGAGGTGAAGGTCACCACGAGGAACGCCGTCAGACACACGGCCGCATGCGGCAGGTATACGGCCTCCCGCCGTATCCGCCGGGGGAGGCGCCGGGTCAGCGGCCCGTCCGTGCGCATCAGGGGCAGCGGACGGTAGGCGAAGGCATCGGTGATCAGATCCTGGCGCAGGCTCTGGATGAAGCCCGAAGCCAGCCGCAACTCGGGTGTCCGGGGGGTGGCCCCGGGGGTCGTCTTGCTCATGGTCCCCACGGTAGGTCGGCCGCGACCTCGTCCGCGTCGCCGCTGAAGGGGATTTCCCGGGGTCCCCCTCAAGTACTACCCGGGCCGGCTCAGTAGCCCGCCGGGCGGATCAGACCCGTCTCGTAGGCGAAGACCGCGGCCTGCGTGCGGTCCCGGAGGCCCAACTTCACCAGGATCCGCCCCACGTGCGTCTTGACCGTCTGCTCGGCCAGGACCAGGTGCTCGGCGATCTCCGCATTCGACATGCCCTGGGCGACCAGCGACAGCACCTCGGTCTCCCGCTCGGTCAGCTCGTCGATCCGCGCCCTCGAAGGCGCCCGGGGAGCCCCCAGCCGGGAGAACTCCGTGATCAGGCGCTTGGTGATGTTCGGCGCGAGGAGGGCCTCCCCGGCGGCGATCACCCGGACGGCCTCCGCCAGCTGATCGGCCGAAGCGTCCTTGAGGAGGAAGCCCGAGGCGCCGGCGCGCAGCGCCTCATAGACGTACTCGTCGAGGTCGAAGGTGGTCAGCACCAGCACCTTCACCGTGGAGCCCGGGGCGGCGGTGATGAGGGAGGTGGCCTCGATGCCGCCCATGCCTGGCATGCGGATGTCCATCAGGACCACGTCGGGCACCAGCTCGGCGACCTTCGCCACGGCCTCGGTGCCGTCGACTGCCTGGCCGACCACCTCGATGTCAGGCTGGGCGTCGAGGAGCACGGTGAAGCCCTGCCGGACCATCATCTGGTCGTCGGCGATCATCACCTTGATCGGCGCGGTCATGAGTCCTCCTTCTTCATCCCGGGGGCGGGGGAGAAGCCTCCGCCCGGTGGCCCGGGGTCCACGGGGAGCACGGCGCTCACCTCGTACCCCCCGCTGGGGCGGTGACCGGCGGCCAGCTCGCCCCCCAGCATGCCCGCTCGCTCCCGCATCCCCAGCAGCCCGTGCCCCGCTCCGGGCGACGGCGGGACGGGCCGCGTGGGCGCGGAGTTGGCGACGCACACGTGCAGCTCGCGCGGCCCGTAGGCGAGGCCGACCTCCACACGGGAGCCGGGCGCGTAGCGGAGGCAGTTGCTCAGCGCCTCCTGCACGATCCGGTAGGCGGTCAGCTCCACGCCCGGGGACAGCGGTCGGCGCACGCCCGCGATCTCGGTGGTGACGTCCAGTCCGGCGGCCCGCACGTTGTCCACGAGGCCGCCCAACTCGGCCAGCGTGGGCTGCGGCTGATGGGAATCGGAGGAGTCGTCCGCATGCTCGGAGCGCAGGACGCCCAGCACGCGGCGCAACTCCGTCAGCGCCTCCACCGCGTTCGCCCGGATGCCGGCCAGGTTCTCCTTGAGCTCCTCCGAAGGGTTCTCCACGAGGTACGGGGCCACCTGCGCCTGGATGGAGATGACCGACATGTGGTGGGCCACGACGTCGTGCAGCTCGCGGGCGATCCGGCTGCGCTCCTCCAGCAGGGTGCGCCGGGCACGCTCCTCCTCCGTGAGGGTCTCCTGCTCGACCAGCTTGGTGCGGGCCAGGCGCGTCGAGCGCAGGGCGTAGCCGAGGAGGCCGGTGAACGCGAAGAGCAGGGTTGTTCCGGGGGTGCTGCTCCCGCTGTGCTCGGGTTTGAGGAGGGCCTCGGCCAGTCCGGTGCAGGCGACGGCGACGGCGACCGCGCCCACGGTCACCCGGGGCGGTACCCGCAGGGACACCAGCAACAGCACGGGGGCGAAGGCGAATATCCCGGCGGGCAGCCAGGGCCAGCTCTGGCCCTGACCGACGTGGCCGTGGATCGCCCAGGCGATCAGCGCCGCCGCGGTCAGGCCGAGCCAGTACCCGGCCAGCGGCCGCCGTACCGCGACCGCGATGGACACGCCGACCAGGAGGGACAGCAGCAGCTCGGACGCGCCGGTCACCTTGTAGTGGTCGGCGACCTGGTCCAGCGTGACGGAGACGAAGAACACCGCCAGATAGCCGAGCGCCACATGGGGGAGCCAGGCCAGCCAGCGCGGCCGCGACATCTTCGGAAGCGGATCGGACTTCAGGTCGAGCAGGTCGCGGGCCACGCTCCGCACCACGGCCGCAGTCCTGGCACGCCTGCTGCCGGAACCCGCGCCCGGGCCCACGCCGGACGCCGACGCGGACGCAGACGCGGACGCCGAAGCGGCCACGGACCCGGACACGGCCGGGGCCGTGGCGGTCGGTCGTGCCGGGGCCGAGATCGGGGGCTCGCTCTGCTCGTTCACGCCGCCAAGCCTAGGCACGGAGCGCCTCCTTGTTCGGGGCCTCCGGTCCGCCGACCACGCCGGGCAGGTTGTTCCTCTCGGCCTGGACGGACGAGGCGACGATCCGCGAGGCGGTCGCCGGCGCCCGTGACGCTCCGCGCGGGGCACGGCGCTTGGGGCGCCGGCCGCCTTGCTCGTAGGTGCGGAACGCGGCCCAGCAGACGGTCAGGGCGGCCGCGAACACCGGCAGCCAGAGCAGCCGTACGACTATCCACCCGACGGAGTCGGGCACGGTGTGGAGTCCGGGCAGGTCCGTGGAGACCAGCAGCCCCAGGGCGGTGACGGCCATCATGGCGGTCTGGTGCCACAGGAAGACGGTCATGGCGGAGAGGTTCACCAGGGCCACCTTCGCCCAGGCGCGCGGCCGGCTCATCGCCCGGGCCAGCGGTTCCCGCAGCAGGAGCGCGAGCCCGCACTGCGCCAGGCCGAACGCGACGGCGGCCAGCGTCGGCGGGTTCAAGTTCGATACCGCGGCTCCGGGGACGCCGACCATGGACGCCGGATACCCGCCCCAGAGGATCAGCGCGGCCGTTGCGGTGATCCCGCCACCCAGCAGCAGCAGGGCCGCCCGGCCGCGCCGGGAGAACGCGCCCCGCGACCAGGCCGCGCCCAGGGTGTAGGGGACCAGCCAGCCGGCTGCCACATTGACCCAGCCGATCCATTGCGGCCCGCCGAGGGCGAAACGCGAGACGTCGACGACGGCCACCACGGCCACCGGCCACAGAGGGCTGAGCCGGGACACGAGCGGGGTCACGGCGGTGAGCGCGGCGAAGACGAGGAGGAACCACAGCGGGGAGAGGACGAGCTTCAGCAGCGTGTGGACGGTGGACGTCCCGACCCCGCCGACCAGCATTCCGCCGGCGGTGACGGTCCAGAGGACGAGGACCGCGGCGACCGGCCGGAACAGCCTGCCCAGTCGCTGCCCGACCCACTGGCCGTAGGAGACTCCGCGTCCGCGCGCCGACTGGTACCCCTGCGCGGCGACATGGCCGCCGACGAGGAAGAACACGGCCAGGGTCTGGAACACCCAGGACACCGGGGCCAGTCCGCTCATGTGGGCCAGCGGGCTGGTGGTCCGCAGGTCTCCGTCGACGCTGGTGAGGGCGGTGACCAGCCAGTGGCCCAGCACCACACCGAGGATGGCGAAGGCCCGTAGCGCGTCCACGGACCGGTCCCGGTGGGCGGGGGTGGCGGCGGCGATGCGGTCCGCGAGAACGGACCAGCGGGCGTGCGGCTCAAGCGACGGCACGGGAGGCCTCCGGAGCGGTGACAGCCGACGGGACGACGTGCGCCACGAGGGACGGCGCGAGGGCGGTGACGCCGGCGGGCCGGGCCGCCGGAGAGGTGCCGAGCACGATCCCCGCCAGACTGTTCAGGGACTCGGTGCCCGGCTTGAGGTAGTCGCTGTGCCCGCCGGAGCCGGCCGCGAAGAGGCGGGCTCCGAAGGCCGGGTCCACCGGATCGGTGCCGAAGCCCATCCCGGCGACGCGGACGTGCGGGACGTGGCCGATCCAGTCGCCGGTGCCCCGGCCGGCCCACACCCGGGCACCGGTCGGCAGGTCCGAGGCGGTACCGGCCCCCGTACCCGGGCTGCCGAACAGCGCGACCTCGGTGACCTTGGGGCCCGTAGGGGTGCGGGCGCAGACGACGGATCCGTAGGAGTGACAGAGCAGCGAGAGCCGGGCGTCGGGAACCGTCGCCCGCTCCAAGCGGGTGAGGAACGGCTCCAGTTCGGCGGCGGCCGCGTCCGCCCGGCCGGTGGTCAGCACCGTCGCACTGACCGTGCCGGGGGTGTCGTACCCGAGCCAGGCGACCACGGCGGAGCGCGGATGCTCGGCCTGGAGGCGCTGCTGCAGGGAGACCGCCCCGGCACGGAACCTCTGGTAGGTGTCCAGCGTCGTGTCCGAACCGGGTACCAGCACGCTGACCCGGTCCGCGCTCTCAAGATCGCCGAACACCTCTATCGCACGGCCCCTGCCGCGCCCGTCGAAGACGAGGAACCGGGCGTCCCCGGCCGCCTCCATGGCCCGGAGCTTCGCGGCCCGGCCGGTGCGGCCCGCGTCCTGGGCCATCCCTGCGGCCTCGGTGAGGTTCGCGAGGTTGGCGGCATACCGGGAGGGGAGGTTGGCGCCGTCGGTGAGGACCGCCGGTGCGGGGGCGGGCACTTGGGGGGAGGCGGCGGCGGAGACGGGGACCACGACGGCCGCGGAGACGAGCCCGGCCAGCAGCGTGCGGCGCAGACGGCCGCGGTGGCGGCCGTCGGGACGTGCGGTGGGGCGGCGGCTCATGGGTCGGTTCCTTCGCTCGTGCCAGAGGGGCGGTGCTGCGTTCTTCTCTGATCACGAAGTTAGGAACCGGAGGCCATGGTCGGCGTCCCACTGGAGAGCCGTTGTGCCAAGTAGCTCTCAGGTATGACAGGGGCTACTCAGGGGGGTCGTAAGCCGGTTCAGGGCAAGGCGAGCGGATCGGCGAGCGGATCGGCCAGCGGGTCGGCGAGCGGGTCGAGGAGGGGTTCGACGTAGCCCGAGCGCCAGCGCGGGGCCGGGTCCTGGCCGGGGCTGGTCCAGTATTCCCGCGCTCCCACGACCTCCCCGTCCCGCACGGTCCACAGGGAGACGGCGCGGTAGACGACGTGGTCCTCAGGTATCTCCACCTCGGTGACGACGAGGTCGCCGTCCGCGAGGATCCGCAGGACTTCGACGGATCTCTCGTCCGCGTGGTCGTCGTCGCTGATGACGGAGATGAAGTTGGCGCGCCCGACGATCCTTTCACTGCTGACGGGCCATTCGATCACCGCGTCCTCGGCGATCAGCGGGGCCAGCCCGTCCCAGTCGCGTGCCTCGATCCGCTCCCACACTCGTGCCACTACCTTCAACGGCTCCATGTGCCGCAGTGTGCGGTGGGGCTGTCGGAAGCAACAAGCTCTGCTCGCAGGCTTATTGACATCGAAATAATTACCGTCGACGGTACGTGAGCGGGGCGCTCGCACTGTTTTCGAGCTCCCGGACCAGGCTGCCGTCGGGAAGCAGCCGCAGCGTGCTGCGACCGCCCGGCGAACAGGTCGGCGGGACGCCGGAAGTGACGGCGGAGGGATCGAGCCCCACCGTTCCGGGGGCGGCGGAGCGCAGCGGCGCGCTCCAGGCGCAGGCCAGGCCGGGAGCCTGGACGGTCAGGGACATGACGGGGGCGCCGGCCGCGCCGGGAGTGAGGGTGAGCACCCAGGTCTGGCCGCTGGAAGTGGCGCGCCAAGAGCCGACGTAGGCCTCGGGAAGCGTCGCGGGAGTGACGGGAGTGGTGGAAGCGGCGGCCGTGGCCTCCGTGGTGGGCGGGGCGCTCGCGGTGGACGTCCGCCGGTCTTCGCCGTCGCCGCTCATGACGGTGTACACCGTGCCGCCCGCCGCGACGGCGACGACCGCCGAGACGGCGAGGAGCAAGGCCGTGGAAGCGGACCGGGCGCGGGGGTGCGTGCGGGACCGCGTCGCGGGCTCCGACGCTTCCGCTTCCCCGGCGTGCAGGGTAGGGGCCGAGGCCGCCTGCGGGACGGGAGCGGACGCCGGAGCCGGACCCGGAGCCGGAGCGGGAGCCCGGTCCGCGGGGCGGTCCGGGCCGGCCTGCTCGCGGTCCAGCAGGGCCAGGGCGTGTTGGTCGAGCCGCGCGATGAGCGGCTCGGGCAGCCACGGACCCTGCTCGCTCCCGTCCTTCGCGGCGACCCTCGCGAGCACCTCGTCGGGGGTCGGCCGCGCGGCCGGATCCTTGCTCAGGCAGTCGCGTACGACGTCACGCAGTTCGGGCGGCACGCCCGCCAGGTCGGGTTCCGCTTCGGTGACCCGCATCAGGAGCGCGGCGATGCCTCCGGACTGCTCCGGGTCCCCGAACGGCAGTCGGCCGGTGGCGGCGTAGGCGAGCACCGCGCCGAGACCGAAGACGTCGCAGGCCGGGGTCACGGGCGTGCCGTGGACCTGCTCGGGGGCGAGGAACCCGGGGGAGCCCAGGAGTTCGCCCGTCTGCGTGAGCGCGGGGTCGCCGGTGGCCTCCAGGGTCCGGGCGATGCCGAAGTCGATGACGCGGGGGCCGTCGACGGTGAGCAGGATGTTGCCCGGCTTCAGGTCCCGGTGGACGAGGCCGGCGCGGTGGATGTCCCGGAGGGCGTACGAGAGCCCCTCGGCCAGGACCCGCAGGGACTCGACGGGCAGCGGGCCGAAGTCGCGGCCGACGGCTTGGCGCAGGCTCGGCCCGGCGATGTAGGCGGTGGCCAGCCAGGGGATCTCCGCGTCGGGATCGGCGTCCAGGACGGGCGCGGTCCAGGCTCCGCCGACGAGACGGGCGGCGGCGGCCTCGCGGCGGAAACGGGCGCGGAAGCCGGGGTGGGCGGCGAGGTGGGGGTGGATCAGCTTCACGGCGGCGGTGTGGGCGGCGGTGCCGGTGCCTGTGCCTGTGCCGATGACGGTGTCGCGGTCGGGGTCGGCGGCGGGGCCGAGGTCGGTGCCGCGGTCGGTGGCGGTGCTGTCGTGGTCGGACCGGCCGAGGAAGACCTGGCCCATGCCACCCGTGCCGAGGCGTGCGAGCAGACGGTACGGACCGATGTGCTGCGGGTCCCGCGGATGCAGTTGTTCCATGACAGGTTGGTCCTCCCCCTGGGACTCGCCGGAGCACGACAATAGTGCGGACGTGCGCGGCACCGGGTCTGGGGGTGCGCTTGCCTGCGGCGACGCGACCGGGCCGCGGTCCGTGGGGACGCCCGGGGCGCCGCGCGCGGGGCGCTGGTCGCGGGCGTAGGCGCGCAGGCTGGGCGGAAGAGCGTCCTCGCATGGGGTGCATCCGGGCGGCGTACACGGGGGTTCGGGCAACGCCGCGTGGTGTCGTAGCTGTCGTCGTGCGGCCACCGGGGATGACGGGGCGGCCCCTAAAGGGCTGGGGCAGTGGCAGCGCCGGCCGTGTCGGGCGGCAAGGTGTCCATGACGGCCGAGAGGCGTTCGAGGACACGGACCGTCTCGGCGAAGCCGTCCTCGCCCAGGGCCTCCGCGAGGCGGGTGGCCAGGGAGGCGTGGCCCGGGCCGATCAGCGCGACGGCGTCGCGGCCGGCTTCCGTGGGGCGCAGCAGCTTCGCGCGGCGGTGGGCGGGATTCGGTACGTACTCGGCGAGCTCCTTGGCGGCCAGCAGGTCGGCGATGCGTTGCACGCTCTGCCGGGTGATGCCCATGGCCCGGGCGATACCGGCGACGGAGAGGGGTTCGCGGAGCACGGCCCCCAGCACCTGCCACCAGGCCGCGGTCAGGCCGGCGGGGCGGGCCAGCTCCTCCGATACGGAGAGGAACTGGCCGTTCAGGCGGAACACGCCGAGGGCGGTCCGGCTCAGCAGGTCCTGCAAGGCGCGGACGGACTCCTCCCCGCCCCCGCTCCCGGCTGCGCCGCTTTCCTCGGCTGCGCCGGTTCCTGCGGCTGCGCCGCTTTCCCCGGCTGCGCCGGTTCCTGCGGCTGCGCCGCTTTCCCCGGCTGCGCCGCTTTCCCCGGCTGCGCCGCTTTCCCCGGCTGCGCCGCTTTCCCCGGCTGCGCCGCTTTCCTCGGCTGCGCGGGTTCCTGCGGCTGCGCCGCTTTCCCCGGCTGCGCCCGCTGCTCCGGCCCCGCCCGGCCCTGCGGCCCCGCCCGGCCCTGCGGCCCCGCCCGGCCCTGCGGCCCCGCCCGGCCCTGCGGCCCCGCCCGAGCCCGCGGCCCCGCCCGAGCCACTGTCTCCGCCCGGCCCTGCGGCCCCGCCCGAGCCACTGTCTCCGCCCGACCCCGCGGCCCCACCCGGCCCTGCGGCCCCGCCCGAGCCCGCGGCCCCGCCCGAGCCACCGTCTCCGCCCGGCCCTGCGGCCCCGCCCGAGCCACTGTCTCCGCCCGACCCCGCGGCCCCACCCGACCCCGCGGGCCCGCTCGGCCCTCCGGGCCCGTCCGGCAGGCCCGCCGGAACCGAAGCCTCGCCCGGACCGCCGCACCCGGCCGGGTCGGCAGCTTCGGGGTGCGTCGTGGGGTCAGGCATCGTTCGGCTCCGTCGCCGCCATCAGGACCGGGTAGGCGCTCGCGTCGGAGTCGTGGAAGAGGCGGTACCACGCGTCGAGGACGGGAGGCTCGTACACGCCCAGGCGGGCGAAGACCTCGCGGGCGAACGCCACCGGCTCCGTCGGGCCCGCCGTGATCAGGTCGCCGTCCGTGACCGCGTCGGCCTCGACGTAGTGCGCGCCGCCCGAGTAGCCGGGCTGGCCGCCGAGGTAGAAGGGGGCCGCGCTGGTGTGCGTACGTCCGTCGAGGACACCGGCGCGGGCCAGGCCGGCCGTGGCTCCGCAGATCGCCGCGACCGGGACGCCCGCGGCCAGGAACTCCTCGGCCTTCGCCGCGAAGGGGGTCAGCTCGTCGCCGGTGTCCCACAGTCCGGCGCCGGTCAGGATGAGGAGGGCGGAGTCCTCGGGGCGCAGGTCGGACAGGGCCAGATCGGGCTGGACGCGCAGTCCGCCCATGGTGGTGACGGTCTCCTCGGCGGTGAGGCCGACCGTGCGGACCTCGTAGCCGCGCTGGGTCAGGTGGGCGGTGGTGTGGCCCGTCTCCCAGTCGGCGTAGGTGTCGTAGACCGCGAGGTGGACCCGCCGGCCGCCGCTGCGCCCCCCGGCCTGCTCGCGCGCCTGCTCGGTCTCGCCGGTCTCCGCGGATCGCCGGGTTCCCGACCGTGTGCCCGACTGGGTTGCCGCTGTGGTCTCGCTCATCGTGCTCGCCTCCGGTGCCGTTGCCGTACCTCTTCTGGGCCAAGCTCTATGACAGCAGACTCACATAACGACAGCTTGCTGTCAATCATCCTCGCGACCCGCTCGCCTGGCACTCCCGCGCCGGCTGCGCCCCATACAGACTGCCGAGACCCGCCCCCCACCCCCATACAGTCCGCCGATATCCCTCCCCACCTGCGCACTTCTAGCGTGACCGCATGACCCCTCATGTCACCTCGGGCGCCACCGTCAAGGCCGCCGACCGCGCCCACGTCTTCCACTCCTGGTCCGCCCAGGCCCTGATCGACCCGCTCGCCGTGGCCAGAGCCGAGGGGTCGCACTTCTGGGACTACGACGGCAAGCGCTACCTCGACTTCTCCTCCCAGCTGGTCAACACCAACATCGGCCACCAGCACCCCAAGGTCGTCGCCGCCATCCAGGAGCAGGCGGCCAAGCTCTGCACCCTGGCCCCCGGTTTCGCCGTCGACGTCCGCTCCGAGGCCGCACGCCTCATCTCCCAGCGGACCCCCGGCGACCTCGACAAGATCTTCTTCACCAACGGCGGCGCCGAGGCCGTCGAGAACGCCGTCCGCATGGCCCGGCTGCACACCGGCCGGCAGAAGGTGCTCTCCACCTACCGCTCGTACCACGGCGCCACCGCCGCCGCGATCAACCTGACCGGCGACCCGCGCCGCTGGCCCTCGGACACGGCCGCCGCCGGCGTCGTGCACTTCTGGGGACCCTTCCTCTACCGCTCGGCCTTCCACGCGACGACCGAGGCCGAGGAGTGCGCGCGAGCCCTCCAGCACCTCGCCGACACCATCGCCTTCGAGGGGCCGGCGACGATCGCCGCGATCATCCTCGAGTCCGTCCCCGGCACGGCCGGGATCATGACGCCGCCGCCCGGTTACCTGGCCGGCGTGCGCGAGCTCTGCGACCGCCACGGGATCGTCTTCATCCTGGACGAGGTCATGTCGGGGTTCGGCCGGACCGGCAAGTGGTTCGCCGCCGAGCACTGGGACGTCACGCCCGACCTGATCACCTTCGCCAAGGGCGTCAACAGCGGCTACGTGCCCCTCGGCGGCGTCGCGATCTCCGCCGAGATCGCCGAGACCTTCGCCACTCGCCCCTACCCGGGCGGGCTGACCTACTCCGGCCACCCCCTGGCCTGCGCCGCGGCCGTCGCGACGATCACCGCAATGGACGAGGAGGGCATCGTCGAGCACTCCGCCCACCTCGGCGAGAACCTGATCGGTCCGGCCCTCGCCGAGCTCGCGGAGCGCCACCCCTCGGTCGGCGAGGTGCGGGGCCTGGGGACGTTCTGGGCGCTGGAACTCGTACGGGACAAGGAGACGCGCGAGCCGCTCGTTCCCTACAACGCCGCCGGCGCGGACAACGCGCCGATGGCCGAATTCGCCGCCGCCTGCAAGGCGTCCGGACTGTGGCCGTTCGTCAACATGAACCGGACCCACGTGGTTCCGCCGTGCAACATCACGGAGGCGGACGCCAAGGAGGGCCTGGCCCTGCTGGACGACGCCCTGACCGTCGCCGACCGGCACGCCCGCGCCTGACCGGCCCGCCCTCCGCAGCGGCCCCGCTCGTGTGACCCCGAAAGGGGCACGTGCGGGGCCGCTCGCGTACGTACGGGCTCGTAAACGGTCCGTACAACGCGCGCCGAATCCGCAAAGCGGCTACAGAACGATCAGTTTCAGCCGCGTCGACTGGCCTAAGGTGTCCGAAGCCCACAGATGGAGACGGACCCCTATGCCAGGCAGCGGCGCTGTCACTCGCAACACACTTCGCCGGCAGATCGCGGACGCGCTGCGGGACGAGGTGCTCGCGGGACGCCTGCCGCCCGGCACGGAGTTCACCGTCAAGCAGATCGCCGAGCAGTACGAGGTCTCCGCGACCCCCGTCCGCGAGGCCCTGGTGGACCTCGCGGGACAGGGCCTGCTCGACTCCGTCCAGCACCGCGGCTTCCGCGTCCGCGTCTTCACCGTGGATGATTTCCGGGGCATGATCGAGGCTCGAACGCTGATCGTGGAAGGAATCTTCCGCCGATTCGTGGAACACGGCACCGCTCCCGGCACGGGTGAGCGGCTGGTCTCGGTGCGCCGTCGGGCGGAGGAGGCGCGGCGGGCGTCGCTGACCGGCTCGCTCGACGTGCTGATCGGCTACGACCTGCGCTTCTGGAGGGAGCTGAGCGGGCTGGTCGGCAACACCTACATCTCCGAGTTCCTGCACCGGCTGCGCGTGCAGTGCTGGGTCTTCGCGGTCCCCTACCTGAAAGCGGAACCGCACCTGCGCGGCGGCCTGTGGTCCGGCCACGACGAACTGATCGACGCGGTGACCCGCGCGGACGCCGAGGAGGTACGCCGCCTCGTGCACGCGTACAACCAGCACAATCTGGACTGGGCCGCGGGCCTGGGACCGAAGGCGGCCGGTCGGTGACCGCGGAGAACGGCGTGAGCGCGGACAGCGCGAGCGGCGCGGACAGCGTGAGCGGTGCGGAGAACGTGAGGGGCTTGGACAACGTGAGCGGCGCGGACAGCGCGGACAGCGCGAGCAGCGCGGACAGCGCGGTCCGGGAGGCCCGGGAGGTCCGGGCGGACCCGGCGGCCCGGACGACCCGGGCCGGGACACCCTGGCTCGGCGCCGTCGGGCTCTCCGTCGTCATCCCCGCCCCGGCCGGCGACGACCGCATCCGCGAAACGCTCACCAACGCCCCCGGGCGGCTCGACGCCCTGCTCGGTGCGGGGCCGGGCGACTGGGAGCTCGTCGTCGTCGTCGACGACCCGGCCGGTGCCGTCCTGGCGGCAGCCGCCGTCGAGCCGCGGATCAGGCTGATCCGCCTCGACGAGCAGCCCGACGAGCAGCCCGACGGGAAGACCGGAGGCCACCGCCGGCGCCCCGGCAAGGGGGCCGCGCTGCGTGCCGGAGTGCTCGCGTCCGCCGGCCGGCGGGTCCTGATCACCGACGCCGGCCTCACGACTCCGCTCGACGAGCTCGCCCGCCTGGAGCGCGTCATGGACCAGACCGGGGAACGGGGACGGTCCCTCGACCCCGCCCCCGGCGCGAGCCCCGCCCCCGCCGCGGTGCTCGGCCGGTCCGGAAGCCGTCTGGTCCGCGCCGTCGGCATGCCCGGCATACCGGGATTCCGCGCCGACACCTGCGGCTTCGCCCTCTTCGACGGTGACCACGCCCGCGCCGCCTTCGGTGCCTCCACCCTCGACGGCCCCGCCATCGACGCCGAGGTCCTGCGCTGGATCCGCCGCCAGGGCGGGCACGTGGCCGAGGTCCGGCTGCCCCGTGCCGCCCGCACCGCAGCCACCGCCGACACCGCGGACCCCCGCACCGCAGGCCCCGTACGCCCGGAACGCACCGCGCGCCCCCGCCGCCGCGCCGGTGAGCGCCGCCTCGCGCTCCGCGAGCTGCTGCGCCTGAACGCCGGCGGCCTCGCCGTCGCCGCCGCCTTCCTCGTCCTGTCCCTCTACGTCTTCCAAGGCCTGTGGGCCGACCTCGACGGCAGCTACCTCGCGGACGCGCTCCAGGACCAGAACCAGTGGGAGTGGTTCGTCGGCGTCACCACCGACAACGTCACCCACCTGCGCAATCCGCTCTTCACCTTCGCCCAGGGCATGCCGGACGGCGTGAACCTCATGGCGAACGCCACGATGCTCGGCCTGAACGTCCCGCTCATCCCCGTCACCCTGCTCTTCGGCGAGACCGTCACCTTCGCGCTGGTCCTCACGCTCGGCATGGCCGCGAGCGCCTGGACCTGGTACTGGCTGATCCGCCGCTGGCTCGTGCGCGGCCGCTGGGCCGCCGCCGCCGGAGGGGCGCTCGCCGCCTTCGCGCCGCCGATGGTCTCGCACGCCAACGGCCACCCGAACTTCGTCGTCCTCTTCATGATCCCGCTGATCATCGACCGGGCCATGCGCCTGTGCGGGGGCCGGAACGTGACCCGTGACGGGGTCCTGCTCGGGCTGTTCGCGGCGTACCAGATCTTCATCGGCGAGGAGCCGCTGCTCATCGCCGCGCTCGGCATGCTGGTCTACTGCCTCGCCTGCCTGCTCGTCGACCGCCGCCGTGCCCTCGCGGCCGCGCGGCCGCTGGGCACCGGCCTGGCCATCGCCCTCGCCGTCTGCCTGCCACTGGTGGCCGTCCCGCTGTTCTGGCAGTTCTCCGGCCCGCAGAGCTACCACGCGATCCTGCACGGCGACAACGCCGGGAACAGCCCGCGCGCGCTCATCGAGTACGCCGGGCGCTCGCTCTTCGGCGACCCCGAGACGGCCGCCCGCCTCTCCCTGAACACGACCGAGCAGAACGCCTTCTACGGCTGGCCCCTGCTGGCCTTCGGCGTCGCCGTCTGCGTGTGGCAGTGGCGCAGCAGGACCGTGCGGGCCCTCGCGATCACCGGTTGCGTGGCCCTGCTGCTGTCGTTGGGCCCGTGGGTGCCCGTACCGCGCACGGAGACCGTGCTGCCCGGCCCCTGGCGGCTGATCGTGGAGCTGCCGCTCTTCGAGTCGGTGATCGAGGGGCGCGTCGCCATGGTCTGCGCCCCCGTCCTCGGCATCCTGCTCGCGCTCGCGCTCGACCGGATCGTGCGGATGCGCACCCGCGAGCTGCGCACGATCGGCCTGCTCGGGGCGGCGGCCGCGCTGATCCCTGTGCTGCCGCTGCCGCTGACCGTCCGGGACCGCGCGCCGGTCCCCGCCTTCATCACCTCCGGGTCCTGGAAGGACTACGTCAAGGACGGCGAGGCACTCGTTCCGGTACCGCTGCCGGACCCGGGCCAGGCGGACGCGCTGCACTGGCAGGTGGAGGCGGACTTCGGCTTCCGGCTGGCCGGCGGCTACTTCAACGGTCCGTGGGGACCCGACCGGATCGGCATCTACGGGGCCACCCCCAGGCACCTCTCGAACCTCCTGCGCGACGTCCGCTACGGCGCGCAGCCGCCCGAGGTCACCCCGTCCTGGCAGGCCCAGGCCCGCCAGGACCTGGAGTACTGGAAGGCGGGCGCGGTCGTCCTGCCCGTCCAGGAGCGGGACACCCAACTGCGGGACCTGATCAGCGCTCTGCTGGGCAGGACGCCCGAGAAGGTGCTGGACGCGTGGGTCTGGAGGGTGGGACCGGGGACACCCTGACCCCCGCCGCGGCCGCGCCAGGCCCCGCCGGACGGCACGTGGTAGCCCGCGGGGCGGTACCGGCTCCGGTGCGGGGTTGCGCTCCCCCCTTCGCGGAGCGTGTCCGGCGCACTACGCTGTCCCGATCGGCGAAATCGACTGATCGGAGGCCGAGTGGCCTGTGACCTGTGGCTGGTCCCCCTTGTCGACGTGCTGTGCCACAGCCCCGACAACCCGTTCGCGGAAGAGATCGCCTCGTACGACAAGGCGCTGGGCGAGGCCGGACTGCCGTCCGTGCCGGTGTTCGCGTACATGCCGGGGCTCTCCGGGGACGTCGCCCCGGTGGCCGGTTTCGACTACGACGCCCTGCACTTCCTGCGGCGGGCGTACCTGCTCCAGATCTGCGGACTGCCGGTGACGCCGGTGGACGAGCTGGGCGGGGACTACGAGCAGCTGCTGGAGATGTTCGAGTCGACGGCCCAGCAGTCGCACCTGGTCTGGCACTACGACCACGCGGGAGCCTACGTCCCGGTGGACTTCGCGGTTCCCCTGGCCAACGAGGAGCTCCTGGCCGGTGGAGGCCCGCTGGGGTCGGCCCAGGGCCTGCTGCGGGAGCTGGCCGTGGTGGCTCCCGCGATCGGGATAGACCCCGGGAATCCGCCGGTGGCGCCGGCGCCACCGGGGCGGCCGACGTCGCTGGAGGAGCCCGCGGGGCCGATTCCGTACGACGACAGCCCCTTCGCGCGGGAGCGGCACGTGTGGCTCGGGCTGCACGCGGCGGCGACCCGGAGCCTCGGACAGGGCTCGATGATCATCTTCAGTTGACGCGCCCGGTGTGCCGGGGCGGGTGCGGGGTCGCTGCGCGGAGCCCGCACCCGCCCCTTCGCTCCGCCTCCAGGCCCGCAAGATCCGAAAGGGACGGCCTAGCGCGGCTGTTCCGGCGGTCTCTGCCGGGGCATGTTCGGCCGGGTGCCCGGGGGGAGGGGGAAGCGGGCCGGCGGGACGTACGCGTCCGAGCGGGACCCACCTCCCAGGGACTGCATCACGAGCGGCGCGGGGCCCGAGCTGAACTCCACCATCCACTCCGCGGTCTCGGAGCGCACCAGCTCCGTGACGTCCTCGGAGAACCGCCGCAGCACGGTGAGACATCGTTCCGCCGCCTCGCTCGCGGTGCCCTCCGTAGGGCCCAGGACCTCCCGGACGTTCTCCGAGGCCCAGTCGAACTGCAGGGTCTGGAGGCGCCGCTGCACGGCTTGTGCCGTCGCCACGTCCCGCATCCAGCCCGAGGTCAGGCCGAAGAACCGGTCGCAGGCCAGGCAGGCCGCCGCCAGGAGGAGCGAGAGGTAGCCGTACGAGGCCGCACCGTGGGCCGAGCCGGTCAGTTCCAGCAGCGGCATCGCGGAGCCCACGACCGCCCCCACGGCCGCCCCGACCCGCAGGACGCGGGCGCCCCGGCGCTTCCACGCCCGGTCGGCGAGGTACCACTCGGCGGTGCGCAGCGCGTCGGCCTCGACCCGCCGGTAGAGCTCGTCGAGCCGCTCGGCGGGCTCGCCCCAGTCCCCGAGAGGGAACGGCCGGCCGGTAAGGTCGCCGTCCTCTGCGGGATCCCGGGGTGGCCCCTCGGGCTGCATCTCCGGCTGACTCACCGGCACTCCCTCTGCCTGCGCTGACGTGTGGTGGTGCGCGTGTGCGCAATGGTGCGCATGCTCTTCCTACCTTCGAATGAGACGCGGTGGGCGACGATTCCCGGGATTTCCGCCCGCAAGGAGGGCCCCAGCAGGTACGCGCACGCCTCATCTCTCACTCGAAAGAGTTGGTCCTCACGGCGTAGGGCGCGGCGCCCGGGGAGCACGTAGGCTCGGATTTGACCGAGTGGTCCGACGCCCGGGCCGACACGACGAAGTTACGGAGTGAGTGACCTGTGATTCCCGGTGGTGGTCTGCCCGACATGCAGCAGCTGCTCCAGCAGGCCCAGAAGATGCAGCAGGACCTCGCCGTGGCCCAGGAGGCGCTGGCGCGGACCGAGGTCGAGGGCCAGGCCGGCGGCGGACTGGTCAAGGCGACCGTGACCGGTTCCGGTGAACTGCGCGCACTGGTGATCGACCCCAGGGCCGTGGACCCCGAGGACACGGAAACGCTCGCGGACCTCGTGGTCGCGGCGGTCCAGGCGGCCACCGAGAACGCGCAGGAGCTCCAGCAGCAGAAGCTGGGGCCGCTGGCCCAGGGTCTGGGCGGCGGCAGCGGTATCCCCGGCCTCCCGTTCTAGATCGCGCGGGCCCGCACGTGCGAGCCCCGCACCCGCGAGCCCCGGCACCCCATATCGATATCGAAAGAAGGCAGTCCGTTGTACGAAGGCGTGGTCCAGGACCTGATCGACGAACTGGGCAGGCTGCCCGGCGTCGGGCCCAAGAGCGCGCAGCGGATCGCCTTCCACATCCTGCAGGCCGAGCCCACCGACGTCCGCCGCCTCGCGCACACGCTGCTGGAGGTCAAGGACAAGGTCCGGTTCTGCGCGGTGTGCGGGAACGTGGCGCAGGAGGAGCGGTGCAACATCTGCCGCGACCCGCGCCGCGACCTGTCGGTCATCTGCGTGGTCGAGGAGTCGAAGGACGTCGTCGCGATCGAGCGGACCCGCGAGTTCCGGGGCCGGTACCACGTCCTCGGCGGTGCGATCAGCCCGATCGAGGGCGTCGGCCCGGACGACCTGCGCATCCGTGAGCTGCTCGCGCGGCTGGCCGACGGAGCGGTCACCGAGCTGATCCTCGCGACCGACCCGAACCTGGAGGGCGAGGCGACCGCCACCTACCTCGCCCGCATGATCAAGCCCATGGGCCTGAAGGTCACCCGCCTGGCCAGCGGGCTCCCCGTCGGGGGAGATCTGGAGTACGCGGACGAGGTCACGCTCGGGCGTGCCTTTGAAGGAAGGCGACTTCTCGATGTCTGACGCAACGCTGCACGCCCTGGGGCAGGATCCGGACGACTTCGCCGTCCAGATTTCGGACCAGATCGAGTCCTTCATCGTCGCGGTCACGGAAGTGGCCAAGGGCGAGGACCCGGACAGCGCGGTGCCCTTCCTCCTCCTGGAGGTGTCCCAGCTGTTGCTGGCGGGCGGCAGGCTGGGCGCGTACCAGGACGTCCTGCCCGACGAGCGCTACGAGCCCGATCTGGGCCCCGAGCCGGATGTGGACGACCTGCGCGAGCGGTTCGCGCTGATGCTGGAGCCGGTCGACGTCTATTCCGAGGTCTTCGACCCCTACGAGCCGCGCAAGGCCCCCGTCGCGCACCGGATCTCCGACGACCTGGCCGACGTGGTGGCGGACCTGCGACACGGGCTCATCCACTACCAGGCGGGCCGGGTCACCGAAGCCCTGTGGTGGTGGCAGTTCTCGTACTTCACCAACTGGGGGCCCACCGCCTCGGCCACGCTGCGCGCCCTGCAGTCGCTCGTGGCGCACGTCCGGCTGGACCAGCCGCTGCAGGCCCTGGACGGGCTGGACACGGACGAGGACATCACCGAGGACGACCTCGCCGAGCAGGCCGGTCGGGTCATGGCCGAGGAGCTCGGCGGCATCGGCCGCAATTAGGGGCTGTCCCACCATCCCCGTCGGGGAACGTATGCTTTGATCTTTTCGTCTCATGATGTGGTACGAGGCGGTCGGATCGCGGCCTCTCGTTAGACTGCACCAGCAATGAGACGGACTGAGCGAGGAGCGCACGTGGGCCTTGTCGTGCAGAAGTACGGAGGCTCCTCCGTAGCCGATGCCGAAGGCATCAAGCGTGTTGCCAAGCGGATCGTGGATGCCAAGAAGAACGGCCACCAGGTGGTCGTCGTGGTTTCCGCGATGGGCGACACGACGGACGAGCTGATCGATCTCGCCGAGCAGGTGTCCCCGATGCCTGCCGGGCGAGAATTCGACATGCTGCTGACCGCCGGAGAGCGGATCTCCATGGCCCTGCTGGCCATGGCGATCAAAAACCTGGGCCACGAGGCCCAGTCGTTCACCGGTAGCCAGGCAGGCGTCATCACCGACTCGGTCCACAACAAAGCGCGCATCATCGATGTCACGCCGGGCCGTATCCGTACCGCGCTGGACGAGGGCAACATCGCCATCGTCGCGGGCTTCCAGGGCGTGTCCGCGGACAGCAAGGACATCACCACCCTCGGCCGCGGCGGCTCGGACACGACCGCCGTCGCGCTCGCCGCGGCGCTGGACGCCGAGGTCTGCGAGATCTACACCGACGTCGACGGCGTCTTCACCGCGGACCCCCGCGTCGTGAAGAAGGCCAAGAAGATCGACTGGATCTCCTCCGAGGACATGCTGGAGCTCGCGGCCTCCGGCTCCAAGGTGCTGCTGCACCGCTGCGTCGAGTACGCCCGCCGCTACAACATCCCGATCCACGTCCGCTCGTCCTTCTCCGGACTGCCGGGCACCTGGGTCAGCAACGAGAATCCGCAAGGGGACGCGCAGGTGGAGCACGCCATCATCTCCGGAGTCGCGCACGACGTCTCCGAAGCCAAGATCACGGTCGTCGGCGTCCCGGACAAGCCGGGCGAGGCCGCGGCGATCTTCCGCGCCATCGCGGACGCCGAGATCAACATCGACATGATCGTGCAGAACGTGTCCGCCGCCTCCACGGGCCTGACGGACATCTCCTTCACCCTGCCCAAGGCCGAGGGCCACAAGGCCATCGACGCCCTGGAGAAGGCGAAGGCCACGATCGGCTTCGAGTCCCTGCGCTACGACGACCAGATCGGCAAGATCTCCCTGGTCGGCGCCGGCATGAAGACGAACCCGGGCGTCACCGCCTCGTTCTTCCAGGCGCTGTCCGACGCGGGCGTCAACATCGAGCTGATCTCCACCTCCGAGATCCGCATCTCGGTCGTGACCCGCCAGGACGACGTCAACGAGGCCGTCCGTGCCGTGCACACGGCCTTCGGCCTCGACTCCGACAGCGACGAGGCGGTCGTCTACGGAGGCACCGGACGATGACCGGCGCCCGGTCGTCCCGGCCGACGGCACTGGCCGTGGTCGGGGCGACCGGAGCGGTCGGTTCCGTCCTGCTCCAGATCCTGTCCCAGCGGGCGGACGTCTGGGGCGACGTACGCCTGATCGCCTCGTCGCGCTCGGCAGGCCGCCGGCTGACCGTGCGCGGCGTGGAGACCGAGGTGCTCGCCCTCACCGAAGACGCCTTCGACGGCCTCGGGCCGGGCGACATCGCGCTCTTCCTGACCCCGGCCGAGGTCTCGGCCCGGTGGGCTCCCGTCGTCACCACCCGCGGCGCCGTCGTCGTGGACCAGTCCGCGGCGTTCCGCGAGGACCCCGAGGTGCCGCTCGTGGTGCCCGAGGTGAACGGGCGCGCGGCCCGGATCCGGCCGCGCGGCATCGTCGCCGGCCCCGACTGCGTGACCGCCGCGATGATCGCGGCACTGGGCGCTCTGCACGCCGAGTACGCGCTGGCCGAGCTGGCCGTCTCCTCCTACCAGGCGGCGAGCGCGTCCGGTCGGTCCGGCTCCCAGGCGCTGCGCCGCCAGCTGTCCCAGGTCGCCGGAACGTCCTTGGGGGAGCATCCCGGGGACGTACGCCGCGCCGTGGGCGAGGACACCGGCCCCTTCGCGGCTCCGCTCGCACTCAACGTCGTGCCGTGGTCCGGTGAGCTGCGCGCGGACGGCTGGTCCTCGCACGAGCTGGCCGTGCGGGCGCAGACCCGCCGGATCCTGGACCTGGCCCGGCTGCCGGTCTCGGTGACCTGCGTGCAGGTTCCCGTGCTGACCGGGCACTCACTGACCGTACGGGCCCGCTTCGAGGCCGCGGTCGACGCCGGGCGCGCCCGGGAGATCCTGGACGCGGCACCCGGCGTGGTCCTCGTGGACGACCCGGCGGCGGGGGAGTTCCCGACGCCTTCGGACGCCGCGGGGACGGACCCGGCCTGGGTGGGACGGGTACGGGGCTCGCTCGACGACCCGGCCTCCCTGGAGTTCTTCGTGTGCGCGGACAACCTGCGCCAGGGCGCGGCGCTGAACGCCACGCAGACCGCGGAGCTCATCGCGGGTGAGTTTGGGTATTTCACTTTGTAGGATCATCAGTGATCCCCTGACCAAGGTGATGGCCCGACGGCCGCCGTCGTACGACGGGACCGGCGGGGAGAGCGGCTACGCATGAGGGCAATGGGAACCACGCCGATGAGCCTGCCCCACGCGTACAACCCTGACGGGGGGACGCGTGTCCAACTGGCGTGGCAGAAGCATTGCTGGACTTCCCCGTCATACCGGTGCGCACCGGGACGATCCCCTCGCGCCTGCGCTCCCGCGGCCCCGGTGGCTTCCCGGTGATCGTTCCCGCCCCGTCGGCCACGACGACTCCCGCGGCTCCCGCCCTTCCCGCCGGACTGCCGAAACTGAGCGGCCGCGTGCCCGGGCCCCGCGATAGAGCGGAGGCCACCGGGAGCACGGAGACGGCCGAAGTGGTCGCGGGTAGCCCCGAGGTGGTCGCGGGGACCACCGTCGACCACCTCACCGAGACCTACCAGGCCCACTACCGCTCCCTCCTCGGCCTCGCCGCGCTCCTCCTCGACGACACCGCCTCCTGCGAGGACGTGGTCCAGGAGGCCTTCATCCGCGTCCATTCGGCCCGGAGCCGGGTCCGCGACCGGGACAAGACCCTGGCCTACCTGCGCCAGACCGTCGTCAACCTCTCGCGCTCCGCCCTGCGCCGCCGCATCCTCGGCCTCAAGCTGCTGTCGAAGCCGATGCCGGACATGGCGAGCGCCGAGGAAGGCGCCTACGACCTGCTGGAACGGGACGATCTCATCAAGTCGATGCGTGGTCTGCAGCGCCGCCAGCGCGAGGTACTGGTACTGCGCTACTTCGCGGACATGACGGAAGTCCAGGTCGCCGAGACGCTCGGCATATCGCTCGGTTCGGTCAAGGCGTACGGATCGCGGGGCATTGCCGCGCTGCGTGTGGCGATGGAGGCGGCGCAGTCATGAACGAGGACCGCAAGGTGAGCGAGGAAAAGGCGCTGCGGAGCCTGCGGGGAGGCGGAGCCTTCGGCGAGGACCGCGACCTGCACGGACTGACGCGCGGATCCGCCGGCGAGGGACAGGCGGCGCTCCGGGAGCTGATGCGCGCAGCGGCGGGCGGCAGCCCGGAGCCCGCGGATCCTCAGCCGGCCGACGCGCAGTCCGCGGGCTGCGCGCCCGGTGGCGAGGAGCAGGCGCTGCGTGACCTGCTGCGCGGCGCGGTCGGGCGACTCGAACCCTCCGGCGACGCGCTGGAGCGGCTGCGGCACGCCGTCCCCCGGCGCCGGGCCCGCAAGCGGCAGGCCCTCGTCGCCGCCGCGGCGGCCGCGCTGCTGGTGGGCACCGCGGTGCCGGCCGCGCTGCGGATGACCGGGGCACGGGGCGAGGCCACCGACCACTCCGCCATGGCGGGCCACGGCCGGCAGGAGGGCAACAAGGGCAACGGGGTCTCCGACCCGCACCAGAACGGCACAGGCTCCGCCCCGAAGCCCACCAGGCCCGCCCCCGGTACGGGGCAGGGCGCGGGCGGTGCCACCGGCGCCGCGCCGACCCCGGCCGCCGACAACCTGCCCCCGGTCGCGCCGAACGCGCAGCCGACGGGCGGTACCGGCGTCCTGCCCGGCGGCTCCGCGGCGGCCGGAACGGTCCTGCTGCCGCCGCCGGCGGCTCCGGGCGTGCCCGGCTGCAACGCGGACCAGCTCGGCGTGTCGGGCAGCGCCCGGTCCCCGGAGGCCGACGGCAAGGTCTACGGCAGTTTCAAAGTCACCAACGTCTCGGGGCGCGGCTGCACCGTCCTCGGCCCGGACACGGTGACCGCGGCCCCGGCGAGCGGCCCCGCGCCCGGCCAGGGCGGCGCGGAGGTGGCCGTCGTCGGCCACACCGCGGGCGACCCGGCGACCGGACTGCCCGACCCGTCCGCCGAGGTCCCGCTGATGGTGCTCGCGCCGAACGCCGCGTACGAGGTGCGCTTCGCGTGGGTGCCGCCGGCGCAGAACTGTCCCGCCACGGGCAACTCAGAGGGCTCCGAGGCCCCGCGCGGCTCCACGAACTCGGGCCCGGGCGTCTACACGGGCCCGGGCGCGGCCACGGATCAGCTCACGGTTCCCCCGGCACCGGACGCGACGGGCGTGGCGGTGTCCCACACGCCGAACACGCCTCTGAAGGCCGCCCCGACCACGCAGACGACGATCCCCGACGCCTGCGGCGGGACGGTCTACCGGACGGGTGCCATCCCGCTGGCGGAGAAGCCGAAGCCGTAGGGGGCCGACGGCCGGTTGCTCGGCTCAGGCCGGGCCGGCGGGGACCGCCGGGACCGCGGCGGGCTCCGGCTCGGCCAGGAGACCCGCCTCCTCGTCGCGCAGGGTCTCCACCTCGCGCCGGTAGAGCCGGAACCACATGAACAGCACGAAGGCGGCGAAGACGAACCACTCGCCGGTGTAGCCGAGGTTCTGGAAGGCCTTGAGGTCGAGCCCGGTGTTGACGGGAGCCCGCGCGGGGACGGGAGTCATCCCGTCCGCCGGGGTCTGCACGGTCAGCCAGGCGTCGTACAGGCCGTACGGCACGATGTTGACGAGCGAGGCCGCTCCGATGACGCCGAGCTGCCCGGTCGGCAGTCCGCCCGAGGAGTAGACGCCCTTGCTGCTGGAACTCTCCGAGGCCTGCAGCGCGCCCGTCACCTCGACCCGCCCCGTCGGCGGGACAGGAGCCCGGCCCGCGTCCGCGTCGCCCGGCAGCCAGCCCCGGACCACGGGGACCGCCTTGCCGGTGTCGGTCTTGAGCAGGGTCAGGACGTAGAAGCCCGTCTCGCCGTCGAGGCGCCGCTGCGGGACGAGCAGTTGGTCGGCGTACTCCCCGGAGACGGAGGCGAGCCGTCCGGAGGTGTTCCTGTCCACGGGGAGCAGCGAGTCCAGCGGCGTGGCCGACCGGTCGGCGGGAGCGCTGGTGGCCTCCCTGTGGCTGTCGACCCGGTCCTCGAACCGGCCGAGCTGCCAGGTCCCCATGAACAGGCAGAAGGGAACGCCGAGCGCGACGAAGACGTTGATCCCCCACCAGCGCGGGGTCAGGAGAAACCGGTGCACCCCACCACCGTACGGGGGGTGCACCGCTTCCCGGCCGCCGGGGCGGGCCCGACGGCTCCGGGCCGGGCGTCGCTAGGCGCGCGGCGGCAGGTGCTTCAGCGCGAAGTCCAGCTCCATCCGGACCTGCTTGATCCGCTCCTCCACGACGAGCGAGCCGTGCCCGGCGTCGTACCGGTACACCTCGTGCTCCGCGCCGCGCGCCGCCAGCCGGTCCACGTAGTTCTCGATCTGCCGGATCGGGCAGCGCGGGTCGTTGACGCCCGCCGCGATGTGCACGGGCGCCCGCACCGAGTCGACGTACGTCAGCGGGGAGGAGGCCTCGAAGCGGTCCGGGACCTCCTGCGGGGTACCGCCGAAGAGGGTGCGGTCCAGGGACTTCAGGGCCTCCATCTCGTCGTCGTACGCCGTCACGTAGTCGGCGACCGGCACGGCGGCCAGGCCTACGGCCCAGGCGTCCGGCTGCGTGCCGAGGCCAAGCAGCGTCAGGTAGCCGCCCCAGGAGCCGCCCGACAGGACCAGGCGGGCCGGGTCGGCGAGGCCGCCGGCCACCGCCCACTCGCGCACGGCGTCGATGTCCTCCAGCTCGATCAGGCCGACCCGGTGCTTGAGGGCGTCGGTCCACTCGCGGCCGTAGCCGGTCGAGCCGCGGTAGTTGACCCGTACGACCGCGAAACCGTGGTCGAGCCAGGCCGCCGGGGTCGCCGCGAAGGCGTCGCTGTCGTGCCAGGTGGGCCCGCCGTGGATCTCGAAGACGGTCGGGAAGGGGCCCTCCCCGTGGCCCGTCGGGCGCTGCGCGAGGGCGTGGATCCGCCCGCCGGGGCCCTCGACCCACACGTCTTCGACCGGCACGGAGCCCGGCGGCCTGAAACCGGGAGGGTCGAGGACGACGCCGCCCGCCGTGGACCGGATGGCCGCGGGCTCGGCTGCCGAGGACCACTGGTACTCCACCGACCCGTCGGGCCGTGCCGTCGCGCCCGACACCGTCCCCGGCGGCGTGTCCAGCCGCAGCAGTTCCCGCGCGGCCAGGTCGTAGCGCAGCAGCTCGCTGCGTGCCTCGTGGCTGTGCTCGATCAGCAGCGCGGACCCGTCCGGGTACCACTCGGCGCCGACGTCGCCCGGCAGGTCGATGTCCAGCTCCTCCTCGGTGCCCGCGGCCACGTCCCACACCATCGGCTCCCACCGGCCACGCCGCTGGTGGCCGATCAGAAGCCGGGTGTCGCCCGCGACGGGAGCGAAACCGAGGACCGTGAGGCCGAGCTCCAGCGTCCCGCCCTTGGAGTCGTCCAGCTCGGCGACGCTCTGCCCGTCGAGGGTGATCACGCGCAGCGAGGAGTGCATCGCGTCGCCGTGCTCGGTGTGCTCGACGGCCACGAGGGTCCCGTCGCGGGACAGGTCGCCGACCCCGGCCGACTCGCGGTGGCGGTAGACGACGGACGGCTCCGAGCCGTCGGCCCGTACGACGTGGATCGTGCTCCCGTCCTCGTCGGTGGAGCGCCCGACGACGCTCGTCCCGTCGCGCCCGATGGCCAGCCCGGCGGGGTACGAGGGCTCCAGCCCGGGGGTGGCCGGCTCGTCGGGGCCGCCCGCGAAGGGCTGGCGGACCCAGGTTCCGAACTCGTCGCCGTCGGTGTCGGAGAACCACCAGATCCACTCGCCGTCGGGGGAGAGGGTGCCGTCGGTGGTCCCGTTGGGCCGGTCGGTCGCCTGCCGCTGCGTGCCCGTGGCGCGGTCCCAGGCGTAGAGCTCGTAGGTACCGGTCGCGTTGGAGACGAAGAGCGAGCGGTCCGGCGCGTCCTCGGCCCATTCGGGCAGCCCCACCCGCGGGGCCCGGAAGCGCTTCTCCCAGTCGGGCATGGCGGCGAGGGCGTCGGCGTCGGTGCGGGGTCGGGAGTCGGCGCCGGCATCGGCGGTGGCGTCAGTCATGCCTCCATGAAACCCGATGGCGGGTGGTGCCGGCTGGGCCGAACGGACGCGAGGTCGTGTCCGCGCACCAGGTTCCGTCCCGTTCCCGCGCTGCGGCGTGCGTAGGCTGGCGCCATGCGGATGATCGTCCGGGGTGCCCGGCTGCTCCACAGCGAAGGCCTGCACGACGTCGAGGTCGCGGAGGACGGCCGGATCGCGCGCGTGGTCCCGTACGACGACCAGAAGGAACCACCCGCGACGGGGGTGCTGATCGAGGCCCGCGGCGGCCTCCTCAGCGCGCCCTTCGTCGAACCGCACATCCACCTCGACACCGCCCTGACGGCCGGCGAGCCGCGCCCGAACGCCTCCGGCACCCTCTGGGAGGGCATCGCCTGCTGGAGCGAGCGCAAGCGGACCCTGACCCGCGAGGACGTCGTCGCGCGGGCCACCGAGGTGCTGCGCTGGCAGGCGGCGCAGGGCGTGCTGCACGTCCGCACCCACTGCGACGTCACCGACCCGGCCCTGACCGCACTCGACGCGCTGCTGGAGGTCCGGGACCGGGTCCGGGACGTGATGACCCTGCAGATCGTCGCCTTTCCGCAGGAGGGCATCGTCTCCTTCCCCGACGGCGGGGCGCTGCTGCGCGAGGCGGTGCGGCGCGGGGCCGACGTCGTCGGCGCGATCCCGCACTTCGAGGACACCCGGGAGGACGGGGTGGCCTCGCTGTCGATCGCCTTCGCGCTGGCCGAGGAGCACGGGCTGCGGATCGACGCGCACTGCGACGAGATCGACGACGAGCAGTCGCGCTTCGTGGAGGTGCTGGCCGCGCTCGCGCTGCGTTCGGGGCTGCGCGAGCGCGCGACGGCCTCGCACACGACGGCGATGGGCTCCTACGGCGGCGCGTACAGCTTCAAACTCCAGCGGCTGCTGTCGCGTTCCGGGATCAACCTGGTGTCGAACCCCTTCGCCAACCTCGGCCTCCAGGGCCGCTTCGACGCCTACCCCAAGCGGCGCGGCCTCACCCAGGTCAAGGAGATGCTGGCGGCCGGCGTGAACGTGGCCTTCGGCCACGACGACGTGATGGACCCGTGGAACGCGCTCGGGACCGGCAACCCGCTGCAGACCGCCCTCGTCGGGATCTACGCCGCCCAGCTCACCGGAGCGGACGAGGTCCCGGTGGCCTTCGAGATGGTGACCGAGCGGGCGGCACGCGTCCTCGGCCTGTCCGCGGCGGAGTACGGCATCACCGAGGGTGCGGCGGCCTCCTTCGTCCTGCTGCCGGCCGAGACGCCCGCCGAGGCGGTCCGCCGCCAGGTCCGCCCCCGCTACGTCGTCTCGCGCGGCACCGTCCTCGCGGAAACCCCGGCGGCTCCGGCCCGGCTGCTGGCCTGGCCGGGAGAGACGGGCCCGTCGGAGGTGGACTTCACCCGCCGCC
Source organism: Streptomyces sp. NPDC060049 (assembly GCF_042736715.1). NCBI lineage: Bacteria > Bacillati > Actinomycetota > Actinomycetes > Kitasatosporales > Streptomycetaceae > Streptomyces > Streptomyces sp. NPDC060049. The sequence continues at coordinate 222,158 of NZ_JBHWVV010000014.1, forward strand.
TACGCTGCCCGTCATGACCTCTGTGACACGGACTCCTGACACGCCGTCGGCGCGGGCAGCGCTGGAGATCGCCGCCGAGTACGCGGACGCGGCGCTGCTGAACCACTCCGTCCGCTCGTACGCCTTCGCGGCCGAGTACGCGGACCGGCACGGGCTCTCGTACGACCGTGAACTCCTCTACGTCAGCGCGCTGGTGCACGATCTCGGACTGACCGCGCCCTTCGACAGCCACACCCTGCCCTTCGAGGAGGCGGGCGGGCACGTCGCCCGGGTCCTGACGGCGGGCCTGGGCTGGCCGGCGGAGCGGCGGGCGCGCGCCGAGCGGGTCATCGTGCTGCACATGCGCGACGACGTCACGGCGGCCGAGGACGTGGAGAGCCACCTGCTGCAGGTGGGTACGACCGCGGACGTCTCCGGGGTCGGCGTCGGCGACGCCGACCCGGTCTTCACGGCCGCGCTCCTCGCGGAGCACCCGCGGCTCGGCTTCGGCGAAGCCTTCTTCGCGCTCGTCTCGGACCAGGCCGCCCGCAAGCCGCAGTGCGCGGCGGCGGCCTACGTGGCGGGCGGCGCGCAGGCCCGCATCGCGGCGAACCCGCTGGACCGCCGGGGCTGACGCGGCGGGGGCGGTGCCGCTCGCGCGGGCACCGCCGCCCGGTGCGGGGGACGGGTCAGAACAGCCCCAGCAGGTTGTCCAGGGACCAGACCTGCCACCCCATCGCGAAGAAGGCGACCCCGGAGATCAGGGCCATCATCAGGTTCTGGCCCTGCTCGCCCCAGTCGTGGATCATCAGCACCAGGTAGACGAGGTTGAGCAGCAGCCCGGCGATCAGGGCTATCGGGGTCAGGAAACCGACGACGAGACCGAGCCCGAGGGCCAGTTCCGCGTAGGCGACGAGGTAGGCCATGGCCCGCGGACGGGGCTTGACGACGAGGTCGAAGCCGCGCGTGACGAATCCCCATCGGTGCTCGGCGGCCACCCCGGCCGCCCAGCGGATGCCGCCTCCGCCGAACCAGTCCTTCTTGTCCTTGTGCCGCCAGCTCTCCAGCCACCACAGCCCGAGCCCGATCCGCAGAACGGCGACCCATTCCGGTCCGCCGAGCCAGATGGTCTGCATCCTCGGTTCCTTCCCTCGCAATGATCTGACGATGTGTCAGTTTCGAGGGAAGGGCACCGGCGTGGCAAGGGGTCGGCCGGGAGCGGGAGGGCGGGGAAAAGGCCGGGGCCGGGACGGAACGAGGCTCAGCAGCACTCGACGGGGACCGCCTGGACGAGGTTGTTGCCGAAGCCGCCCCGGTTCCACGGCTGTTCGAGCGGCTGCGTGCGGCCCGACGCATCGGTGGCGCGGACCAGGAGGGTGTGGCTGCCCGGCGACGCCGTCCAATCGGCGTGCCAGCCCTGCCAAGCGTACGGGTGCTCCCCGCGGGGCCGCACCTCGGCGTCGGCCCAGCCGCCGCCCCCGTCGGCGCTGAACTCCACCCGCACGACCGCCCCGTAGCCCGACCACGCCCGCCCGGCCAGCCGCACCGGGCCCGGACGCACGACACGGGTGCGCGACATGAAGTCGGGGAAGCCCGGCGGAATCAGCAGGGCGCGCGGCGCGATACGGGTGACGGGCTCGCCGGACTCCTCCTCGCTCTGCCGGTACCAGTAGGCGACGGCCTGCTGGAACCCGCCGAAGAACGCGTCGACGAGCTCGATGTCCCGCAGCCACTTCACGTGGGCCATCCCGTACCAGCCGGGTACGACCAGCCGCAGCGGATGCCCGTGCTGCGGGGGCAGCGGCCCGCCGTTCATCGTGTGGGCGATCAGCACGTCCGCGTCGACGGGCAGCGGCAGGCTGCGCCGGTAGTCCTGCTCGACGCCCCGCTCCACCCCGTGGTCCGCGCCGGTGAACACCGCCTCGACGGCGTCCGGTGCCGCCCCCGCCTCGGCGAGCACCGTGCGCAGCGGCACGCCCGTCCAGTCGGCGGTCCCCACCGCCTCCAGCAGCCACGGCTGGCTGACCGGCCGGGGGGACAGCCGGGCGCGCCCGTTGCCCGCGCACTCCATGGTGACCCGGCGGGTGACGGCGGGCAGTGCACGCAGGTCCCGCAGGGTCAGCTCCAGGGGGTGTTCCAGCCGCCCCCGGACGGTGAGCCGCCAGCCGTCGGCGTCACCCTCGGGGATGTCGTAGTGGGTCAGCACGTAGTGCAGGCCCGGGGGTGTGACCTCGTAGCGCATGGCCTCGAGGGGCAGTCCGTGGTTGCGCGCGGCGAGCGCCAGCTCGTCCTGGCCGATGCCCTCCCCGGCGCCGGCGACCCGCCCCGGCGCGCTGATCCCGCCGGGGAAGCGCTCCTCCATGCGTCCATGCTCCATCGCCGCCGCCGCTCGGGCTACTCGGCGTGCGGATCACGCGAGCGGGCGGTATGACTTGATGTGTCCCTTATGCGATCGGAGTGCCACGTGGACGACTATCCGTTGCTCAACCTGTTCTGGACGATGCTCCTCATCTTCCTGTGGGTGATGTGGTTCTTCCTGCTGTTCAAGGTGATCACGGACATCTTCCGCGACCACGAACTGAACGGCTGGGCCAAGGCGGGATGGCTGGTCCTGGTGCTCCTGCTGCCCTTCCTCGGAGTCTTCATCTACCTGATCGTGCGCGGCCGCAGCATGGGGGAGAGGGACATGAAGCAGGCCGAGGCGAGCGAGAAGGCCTTCCAGGAATACGTCCGCAAGTCGGCCGGCGGCGCGGGCCCCGGCCACAGCCCGGCCGAGGAGCTCGCGAAGCTTTCCTCCCTCAAAGACAAGGGCGACATCACTCCGGAGGAGTTCGCCAAGGCCAAGGAGAGGCTCCTCGCCTGACCCGCCCGCGCAAAGGGGCCGGACCGCGTGCGGTCCGGCCCCTTTGCGCGCGCTCCGGCCGGTCAGGCGGCCAGCGGGGCCTCGGCATCCGCCAGCAGGTCGATCAGGGACGAGCGCGCGCGGGCCACGCGGGACCGGACCGTGCCGATCGGGCAGCCGAGCATGAGGGCCGCCTCGGCGTACGGGAGCCCGAGGAGCTGGGTGAGGACGAAGACCTCGCGCCGCTCGGCGGGGATCTCCGCCAGGAGTTCCGCGAGGGCGACCCCGTCCTCGAAGCCCGGCAGACCGCGCGGCTGGCTCTGCTCGGCGGCGGCCTGCCAGTCGTCTCTGTCGGCGATCCTGGGGCGGGCCGCCTTGTGGCGGAGGCTGTCCACGACCGTGCGCCGGGCGATGGAGAGCAGCCAGGTACGGGCGGAGGAACGGCCCTCGAAGCGGTGCAGGCTGCCCAGGGCGCGCAGGAAGGTCTCCTGGGTGAGGTCCTCGGCGGCCTGCGGGTCGGCGCTGAGGTAGGCGACGTAACGGCGCACGTCGCGCTGCACGGCGCGTACGAACCGGTCCACGGCGGCGGGGTCGCCGTCGCGCGCGGCCAGCGCGAGCAGGGTGACCGCCTCGTCGGGACCGGCGCCCTGGCGGGCGGGGGACGCGGTGGCGGTCGCGGTGGCGGTGCCGGTCACGGTCGCGGTCGCGGCGGTCGGGCGGGTGAGCAGGGCAGGGGTCATCGCCTGATGTCCTTCTGGGAATCCGGGATCCGGTGCCGCGGGAAGGGCACGGCGGAGCCCGTGAACGGGTACGGCCCGCCGGACGGCAGGGCCGATGCCCGAGGCGCGGGGCGGTGGCCCGTCGCGCGTCGGGGAGCCGGCTGTCAGATGACAGCGGTCCCCTGAGGCGGACCCCGTGAGGTGAGGGCGTCGGCGAGCAGAAGGCTGCGCAGCGGCCGGGCCCGGTGGTTCCGGCGGCAGCGGACGCGGGGCCGGTGGGCGGGCGCGGGGAGGCGGAAGGACAGGCGCAGCGGTACGAGGAGCCACCCGGCGAAGGCGCGCACGACGCGGAAGGCGCCCCGCTCCCCGTACGCGAGCCAGAGGCCGCAGACCAGGGCGGCGAGGAGGTGGCCGGCGAGCATGCCGAGCGGGGACATCGATCCGGCGCCGTGCCCGGCGGCCATCGGCATCGACACCGGCATCGGCATCGACACGGGCATCGACGCCCCGCCGTCGGTCAGCGCGTGCACCGCGTGCATGGCGTGCTGGGCGTGGCCGCCCCCGGCGCTGCCGACCCCCGCCGACGGCGACTGCGGGGGCAGCACGGGCGGGGAGCAGATCAGGTACTGGACCCACCGGTGGGCGAGCGCACCCAGGGACTCCGGGGCCCCTGACGAGCCCGGGGCCCCTAAGGAACGGGAGGCCGACGGCGCACCGCCGGGCGTCGTCGCGGCCGGAAGGCGGTCGGCCACCGCCTGCGCCAGCGAGAACCCGCTGTGCAGCACGGCCTGGACGGCGACGGTCGCGGCGGTGACGGCCGCGAGGCCGCGCTCCCGGCCGGCGAGGAACCAGCCCGCCCCGGCGGTGACGGCGGTCGCCGCCACCATCGCCCGCCACGGGACGGAGGCCCCCGACATCAGGACGTGCCCGAGGGCCGAGAGCAGCACGCAGGTGGCCGCGAACATCGCAGCCCGTACCGCGCGACAACATCGACCCGGAGTCATGGCGGGCTCATCGTTGCACCGACCCGGGGGCGGCGACAGTGGGTATCAGGCTTTCTCATGCAGCGCTCGAGCGTCATGTGTCGCACACCACAACGGGCCCTGGGAACCAGGCCGTTCGCCCGTCCGACCCCTGAGTCGGACCGGAGATCCGGCGGCGGGAACGGAGTGATCGGTGGCGGAGCGGGTGACGTCGGCGAGGCCGGCCGGGGGTCCCGGGGCGGCCGGGACACCGGAGCCGCCCGGGACTCCCGCGGCGGCGGGTGCGCCCGGGCCGCGGGGTGTGGCCGGGGCGGCTGCCGTGCCGGGTGTGCCCGCGGTGCCCGGTGCTCGTGGAGGACCCGGCGGGGCCGGGACCGCTGCGGTGGCCGGCAAGCCCGGCGGGTCACCGGGGCGGGCGGGCGGCATGCTGACGGCGCTGCTCACCAGCGCCATGGCCTTCTCGATGCTGCAGCTGTTCCTCTTCGGCGCGCTCGGTCCGCGACTGGTGGCCGAGCTGGGCGTCTCGCCGGCCGTACTGGGGCTGACGACGACGGTCGGATTCGGCACGGCGGCCGTGCTGTCGCCGTTCGGCGGCCGACTGGTGGACCGGATCGGACCGCGGCGCGCCCTCGTCCTCCTCCTGTCGGTGTCCGCCGCGACACTCGCGCTGATCGCGGCCGCGCCCGGTCCCGGCTTCCTCCTCGCCGCGGTCGCGCTGGGCGGAGTACCCCAGGCCCTGGCCAACCCGGCGACCAACAAGGCGGTCCTCGCCTCCGTCCCGCCCGCCCGGCGCGGACCGGTGACCGGCGTGAAGCAGTCCGGCGTCCAGCTCGGGGCCTTCGCGGCCGGGCTCCCGCTCACGGCGCTGGCCGCCGCGGCCGGCTGGCGCGGGGCGGTGTGGACGGCGGCGGCCGCCGCCGTGGTGGCGGCGCTGTGGGCGCTGCGCGCCCTGCCCGCCGACCCGGCGGCGAGGCCCGTGCCGCGCTCCTCGCTCGTACCCCGTGGGGACATCGCCTGGCTGGCGGTGTTCTCGCTGTTCCTCGGCTGCGGGATCGCCTCCGTCAACACGTACGTGGCCCTGTTCGGCGCACAGCGGCTCGGCATGGGCCCCACCGCGGCCGGCGCCCTGGTCGCGGTGCTCGGCGTCGCGGGCATCGGCGGCCGGGTGGGCTGGTCGAAGGCGGCGCGGCCGGGTCGCGCGCAGTGGCTGCCGGGCGGGCTGGCGGCCGGCGCGGTGGGGGCTGCCGCGCTGCTGGCGGCGGCGCTCGTCACGGGGCCGCTGGTCTGGGTGGGCGCGGTGGCCGTCGGGGTCTTCGCCGTGTCGGCGAACGCCGTCTCGATGGTGCTGGTGGTGCAGCGCTCGGCCCCCGGCCGGGCCGGGCAGGACTCCGCGCTCGTGGCCGCCGGGTTCTTCGCCGGATTCGCGGTCGGGCCACCGCTGTTCGGGCCGCTCGCGGATGCGGGACGGTACGGGCCGGGGTGGCTCCTGGTCGCCGCCGAGTTCGCGCTGGCCTGCGCCGTCGCCACGGCGTGGGCGGTGCGGGAGCGGCGGGCGCGGCGCGCACGGGCCGAGGCCGCGGCATGAGCGGGCCGCGCGGGCCGCAGTGGGCGCGGCGGGCCCTGGCGGACGTGCTCGACCGGGTCGCCGCCGGCGCGGCCGAGGCAGGCGACCGCTTCCCCCTGTACGCAGACCCGGAGACGGGCCACTGGACGACCACCGGCCGGGGTTCGTGGGCCGGCGGCTTCTGGGCGGGCCTGCTGTGGCTGCGGGCCCGGCACTCCGGGGACCCGGCTGACCGGGCCGCCGCCCGCGCGTGCACCGCGCGGCTGGCCGACTGGGTGGACGCGGACACGTCCACGCGCGGCTTGATCCTTTGGTACGGCACCGTCCTGGCCGCCGGCGACACCGCCGCGCACCGGCTCCGTACGCGGGCGGCCGAAGCCTGCCTGGCGGCCGTCGACGCCGAACGGGGCCTGGTCCCCTGGGGCTCGGCCTTCGGCGGCCCCCGGCTGCTGGCCCGCGTGGACGGCGTCCCGGGCACGATTGCGCTCCTGGCCGCCGCGGGGCCCCCGGGCGCGGCGGCGGCCGCCGCCCACCTGACCGCCCACCTCGCCCTGTGCCTCCCCGCGCCCCATTCGACCCCCGCCCCCGGCCCGGCCCTCGCCGCCGGCCCCGGCCCGGCCCTCGCGCCCGGCCCCGGCCCGGCCCCCGCGCCCGGCCCCGGCCCGGCCCCCGCC
>NZ_JBHWVV010000015.1:0-143944 GCF_042736715.1 Streptomyces sp. NPDC060049
CCTGGTTGGACTTGTCCTTGCCCGGCTCCACGTTCAGGTTCGAGGTCGACGGACGCTTCGCCGGGTCCGGGTAGGCGATCACGTGCGCCTGCTCCCTCGCACCGGTGCCCGTCAGGTTGAGGGCGACCGCCGTCGCGTCCGCCGGGATGCCGTTGACGCCCGCGACCTTGACCGTACGGGTCTGGCCTCCACCCAGCACACCACCCGACGTACGGGTGTCCAGGACACGGGTCGGGGCGAGCGGGGAGAACCGCTGCCCGATGTTCGGCTGGTAGTAGCCGACGAAGTCCACGATCAGCGAGGCCTTGCCCGAGTTGAGCTGGGCCGAGAGCTTGCGGTCCGCTCCCACCGGCACGGTGACCGTGTTGGCGGAGGTACCGCCCGCCTGAACGTTCACGTTCGAGGTCGCCGGACGCGGCTGGCCGGACGGCCAGACGGTGAGGTGGGTGTCCTCGGTGGCCCCGGTGACCGTCACGTTGACGACGGCGACGGCCATGCCGCCCGAGAGCGCGTGCCCCGGTACGGAGGTTCCGTTGGGCAGGTCCACCGGAACCTGGCGCCCGCCCTGGACGGGGATGTTGGTGGTGCGGGTGTCGAGCAGCCGGAACGGCTCGGTGGCCACGTACCCCGACGGGGCGTAGTCGACCTTCACGTTCCGGGCGGCCGTGGACTTCGCGCCCGTGGAGTCCTGCAGCGTCAGCGTCACCTTGTAGTCGCCAGGCAGCTCGTAGTCGTGCCCGAACCCGCTCAGGTCCTGGCCGTGGGCCGTGCTGCCGTCGCCGAAGTCCACGTCCACGCTCTTCACCGGCCACGGCGTCGCGCTGCCCTCGGGGGCGACTGAGACGTACAGCGGGCCTTCGCCGCCGATCGGGCTGGACGAGGTCGGCAGGACCCGCTTCGCGGTGAGGGCCGCGGTCAGCGGGCCTGCCGGGGTCACCTTCGTCGACCAGGCGTCGGTGACAGAGTCTCCGACGCCGTTGACCGCTGTCACCTCCACCACGCATTCGCACGGCGAGGCGTACGCGTGCTCGGCGGTGGTCTCCTTGGTGACGACGGGGGCGGTCCCGTCACCGAAGTCGAAGCGGTAGGTCACCCCCGTGGGCCAGTAGTTGTCCACGGCGGCAGTCGCCTTCACCCGCGTGCCGACCGGCGCCCAGTTCTCGCTGACCGACAAGTGGACCGCTCTCAGGAAGTCCTGGGTCTCTTCGGCGCCGCGGTCGATGTACCCGCCGTCCTTGCCGGTGTTGGGCACCCGCGGGTCGTCGGCGGTCGGCTTCCCGTTGTAGTCGACGGGAAGCGCTCCCGGGGCCGTCGGATCACCCGAGTCGACGGTGGGCGAGCCGTCGAACGGGCCGACGCCGTAGGCATCCGTCAGGATGTCGTGGGCGCCCTGCCCGCTGGCGGCCAGGAACGCCGCCGCGCTCTGATGACTCGTGCCGGCCCACTGGTAAGGGGCCAGCCCGACGGCGGGCCCGGCCACGATCAGGTTGTAGTCGGCGCGCGTGCCGGACGTCGCGCTCTGCGCCACCGCGATGCCGGTGCGCTGTTCGGCAGACGTACACGCCTTGGTGGCGGCTGCGGTGAAGAGCAGGTTGTTGAACACCGCCGAGCCGGTCGAGGCACCGCTGACCGAGATGGTCGCCGCACAGCCGCCGGTGAGGGTGTTGTTGGTGACGACGGTGCCGGGCGCGTCCACCACCAGGGCCGCCGGCCGACGGCGCTCATCGATCATGTTGCGGCTGAGCACCGTGCGCTGGGCGCCCTCGATCCGGACGCCCTCGAAGGCCCCCCGGTTGACGTGCACGTCCGTGCTTCCCTCGCCGATCACGAAGGAATCGGGATCGAGCCCGTGGTGGACGTACATCCCTTCCAGCGTGACGTCGTGGGAACGGCCCACGCGCACATCTCCCCCGACCTCCAGTCCGCGGACCACGACGTGGGAGGCCCCGCTGATGGTCAGGCCCTTGTCCATGAAGGCCCGGTAGTCATAGGTGCCCTCGCCTGCGGCAGCGATGGTGATCGGCTTGCCCGGCTCTCCGGAGCGGTCGATGGTGACGGCATCGGAGTAGTCGGTGTTCGGCGCGATCCGCACGGTCTGGCCCGGCAGGACGACCTTGGCGGCCGCGGCGATCGAGCAGAACGGAACGGCCTGCGAGCCGGTTCCGCTGTCGGAGCAGTGGGAGCCCTCGCCGTTGTTCACATAGAGGTTGGCCGGGGTCTCGGCGGCTTCAGCGGCCGGAATTCCGAGATAGGTGACGAGGCCTGCGGTCAGCAGGACCATCGCACGATTGGGTCGCAACAGGGGGATCCCTTCGAGAACGGGCCAGGACCCCGGCCGGGGTCCTGGCCCGTGACTTCGGACTGGTTCGGCTGGACGGCCTAGCTCACGGTGAAGTAGCCGAGGAGGTCGGTGATCACGTGGTTGCCGCCGCCGTAGCTGTTGAAGACGCTGACCTTGCCCGAGGCCACCGGGGTGGTGACGTGGTTCGGGACGGTGGCGCCCGGCAGGGTGTTGAGGCTGCTCGCTCCCGGGAGGGTGCCGCCGAAGGCGTACGCGGTGAGGAATCCGGGGCCGGTGGTGTCCGTGGCGGTGACGTTCAGGACCGCGCCGAGGGCGTTCGCCGGGAGGCCGGAGACGGTCGTGGTCGCGCCCGGTGCGAGCTTGCCGGTGGTGCGGGTGTCGGCGAGGCGCTTGGGGACGACCGGGGTGAAGAGGGCCTTGCCGTCCTTGCCGTAGTAGCCCACCGCGTCCAGCACCAGGTGCGTGGAGCCGGAGTTCGTGTAGAGCGTGATGGTGCCGTTCGGGCCGACCGGGACGATGGCCTGGTTGGACTTGTCCTTGCCCGGCTCCACGTTCAGGTTCGAGGTCGACGGACGCTTCGCCGGGTCCGGGTAGGCGATCACGTGCGCCTGCTCCCTCGCACCGGTGCCCGTCAGGTTGAGGGCGACCGCCGTCGCGTCCGCCGGGATGCCGTTGACGCCCGCGACCTTGACCGTACGGGTCTGGCCGCCGCCCAGCGCACCACCGGCGGTGCGCGTGTCGGCGACACGGGTCGGGGTGATCGGGGAGAACCGCTGGCCCGCATTCGGCTGGTAGTAGCCGACGAAGTCCACGATCAGCGAGGCCTTGCCCGAGTTGAGCTGCACCTGGATCTCACTGGCCGGCGTCGGTCCGCTGCCGACGGGGACCGTGACGGTGTTGGACGAGGTTCCGCCCGCGCGGACGTTGAGGTTCGAGGTGTCCGGGCGGGGCTGGCCCACGGGCCAGACGGTGAGGTGGGTGTCCTCGGTGGCGTCGGTGACGGTCACGTTGAGGACGGCCGAGGCCATGCTGCCCGAGAGCTCGTGCCCCGGGATGCTGAGTCCGCGGGGCAGCATCACGCCGACCGGCGAACCGCCCTGGACGGGCGTGTTGGTCGTACGGGTGTCCTTCAGGCGGAACGGCTCGGTGGCGACGTATCCGGACGCCGCGTAGTCGACCTTCACGCTCCCGACGGCCGTCGACTTCGCGCCCTTGGAGTCCTCCAGAGTGAGCGTCACCTTGTACTCGCCGGACCGGCTGTAGGAGTGCTCGAAGGCGCTCAGGTCCTGGCCGTGGGCCGTGCGGCCGTCGCCGAAGTCCACGTCCACGCTCCGGACCGGCCACGGCGTCGCGCTGCCCTCGGGGGCGACCTTGACGGACAGCGGGGCGACGTGGCTGATCGGGCTGTCCGTGTCCGGCAGGTACAGCTTGGCCGTGACGGCCGCGGTCAGCGGGCCGGCCGGGGTCGCCTTGGTGGGCCGGCCTTCGGAGGCGACCTCCTCACCGATCCCGTTGACCGCCCGCACCTTCACCACGTAGTCGCCCGGCGAGGCGTACGCGTGCTCGGCGGCGGTCTCCTTGGTGACGACCGGAGCCGTCCCGTCACCGAAGTCGAAGTGGTAGGTCACCCCCGTGGGCCAGCGGCTGTCCACCGTGGCCGTGGCCCTCACGCTCGTGCCGACCGGCGCCCAGTCCTCGCTCACCGAGGCCTTGACGCCCCTCAGGGCGTCCTGGAGTTCCACGGCGCCGCGGTCGATGTACCCGCCGTCCTTGCCCGTGTTGGGGACGCGCGGGTCGTCCGCGGTCGGCTTCCCGTTGAAGTCGACGGGAAGCGCTCCCGGCGCCGTCGGATCACCCGAGTCGATGGTGGGCGACCCGTCGACCGCGCCGACGCCCCGGCCGTCCGCGAGCAGGATGTCGTGCGCGCCCTGACCGCTGGCGGCCAGGAACGCCGCCACGCTCGGATATCCGGTGCCCGCCCAGCTGTAGGGGACCTGTGCGACGGTGAGCTGGCCCGCGATCAGGTTGTAGTCGACGCGGGTGCCGGACGTCGCGCTCTGCGCCACCGTGATGCCGGTGCGCTGTTCGGCGGACGTGCACGAGGCGGGCGAGCCCGTGGTGTGGAGCAGGTTGTTGTACAACGCCGAGCCGGTCGAGGCGCCGCTGAGCGAGACGGTCGACGCGCAGGACCCGATGAGGGTGTTGTTGGTGAGGACGGTGCCGGGCGCGTCCACCACCTGGACCGCCGACTGACGGCCGCTGCGCAGCTTGCTGCGGCTGATGACCGTGCCCTGGGCACCGCCCTCGATCCGCACGCCGTCGAACGAACTCTGGCTGACGCGCACGTCCGTGCTTTCCTTGCCGACCACGAGGGCGGGCAGCGGAGCCGCACCGGTGGCCGAGAACCCCTTCATCGCGACGTCGTGGGAGTTCTCGACGCGTACGCCCTTCGAAACGATCAGCCCGCGCACCGCCACGTGGGAGGCGCCGTCGACGGTCAGGCTCGCGTCCAGGAAGGCCCGGGAGCCCCCGTCCGCGCCTTCGACGGCGAAGGTGATCGGCTTGCCCGGCTCTCCGGAGCGGTCGATGGTGACGGCATCGGTATAGATCAGGTCCGCAGCGATCCGCACGGTCTGGCCCGGCAGGACCGCCTTTGCGGCCACGGCTATCGAGCAGAACGGAACGGCCTGCGAACCGGTTCCGCTGTCGGAGCAGTGGGAATCGACACCACTGTTCACGTAGAGGTTGACCGGAGTCTCGGCGGCGAAGGCGGCCGGAACTCCGAGAAGAATGATGAGGCCCGCGGTCAGCGAGGCCGCCGCACGGTGGGAACGCACCAGCAGTATTCCTTCGGGGAAGAAGCGACGTGAATTCAACGCGGGTGCGGCGCCGCACGACTGGTGGAAATGTCCTGTCCCCCCAGAGACAGTCGGGCGCACGCGAACCGCAGAAGCGTTCGACCATCATCCATTGCGCCAAACCCCCCGGTCAACGGCCTGCGCGACGGGCCGGCGCCACCGGAACGTGGAATCCCACGTTCCCGCGCGTCCTGCCCGTGGACCGTGTTCGCGGACCCCGTTGGGGGCCATGTCCGACATCGGGACCACACCTGTGCAAATCCACCCGCGCGGAAGGGAAATCACGTACGAGGAAAAGCGCCCGCCGGATCGTGGGTCGCCGCGACCCGGTGACCCACGATCTTTCTTTTTGCTGCGCAGTACCGGGGAGAAATTACCCACCAACCCCCTCCAAGCCTCCCGCTGCGGCCGCGTCACTCGCACGGGTGACAAAGCCGAACTGGGGTGGATTTCACCGGGGTTGGCTGGCATATGCTCTGGCCCACAACCACAGACATGAGACGGCCCCCGCCGGGACGGCAATCCCGGACGAGGGCCTGACCAACAAGGAAGCAACACCTTCCCCATGGCTCCTGAGCACCCTAACGCGCGCCCGGTCTTCCCGTCCGGGGTACGCCACGCCAATGTCCCCCACACGTCGCACTTCACGGTGATCGGCAACCACCTCGCCCAGCACCGCGAGTTGTCACTGACCGCGATCGGCCTGGCCGTGCACATCCAGTCGCTGCCCGGCGGCTCCCAGGTCGGCATCAGGGAGCTCAACAAGTGCTTCACCGAGGGTGAGATCCGGATCGCTTCGGCGTTGCGGGAGCTGGAGCACCACGGGTACCTGAGCCGGACCCTGGAGAAGCTTCCGGGCGGCAAACTCATCACCCGAACGGTGTCCTACAACCACCCCGAAGCCCGCCCGGAAGCCCGCCCCGAGCCGGACCACGCACCGCCGCTGCCGCCGTTGCCTCCGCCGCCGCCCGCACCGCGGCGACCGCGGCCGCGGCAGTCACCGCCCCCGCAGTCACCGCCCCCGGCGTCACCGCCGCCGTCGCGCCCCGGTGTCCGTACCGAGGAGCCGCCCGCGGCGCCCGATCCCGTAGCCGAGCCCGCGTTCTGGTACGACCCCGCGGCGGAGCCCGAGTTCTGGCACGACCCCCCGGCGGAGCCCGGAGCAGAGCCCGGCCTCCGCCGCGACCCCGAATCCGAGACCGAGTTCTGGTACGACCCCGCGGCGGAGCCCGAGGCCGAGCCCGAGGCGGAGCCCGACCGCGCGGCGGAGCCCGGCCGCGACCCCGAGTCCGCTCCCGAGGCCCCGGCACCCGTACGGGTACCCGCGGCGCCGACCCTCCTGTCCCCGCTGCCCGCTCCGGAGGAGGTCATCCCCTCGCGCCGCGCGGCCGCGAAGGCCCTCCTCGGGCGGCTGCGCCGCATCGACCAGCGCCTCCTGCTCGGCGAGCGGGACATCCACCGGCTCGCGGGCGGCGTCGAGGCCTGGTTGGAACGGGGGGCCTCGACGGACGCCGTGATCACCGCGCTCACCGCGACCCTGCCGGAGAGGCCCCGCAATCCGGCCGGTCTGGTCGCTCACCGGCTGACCGTGCAACTGCCACCGGTCCTCGGACCCGTCTACCGCGAACAGGCCTACGTCGCCCCGGCCCCGTTCCTGAACTGCGAGGACTGCGACCTCGCCTTCCGCAGCCACACCCCGGGCAAGTGCCCCGGGTGCGCCAGAGAATCCGCGGCCTGAGCGCGCGGGACGGCATCAGGCCGTCGCGAGGCTGATCTCGGTGGACTTGATCAGTGCGACGACCGAGGACCCGGCGGCCAGCCCGAGCGCCTCGACGGCGTCCTTGGTGACGGCGGCGGTCAGGGTGCCGGCGTTCACGACCAGCTTGACGGAGGCCATCGCGCCGCCCGTGGTGATGTCGGCGATCGTGCCGGCGATCTGGTTGCGGATGGAGATGCCCTCGACGGCGCCGGTGGCGAGCGCGACCTCGGTGGCCTTGACCAGGGCCTGGACCGCGGAGCCCTCGGTGAGGCCGAGGTCCCTGACGGCCTCGGTGGTGATGGCCGCCGTGATCTCCTCACCGCCCTCCAGGCGGACCTTGACCGTCGCCATGGCCTCGCCGGCGGTGACAGCGGTGACGGTGCCGGCGAGCTGGTTGCGGATGCTCAGGGTCATGAGGGGTTCGACCTCTTCCGTGGACGCTTCGTACGGGCCGGGGGGAACCGCACACAGGCGACGCTATGCGCGGCGCGCCCGAGGTGACCCCAGGGCGTCGCGTCCCCCGGCCGGAACCACCCGGGCGGCTGGCCGACGGCCTCGAAAAAAGAAATCTCCGGGAAGCCGTCACATCCGCCGGGCGGCGCGGGTCAGTGCGGTGAGGAACAAAGAACACCGGCCGGCCACCGGCCGGCCCACCGACCGAGGAGCACCTCATGAACACCGCCGCCACCATCGTCGCCGTCCTCGCCGCCGCCATGTCGGGCTTCTCGGGCTACTCGCTCCTGAGCCGCGCCTCGTGGGTCGTGGAGGCCATGGAGGAGTACGAGGTCCCCCAGGCCTGGTGGACCCCGCTCGGCGCTGCCAAGGCCGCCGGAGCCGTGGGCCTGCTGATCGGCCTCTTCGTCCCGGTCGTCGGCATCGCGGCCGGCGTCGGCCTGGTCCTGTACTACGCCGGAGCCGTCATCACCGTGATCCGCGCCCGCTCGTACAAGCACATCCCCTTCCCGGTGATCTACATGGCCCCGGTCGTCGCGGCCTTCGCCCTGGGCTTCGGCTTCGCCGCCTAGGCTTGCCGTCGACCCGGGTGGCAGGTGGCTCCCGCGCCGTTCGCAGACCGTCAGGAGGGCGCCGCCGTGCACCCCGAACTCCCCGACCCCTCGGTGCTCCACCCGGTGCCCGGGCAGCCCCGCGTGGTGCTCCTCCAGCCGCTGGTGACCTCGCCCCTGATCGAGGTCGGCGCGTACTCCTACTACGACGACCCGGACGACCCCACGGCCTTCGAGACCCGCAACGTGCTCTACCACTACGGGCCGGAGAAGCTGGTCATCGGGAAGTTCTGCGCGCTGGGCACCGGGGTCCGGTTCATCATGAACGGGGCCAACCACCGCATGGACGGCCCCTCGACCTTCCCGTTCCCCATCATGGGCGGCCGATGGGCCGAGCACTTCGACCTCATCACCGGCCTCCCGGGGCGCGGGGACACCATCGTCGGCAACGACGTATGGTTCGGCCACGGCGCCACGGTGATGCCCGGAGTCCGCATCGGCCACGGCGCGATCATCGCCTCCGGCGCCGTCGTCGTCGACGACGTCCCCGACTACGGTATCGTCGGCGGCAACCCGGCCCGGCTGATCCGTACGCGTTTCACCGCGCCGGACATCGCCCGCCTCCTCGCCCTCGCCTGGTGGGACTGGCCGCCCGAACACCTCACCCGCCACGTGCGCACCGTCATGTCCGGCACCGTCACGGCCCTGGAAGCAGCGGCCCCACACCCCTGAGCTCCGGACGCCGTTCGGGCAGGACTCCGGGAGATCCCGGAGCCCTGCCGTCGGACGATCGGGCCCCGTTACGCGAACTTCGGCATCTCGCCCACCGTCTTCGACATGTCGATCACCGCGAACGCCGCGCCCTGGGGGTCCGCGATCGCCGCGAAGCGGCCGAACGGGCTGTCCATCGGGCCGAAGTGCAGCTTGCCGCCGCGGGCCTTGGCCTTCTCGACCGCCTCGTCGCAGTCCGGGACGCCGAAGTAGATCTGGATGTAGGACGGGATCTCCGGCGGGAAATCCTCACCCATGTTCATCCGGCCCAGCACCGGATTCTGCGGACCGCCCAGGCTGAAGACCTTGAAGTCCATCCCGGCCGCCTCGGGAGAGTCGCCGAGGTCCATCTGCTGGGACTCGTACGGGAAGACCTTCGGCAGGAAGGCGTCCGCCTTCGCCACGTCGCGCGTGAACACCTCCGCCCACGCGTACGAACCGTTCTCGCCGATCTTCTCGAAGCCCTTGTGCTCGCCCGGCTGCCAGACGCCGAAGACCGCGCCGCTCGGCTCCTTGGCGATGGCCATCGTGCCGAAGGTGCCGACCTGCATCGGCTCCATCAGCAGTTCGCCGCCGGCCGCCTTGACCTTCTCCGCCGTGGCCGCCGCGTCGGCCGAGGCGAAGTAGAGACACCACTGCGACGGCGCGTCCGCACCGGGCATCGGCGGGACCACGGCCGCGACGGCCTTGCCGTCGGAGTAGGCCTGCGTGTAGTTGCCGTACTCGCTGCTGGCCTCTCCGAACGTCCAGCCCAGCACGTCACCGTAGAAGGTCTTCGCGCCCTCCACGTCGGAGAACATCGCGTCCACCCAGCAGGGTGCGCCTTCCGGGAACTCAGCCATGATCGATCGACTCCTGTGTCGCCGTATCTGTCGGTTCTCACGCTAGGCGCGGGGTCTGACAATCGCGCGGGGAGCGCCGCCGCGCGGGACCCTGGAGGCATGGACAAGGACAAGGACACGGGCGTCGCCATCCGGCTGGCCCAGCAGCCGGAGGCCGACGAACTGCTCGGCCGCAGCCCGCTCGCCGCGCTCGTCGGGATGTTGCTGGACCAGCAGGTCCCCATGGAATGGGCGTTCTCGGGGCCGTACACGATCGCCCGCCGGCTGGGCTCCGACGACCTGGACGCGCACGCGATCGCCGCCTACGACCCGGAGGCCTTCGCCGCGCTGCTCTCCGGGAAACCGGCCGTGCACCGCTACCCGGGAGCGATGGCGAAGCGGGTGCAACAGCTCTGCGCCTACCTGGTGGAGCACTACGAAGGGGACGCGGCGGCCGTGTGGGCCGACGCGGCGACGGGCGCCGAACTGCTCGGACGGCTCAAGGCCCTGCCCGGCTTCGGTGAACAGAAGGCGCAGATCTTCCTGGCGCTGCTGGGCAAGCGGTTCGGGGTGCGGCCCGAGGGCTGGCGGGAGGCTGCCGGCGGCTACGGAGCCGCGAACGTCTACCGGTCGGCGGCCGACATCACCGGGCCGGAGTCGCTGGCCAAGGTACGGGCGCACAAACAGGAGGCCAAGGCGGCGGCGAAGGCCGCCAAGGGGGCTCCCCCCAAGCGGAATTGACCGTTCGGGGGAATGTTCCGGGCTTTGTCAGACCCGGCGTCTAAGCTCGTGATCATGACTGAGAACCTGACGCGCGCCGCCACTGCCGAGTCCATCTCCGACGGCCCCGGCAGCCTCATCACGCTGCTCACCGACACCCCTGATCTCACCTGTAACACGGCGAGCTTCGAGGTCGGCGCCGCCGGCGCCCCCGTGCACTTCCACACCAAGGCGACCGAGTTCTTCCACGTCACGGACGGGCGACTCGACGTCCTCGTGGGCGACGAGATACACACCCTCGCCAAGGGCGACTTCCTCGCCGTGCCGCCCGGCGTGAAGCACGCCTTCGCCCCGGCCGCGGACAGCACGGCCGAGGTCTTCGTCGGCTTCACCCCGGGCATGTCCCGCTTCGACTACTACCGCCTGCTCGGCCGGGTCCGGGCAGGCGAGGCGACGGTGCAGGACATCATCGACAGCCAGCCCGTCTACGACAACCACTACGCGGAGAGCGACGCCTGGGCCGGCCGCCTGAAGCGCAGCGCCGAAGCGTAGATCTCGTCGGCATCGAGCCTTCGCAGCTCCTCCGCGATGAGCTCGGCGCTACTGCGGATCTTCAACGCCACCTTGCGGTCGGGACTGCCCGGCAGGAGCAGCGTGGCCAGGACACCGTCCGGGCGGTCCACCCGTATCTCGCCGCCCGTGGTCTCCAGCCGGACCCGGGTGATGACCGGGCCATCGGTGGCCAGGCGCGCCACGGGCACACCGAGCCGGTCCTCCAGCCAGCGGGCCAGCAGCTCGGCGCTCGCGTTGCCGGGCTCGCTCTCCACCGCCGCGCCCGTCACCGGGAGCGGCTTCTGGTCCAGAGCGGCGGCGAGCAGGGACCGCCAGGGCGTGAGGCGGGTCCAGGCCAGGTCGGTGTCCCCGGGCGCGTAGGAGCCGGCCCGGACGTCGAGCACGCCGACCGGGTCGGCGGCGGCCTCGGCGTCCGTGATCCGCCGCTGCGCGAGGGCGCCCAGCGGATCCAGGGCGGGCGCGTCCGGGGCGTCGGCCGGCCACCACGCCACCACCGGTGCGTCCGGCACCAGCAGCGGGAGCACCACGGAGCCCGCGTGCTCGGACAGCGACCCGTGCAGCCGCAGCAGCACGATCTCCCCGGACCCGGCGTCGGAGCCGATGCGCAGCTCGGCGTCGAGCCGGTTCTGCCGCAGCCGCTGCGAGCCGCGCGCGGTGCGCTTGATCACGGCGATGATCCGGCAGGGGTGCTCGCGCGAGGCCTCTGAGGCGGCGCGGACGGCGTCGTAGGCGTTCTCCTCGTCCGTGGCGATGAGGAGGTTGAGCACGAGACCCATGGTCGGGCTCCCGATGGCCCGTCGTGCGTCGAGCAGGGCCAGGTTGACCTTGCTGGAGGTCGTATCGGTGAGTTCGGTCCGCATACTCCGAGTCTCGCAGCCCGGGCGCGTTCGCGGGTACGGGTTCCCGGCCCGGGGATCCGCCGCGGACCGTCGCCCCGGGCGCCGGTGGCCGGGTGGCGCCCTCGGATTCAGCGGCGGCGCCGGGCCGTGCCGAAGACCGAGCGGGAGATCTCGCGGCCCAGCTGGGTGCCGATCGACTTCGCCAGGGAGCGGAAGAGGCCGCTGCCCACGACCTGTTCCGCCAGCGAGGCGTCCGGCTTCGGTGCGCTCCGGCCACCCGCCGCCGCGCTCTTCCGCGCTTCCTTCGCCTGCTTCTCGGCTTCCGCCCCGGCCGCCGCCGCCTCGGCCTGCGCCTCTGCCGCGGCCTGCTCGGCGCTGATCTTCTCGTAGGCCGACTCGCGGTCGACGGGCTCCGCGTAGCGCGGGTAGAGCGGGGAGGACTTCACGGCCCGGTCCAGCGCCGCCGCGTCGATCGGGCCCATCAGCGACCGCGGGGCCCGCAGCCGGGTCGCCGCCACCGGGGTCGGCGCGCCCGTCTCGCTGAGCACCGTGACCACCGCCTCGCCCGTCCCCAGCCCGGTGAGCAGCTCCTCCAGGTCGTACGGGGAGTTCGGGAAGGTCTTCACCGTCGCCTTCAGCGCCTTGGCGTCGTCCGGGGTGAAGGCGCGCAGCGCGTGCTGCACCCGGTTGCCGAGCTGCGCCAGTACGTCCCCCGGAACGTCCTTCGGGGTCTGCGTGACGAAGAAGACGCCGATGCCCTTGGACCGGATCAGCCGGACGGTCTGCGTGATGGCCTGGAGGAAGGCTTTCGAGGCCCCGTTGAACAGCAGGTGCGCCTCGTCGAAGAAGAAGACCAACTTGGGCTTCTCCAGGTCGCCGACTTCCGGCAGGTCGGTGTACAGGTCGGCCAGCAGCCACATCAGGAAGGTGGAGAACAGCTGCGGTTTGTCCTGGACCGCGGGGAGTTCCAGGACGGAGACCAGCCCGCGCCCGTCCGCCGCCGTCCGGAGGAATTCACTGGTGTCGAATTCCGGCTCCCCGAAGAATTCCGCCGCGCCCTGCTGCTCGAAGGCGGTGAGCGCCCGCAGGATCACCCCGGCGGTCACCGTGGACAGTCCGCCGATGCCCTTGAGCTCGGACTTCCCCTTGTCGGAGATGAGGAAGGCGACCACCGCCCGCAGGTCCTTGAGGTCGATCAGCTCCAGGCCCTTGGCGTCGGCGTAGTGGAAGATCAGCCCCAGCGACTGTTCCTGCGTCTGGTTGAGCTGGAGCACCTTGGACATCAGGACGGGCCCGAAACTCGTGACGGTGGCCCGCAGCGGGATCCCGGTGCCGATCCCGCCCAGCGAGTAGAACTCGCTGGGGAATCCCGTGCCCTCCCACTTCTGGGCCACTTCCTCGGCCCGCGCCTCGATCTTCCCGTTGGCCGCGCCGGGCGCGGAGATGCCCGAGACGTCGCCCTTGATGTCCGCGAGGAAGACGGGAACGCCGTTGGCCGACAGCTGTTCGGCGATGAGCTGAAGCGTCTTGGTCTTGCCCGTGCCGGTGGCGCCCGCGACCAGTCCGTGCCGGTTGAGCATCGACAGCGGGATGCGGATCTGCAGCTCCGGCAGGCAGGTCCCGTCCCAGAGCAGGGCCCCCAGATCGAGCGCTGGTCCGGTGAAGGCGTACCCGGCGGCGATCTGGCCGGCCGGGGACGCGGGGTCGGTGCTCTGGCTCATGTATCACTCCCGAAATAGCACTATTCGCCACCTTTGCACCGCCGTCGCAAGGCTGCGCCCGCAGGCCCCTGCCCGGTAGGCTTTCCGTGTGATCTTCAAGCGCATCGGAAATAGGCGGCCGTATCCCGACCACGGCAGGGAAACCACCCGGCAGTGGGCGGATGTCGCCCCGCGCCCGGTCCGGCTCGACCAGCTGGTGACGACCAAGGGCCAGCTCGATCTCGAAACGCTGCTCGCCGAGGACTCGACCTTCTACGGCGACCTCTTCGCCCACGTCGTGAAGTGGCAGGGCGACCTCTACCTGGAGGACGGGCTGCACCGCGCCGTCCGCGCCGCGCTCCAGCAGCGCCAGGTCCTGCACGCGCGCGTCCTCGAACTGGGCTGACCCACCCCGCCTCCCCACCCCGCCTCCCCACCTGCCGCGCCACCCGTCACGCCGTCACGGCGCCGCGCCACGCGCCGCGCAGCCGACACGCCGTCGCCGCGGGGTCCGGGCGGGCAGTGCCGGGCTCCCACCGGGTGCCGGTTGCGTCCCGGTTGCGCCTTTCGGGTCACGCTTGCCCTATCAACAGATGATTCAGTGGGCATCGGCAGCGGTCGGCATTACGCTGCGCACATGAGCATGCTCACACCCCCTGGCATGGGCGGAAAGTACCGCGTCACGGGAGCGGCCTACCCCCGCATGTCCCGCCCGCGGCGTCGCCGCAGGATCGTCCTCATCGTGCTCGGATCGATCGTCGGGCTCGCCCTGATCGGTTACGGGGCCATGCAGCTCATCGACGTGTTCCGCGGCGACACGGGCAAACGCAACAGCGCGGCCGCGGGCAAGGACTGCGCCACTCCCGCGCCCAAGGCCGGTGCGGCGGCGGCGTCCACCGCACCGCAGGTCGCGCTGCCCCAACCCGGTCAGATCACCGTCAACGTCTACAACGCGACACCGCGCGCGGGCCTGGCGAAGGCGGTCGGCGACGAGCTGAAGAAGCGCGGCTTCGTCATCGGCCAGGTCGGCAACGCCCCAGCCGACTTCGACAAGAAGGTCCCGGGCGTCGGGATACTGGTCGGCGCCCCCCAGACCGACAAGGCGGCCTTCTCGGTACTGGGCACCAACCTGGCCGGCTCCACCCAGCAGACCGACGCCCGCGAGGGCGCGGACATCGACCTGATCCTCGGCGACGCCTTCACGGAGCTCACTGCGAAGCCGGACGCGGACAAGGCACTGGCCGCACTGGCCAACCCCCAGCCCGCACCCGCCAAGAAGTGCTGACCGACTGAACCGGATCGGCCCGCGGGCCGATCGAGAATTCCGGCCGGGACTACTCGGCCGAGCCGTACATGCGGTCGCCCGCGTCGCCCAGCCCCGGCACGATGTAGCCGTGCTCGTTGAGCCGCTCGTCGACCGCGGCCGTCACCACCGTCACCGGCGTGCCCGCCAGCTCGCGCTCCATGATCTCCACGCCCTCGGGCGCGGCCAGCAGCACCACCGCGGTCACGTCGTCCGCGCCGCGCTTGATGAGCTCCCTGATCGCCGCGACGAGCGTGCCGCCGGTGGCGAGCATCGGGTCCACCACGTAGACCTGGCGGCCCGAGAGGTCCTCCGGCATGCGCGTCGCGTACGTGGAGGCCTCCAGGGTCTCCTCGTTGCGGACCATGCCGAGGAAGCCCACCTCGGCGGTCGGCAGCAGCCGGACCATCCCGTCGAGCATGCCGAGACCGGCGCGCAGGATCGGTACGACCAGCGGGCGCGGGTGGGACAGCTTCACACCGGTGGTCGGGCCGACCGGGGTGAGGATGTCGGCCTGCTCCGTGCGCACGTCCCGGGTGGCCTCGTACGCGAGCAGGGTCACCAGCTCGTCGGCGAGGCGCCGGAAGGTGGGGGAGTCGGTGCGCTTGTCGCGCAGAGTGGTGAGTTTGTGCGCCACCAAGGGGTGATCGACGACCTGCAAACGCACAACATCCTCCAAGACTCAGCTGCCGGGTCCACCGCGACCTGCGACCGCGCTACCTGCGAAAATGGCCGCAAATACGCGACCCACGCCCAAAAGGCTACGCGCTGCGGCCGCCCCTTCGTGCCCGAAGCGGCGCCCGCGCCGGGAAAGGCCCGGAGATGCGCCCCGCCCGGACCCCGACCAGGATTGACTGATGAGCGACCCCCTGGTGATCGCAGCCGTCGACGGATCCGAACACAGCCTCAGGGCCCTGGAGTGGGCGAGAGCCGCGGCCGTGCGCCACGGCACGGGCCTGGTCGTCGCCCACGTGCTGCCCGACAGCGTCCAGCTGTACGCGGCACGGCGTTCCTCGCTGCACGACGCCTCCGAGCCGGAAGATCCCGCAGACCCCGTCAGCGAGCGGATACGGGCCCTGCTGGCCGCCGGGGGCCCGCTGCCCTCCCCGGTCCTCTACGAGTCCCTCGAGGGCTCGGTGCCCGAAGCCCTGCGGAGCATCGGGGCGCACGCCCGCATGCTGGTGATGGGCTCGCGCGGCCGGGGCGGCTTCGCCTCGCTGCTGCTCGGCTCGAACAGCCGCGCCGTGGCCACGAGCGCCCCGTGCCCGGTGGTCGTGGTCGCGCACGAGGCACGCGGCGTGGAGGCCGCCGCCGAGCCCTCGGCCGGCCGGGTCGTGCTCGGGCTGCACGCCTCGGAGACAGCCGACGACGTACTCGACTTCGCGTTCACGGAGGCCGCCGCGCGGGGCACGACCCTCCAGGTGGTCTCGGCGTACAGCGTCCCGCCGACGCCGACGCCGCTGGTCGACAGCCCCTTCGCCGTGATCCCGCCCGAGGCACTGGTGGGGGAGGACGAGGACGCGGTGCCGGCCGAGCGGGAGATGCTGCGCTCCCAGACGTCGCGCCTGGCACCCTTCCGCGCCACGTACCCCTCGGTCCCCGTCGAGCAGGCCGCCGTGCCCGGGGACGCGGCGGGACGCCTCGTCGCCACCTCGAACTCGGCCGCCCTGGTCGTCGTCGGCCGCCACCACCCGCGCCGGCACGTCGGGTCCCTGATGATGGGCTCCGTCGCGAACGCCGTGCTCCAGCACGCGCACGGGCCGGTGGCGGTTGTACCCACATTGTCGGAATCCGACTGAATTCTCGCTGAACGGGGATCGGGTCGCGGTCGAGGCTGGCATCAAACGGCTGGTCCGGGGGAAGGTGGGGGTGCGGGGGCGGACCGGACCGGACCATCCAGGGGCGGTGACCCATGCCCGAAGACGACCACGAGACGACGGAGACCACGGCGCAGCGAAGAGCCCGACGCGCGCAGTTCCTCCGCGACCTGCACGAGGCCCGGGAACTGCGCGACCGCGTCCAGCCCAGACGGGCCCGAGCGGCCCGCATGCGCCAGCAAATGCGCATGCGCACCTTCCGCTGGTGAGCACTCCGGGCCGCCCGCGAGCGGCCCCGCCGGAGCCCCGGACAACACGCGCGGCCAGCGCCACGGCGCGGAAGACCTCTCGCAACGCCTCCGTTTCTGCCACGATGCCGATTGGGCGGGGTACGGAACGGCGAGCACGACGGCCGTCCCACCCCCCACCCACCTCCGGCCGGGGGGACCTCCAACCGGCACGCCTATGACCAGTGGGAGAGTCACGGTGTATTTCGCCGCACTGCTCGCGCGCACCGAAGACGGGTGGGAAGCGAGCGACCTGGAACTCGACGACGTCGAGTCTCTGAGTGATCTGATCGATCTCGCCCGCTCCGCCGCTGTCGACGACGACACGGTGGTAGCCCTCATCGAACAGGAGGACGCCTGGTTCGGGGTCGTCCGCGTGGACGGCGAGGAGGACCCGCGCTACTTCGTGTCCAGCGCCTCCGCCGCGTCCCGCAGCTCGTACGGCTCGATGCTGACCGACGAACTGCTCGGCAAGGAGGACGAGGACGACGAACTCGACGAACTGGACCTCGACGGCACCGAGGACGGTGAGGACGAAGTGGCCGCGTCCTACTCGGACGACGGGACCGAGGAGGAAGACGACACGGACGACGAGGTCCTCGTCGGCGCCGAACCGGTGCCCTCCGGCCCGCTCGGCGACCCGAGGCTCCTCGACGACCTCGGGGTGAGCCACAAACAACTGATGACGATCGACGGGGAGGCCCTCTCCGAGATCGCCGACTCGCTCGGCGCCACCGAGGTACTGGAGGGCGTGCGGTAGTGGTCTTCGCGCACCACCCCCACGACACCACCACGCACGCACCCGATCCCGTGCGGGACCCGTGGCGGGACTCCATGCGCCTGGCGCTCCAGGAGGCCGCCCGGGCGGTGCCGGCCGGCGACGTGCCGGTCGGCGCCGTGGTGCTCGGCCCGGACGGGGAACTCCTCGCCACCGGGTACAACGAGCGCGAGGCGACCGGCGACCCCACGGCGCACGCCGAGGTACTGGCGCTGCGCCGGGCGGCCGCCGCGCTCGGGGAATGGCGGCTGCCGGGGTGCACCCTCGTGGTGACCCTGGAGCCGTGCGTGATGTGCGCGGGCGCGCTCGTGCAGTCGCGGGTCGCCCGGGTGGTCTACGGGGCGTCCGACGAGAAGGCGGGCGCGGCGGGGTCGCTGTGGGACCTCGTGCGGGACCGTCGGCTCAACCACCGGCCCGAAGTGATCGCCGGCGTGCTCGCGGGGGAGTGCGCGCGGCAGCTCACCGACTTCTTCCGCGAGCTCTGACCCAGGGCTCCGACTCCCCCGGCTCCACTCCCGAGGGAACGGATTTCAGAGCACGGGTCTCCTTGGGCTAAGCTCTCTCTCGGTAGCGTGTCCGAGCGGCCGAAGGAGCACGCCTCGAAAGCGTGTGATGGTGCAAGCTATCCGTGGGTTCAAATCCCACCGCTACCGCTCTGATCGAGAGCCCCGCCCCGCAAGGGTCGGGGCTCTCGGCGTTTCCCTTGTCTGCCCTCCGGGGGACAAGCGCGTGACCGCCCGCCCCCTCGGCCGTTGTCACGGCATGACCAAGACCCAGCGCATGCTCGCCGCCTTCGCCCTCGCGGGGGCCGCCGCGGGCCTCGCCGCTCCGGCCGCGTCCGCCGCCCCGATCGCCCCGCTCACCCTCCCGGACCTGCCGACGGCCGCCCCCGGCATGCCGCAGGGCGCCATGCCGACCTCGGTGCAGGACATCGGCGGACAGGTGAGCGGCGGCCTGAACCAGCTCAACCAGCTGATGGAACTGCCGAACCAGCTCGCGCCCGTGATCGCCCCGGTCCAGCCGATCACCGACCTGGCCGGCGGCCTGGAGTAGGAGCGACCGGCTCAGCGGCGGGCCCCGGTCTGCGGGTGGCCCGGTCAGCGGGCGGCCCGGTCAGCGGGCGGCCCGGTCAGCGGGCGGACAACGCGAAGAAGGCCCCGACCGGAGTCGGGACCTTCGACGGTGGGGACGGGGGAAGTGGCATCGGGGGGACAAGCCACTTCCCCCGACGCGGACGGAACCTGCCAGTCCGAGCCGCAGTCAGGGGGGAAGCTTGCGGCTCGGACCCCGCAGTGAGGTCCTGTCCCAGCTCACCGATTTCCTGCCAGAACCGGTGGGCTCGTGTTCAATCCTGCGCCCTGACGGGCGCTCGGCGCACCGGCAAAGGGCCCGGGACACCGGGTCATTGGTCCTTAAAGGGCAGGTGAGGGTTCGAACGCGACCGGTTAGACTCCACCGACCTGCAGGACCGGTTGGGGAGGCCGACGCCCACGTGGAAACCAAGAAGCTGATCTCGGGCGCCCTCATCGTCTTCGTCCTCTTCGTCATCATCACTCAGCCCATAAAAGCCGCCGATATGGTCCAAATAGGCTTCCAAGGAATCTCGGATGCCGCGACGGCCATCGGCGAGTTCATGACCGAACTGGTGCGCTGAACCCGTACGCTGAAGCGGTTTCCGGACTCCCCGGCCCCCCACTCCGACGGGTGGGGGGCTTTTTGCGTTCCCATGAGCGAGCAAGTTGTGACGATATGACCAACTTGCCGCCAACACGTGGTTATACGGTGCTTGCACACAGTGCACATCTCTTGTGATGCTATGACCGCTTTTGACGGATGAGTCGACGACTGACGTGAAGGGGTGGCGTGACCGTGCCGGCCAGTACTGCGCCTCAGGTGCCGCCCCAGCAGGACCCGCAGCAAGAACCGCGGCAGGACCCGCGGGAGCACCCGAAGGAGCACCCGAAGCAGGGGCATCCGCAGGAGGGGCACCCGCAGGCGCGGCAGCACCAGGCGCCCCAGACGCCCCATCAGGCGCAGCCTCCGGATCCTCAGCAGGCCCCGCCGCAGGAGTCCCACGTACCGCCCCAGCAGGAGCCCCCGCAGGAGCCGCCGGCCGCCCCGAGGCCGCCGAGCCGGGGCGCCGACACCCGGGCCCTCACCCAGGTGCTGTTCGGGCAGCTGAAGGGCCTGGAGCCGGGCACCAGCGAGCACACCCGGGTGCGCGGAGCCCTCATCGAGGCCAACATCCCGCTCGTCCGGTACGCGGCCGCCCGCTTCCGCAGCCGCAACGAGCCGATGGAGGACGTGATCCAGGTCGGCACGATCGGCCTGATCAACGCGATCGACCGCTTCGACCCCGAGCGCGGGGTGCAGTTCCCGACCTTCGCGATGCCGACCGTCGTGGGCGAGATCAAGCGGTACTTCCGCGACAACGTCCGCACCGTCCACGTCCCGCGCCGCCTCCACGAGCTGTGGGTGCAGGTGAACGCCGCCACCGAGGACCTCACCACCCTGCACGGCCGCACCCCGACCACCCCCGAGATCGCCGAGCGGCTGCGCATCAGCGAGGACGAGGTGCTCTCCTGCATCGAGGCCGGCCGCAGCTACCACGCGACCTCACTGGAGGCCGCCCAGGAGGGCGACGGGCTCCCGGGACTGCTCGACCGCCTCGGCTACGAGGATCCCGAGCTGGCCGGCGTCGAGCACCGCGACCTCGTACGCCACCTCCTCGTACAACTGCCCGAGCGCGAGCAGCGGATCCTCCTCCTGCGGTACTACAACAATCTGACCCAGTCGCAGATCAGCGCCGAGCTCGGCGTCTCCCAGATGCACGTCTCGCGGCTGCTCGCCAGGAGCTTCGCCCGGCTGCGATCCGCAAACAGGATCGAGGCTTAACCGGATCGAGTGGAGATCATTCTCCGCGTTTCCTGACAGACCGGCGACATTCCGCCCTAGAGCAGGCCTTTCGCGTTCTGTCGCTGGAGATACATGTCGACATGGCGCTACAGCGTGTTGCCGACATGTGACATTCTGCTGGAACCGCGTTTGCCGCAGCCCCGCCTCCGGTATTCAGGTGGAGGCTGCGTTCCTCCGACGGGCGCGCAGAGAAACGCGACCGTCCGCGACCTCAAGGGGGTGGCATGTCCGTAGACCAGGGCAGCTCCAAGGTGCTCACGCTCGTCAAGCAGCGTGAAGTGCCGGCAGTGACCCACCGCTCGGAAGCCATCGACACCCGGATCGACACCCGCACCCTCTCCCGCTCCCTCTTCCACCGACTCGCCGCCCTCGACGCGGACAGCCCCGAACGGGTGTACGTACGCGACACCCTGATCGAGCTGAACCTCCCGCTCGTGCGGTACGCCGCGGCCCGCTTCCGCAGCCGCAACGAGCCGATGGAGGACATCGTCCAGGTCGGCACGATCGGCCTGATCAAGGCGATCGACCGGTTCGACTGCGAACGCGGCGTGGAGTTCCCGACCTTCGCGATGCCGACGGTCGTGGGCGAGATCAAACGATTCTTTAGGGACACCTCCTGGTCCGTGCGCGTCCCGCGCCGTCTCCAGGAGCTGCGGCTCGCCCTCACCAAGGCCAGTGACGAGCTCGCCCAGAAGCTCGACCGCTCGCCGACCGTGCCCGAACTCGCGGCCGTGCTCGGGGTCTCGGAGGAGGACGTCGTCGACGGCCTCGCCGTGGGCAACGCCTACACCGCCTCCTCGCTCGACTCGCCCTCTCCCGAGGACGAGGGCGGCGAGGGCTCGCTCGCGGACCGGCTCGGGTACGAGGACACCGCCCTGGAGGGCGTCGAGTACCGCGAGTCGCTCAAGCCCCTGCTGGCCAAACTCCCGCCCCGGGAACGTCAGATCATCATGCTGCGGTTCTTCGCGAACATGACGCAGTCGCAGATCGGCGAGGAGGTCGGCATCTCCCAGATGCACGTCTCCCGGCTGCTCACGCGCACGCTCGCGCAGCTTCGCGTCGGCCTGATCGGCGAATAGTCCGGCCGCCGATCCGGCCCTCGCGCTTCACAATTGACGGTACGTCAGGAAAACTGCCGGGATGCGAAAGGCATCCCCGTCAGCCGCCCTGCTCCTCCTGTGCGCCACGGCTGCCGCCGCCGCCCTGACCGGCTGCGGCGGCCCGGCGCGCGAGGGCTACGTGGCCGTGGGCGCGGTGGGCCCCGGCTCGGAGCCGGGCGCCGGCGCGAATGCCGCGCCGAAGGGCGGGATCGAGTTCCAGCCGCTGCCACCGGCCGCCGGCGGCCCGTCGGCCTCCTCGACCTCTTCCGACTCCCCTGCGGGCGCCCCGCAGGGCACCCCGGGATCGCCGTCCCCGGGCGGGACCGCGGCCAGCGGTCGCGGCGGCTCCGGCGGCCCGCCCTCGGGCGGTCCCGGATCGGCGTCGCCCAGTACCCCCGGCGCCCCTGGCGGCACGCCCGGCGCCGGACCGGAGCCGTCCACGAAGCCGGGTACGACCGCGCCCTCACGGCCCGCGGACACTGCGGCGAAGCTGAGCGTCGGCGCGCCCGTCCGCAGCGCGGCGGCGGACCGCTGGTGCGAGAGGGTCACCGTGTCCTTCAGCAACACGGGAACCACGGCGGCCCGTTCGGGGACGGTCGGGTTCGCGACGCACATCATCGGCGCCCTGGGCGTCGACTGGGCCACGATCACCTCGACCCAGCCCCTGCCGGCCCCCATCGCGGGCGGCACGACGAAAACGCAGACCTACGAGGTCTGCGTCGAGTCCTGGCGCGTGCCCCTCGGGATGCGCGTCGAGACCCAGAAGGTCACGGCCACCTGGAGCTGACGCCCTGACGGCCCGACGCCGCCGACCCGACGCCGGAGCGGTCCTGGCGACGGAGGGTCCCGGCGTCGGAGCGGTCCTGGCGGGTCCCTGCGTCAGCGTTCCGGCGACGCCGGGCGTCCTGCGGGCGGAGGGTCCCGGCATCAGCGTCTCGGCGACGCCGGGCGTCCTGCGGGCGGAGAGTCCTGGCGTCAGAGCGCCAGCCAGGCCACCACGGCGATCAGGACCACCACGCCGACGCCGAGGCCCACCCACAGGCCCGCGCCCGGTCCGGACTTGCGCGCGGCGCGGTTCTGCATCCGTGACCCCGGCACTGCCGGGGCCGGGACCGGCTCGTCGACGAACGCCCGGAACATCTGGGTGCTGCCCGCGGGGTCGTAGTCACCCTCGGGGGCCGGTGAGTTGTGGTTCGAGTCGTGATTCGCAGCCATGCGCAGGACCCTAGCGGGTTTTCCGATTCCTTTACCGCCCGCCCCCCCGATTCATTTGCCTGTAACAACCATCCGCTTCTATGGTTGCCCGAAGCAACGACATTCGGAGGGAGGCAGCCGTATGACCACACCGACCGCACCGGGCCCGCTGAGCGCACCCGCCACGCCCGCCACCCGCTACGCGGAACTGGCCCGCCAGCTCACCGGCATCGGCGCCGTCCGGCGCGACCTCGCCCGCACGCTGCCCCACGACTGCCCACCCGGCCCGGCGGCCGTCCTCACCGTGCTCGACCGGCACGGCGAGATGCGGCTCGGCCGGCTCTCCGAGTACCTGGCCATCGACATCTCCGTGACCAGCCGGCACGTCGCGCACACCGCCGAACGCGGCTGGATCACCCGTGACACCGACCCCGGCGACGCCCGCTGCCGGATCCTGCGCCTCACCGCGGCCGGCCGCGCGCTCCTCACCGAGCTCGGCGTCCGCCACACGACCGCGCTGGAGAAGGCCCTGGCCGACTGGTCCGACACGGACATCGACCACCTCAACATCCTGCTGGCCCGACTCCGATCGAGCTTCTAGTACCGAAGGAAACACATGGCTACGACCACACCCACCGGTGTGCGGGAAGGCGGCCGGTCGGAGACCACGTCCGACAGCACGCCGATGACCCACCCGCAGATCATGAAGGCGCTCTCCGGGCTGATGCTCGGCATGTTCGTGGCGATCCTGTCCTCCACGATCGTCTCCAACGCCCTGCCCCAGATCATCGGCGACCTCGGCGGCACGCAGTCCTCGTACACCTGGGTGGTCACGGCGGCCCTGCTCTCGATGACGGCGGCGACCCCGCTGTGGGGCAAGCTCTCCGACCTCTTCAGCAAGAAGCTGCTGGTCCAGATATCCCTGGTGATCTACGTCCTCGGCTCGATGGTCGCGGGCATGTCCCAGAACACCGGCATGCTCATCGCCTGCCGCGTGGTCCAGGGCATCGGCGTCGGCGGGCTCTCCGCCCTCGCCCAGATCGTGATGGCCGCCATGATCTCCCCGCGCGAGCGCGGCCGCTACAGCGGCTACCTCGGCGCGGTCTTCGCCGTCGCCACCGTCGGCGGCCCGCTGCTCGGCGGGGTCATCACCGACACCAGCTGGCTGGGCTGGCGCTGGTGCTTCTACGTCGGCGTCCCCTTCGCGGTCATCGCCCTGGTCGTGCTCCAGCGGACCCTGCACCTGCCCGTCGTCCGGCGCGAGGTCAAGGTCGACTGGCTCGGCGCCTTCCTGATCAGCGGCGCCGTCTCGCTGCTGCTGATCTGGGTGACCCAGGCCGGCGGCTCCTACGCGTGGATCTCCTGGCAGACCTGGGCGATGACCGGCGGGGCGCTCGCCCTCGGCCTGCTCTTCGTCCTCGTCGAGTCCAGGGCGAGCGACCCGATCATTCCGCTGCGGCTCTTCCGCAACAAGACCATCAGCCTGGCGTCTGCGGCCTCGCTGTTCGTCGGCATCGCGATGTTCTCGGGGACCGTCTTTTTCAGCCAGTTCTTCCAGCTGGCCCGTGGCGAGTCCCCCACCATGTCCGGAATCCTCACGATTCCGATGATCGGCGGGCTCTTCGTCTCCTCCACCGTTTCCGGTCAGGTGATCACCAAGACCGGAAAGTGGAAGGCCTGGCTCGTATCCGGCGGCGTCCTCCTGACGGCCGGCCTCGGCCTGCTCGGCACCCTGCGGTACGACACCCCGTACTGGCACATCGCGATCTTCATGGCGCTGACCGGGCTCGGCCTGGGCATGATGATGCAGAACCTCGTCCTCGCCGCCCAGAACCAGGTGGCCCCCGAGGACCTGGGAGCGGCCAGCTCGGTCGTCACCTTCTTCCGGTCCCTCGGCGGCGCGATGGGCGTCTCCGCACTCGGAGCGGTCATGGCCACCCGGGTCACCCACTACGTCCAGGACGGCCTCGCCGCCCTCGGCCCGAAGGCCGCGGCCATGGGCCACGGCGGCACCGCCGGAGGCGCGATCCCCGACCTCGCCAAGCTGCCCGCACCGTTCCGCGAGGTCATCGAGAGCGCCTACGGGCACGGCGTCGGGGACGTCTTCCTCTACGCCGCCCCCACCGCGCTCCTCGCACTGGTGCTCGTGGTGTTCATCAAGGAGGTCGCCCTGAAGTCGAAGCCGGCGGCCGACGCCCCGACCGCCGCCGGAGCCACGCCGGCCGCCTAGTGCTGTGACCGGAAAGGTTCACCGGGTCACGACGCCCGGCACGGCACCTCGCCGCGTTGTCGGACCACGGAAGTACGTCCAGTACGAGCCGCGGCCCTCCGCCTTGCGCTGCACCGCACCGGACGCCGCGTCCCGGCAAACCTTTCCGGCCACAGCACTAGGTCGTCTATTTCGGAGCTTGTCGGCCGAGCCCGCGGCGTCTGGCGCCGTGCATGGCAAGGCGGAGGGGCGCCCGTGTACTGGAGTACTCGGGCGCCCCGACAATGCGGCCAGGTGCGGTGCCGGCCACCGCGGGCCCGGCAAGATCCGAAAGAGACGACCCTAGGCCTTACGGAGCTGCGGGCGCGGACGGTCCGGCGGGCCGGCCGCAGCGGGCGTACGCCTCGATGCCGGCGATCAGGACGTCGAGCGCGAGGCAGAACTCCCCGTCGGGCGGCCGCCGGACCGTGCCGCAGCAGCCGTGCAGGAACTGCGAGACGGCCAGATGGGCACCGGTCCTGGCGGGGTCCGTCAGGCCGGTGGCGTCCAGCATCCGCTGCAGGGCGGCGTCGAAAGCCCGCGCGTGCGGGCCGATGTTCGGATACGCGGCGGTGAGCGGGGCCACCCACGGATGGTCGCCCAGCAGCCCCCGGTAGCCGTGCGCCAGCGTCCGCAGCCGGCCGGGCCAGCCCTTACCGGGCGAGCCGGGCGGCCGGGGGAGCTCAGCCAGGGCACTGTCCAGAGCGAGCTCGAGCAGATCGTGCTTCGTGTCCACGTACCAGTACAGGGACATCGCGGTGACCCCGAGCCCGGCGGCGAGCCGTCGCATCGAGAACCGGGCCAGCCCGTCGGCGTCGAGCAGCCTCACCGCCTCCGCCGTGATCCGCTCCCGGTCGAGCCCCGAGGGGTCCTCGCTGCGCCGCCTGGGGGGTACCGCGGGTCGCGCGGCCAGCCAGACACTGGTCCGGGCCCTGCCGGGATCGGCCGCGGTCACCATGGAGGCACCCTCCTCACGACAACGGGACCAGCCCGGAATGCCCGGTCCGCCCCCTTGATGCTAGTGCTGTGACCGCAGCGAAGCGCCGGAGAAGCGCGGTGTCCGGTGCGTTGCGTCGAACGGCAGGGGGCGCCCGAGCACCGAGGTGCTCGGGCGCCCCGACAGGGCCCTGCGGGCGGCCCGGAAGTCCGGGAGGGCCGGGAAGGCCGGGCGGTTCCGGAAGTCCGGGCGGGCCGGGAGGGCCGGGAAGTCCGCGTGGTTCGGAAGTCCGGGTGGACCTAGCGGGCCGGGGCGGACCGGGCGGTTTTCTGGGTTCAGGACCGCCCGGACGTCGGCGCCGTCAGGTCGTAGAAGGTGGCGCCACCGACCGTCGAGGCGGCGAAGGTGGCCTTGACCCAGCTCTCGATGGCGCTGCTGACGCCCCCGCCCGGTCCGCCTCCGCCCCGGGCCTGGGTGGCGCTCTCGCCCGCGCCGTCCGCCGCGCCACCGGTTCCCGCGCTGCCCTGGCCGATGAAGTAGTGGATCTCGCCGGCCGCCACGTACTCCTTGAACCGCTCCAGCGTCGGGGAGGGGTCGCTGCCGTTGAAGCCGCCGATCGCCATCACCGGCTCTTGCGACGCCAGCTGGTAACTCGCCGCGTTCTGCGAGCCGACCGCGGCTGCCGCCCACGTGTACCGGTCCGCGTCGGCGCGTAGCGCTGCCGTCGCCTCGGCGCTGGTCCTCGTCCCGCCGAGCAGACCGCCCATGCCGCCGCCCATGCCTCCACCCGGAGCGCCACCGGTCCGCCCGGTCTGGCCGCCGCCGTCGGGCTGGTTGCCGCCCGGAGTCCGGCCGCCGGGGGCCTGGCCGCCCTGCGGGCTCCCGCCCTGGGGCATGCCCTGCGGTGCGGCGCCGCCGCCCGGCATCGCGCCCCCGCCCCGCATCTCGAAGGCGCGCATCCCGCCGCCCGGGCCGCCTCTGCCGCCCGCGACCGCGGGACCGGCCGTGACGATCGACCCCGAGTGCGAGGTGGTCACCGTGGTCAGGGTGTAGGCGAGGGGTCCGGCCAGCGCCGCGGCCAAGCCGACTGCCGCCACACCGAGTGCGACACGGCGGCCCAGCCGCGCCGCGAACGGCAGGAGCACGGCGCTGCCGAGTCCCAGGGCGAGCAGCCCCCAGCGCAACCACGGCACGTACCCGGCGGAGCGCCCGAGCAGCACGAACGCCCAGTACACGGTGATGGCGAGGGCGCCTGCCAGGGTGAGGGAGGCGGCACGGGCGCCCCGCTCCTCCCACAGGACGGCGATGCCCATGCCGACGAGCGCGGCCACGAAGGGGGCCAGGGCGACCGTGTAGTACTCGTGGAAGATGCCCTGCATGTAGCTGAAGACGACCCCGGTGATCAGCAGGGCGCCGCCCCAGGCGAGGAATGCCGCCCGGGCCATGCCCTCCAGGGAGTCGGTGGCCCTGCGGGCCCGCCAGGTGACGACGAGGCCGGCGATGAAGAGGATCAGCGCGGCGGGCAGCAGCCAGGAGATCTGCCCGCCGATGTTGGACGAGAACAGCCGGTCGATGCCCGTCTCCCCCCAGCTCATCCCGCCACCGCCACCACCGCCGCCGCCCGGGGTGCCTGGGGCGCCCTCCACTGCGGCGCGGCCACCGCCGCCGACGCTGCCGGTCTCCTCGCCGTTGATCCGGCCGAGCCCGTTGTAGCCGAGGGTCAGCTCCAGGAAGGAGTTGGTCTGAGAGCCGCCGATGTACGGGCGGGAGGCGGCGGGCCACAGTTCGACGATCGCCACCCACCAGCCGCCGGCCGCCACCATCGCGAGTGCGGAGAGCAGCAGCTGCCCGAGGCGCCGGCGCAGCCGGGTCGGCGCGCAGACGGCGTACAGCAAGGCCAGCGGCGGCAGGATGACGAAGGCCTGGAGGGTCTTGGTCAGAAAGGCGAAGCCGACCGCGACCCCCGCCCACACCAGCCACCGGGTACGCGCCCCGTCGAGGGCCCGCAGTACGCAGTACACGGTGACGGTCATCAGCAGCGCCAGCAGGGCGTCGGGGTTGTTGAAGCGGAACATCAGCGCGGCGACGGGCGTGAGCGCGAAGACCGCGCCGCTGATCAGGGCGGCCGCGGGGCCGAACTGGCGGCGTACGGCGGCATGGAGGACGGCTGTGGTGGCGACTCCCATGAGCGCCTGGGGCACGAGGATCTGCCAGGAGCCGAGCCCGAAGAGCCGGACGGACAGCATCATCGGCCACAGGGCGGCCGGGGGCTTGTCGACGGTGATGGAGTTGCCGGCGTCGGAGGAGCCGAAGAAGAAGGCCTTCCAGCTCTCGGCGCCCGCCTGGGCGGCGGCGGAGTAGAAGGAGTTGGCGTAGCCGGAGGAGCCCAGGTCCCACAGCATCAGGACGGCCGTCGCGAGCAGCAGACCGGCGAGGGCGGGGCGCTCCCACCGGGCCCGGGCGGTGTGCGCCCCGGCCACCGTGGCGGACGGGGGGCGCGGGTGGAGGGGCAGTGCGGCCGTGGTCATCAGAAGTGGTCCTTCGCGGGAGGGGTCCGCCGTTCCGGGAAGACCCAGGCGCGGAAGAGCAGGAACCGCAGCACGGTGGCGGCGAGGTTGGCGGTGACCAGGACGGCCAGTTCGGTGCCGTGCGCCGGCCGGCCGCCCGCGGCCGCGAGGGCGGCGAGCGAACCGCTGGTCAGGGCCAGCCCGATGCCGAACACCACCAGCCCCTGGGCCTGGTGGCGCGCGGCGTGCTCGCGGCCCCGGACACCGAAGGTGAGCCGGCGGTTGGCGGCGGTGTTGGCCACGGCGGAGAGGAGCAGCGCGGCCGCGTTGGCGAGCTGCGGACCGGCGGCGGACCGCCCGGCGGAGTAGAGGAGCAGGTAGAGCAGGGTCGACAGGGCCCCGACCGCGCAGAAGCCCAGCAACTGGCGGGCCAGCCCGCGCGGCACCCCGGGCAGGGCGGTGCGGTCGCGGGGGTCGTCGCCGAAGGGGCGGGCGAGCCGGTCGAGCGGGAGCGCGCCGACGGCCAGCGCCCGGCCCACCCGCCAGACCCCCTTGAGGTCCTCGGCGGCGGTGCGGGCGATGTGGACGGTGGAGTCGGGGTCGTCCACCCAGTCCACCGGAACCTCGTGGATCCGCAGCCCGGCCCGCTCGGCGAGGACCAGCAGTTCGGTGTCGAAGAACCAGCCGGAATCCTCCACGAGCGGGAGCAGCCGCTCGGCGACCTCGCGGCGGATGGCTTTGAAACCGCACTGGGCGTCGCTGAACCGGGCGGACAGCGAGGAGCGCAGGAGCAGGTTGTAGGCGCGGGAGATGAACTCCCGCTTCGCTCCCCGGACCACTCGCGAGGAGCGGGCGAGGCGGGTGCCGATGGCGAGGTCGGAGTGGCCGGAGATCAGCGGGGCGACCAGCGGCAGAAGCGCGTTGAGGTCGGTGGAGAGGTCCACGTCCATGTACGCGAGGACGGGCGCGTCCGAGTCCCCCCAGACCGTGCGCAGCGCCCGGCCGCGGCCCTTCTCCTCCAGCCGGGTGCTGCGTACCCCGGTGACGGAGGCGGCGAGGGCGGCCGCGACCTCGGGGGTGCGGTCGGTGCTCGCGTTGTCGGCGATGGTGATGCGGAAGGGGTACGGGAAGGTCCGGGTGAGGTGCTCGTGCAGCCTGCGCACGCACGGCCCCAGATCCGTCTCCTCGTTGAAGACCGGGATCACCACGTCGAGTACGGGTTCCCCCGGTACGGCTGCGAGGGGCGCCCGCACCGGGAGGGCTCCGGGAGAGGTGTCGGTTGGCATGCTCCGACCCTCCCGGCCGGGCCTGTCAGCGCTGTGTGCTGACCCTGTGCCCCGTCTGTGAGTCCCCGGCGCCGCTACCGCCGGACGGAGCGCGCGCTGCGGGAGTGCTCGCTGCGGGGGTGCTCGCCGCGGCAGCGCTCGCTGTGGGGGTGCTCGCTGCGGCAGCGAGGGGGAGGCGGACCTCGAAGGAGGTGTGGCCCGGGGTACTGCGGACGTCGACGTGGCCGCCGTGGGCCGAGACCACGGCCTGGACGATGGCCAGACCGAGGCCCGTGGAGCCCGCCGACCGGGAGCGGGAGGCGTCCCCGCGGGCGAATCGCTCGAAGACGTGGGGCAGCAGCGCGGGCGCAATTCCGGGGCCGTCGTCCTCGATCCGGAGCCGGACGGCGGATGTTTCACGTGAAACACGAGCCGTGACGGTGGTGCCGGGAGGCGTGTGGGTCCGGGCGTTGGCCAGCAGGTTGACCAGGACCTGCTGGATGCGGGCCGGGTCGGCGCGCACGGGCGCGGGCTCGTCGGGGAGCTCCAGGCGCCAGTGGTGCTCGTGGCCGGCGGCGCGGGCGTCACTGACGGCGTCCACGACCAGCGGGGCCAGGTCGGTGTCCTCGGTGGACAGCGGACGGCCCGCGTCGAGCCGGGCCAGCAGCAGCAGGTCCTCCACCAGGCCGGTCATCCGGGTGGCTTCGGACTCGATGCGGCCGAGGGCGTGCCGGGTGTCGGGGCCCGGCTCCTCCCGGCCCCGGCGGGTCAGTTCTGCGTAGCCGCGGATCGAGGCCAGCGGGGTGCGCAGCTCGTGGCTGGCGTCGGCGACGAACTGCCGGACCCGCGTCTCGCTCTGCTGGCGTGCCGTCAGGGCCGAGGAGACATGGCCCAGCATCCGGTTGATGGCGGCGCCGACCTGCCCGACCTCGGTGCGGGGGTCGGCTTCGGCGTCGGGGACCCGCTCGTGCAGGGCGGGTTCGCCGCTGTGCAGGGGGAGTTCGGACACCCGCGTGGCGGTGGCGGCGACCCTGCTGAGCGGACGCAGGGCGACACCGACCAGGGCCTGGCCGGCGAGCGAGGCCGCGATCAGTCCGGCGAGGGTGACGCAGACCTCCACCGCGATCAGCGTGTGCACGGTGGAGTCGACCTCGGTGAGCGGGAAGCCGAGGACGATGCTCCCGTCGGGCGCGGTCAGCACCCGGTAGCCGCCGAGGCCGGGCAGCCACAGCTCGACCGGGCCTCCGGGACGTCCGTCGGCTGCTTCACGGGCGGCCCCGGCGAGGGTCGCGGCCTGGTCCGCGGTGAGGGGCGGGTGGCCGCTGGGCCCGGCTCCGCCGACGGCGGCACTGCGCTCGCTGCGGACACTGTCGAGGACCTTCCCCGAGGCATCGAGGCGGACGCCGGTAGCGCCCAGCGGAGATCCGGGGGCCAGCACGACGCCGAGGTTGTTCTCCCGGGCGAGCTTGCCCGCGTTGGGTCGGCCGGCCATCTCGACGGCGACGCGGAGCTGTTCGTCGACCTTGTCGACCAGGTACGAGCGCAGCGCGAGGGTGGTCACGGTGCTGATGGCCGCGCCCACGACGGCGATGAGGACCACCGCCGACACGACGAGCCGGGTCCGCAGGGACCACGGCCGGTGGGTCCGGCGGGGGCGGCGGGGTCCGGCCGGGCGCGCGGGGCGGCCCGGCCGCCTGGGCCGCCGGGAGAGCACGGGAGTACGGAAGAGCGGGAGGTGCCGGAGGAGCGGAGGGACCCGGGGGGAGCCGAGCACCACTACTCGGCCGGCTTGATCAGGTATCCGGCGCCGCGCCGGGTGTGGATCATCGGCGGGAGGCCGGTGCCGCTCTCCAGCTTGCGCCGCAGGTAGGAGATGTACAGCTCGACGACATTGGCCTGCCCCCCGAAATCGTAGGACCACACGCGGTCCAGGATCTGCGCCTTGCTGAGCACCCGGCGGGGGTTGCGCATCAGGTACCGCAGCAGCTCGAACTCGGTGGCGGTCAGGTGGACCTCCCGGCCGCCCCGAACCACCTCGTGGCTGTCCTCGTCGAGACGCAGGTCGCCGACCTGCAGCACCGAGCCGCCGCGCGCGGCCTGTGCCGCGCCGGAACGCCGCACCAGGCCGCGCAGCCGGGCCACGACCTCCTCCAAGCTGAACGGCTTGGTGACGTAGTCGTCGCCGCCCGCCGTCAGGCCCGCGATGCGGTCCTCGACGGAGTCCTTCGCGGTCAGGAAGAGCACCGGCACCTGCGGGAGCTCACGGCGCAGCCGGCCCAGGACGGCCAGCCCGTCCATGTCCGGAAGCATGATGTCGAGGACGACGACGTCCGGGCGGAACTCCCGTGCCGCCCGCACCGCGCCCGCACCGTCACCCGCGCTGCGGACCTCGCAGCCTTCGTAGCGCAGGGCCATGGAGAGCAGTTCGGAGAGGGCGGCCTCGTCGTCCACGACGAGGACCCGGCAGGGTCCGCCGTCGGGCCGTACGAGGGCCGTGGGATTGCCGGTGGACGTGGACGCGTGGGAGGTGGTCGTCGCAGTCATGCCTACAAGCTGGCCGCCGCCTCTGAGAGCGTTCTTGCCTGAACCTGTGAATTACCTGAGAAACCCCGGCCGCCGCACCTCAGGCCAGGTGGAAGAGCCGCGCGCCGTTGTCGTGGCAGACGGCGCGCAGCCAGGCGTCGCCGAGGCCGAGCCGTTCGAGGGCGGCGAGCTGGTGCTCGTAGGGGTAGGGGATGTTCGGGAAGTCGGTGCCCAGCAGGATCCGGTCGCCGAGGGCGGCGAGCCGGCCCCGCTCCCCCTGAGGGAAGCCGCTCAGCTCCTCGGAGAAGTCGGTGAAGGCCATCGTGGTGTCGAGGCGGACCTCGGTGTACCGGTCGGCGAAGTCCAGGAAGTCGGCGTACTCCGGCATCCCCATGTGCGCGACGATCAGCGGTAGCCGGGGGTGGCGGGCCAGCACCCGGGCGATCGGCGCGGGGCCGGTGTACTTGCCCGGTGCGGGTCCCGAACCGCAGTGGACCACGGTCGGGATCCCGGCCTCGGCGAGCAGCCCCCAGACCGGGTCAAGCCGGTCGTCGGCGGGGTCGTACCCGCCCACCTGGAGATGTGCCTTGAAGACCCGGGCCCCCGCCTCGACGGCCTGCCCGACGTACGCCGCGACCCCGTCCTCCGGGAAGAAGGTCGCGGTGTGCAGGCAGTCGGGCGTGCGGGCGGCGAAGTCCGCGGACCAGGAGTTGAGCCAGGCCGCCATGGCCGGCTTGTGCGGGTAGAGCATGGCGGTGAAGGCCCGGACCCCGAACCCCCGCAGCAGCGCGACCCGCTGCTCCTCCTCGTGCCGGTAGGTGATGGGCCACTCGACACCGGTCAGCGGACCGACCGCGTCGAAGTAGTCCCACACCTTGTCCAGGACGCGCTGGGGCATGAAGTGGGTGTGTACGTCGACCAGTCCCGGCACACCGAGCCGCTCCCGGAAGGCACGGACGGCCTCAGCCGTCGTCGCGGACAAAGCCGTGGCTCCGCTCGACGGTCGCGACGTGCAGCGTGTAGCTCTCGTACCAGTCGGCGCGGCCCTGCCTCATGGCCGCCTGGTGCTCCAGGTCCTGGCGCCACAGGGCGAGGGAGTCGTGGTCGCGGAAGTACGCGACGGTGATGCCGAGTCCGCCGGGGGTGCGCGCGGACTCGTAGCCGAGGAAGCCCGGATTGGCCCCGACGAGCTCGGTCATCCGCTCGAGGGTCTCGGGGTATCCGCCGTCGTCAGCGGTCCGGACACTGGTGAAAACACTCATGACGTAAGGCGGTTCGAAAGCCTGCACGGGCTGGATGCTCATGCCCACCACCCTCTGCGGCACCGGCCTGGCGTGTCCACCAGAAAGGGCCTCCGGAGGGCAAAGGGATCCAAGTTTTGACCTTGGACCCGGTCGGGTGCAGTGGTCAGAACAGCCCGTCCTGCGTGGCGGGCGCTCCGGGCTCGGCAGAAGGGATCTCGGCGGTCGGGACGTCGCTCCGAGGCCCCTCGGCCGGTGCCACCAGTTCCCACCCGGCGAGCAGCCGGGTGTCCACGACCAGCCCCTCGGCGAAGTGCAGATCGGGACCGGCGGCTGCGACGAGCCGCCCGGAGACCGTCCCGCCGGTCACCATCTCGGTGATCACCCGTTGCGGGCCGGGCAGCTCACCGAGTCCGAAGGGGCCGCCGTGATCGGCCACCACGCAATCCAATCGCCCCAGCGACTCCGGCCACCCCTCCAGCCCGACCGCGCGCGCGTGCAGTGCGGCGACCTCCGCCGCCCGCTGCGGCTCGGGCGGCAGGTGGGCCCGTACGGCCCGCTTGCGCGCGTAGGCGATCCGGTCGGGCACGCCGAGCGCGCTGCGCAGCAGTTCCTCCGTCCGTCGTGCAGCCATCAGCGGGCCGCGCCCCAGCCAGGTCCAGGTCACCGCTCCCTGCTCCAGCAACCGGACGGAGCCGCGTTCCTCCGCGGTGATGCCGACCTTGACCAGGTCGGGCCCGAACCAGGCGAGGTACACCCGATAGGTGCGCGGATCGGCCGCATTGGTGTCCGCCGCCACCGAGAAGGAGCGGTCCAGCCGCGCGCACTCCGGGCACTGGGCGTTGCCCGTACGCCCGGACACGGTCCGAGCCGTCGGGCACGGCGTCCGCCGGCCGGCCCGCCGGACGCCGAGGCAGTGGCGCTCCCCCCGCGCGGCGAAGGCCAGCGGCTGCCCGTACACGAGGAGGCTGCTGCGCTCCCCTCCTACGGACCGGCCTTGGACAGCCGCCCGTCCCGGCTGCCCCGGCTGGTACCAGCCGATGGCGGGCCGGCCGTCGCTCCACCGGATCCCGGTGCACCACCAGGTCACAGCGGGAGCCGCCGTACGAAGAAGGTCCCCGGGACGGCGGTGGCCCGCGTCCCGCCGACGCCGATGCCGATGCCGATGCCGAGCCCGATGCCGGTGCCGGTGCCGGTGCCGGTGCCGGTGCCGGTGCCGCAGGGATGGAGCAGCACGCCCTGCCGCGGGCACCGGACCCGTGCCCCATGGATGTCTTCCACGCGATCTTCCTCCCATGCCTTCCCGAACGGCTTGGGCCCAGACGCTGGCGCTGTGACCGGAAAGGTCCACTGCACCAGCCACCACACGCCCGCCGCCGCCCGCGCGGCTACCGGGTGACGAACTGCGTCAGGATGGCCTGGACCTCGTAGATGTCGACGCCCTTGGTGAAGGTCTTCGCTATCGGCTCCGCGCTGCCGGAGAGCCATATCTTCAACTCCGCGTCCAGGTCGAAGTGACCGGCGGTCTCCACCGAGAAGTGCGTGATGCTCCGGTACGGGATGGAGTGGTACTCCACCTTCTTCCCCGTGAGCCCCTGCTTGTCGATGAGCACGAGCCGCCGGTCGGTGAACAGGATCGTGTCGCGGATCAACAGATACGCGGCATGCACCTGCTCCCCCTGCCCCAGCAGCCGCGCGTACTCGCGGTGCGCCGACGCCGGATCCACGGCGTGCGCGTTTCCGAACAGTCCCATGAGAGTCCCCCCTGCCTACCGGTGAATCGATCCCGATCGAGACCGCGGTCTCGATCTCCAAGAACCGTATCGGGGACCCCCGTCACAGGGCGTCCCCCGCCGGAGCCATCTCTCCCCGTAGCTCCCCGGAGCCAGCCCTCCTCCCTGAGGAGGACGAGCGGAGCCTCAGGTCGAACCGCCGGCGCGCGTACGAGCCCTGTTGCGCCACAACACCACGCATCCCCAAGCTTCGACGACGCAGCTAATGACCATCACCACGACTCCGACGCCAAGTTGGTAAGTGGTGGAGCTGTGATCGGCCAAGACGCCGAAGACAAAGCTCGTATACCAGGTGGTCAGCAGGGTCACGGCGACGTACCACCAACACACCAGGACGTGACGAAGGTGCACGGATCCACGCCATGCGAGTGCCGCCAGCACCGCACTCGTGGCCAGCCCCACCATCAGCACCGGCCAGACCTGCCCGTAGGACCCGCTCCATATCCATGGGTTGAAGACCATGTAGCGGTAGAAAGCGTCGTCGTTGTTCAACAGCGGCGTGAACAGAGCGATCACTGACAGCACCAACGCGAGGAGGAAGGGGATGGCCTTCCTACGCGTCTTGCCCGGAGGCGTTTTGCCCGGAGGCGTCTTGGCCGGAGGCGTCTTGGCCGCGCGTGTCTTGGCCGCCGTTGCCGTCAACGAGACTATTCCGCCCGATGTCTTGCGTTTTGCCGGCAGCGCGTCCACTACGACTTTGACCGGCACTTCCCCTGCTGCGGTACGAAGTACGACACTGCCCTCGTAGTGGCCCCCCCACCCATCCACCACATCCGCACACAGCTCGATTCCGCCGTCCACACGACGGGCTTTCAACCATTTGTCCGCCGCCGCCTCCACCTCGGCTTCCACGGTCTCTCGGACGATCAGCAGACCTTCAAGAGAGATGACGGTCGGCCTTCCCGGGGTGCCCGCAGTGACCGTGCCGAGGTGGTACTCGGTCTTGGAGACCCGAGGCAATGCCTTGCGCAGTGCTTGGTCGGCAGCATCCCTGACCCGAAGGCTGTCGTCGTGAACCATCATGGTCAGCCCCTCCGCGCCCGCCAGCGCCATCCCCAGATCAGCGCCGCACAGCAGGCCTTCGAGTTCCAGCACCGCCATCATCCGTCGCTCAGGATTTCTCGACTTCATGCGAGCCAACGTCTTCGCAGGAATCTTGGCCTTCTTGCGTTTGGTATAGGCGATGGGAAGGTCGCCTCCGAGACCACCGAATACCCAATAGTGCGGCGTCTGAAGGGG
Source organism: Streptomyces sp. NPDC060049 (assembly GCF_042736715.1). NCBI lineage: Bacteria > Bacillati > Actinomycetota > Actinomycetes > Kitasatosporales > Streptomycetaceae > Streptomyces > Streptomyces sp. NPDC060049. Next base: position 36,496 of record NZ_JBHWVV010000015.1, read on the forward strand.
AGTCACCTGTTGGAGAATGTAGTCCGCCAACTCGACCAGGCCGATCTCACCATTGCCGTCCCTGTCGGCATCACCCGTAGTCAGGCCTTTCACCAGGGAGCGCGTGAACAGCGACGGTTCACTCACCGGCCCCTTGTCAACGTCCAAACCCGGCTGCCCCGCGACGGGACGATCACCCTCGAAGACCCACTCGATCGCGCTCGACGCCGTGATCACCCCACGCCCCTGCTGCGCTTCTACTTCCTTGAGCTGCTGGAAACTCTCCAGCACGTGCACATCCGCGTCGCCCCGCGTGAACAGCTCGCGCCCGAATGCTCCCGCATAACAACAGTCGAGGAAGACCGCAACGCGTCGCGCCTTGCTGTCCTGCATCCGTTCGCTCAAGTACCTGGCATCGACCGCCGTGGAGGCCAAGCGATTGCGCTTGGTGTCACTCGCGGCCAGGAACAGTCTTCCCCTGGCGTCCTTAATCCCGTGGCACGAGAAGTGCAGGAGCAGGGTTTGATCGGCTACTGCCCGGCCTTCGAAGAACTCTTGTATCTCCTCGCGAAGTTTCTGGCACGTCGGGTTAGGCAGCACTTTCACGTCGAAGGCACCAATGTGTGGATCGCCGAGAACTTCGCGAAGCGCGGCAGCATCCAGATCCGGAGCGTGCAGCCTGCTGAGGCCTGGGTCGTCATAGTGGCTCGTCGCGACGACGAGCGCGCGCCTATTCGACTCGGTCAATGCCACCCGCCCCCTCACGGTCAGCGGCGGCGGAAGCCAGGCGGATCAGCTGTCGTCGCTCCGCGGGGGTGGCATCCGACAAGTCGATCCGGATGCCATTGAACTCGACGACAACGCGGTGTGGCGTTTCCGGCCGGTTGCGCCACTCGTCGACGACGTGCAGTACCAGCTCCAGGAGTGGAGTCACCGCGGGCAGTGTCACCACGAGGACGTTCGCCAGATCGAAAGCGGCGGATCGGGTACCCGGCGGAGCCGGACCGGCTGCAGGATGGTCCACCTGCTCCACATCCAGGACCAGAAGATCCTCACGCAGGGCGTCCACGCTCTGCTGCACTGACTCGACGTCTCCGTCGACCTGCTCGACTTCAATGCGCAACTGTTCGATCATTGCCCATCGCCCCGCAGGCTTGGCGTGCGGTATGGCCGTCTCCTACCAGTCTGGTACCGGTGATTCCATACCGCACTCGCGGAGGCCGGCGCACTGGCTCGGCTCGATCTTCATGGCCCTCTCCGCACCGTGAGCCGAAGATCGAGGAAGATCCGCTCGGAGGCGGCCTTCGCGTCCTTCGGCAACGAGATACGCAAGAGGCCCCCCGGTGAACCGGGGGGCCTCTTGGGCTGTGCACTCGGCAGGATTCGAACCTGCAACCTTCTGATCCGTAGTCAGATGCTCTATCCGTTAAGCTACGAGTGCTTGGCTGGCCGGGGTTTTGCGCCCCGTTGGCCTTGCGAGAACAACAATACATGGACCTCGCCGGGACGCGAAATCCATTAGCTCCACCCATGCTGACCTGCACAAACGGCCTGGAAGAAGATCATCCGATTGGCCCCGGGGCGCGGTCGGCGCGGGCCTTCGCGGCCTGTTGCGGGGAGCTCCCGCCGCCGCCCGGACCCCGAACGCACCGAAGCCCCGGTCCGCAAGGACCGGGGCTTCGTGAAGTGCGGAGGCGGAGGGATTTGAACCCTCGATGGGGGGTAAGCCCCAAACCGCATTAGCAGTGCGGCGCCATAGACCGGACTAGGCGACGCCTCCAGCACACCCTCGCGTACGAAGGTGCGTGCAGATGATGACACAGGCCAGGGGCCGGTCACCAATCCGCTCCCACGGTACAAGGAGGGCGGCCCGCAGGGCAAAGCCTTAAGCCTCCCGACACGGAACGTCGCGGGCGGCCCGTCGTTGGTCTGTCGTACGACGTACGGACGACCTGGAGTGCCCCATGCTGCGTCTCGCCGCTTTCGCCGTCACCTCCGCCCTGGCCGTCGCGGCGGCGGGGCCCCTGCCCCCGCTGCCGCCCCTGGGGCGGTTGCTGGCGGCTCCCGACCGGCTCACGATCGCCGTCTCCGACACCGGCAACCCCCTGGCGGACGGCGAGTACCGGCTGGAGTGCAACCCGCCCGGCGGGAACCACCCCCGCGCCGAGGCCGCCTGCGACCGCTTGGAAACCCTCACCCGCGAGGGCAAGAACCCCTTCGCCCCCGAGGAGAAGCGGCAAATGTGCACCATGGTGGACGGCGGCCGCGCCACCGCCCGCATCACCGGAACGTGGCACGGCCGCAGGGTCGAATCCGAGTTCCGCCGGACGAACGGATGCGAGATCAGCAGGTGGAACGACTTGGAACCTGTGCTTCCGCGTGGGCGTTCCTGACCTGGGAGGATGCGGGGGTCAAGCGGTATCCGCCGGACATCCGCCCTCTCGCCGGGGGCCCGTGCCCTTAGACTCCTCCCGTGACATGCCGGTAGTTGTGGTCAGGGAGGAAGCTCGTCGTGAGCAGCAGGCCATCCCGAGGCGCTGCTCGCCTCGCAGCAATACTCGACGCTCTTCCGGACGCGCTGTTGCTCGTCAACGCCAACGGCACGGTCGTGAACGCGAATTCGATCGCCCTCGAGGTCATGGAGAGCCCCGGTACCGGGCTCGTCGGCCGCGGCGTGCTCGACCTCCTGCCCGAATTCGACTCCAAGCTGATCCCCGGCTCCATGCGCCGGCCCGGTGAGGACGAAGGCGGCCGGGCCCGGCCCAAGCGGATGGTCGCGCGCCGCACCGACGGCAGCGAGTTCCCCGTAGAGGTCACCGCTGCCCATCTCGACGGCCGCGACGCCTACCGCGAGCCGCAGCCCTCCTACACCGGCGACGAGCTGCTGATGCTCGTCGTCCGGGACCTCTCGCAGACGGTGGACACCGAGGCCGAGCTGGCCCGCTCCCAGCGCCAGACCGAGATGATCCTGCGTGCCGCCGCGGAGGGCGTCGTCGGCACGGACACCGACGGCCGGGTCGTGCTGGTCAATCCGGCCGCCGCCCAGATCCTCGGCTACCGCGCCACCGACCTCGGCAACCGCGAGCTGCACGGCCTGGTCCAGCACTCGCGCGCCGACGGCTCCCCGTTCCCCTTCGAGGAGTCCCCGCTCGCCGACACGCTGCGCAGCGGCCGCAAGCACCGGGTACGCGGCCAGGTGCTGTGGAACAAGGCCGGCCAGCCCGTCGCCGTGGACCTGACGACCTCGCCCGTCCGGGACGGGGAGCAGCTCGTCGGCGCCGTCATGACCTTCACCGACCGGCGCTCCTACGACGCGCTGGCCGCGCGCCACGCCCAGCTGCTGGCCGTCCTCGGCGACTCCCTGCGCGGACCCCTGGAGGAGCTGCGCGGTGAACTGGCCACCCTGGCCGCCGACGACGCCGGACAGCTGTGGCCCGAGGCCAACCAGCTGCTGCACCACCTGGCCGCCGGCTACTCCCGGATGACCACGCTCGTCGACAACGTGCTCGGCTTCCAGCTCCTCGACTCCGGCACCGACAAGCTCACCAAGAAGAAGGTCCTGATCGACGGGGTCGTCGCGGCCGGCGTCGACGGAGCCGTCGAGCTGATCGGCCCCGGGCGGGCCCAGTTCGCGGTACACGCCCCGACCATCGAGGCCGAGGTCGACGCCGAACGGATCGCGACCGCCCTCGCGCACCTGGTCGCGGACGTCGCCGGGGTGGACGCCACCGGCAAGACCCGCCAGGGCAGCGGGTACATGGATTCGACGATCGTGGTGGCCGCCGCGCAGCGCGGTGACGTCGTACGCATCGAGGTGCGCGGCCCGTACGAGGGCGGGAACCCGGTGCACGAACCGATCGTGCGGGGCATCGTGGCCGCGCACGGCGGTGTGCTGCAGACGGTCGAGGTGCCGGGCGCGCCCGGCGGGGCGTACGTGCTGGAGCTGCCGCTGGGCGCGGGAGCCGGGACGGTCACCCTGCCCGAGCCTGCGGCGGCTCCGGCGCAGGAGCCCGGGACCGAGGGCGGACCGGGGCAGGTCTCCGGCGGCCGACGGGCCCGGCGCGGCGTGGACGCCTTCCTCGACGACGCGGACCCGGCCCCCGAACCGGGTACGGGCGCGGCCCCCGGCTCGGGTCTGGCCAAGGCGGATCCGGCGGCCGACGGCGGGAGCGCGCTCGCGCTGCCGTCCGGTCGGCGCCGGGGCGGCGAGGCCGGTCCCGGCGACGGCGGTCCCGCGGAGCTCGCGCAGTCCCCGGTGAACCCCGCCGGCCTGGGCGGATCCGGCACCGGGCGGCGCCGCGGCCAGAACGGTGACGGCAGCGGCAACGGCCAAGTCCAGGTTCGTGGTGGCGGCGCCGACGGCGGTCCCGGGCAGCCCGTGCCCCCGCAGGGCACCGCCGTGCCCGCGCTCCCGCCCATGCCGGTGGGCCCCATGCCCGTGCCGCCGGTTCCCGTACTGCCGGTTCCGCTGACCGAGCACCCCGCCGGGCGGCGGCGTGCCTTGGGCGCGGCAGGACCGGCGCAGCCCGGGGGTCCGGTTCCGGCGGCCGGGCTCACCGCTCCCGTTCCGCAGCGGCCCATCGCCCCCGAGGGCGGCTTCGCGCTGCCCGCCGGCCCGACTCCGGGCCCGGCGGCGCAGCCGCAGGGTCCGGCCGCGGCCGGACCCGCCCCCGCTCCCGGTGAGGCCGACGGCGAAGCCGCGGGCGGGCGTCGTGGGCGCCGGGTGCTGGGCGCGCCGCCCGCCGAGGCCGAAGCCCCCGCCGGGCTGCCCGACGCGGGCGCGCAGGGCCCCGTAGACCCCGAGACGCACCCGACCGGGCGGCGTCGGGCGCTGCCCGCCACCCCGGCCTGGCCGGTTCCCTCGGCGCGCACCGCTCCGGAGGACGAGGCCGACGGGCAGATCGCCCTACCCGGGGCACGGCAGCCGCAGGACTCCCCGGCGGAGCCCGGAGCGCCCATCAGCGTGCGCGCGCTCGGCACCCTCGGCCAGGGCAGTTCGACCGACACCAACGGCTCCGGCCGCCGGCGCCGCCTCGCGGAGCCCGCACCCCAGGGCCGCGCCTTCGCCATAGGGGCCCCCGAGGCGGGCTCCGCCGAGGGCCCCGAGCCGCTGGACGGACCCGGCGGCGCCGTCGAGGTGGTCAACCGGCCCGTGCCGCGTCCCGTGGACGACGAGTTGCCGCCCGAGCCGCTGGACAACCCGCGCCGGCTCCTGGTCTGGCCCGCTCCCGACGTGCAGACGCAGGCCGCGCTCAGCGACCGCGGCTACCGCCCGGTGATCGTGCATTCCCGCGAGGAGGTCGACGCGCAGATCGCCGCGTTCCCGGCGGCCCTGTTCGTGGACCCGCTGACCGGGCCCATCACCCGGACCGCCCTGCAGTCGCTGCGCCAGGCCGCGGTGGCCGCCGAGGTACCGGTACTGGTCACGGCCGGGCTGGGGCACGCCACGCGCGAAGCCGCGTACGGCGCCGATCCCGCGGTCCTGCTCAAGGCGCTCGCGCCGCGCGACAGCGACCAGCACCCCTCGCGGGTCCTGCTGATCGAGGAGCACGACGAGATCGCGACGGCGCTGACCGCCGCCCTGGAACGGCGCGGCATGCAGGTCGCGCGGGCGGACGCCGACACGGACGCCGTGGAGCTCGCGACCCGGATGCGGCCCAACCTGGTGGTGATGGACCTGATGCAGGTGCGCCGCCGGCGGGCCGGGATCGTGGACTGGCTGCGTGCCAACGGACGCCTGAACCACACCCCGCTGGTCGTCTACACGGCCACCGGGATCGACGCGGCCGAACTGCCGCGGCTGGCCTCGGGCGAGAGCGTGCTCTTCCTCGCCGAGCGGTCCACCACACCCGATGTACAGGGCCGCATCGTGGACCTGCTGGCCAAGATCGGCACCAACTAGTCATCCTGGCCGCATGGCCGTCACCGACACGACTGAGCAGCCCGTCCCGGCAGACAACGGGGAGGTCAGCCTGCTGATCGCCCGGCAGGTGGAACCGGGGCACGAGGAGAATTTCGAAGCCTGGGCCCACGGCATCCTGGAGACGGCCGCGACCTTCCCCGACCACCTCGGGTACGGGCTGTTCCGACCGGCCGTGGCGGGCGGGCCGTGGTTCCTGGTGCACCGCTTCCGCGATCAGGCGGCCTTCCAGCGCTGGCAGGACTCCCGGGAGCGGGCCGCGTGGTTCTCGAACTGCCTCGGCCACCACCACACCGAGATAGCCCGGCGCGAACTGCACGGCATGGAGACCTGGTTCGCGAAACCGGGTACGGCCCGGCCCGCGCCGCCGCGCTGGAAGATGGCGGTGAGCTCGGGGCTGGCCATCTTCCCGATCTCGCTCGCGGGCAACGCGCTGCTCGGGCCGTACCTGGTGAACCTGCACTTCGTACTGCGCACGGCCGCCTGCGCCGTCGTCTTCAGCACCCTGATGACCTACGTGGCCATGCCCGCGATCAGCAAGATGCTGCGGCCCTGGCTCACGCGGGGCCAATAGCCCCCGGGGGACTCAGTCGAGCTTGGTGACGTCGAGGGCGCCGTCCGCGTACTGCTTGCGGATCACCTTCTTGTCGAACTTGCCGACGCTCGTCTTCGGCACCGCCCCGACGACCGCCCAGCGCTCCGGCAGCTGCCACTTGGCGATCGACCGGCCGAGGAAGGCCCGAAGTCCCGCGTAGTCCACGGAGGCGCCCTCCTTCAGGACGACGGTGGCCAGCGGACGCTCGCCCCACTTCTCGTCGGGTACCGCGACGACCGCCGCCTCGGCGACCTCCGGGTGGGCCATCAGCGCGTTCTCCAGCTCCATGCTGGAGATCCACTCGCCGCCGGACTTGATGACGTCCTTGGACCGGTCGGTGAGGGTGAGGTAGCCGTCGGGGGTGATCACGCCGACATCGCCGGTCTTGAGCCAGCCGTCCGCGCTGAACTTGTCCTCGGGGCTGGACGGCTCGCCGGACGCACCGCCGTAGTAGGCGCCCGCGATCCATGTGCCGCGGACCTCCAGCTCGCCCGCCGACTCGCCGTCCCAGGGCAGGACGTCGCCTCCCGGACCGACCAGCCGCGGCTCGACACCCGTCGGGAAGCGGCCCTGGGTGAGGCGGTACGGCCACTCCTCCTCGGCGCTCAGCCCCGCCGGCGGGTGCGCCATCGTGCCCAGCGGGGAGGTCTCGGTCATGCCCCAGGCGTGGCAGACCCGGACGCCCAGCTTGTCGTACGCCTCCATGAGGGAGGGCGGACAGGCGGAGCCGCCGATGGTGACCTGCTTCATCGAGCTGATGTCGCGCGGGTGGGCGGTGACCTCGGCGAGCAGTCCCTGCCAGATGGTGGGGACGGCCGCCGCGTGCGAGGGCTTCTCCCGCTCGATCATCTCGGCGAGCGGGGCGGCCTGCAGGAAGCGGTCGGGCATCAGCATGTTGATGCCGGTCATGAAGGTGGCGTGCGGCAGGCCCCAGGCGTTGACGTGGAACTGGGGGACGACGACGAGGGTGGTGTCCTTGTCGGTCAAACCCATCGACTCGGCCATGTTGACCTGCATCGAGTGCAGGTAGATCGAGCGGTGCGAGTAGACGACGCCCTTGGGGTCCCCGGTGGTGCCGGAGGTGTAGCACATGGCCGCGGCCTGGCGCTCGTCCAGCTCGGGCCAGGCGTAGGTGTCGGGGCGGCCCGCCAGGAGCTCCTCGTACTCGTGCACGCGCACGCCGAGTCCGTCCAGCGCGGAGCGGTCGCCGATGCCCGCGACGACGACGTGCTCGATGGTCGGGAGGTGCGGCAGCAGCGGCGCGAGCAGCGGCAGCAGGGTGCCGTTGACCAGGACGACCCGGTCGGCGGCGTGGTTGACGATGAAGACCAGCTGCTCGGGAGGGAGCCGCAGGTTCAGCGTGTGCAGGACGGCCCCCATGGAGGGGATCGCGAAGTACGCCTCGACGTGCTCGGCGTTGTTCCACATGAGGGTCGCGACGCGGTCGTCCTGCCGGACTCCGAGCTCGTCGCGCAGGGCGTTGGCCAGGCGGGTGGCGCGCAGGCCGATCTCGGCGAAGGTGCGCCGGTGCGGCTCGGGTTCTCCCGTCCAGGTCGTGACCTGGGACTTCCCGTGGATCGTCATCCCGTGCTGCAGTATGCGGGTGACGAGGAGTGGTACGTCCTGCATGGTGCTCAGCAAAGCGTCCTCCCGGTGAGCGCTGCGGCGCTGCGGCGGCTACGGATGCTGCCGATTCTGCGCACGTACCGGTCGGCATGTCACTACCCAGCGGTAGAAACGGGGCCAGAAAAACGGAAGGCACGGGACGCTCCGCGCCGGCGCTCGGTGCCCGTCGGCGTGCTCGTCGATGTGCTCGTCGATGTGCTCGTCGATGTTTCACGTGAAACATCGACCGGGTGACGTCAGCGTTTCACGTGAAACATCACGACGGCGGCATCAGCGGACCGGGGTCAGCTCCGGGTCCTCCCGGAGCTTGACCAGCGCCCGCGAGACGGCGCTCTTGACCGTGCCGACGGAGACGCCGAGCAGTTCGGCGGTCTGAACCTCGCTCAAGTCCTCGTAATAGCGCAGGACGACCATCGCCCGCTGCCGGTCGGGCAGCCTGGTCACCGCGCGCCACATCGCGTCGCGCAGGGCCTGCGCCTCGGCGGGGTCGGCGGCAGGCGGCTCGTCGGCCTCGGGGAGCTCGTCACAGACGAACTCGTCCACCTTGCGCTTGCGCCACTGGCTGGTGCGGGTGTTGACCAGGGCCCGCCGGACGTAGCCGTCCAGGGCGCGGTGGTCCTCGATGCGGTCCCACGCGACATAGGTCTTGGCCAGCGCGGTCTGGAGGAGGTCCTCGGCGTCGCAGGGGTTGGCGGTGAGCGACCGCGCGGTCCGCATCAGGACCGTGCCGCGGGTCCGGACGTACGCCGAGAACGACGGGTAGGGCGTCGGATTCGAGGCGAGCGTGCACACAGGCGTGGTCATGACTCCACGCTAGGAGCGAGCCGGCGTCGTGGGATCGGCCGCAAGTGCCGAAGAGGGGTCCGCCTCAGGTTGTAGGGGTGGGGCTGGCCCCACCTCCTGTAGGTGGAGGAGGTGGGGCTTCCGTAAGGACGTTCCTGTGGGTCGGGTCAGCCGTCCGCGCCGAGGATCAGACCGGAGGTCGGGACCCCGGTGCCGGCCGTGACCAGGGCGAGCGCGGCGCCGTCGACCTGGTTCACGGAGGTGCCGCGGAGCTGACGGACCGCCTCGGCGATGCCGTTCATGCCGTGCAGGTACGCCTCCCCGAGCTGGCCGCCGTGGGTGTTGAGCGGCAGCGCGTCCGCCGCCACGAAGTCGGCGGCCTCCCCCGGCGCGCAGAAGCCGAACTCCTCCAGTTGCATCAACACGAACGGCGTGAAGTGGTCGTAGAGGATGCCGACGTCGATGTCCGAGGGCCGCAGGCCGCTCGTCCGCCACAGCTGGCGGGCGACCACGTCCATCTCGGGAAGCCCGGTGAGGCCGTCGCGGTAGAAGGAGGTCATGCCCTCCTGGCGGCGCCCCGCGCCCTGCGCGGCGGCGGTGATCAGGGTCGGCTTCTGGCGCAGGTCCCGGGCCCGCTCGGCGGTCGTGACGACGATGGCCTGGCCGCCGTCCGTCTCCTGGCAGCAGTCCAGCAGCCGCAACGGCTCCACGATCCAGCGCGAGGCGGCGTGGTCGGCGAGGGTGATGGGCTTGCCGTGGAAGTAGGCGGCCGGATTGTTCGCGGCGTGCCGGCGGTCGGTGACCGCGACGTGGCCGAAGGCCTCGGGGGTCAGGTTGTAGGTGTGCAGGTAGCGCTGGGCCGTCATGGCCACCCAGGAGGCCGGCGTGAGCAGACCCCAGGGCAGCGACCAGCCGAGCGCCGCGCCTTCCGCCGAGGGTTCGCGTTGCTGGACGCCCGAGCCGAAGCGGCGGCCGGAGCGCTCGTTGAACGCCCGGTAGCAGACGACGACCTCCGCGACACCGGTGGCCACGGCGAGGGCTGCCTGCTGGACGGTGGCGCAGGCGGCACCGCCCCCGTAGTGGATGCGGGAGAAGAAGGACAGGTCGCCTATGCCTGCCGCCTGGGCGACGGTGATCTCGGGGCTGGTGTCCATCGTGAAGGTGACCATGCCGTCGACGTCGGCGGGGGTGAGCCCGGCGTCGTCGAGGGCGGCGTGCACGGCTTCGACGGCCAGCTTGAGCTCGCTGCGGCCGGAGTCCTTGGAGAACTCGGTGGCGCCGATGCCGGCGATGGCGGCGCGGCCGCCGAGCTCGTCGCGGGTGCGGACGCTCATGCGGCGGCCTCCGGGGTGCCCAGGGTCACGGTGACCGTGCCGGTGACGTGGTGGCCGATGCCGTTGGCTCCGACCACGCGGATCTCGGCGGTGTTCCCGTCGAGGGCGGTGACGGTTCCGGTCAGCGTCATGGTGTCGCCGGGGTAGTTGGGGGCGCCGAGGCGGATGGCCACCTTGCGCAGCACGGTGGCCGGGCCCAGGTGGTCGGTGATGTACCGGCCGACGAGGCCGTTGGTCGTCAGGATGTTCATGAAGACGTCGGGGGAGCCCTTCTCCCTCGCCAGCGCCGCGTCGTGGTGCACGTCCTGGTAGTCGCGGGAGGCGATCGCGCCCGCGACGATCAGGGTGCGGGTGACCGCTATCTCCAGCGGCGGCAGTGTGTCGCCGATGTTCATGCCTGCTCCTCTTCCGCTCCGCCTGCCGACATTGCCGCGCCCGGAGCGCCCGGAGCCCCCGGAGTTCCCGCTGCCCCCGGAGTGCCCGCCGAGAGGTGCGCGCCCAGCTCGTCCAGCAGTTCGCTGCCGCAGCCCAGGTACGCGTCCAGCTGGCGCCCCCACAGGAAGTGCCGGTGGACGGGATGGTCGAGATCGGCGCCCATCCCGCCGTGCAGGTGCTGCCCGGCGTGGACGACCCGCTTGCCCGCCTCCGAGGCCCACCATGCCGCCGTCAGCACGTGGTCGTCCGCCGGGAGCCCCTCGTCGACGCGCCAGGCCGCCTCGTACGCGGTGACCCGTATCGCCTCGGTGTCCATGTACGCGTCGGCCGCGCGCAGCATGACCCCCTGGTTCGTGGAGAGCGGCCGGCCGAACTGCTCGCGAGTGCAGGTGTACTCGACGGCGCGGGCCAGCGAGCCCGCGCAGACGCCCGCCTGGAGACCGGCGAAGGCGGTGCGGGCGACGGCCAGCACGTCCGCGGAGGCACCCCGCGCACCGATCCGTTCCGCCTGGGCCCCGGTCAGGGTCAGACTCCCGGCGGACCAGGGCGCGGTGGTCTCCACCGGCGAGGTGAGCACCCCCGGCGCGTCCGTCCGTACGAGCCACAGGGCCCCGGCTGTGTCCGGGACCAAGACGTGCGTGGCCTCGCGCAGCCAGGGGACGGCCGGAGCGCTCCCGGTGAGGCGGCCGTCGGCCGACGCCGTGATCCGGCCGCGGTCCGGGAAGGCTCCGGTGGCGACCGCGTCGCCGGAGCCCAGCGCGGGCAGTAGCCGGGCGCGCTGCTCGGCGCTGCCGTGACGGGCCAGCGCGAGGACCCCGTACACGCACGTGGCGGCGTACGGGACCTGCGCGGTGGTGCGGCCCTGCTCCTCCAGCAGGAGCACCAGGCCGAGCAGGCCGACGTCCTCGACCGCGGCGATCAGGCCGGCGGTGGTGAGGGCCTTCCACAGCTCGGCGTCACCGCCGGTGCCCGCGGCGGCGAGGCGGTCGTGGGTGGCGAGGTCGCCGAAGATCTGCGCGGCGAGCCCGGCCGCGGCGGCCTGTTCATCGGTGGGACGGAAGTCCATCAGCCCTCACTCCCCCGGAAGACGGGCAGTTCGAGTTCCTCGTCCACGCGCAGGAACTCCAGTTGGACGGGCAGTCCGATGCGGACCTTGTCGTACGGGACGCCGGTGATGTTGCTGACCATCCGGACGCCTTCGGCGAGCTCGACGAGCGCGACGGCGTACGGCGGGTCGAAGGCCGGGAAGGGCGGGTGGTGCATGACGACGTAGCTGAAGACGGTCCCCGCGCCGGACGCCTCGACGGTGTCCCACTGCGGGCTCGCGCAGGCGTTGCAGCCGGGCAGCCACGGGAAGCGGAGCGTCGCGCAGGCCGTGCAGCGCTGGATCAGCAGCTTGTGTTCGCCCACTCCGTCCCAGAAGCCCTGGTTGTCGCGGTTGACGACGGGGCGGGGGCGCTGGGCCGCCTTCTTCGGGGGCCGGGCCGGCTGGGCGGGCTTCTGCGCCGCCGGGGCGTACTTGAGGATCCGGAAGCGGTGCGTCCCGGCGAGTTCGCCGTTCGCGCGGACGTCCATGCGGGTGGTCACGAAGTGGCCGGTGCCCAGCTTGGTCATCTTGCGCGGCGACACGGACTCGATGACGGCGTCGAAGGTGATCGCGTCGCCGGGACGCAGCGGACGCAGGTACTCCTGCTCGCAGTCGGTGGCCACGACGGAGGTGCAGCCCGCGCCGTCGAGCAGCGCGAGGAGCTCGTCGTAGCCGCCGGAACGCTCGCCGTGACCGGAGAGTCCGCCCATCGTCCAGGCCTGGAGCATGGTGGGCGGGGCGATGGCGTCCGGCCCGGTGTAGGCGGGGTTGGTGTCGCCCATCGCCTCGCACCAGTGGCGGATCATCGGCTCGTTGACCACGTCCTTGCCCTGTCCGGCGGTGGCGGCGGGCTGCCCTTCGAAGGCTGTGAGCAGCGCGTGGAACCGGGCTGCGGCCACGGCCTCGGCCGCCGCGGCCGTGGCTGCTTCGACCGGCGCGGCCGTGGCTCCTTCGGCCGGCGCGGCCGTGGCTGCTTCGGCCGGCTCCGCCGTGGCTGCTCCGTCCGTGGCGGTCATCGCTTCCTCCCCTTCATGCCGAGCCGCATCATCGCGACGATCTCCCGCTGGACCTCGCTGACGCCGCCGCCGAAGGTGTTGATCTGGGCTGCCCGGTTCATCCGCTCCAGCTCGCCGCCGGCGAAGGCCCCGGTCCCCGGCCCCCGTACGAGCGCCTCCTCCCCCACCACCTCCTGGCAGATCCGGTACACCTCGACGGTGGACTCGGTGCCCAGGAACTTCACGCCGCTCGCGTCTCCCGGCGCCAGGGTGCCGGCGCCGACATCCTGGACGAGGCGCCAGTTGAGGAGACGGACGGCGGCGAGGCGCGCGTGCGCCTCGGCGAGCCTGGACCGCACCCAGGGGCGGTCGGCCGGGCGCTCGCCGGTGACCGGGTCGGGGGTGCGGGCGTGGCCGAGCGCGACCTCGTAGAAATCCTCGGCCTGCATGCCGATGGCGGCGAGGGCGACGCGCTCGTGGTTGAGCTGGTTGGTGATCAGGCCCCAGCCGCCGTGTTCGGGGCCGACGAGATGGCCGGCCGGTACGCGGATGGAGTCGTAGTAGGTGGCGGTCGTGGTCAGGCCGCCGACCGTCTCGATCGGGGTCCACGCGAAACCGGGGTCGTCGGTGGGCACCAGGATGATGGAGATGCCCTTGTGCTTGGGGGCATCCGGGGCGGTGCGGCAGGCGAGCCAGATCCAGTCGGCGTTCTGGGCGTTCGAGGTGAAGATCTTCTGTCCGTCGATCAGCCAGTCCTGGCCGTCCCTCACGGCTTTGGTACGGAGGGAGGCGAGGTCGGTGCCCGCTTCGGGCTCCGAGTAACCGATGGCGAAGACGAGTTCGCCCTTGAGGATGCGGGGCAGGAAGTAGTCCTTCTGCTCCTGCGTGCCGTACTTCATCAGGGTCGGGCCGACGGTGTTGAGCGTGACCATGGAGACGGGGGCTCCGGCCCGGTAGGCCTCGTCGAAGAACACGAACTGCTCGTCGGGGCCGCGGCCCTGACCTCCGTACTCGACGGGCCAGCCGAGGCCGAGCAGTCCGTCGGCGCCGATGCGGCGCAGTAGTGCGCGTTGCGCGGCGGGGTCCTCGGGCAACCCGTCCGGCAGCAGATTTCCGAAGTACTCACGCAGTTCGGCGCGGAGCCGCAACTGGCCTTCGGTCGGAGCGAGGTGCACGGCGCTGGCCTCCCGGCATCACATCATCGAGTAAACCTGACTGTCCGTCAGATTCCTGGTGGATGTCAAGGCCGGGGCGCGGTGACGGGCAGCGGGAGACACCCGAGGGCGCCTGCGCTACCGGACCCCAGCCGGTCCGGTCGCGCGGGCGCCCTCCACAGTCGGTGCGGCTTGAGCCGCGGTCACCACCAGGGGTGGAGGTTCACCGCGACATTGGAGTTGTGCTGTTCGATCGCGATCGCGATCGCGGTGAGGGCCGAGCCGTTGACCTGCGCGGTGTTGTTCCGATGGACGCGCCGGAGCCGGTGGCCACCTGCTGCGAGGTGGAGGAGTTGCCGAGGTCGGCGCCGCCTACGCCGCTGCCGATGACGCCGATGACGCCGGCGACGCTCGTATTCGATCCGCCGTTCGCGAAGGAGTCGTCGTCGGCCGCGGCCACGCCTCCGCAGAGCGCGACGGCGAGGGGCAGAGCAGCGAACCACCGCCCCGCAAGAGGCGAAGCGTTCCGCCAAACCGCCCCCGCCCCGCTCACACCCCGGGCACACCCTGGGCACGCCCCGGGCACGCCGAAAAGAGCCGCGCCGTCCGGGAACCCCAAGGTCTCCCGGGCCTGCGGCCCTGCCATACCAAGCTTCACGCCCCCTGCACGCCCCCGGCGCCTGCCGGGGCCATCCCACTGCGCCCCGCTCCGGGGCACCCATGCGGCGCGATCCGCGGTCGCGGCCTTCACACACCGACCGACCGGGCTCCAGCGCCTGCTGTCCTGCTGTCCTGTTCCTGTTGTCCTGTTCGAAAGTCCGCGGCTCGTACGACCTCGTGAGCCCCGGTCCAGCACGGCCTCGTAAGCCCGCGTCCTCTACTGCCTCGTAAGCCCGCGTTCTCAGCGGCTCGTGGATCCATGTCCGCAACTGCTCGTAAGTGCGTGTCCGCAACTGCCTCGTAGCGCGAGTCCCTCAAGGGCGGCTACGCGGCGAGTGCCATCTCCCGGCGGGCGGCTGCGACACGGCCCGCGGCGGCGAGTACGGCCGCACGGCCGCCGCTCTCGGCGGCACCGGAGGCGAGTCCGGAAGCGGACCCGAGGTCGGTCCCGAGGTCGGTCCCGAAGCCGGTCCCGAAGTCGCTCCCGGCAGCAAGGGCGGCGGCGGTGGTCGAGCGGCGGACGGTCGGGGTCTTGCCGTGCGCCTCGGCGCGGATGCGCTGCTTGATGGTGGGCGGGAGCGAGCCGCCCCGCATCATCGCCCGCCAGGTCCGCCGGGCCATGAAGGCGGGCCGGGCCGCGGGGGCCGCGGGGACGGTCGAGGCGGAGGAGGGGGAGGCGGCGGCCGGAGCGGCCTTGCCGACGAGGCCGAGGCCGAGGCCTGCGAAGAAGGCAACGAGCGCTGCGAGGAAGGTGGTCCAGATCGACGTGGTGGTGCTGCGGTGAGCCATGACGGGTCCCTCATTTCGCGATGTTCCGACGGGCGGATCTGAATACATTCGTCATGATGCGAGCGCAACCGGAACGACTCCATGCCCCGCGCCGATCTTCCGACAAACACCACCCAAAGGGACCAATAGCCTGGTTTTCGCCCCTGGTAGACCCCTCACGAGGAGGGCGGGGCGGAGCCCGAAATCCCTTCGCGCACCCTCCTCCGGTCGGGAACACTGCCGGGCATGGGGACGGACATCTACGGGTTCATCGAGTGCCGCTGGGATCGCTGGCTGGACGAGGACGACCGCAGCTGGAACAAGGCGGCCGACATCGACCACCTCTACAACGGCCGGTCCTACCTCGCCTTCGGGTCCCTGTTCGGCGTGCGCGACACCGGGTCCTTCCGCCCGCTCGCCGATCTCCGCGGCCTGCCCTCGGACGCGTCGCCGGAGAGTCGCTCCACCGTCGAGTCGCTGGGCCCCGACTCGCGCGGCGCGTCCTGGATCACCTGGGCGGAACTGATGGCCGCGGACTGGGACGAGGTCGCGAACGAGGTCGACGACAGTGTCCACGAGTACCGCCGGGGCCCCGACGGCGCCTGGGAGCTGTGGGGCCAGAACACCAGCCTCACCCGCTTCGCCGAGCTCTCGGGAATCACCGATCCCCGTGTTCTCCACCGGGCGGGCCGCGCCCATCCCGAGGGCACCGAGTGGCCGGACGGCGACCGCGTCTTCCGCATCGGGCGCCTCACCCGCAGACAGGCCGTGCCCGACAGCGACTGGGGCGCCCTCTGGTCGGTCATGCGCACACTGGCGGGCCTGCACGGCGACGAGGGCGTCCGCCTGGTCGTCTGGTTCGGCTGACCCCTGCCCCGCGTGTTGGCGGCGGGCCGCGCGAAGGCCCACGACGAAGGGGCGCCCCTGACCCGGGACACCCCTTCTGACCTGCACATACTCTGACCTGGCGGTGGGTGTGGGATTTGAACCCACGGTGACTCGCGCCACGACGGTTTTCAAGACCGTTCCCTTAGGCCGCTCGGGCAACCCACCTGGCGGGTACAGAGTACCGGGCGGTGGCGGTGTGCGGCGCTGGGGAATTCGGGGAGGTCAGGCGGTCTGGGCCTTGTCGTACGCGGCTTTCGCCTCGTTGCCGAAGTACGGGCCGTACATGCGGTTGGGCAGGAAGGTGTAGCCGAAGCTGTTCACCGAGGCCTGCGTGCCCAGACCCGTGGCCTCGTTGAAGTCCTGGAACCAGGGGCCGCCGCTCGAGCCGCCGGTCATGTTGCAGGACATGCCGTGGTCCTTGGTCAGCAAGAAGTCCTTGCCGGTGTTGCCGCTGCAGTAGACGAGCTTGGTGCCGTCGTACGGCGCTGCCGCGGGGAAGCCGAAGGAGTACATCTTCTTGTTGTAGCCGCCGTTGAACACGATGCCCTGGGCGCCGACGACCTGGCTGAGCTTCTGGCCGTTCAGCGGGGCGACGACCGCGAGGCCGACGTCCATGTTCATGTCCTCACTGGCCGCCCACTGGTCGGTGGCGAAGGTCTTGGTGGCCGACCACTGGCCGTAGGGCGCGTTGCCGTTGTCGTACGCCGGGACGAAGACCCAGTTGGTGTGCCAGGTCCCCTGGTACTTCACGCAGTGGCCGGCGGTGATCACCGTGCTGCCGTTGGCACTGGTGATCGAGTCACCGGAGCAGGAGGCGGTGCGGTCGCCGAAGGTGAAGAAGACCCGGCCCGAGGTTTTGACGACCGCCCCGCCGCCCGTCCAGGCGCCGCCCGCCTGCGGGAACGCCGTGGGGGAGGCGCTCGCCGGCGTCGGGGCGATCGTCGTGGCGCGGGCCGCGGCGGTGGGTGCACGGCGACCGGTGCCCGGAGCCGCCGTGATGTCCAGCGGGGTGGCGGCCCGCATGCGCTCCGCGGTCCAGAATCCCTGGGTCTGGTGCTGCCGGAACGAGGACGGGCTCTCCCCGGAGGTCGAGGCGGTGACCGAGCCGGTGACCGAAGCGGAGGCCGAAGCGGAGGCCGAGGCCGAGGTCGACGTCAGGGCGCCCGCGATCAGGACGCCCGCCGCGAGTAGGACCGATACGGCTGTGCGATGACGATTCACGCAATGACTCCTTCTGCCGTGCCCGGATGAAGAGTGGTCGGTGCGGATCGGGGGCAGAGTGGCACGCCGGAGATGAGATGTCAGGCAGCAGTCGGAACGTTCGGTCGGTTCCGGCCAGGATTTGGCCAACTCCGTTCCGTTCAGCGCTCACGCGGTGAGCATGACCCCCGCGTACGAGGCTCCGGCCACCATGATCCAGGCCCCGAGGCCCAGGAGGGCGGCCCGGCCGCCGGTACGGGACAGGGTGGGCAGGTGGACCGCGCTGCCCAAGCCGAACAGGGCGGCGGCCAGCAGCAGTTCCTGCGCCGTGTGCGCCCATTCCAGGGCGGCGTCGGGCAGTACCCCCGTGGCGCGCAGCGCGGCCGCCGCGAGGAAGCCGGCCACGAACAGCGGCACCGGGGCGGGCCTGCGGCCCGAGGCCGTGCGCACCCCGCGCCGGCGGGCCCGTACCGAGAAGGCCACCGCGGCCACGAGGGGGGCCAGCAGGGCCACCCGCATCAGCTTGACCAACACCGCTTCGCCGAGAGCTCCCGGGCCGGCCGTCTGGGCGGTCGCCACCACCTGGCCGACGTCGTGGACGCTCGCTCCCACCCAGCGGCCGAACTCCGGGTCGGAGAGGCCCAACGGGGACTGCAGGAGCGGGAGTACCGCGATGGCGAGGGTGCCGCACAGGGTGACCAGGGCGACCGAGGAGGCCACGTCCTCCTCGTCGCTGCCGGACACTTCGCTCACCGCACCGATGGCCGAGGCGCCGCAGATCGAGTAGCCGGTGGCGATCAGCAGTGGCTGGTCACCCGGGAGTCCGAGCCTGCGGCCGAGCCAGAGGGTGCCGAAGAAGGTGGCCGCCACCACGCCGGCCACCATCGCCACCGTGGCCCAGCCCAGGCGGAGCACCTCGTCCAGCCCCAGGGCCAGGCCCAGCAGGACGATGCCGATCCGCATCAGCCGTCTCCCGGCCAGCGAGAGGCCCGGGCGCGCGGTTCCGCGTACGAAGCCCCGTAGCCGGGGGAGGTGCGACGCGGTGATGCCGAGCACCACCGCGGCCGTCAGCATCGGCACGCCCGGCACCAGCCGGTGCAGCGACCAGGCCACCAGCACTCCGGCCGCGGCGAGGCCCAACCCGGGCCACGGTGACGATGTTTCACGTGAAACAACGCGCGGACCGGGCGGTCCCGCCGCCCTCACCGGGCGGTTCAGCAGGGCCATCAGTCGGAGGTGAGCGTGTAGACACGGCGGACGCTGCTGCCCAGGCGGGCGACGTCGGCGCCGTATACGTGGAGGGATATCGCCTTCGTGGCACAGGAGTTGCGGACCTTGTGGATGTCCCCGGGCGGGGCGAAGCCGCAGACGTCGCCTACGCCGTTGACCACCTGCTCGGTCGCCACCAGCCGGGCGTCCCCGGTCGACGTGGCGGGGGCGAGGCGGTAGCGGAGCTCACTCTCCTCGCCCTCGTGGACCCCGGCCACGCACCACGAGACGTGGTCGTGGATGGCGGTCTCCTGCCCCGGCAGCCACACCAGGGCGACCACCGAGAAGCTGCCGTCCGGCTCCGCGTGCAGGATGTGCTGCCGGTAGCGGTCGGCGTGGCCCTCGCGCTGCCCGGCGGTGAGCAGTCCGGGCAGACCCAGGTGCGGCGCGAGGCGCTCGCCGACCAAGTAGGCGGTGAGGTCCGGGGCGAGCCCCCGGTTCACGACCGTGCGGATCTCACTGACGAGGGCGGCCATCCTCGCGGTCGTGCGGGCCGGCGTGGTGGTGGTCATACCCGGAGCGTCGGGGAGCCGATCCATCACGTCCAACGACAGTTCCGAGCTGAAATCCCTAGATCCGCTTATGGGTTGACGGGGCTGCGGGGCCGGATCCCGGTGGCCCGCTCAGCAGCCGACCCGGTTCGACGCGGCCCGCCGCAGGGCTTCGAGCACCACCGCCGTCGCCGGGATCCGCGCGTGGTCGCGGTAGACGTACGCGGCGATGTGGCGGCGTGCGGCCGGCTCCAGGACCCGGCCGCACGCCTTGCTCAGGGACAGCGACGGCAGCACCAGCGCGGGCATCATGGCGACGCCCAGGCCCTGCGCGACCAGACTCTGCACCACCAGGTTGTCGTCGGTGGCGAACCGGATGTCGGGGACGAAGCCCAGTTCCGCGCACTCGTGCAGGAGGTTGGCCCGACAGCGCGGGCAGCCCGCGATCCACCGCTCCTCGGAGAGGTCCGCGAGGTGCACGGCCCGCCGCCGGGCCAGCGGGTGGCCCGTCGGCAGCAGCACCGTCAGCTGGTCCTCCAGCAGCTTGACCTCGGAGACCTCCTCGGGGACCGCCTCGTGCAGCCCGGGATAGGTGAAGGCCAGGGTGATGTCGCACTCGCCGCGCTCCAGCCTGCGCAGGGAGTCCGGCGGTTCCTGCTCCAGCAGTTCGACCTGGATGCCCGGGTGGTCCTTCGCGAGGCTGCTCAGGGCTTCCGGGACGAGGGTGACGTTGGCGCTGGGGAAGCCGCACAGCCGGACGCGGCCGGTACGCAGCCGGGCGTACGCCTTGAGCTGTGCCTCGGCGGCGGAGAGGCTGCCGAGGATGGACTCGGCGTGCCGGGCCATGGACTCCCCGGCTTCGGTGAGCTGCATGCGGCGCCCGACGCGGGTGAACAGCGGGGTGCCGGCGGCGCGTTCGAGCGCCTTCATCTGCTGGGTGACCGCGGGCTGGGTGTACCCCAGGACACGGGCGGCGGCCGAGTAGGACCCGGAGGCGACCACCTCGTGGAACGTCCGTATGTGCCGAGTATCGAACACGCCCGAAGCATAAGCGGATGTTGGGAGGGGCCGTAGGCGTAATTTCGCCTACGGCCCCTCCCAACAAGCCAGTCGCGTCCTCGATCGGCTGCCTACTTGTCGCCGACCTGCGAGCCGAGGGTGATGTCCACCGTGGTCGGCTTGCCGCCGCGCAGGTAGGTCAGTTTCACCGTGTCACCCGGCTTGTACGTCCAGATCTCACTGATCAGGGTCGGGCCGCTGTCGATCGTCTTGTCGCCGAGCTGGGTGATGATGTCGCCGGGCTTCAGACCCGCCTTGGCCGCCGGGCCGTTCGGGTCGACCAGCACGTCGGGGGACGCGCCCGTCTCGGAGATCTTCGCGCCGTCGGTCTTGGCCGTGAGGTCCACGGAGACCTTGATCACCGGGTAGACCGGCTTGCCCGTCTTGATCAGCGATTCCGCGACGTTCTTCGCCTGGTTGATCGGGATGGCGAAACCGAGGCCGATGGAGCCGGCCTGGCCGCCGCCGAAGCCGCCGTTGCCCGCCGACTGGATCGCGGAGTTGATCCCGATGACCGCGCCGCGGCCGTCGAGCAGCGGACCGCCGGAGTTGCCCGGGTTGATCGAGGCGTCCGTCTGCAGCGCGCTCATGTACGAGTTCTTGCCGCCGGAGCCGTCACCGGAGGCGACGGGGCGGTTCTTGGCGCTGACGATGCCGGTGGTGACCGTGTTGGACAGGCCGAACGGGGCGCCGATCGCGATGGTCGAGTCGCCTACGGCGACCTTGTCGGAGTCGCCGAGCGGCAGCGGCTTGAGCCCGGACGGCGGGGTCTTCAGCTTGATGACGGCGACGTCGTACCCCTGGGCCCGGCCGACGACCTCGGCCTCGTACTTCTTGCCGTCCGAGAACGTCGCGCTGAGCTTGCCGCCGTTGGCCGCGGAGGCGACGACGTGGTTGTTGGTGAGGATGTGGCCCTGCTGGTCGTAGACGAAGCCGGTGCCGGTGCCGCCCTCGCCGTCACCGGCCGAGCCCGAGGCCTCGATGGTGACGACGCTCGGCAGTGCTCCGGCGGCCAGGCCCGCGACGGAGGCCGAGTCCCGCTTGAGGTCCTTGGGGGTGGCGGCGCTGACCGTGGTCGAGCCGGAGCCGTTGGCGCTGCGTTCCGCTGCCCAGTAGCCGACGCCGCCGCCGACGCCGCCGGCGACGAGGGCCGCCGCGAGCACGCCCGCGATCAGGCCGCCCTTGCCCTTCGGCTTGGGCTGCGGGGCGCCTTCGGTGCCCAGGGGCGTGCCCCAGCCGCCGCCCTGACCGCCGCCGGTCCCGTACGCGGGCGCCTCGGGCGGCGGGGGAGGCCAGCCCTCGGCGCCGTGCGCCTGCGGCTGGGGTGCGGAGTGCTGCGTCTGGGCGTAGGCCGGTGCGGCGGGCGGTACCGGGGACTCGGCGTACGCCGGAGCGGCCGGGGCCGTGGCCGCGGGCTGCGCGGCCGTGGTGTGGGGGAGCTGCTGGGTCGGCTCGGCGCCGGGCGTCGGCGGCAGCTGCTGGGTCACCGGCTCGGCGGAGGCGGGCACGGCATCCACGGGAGCGGCCACCGGGGGTGCGGGCGGGGCCGCGGGGGGCGTCGGGGCCGCGGTGCCCTCGTTCTCGGTGCTCACAGCGCTCTCTCCTCGTCACACACGGCTTCAGAAATACTGGCGATCGGTCCGACTGAACGTTCGACGTGGCGCACAAGTTCCTGGGCAAAGCTTTCCCCATGACCCGTCAGAGCACTGTAAGCCGGACCTGTGCGTCTCCCCCTATCCTTTATCTCCGACATTTCAGGCGCATCCTCAGAAGCGCCCACCGGACGCCCCCGACATCCGGAGCCCTCTCGGTGGCACCATGACCCGGTGACCCACGCAACGCCGCGCCCCATCCAGGTCGTCGCCCACCGCGGCGCCTCGGAGGATGCCCCCGAGCACACCCTGGCCGCCTACCGGAAGGCCATCGAGGACGGGGCGGACGCCCTCGAATGCGATGTCCGGCTCACGGCCGACGGCCATCTGGTCCTGGTCCACGACCGCCGGGTGAACCGGACGTCCAACGGCCGCGGCGCGGTCTCCGCCCTGGAGCTCGCCGATCTCGCCGCCCTCGACTTCGGCTCCTGGAAGGACCGGGAGGAGTCCCCCGACTGGGACGCCGACCCCGAGCGGACCTCCGTACTCACCCTGGAACGGCTGCTGGAACTGGTCGCCGACTCCGGGCGCCCCGTGCAGCTGGCGATCGAGACGAAGCACCCGACCCGCTGGGCCGGACAGGTGGAGGAGCGGCTGCTCTTCCTCCTCAAGCGCTTCGGCCTCGACGCACCGCCCGCCGGGGGACCGCACCCGGTCAGGGTGATGAGCTTCTCCGCGCGCTCCCTGCACCGGATGCGTGCGGCCGCGCCGACGGTTCCGACCGTGTACCTGATGCAGTTCGTCTCACCCCGGATGCGGGACGGGCGACTGCCGGCCGGGGTGCGGATCGCGGGGCCGGGGATGCGGATCGTGCGCGCCAATCCGGGCTTCATCCGAAAGCTTCAAGCCGCGGGCCATCCCGTGCACGTATGGACAGTGAACGATCCGGAAGATGTTCAGCTCTGCGCTGATCTAGGCGTAGAAGCGATCATCACGAACAGACCTCGACAGGTTCTGTCACAACTAGGACGCTGACGCCCCGTTTTGCCCTCCCGCCCCACAGGACCCGGGCGTCACGGGGTGTGCACCGGCGCATCCGCTCCGCATTCGGCCGTCGTCAATGCGCCAGAGGGCCCCGCTTGGGCGGTTTCCGGTCCAGGCCATTGGGGCATCCAGACCATGCGTGGGGCTAAGGAGGTTCCGGGGGTGGCGTTGATGGTGGCACAAGAAGTGCCCACGTCGTCGTGCATGGATGTACGCCATGGTCCTGCGGGAGTGGGCGAGGCGAGGCACCGGATGCGCGAGCAGTTGCGTATCGGCGGAGTGTCCGAATCGGTCGTGGACGATGCCGTACTGATCCTTTCCGAACTGCTCAGCAATGCCTGCCGGCACGGCAGACCGCTGGGCGCGCGGGACATCGGTGACGGAGGGATACGCGCGTCGTGGCGCGTCGACACGGCGGGGCGGCTGACGGTCGAGGTCACGGACGGCGGCGGGCCCACCCGCCCGGTCCCGGCCACACCCTCGGTCACCGCGCGGGGCGGGCGGGGGCTGAACATCATCAGCGCCCTGGCCCTGGACTGGGGTGTCCGGGACGGAGCGGCGGGTGAGGTCACCGTGTGGGTGATCGTGGCCTGCGGGGCCCGGCACGATGATTTCGCTACGCGCGTCGCGCCCCCGGCGATCGACTTCGTCTCGGCCTTCGACGACCTGGATCCCTGACCCCGATCCCCGGCCACGCGAGAGCAGATGGCGGCCGTCCGGGAGCGCACGCCGACCGTGCTCCCGGCCGCACCCCACCGGCTGCGGCGGTACGAACGGCTAGGCTCGCGCCCAGAGACCTACGCCGTACCGCCGCAACCGGGAGACACCCACGATGGCCAAGAAGCGCCCCGCAGCGAAGACCGCAAAGCCGCAGCTCAACAACGGTGAGATCCCGGTGGTGGGCGCTCGCGAGCCCTGCCCCTGCGGATCGGGGCGCCGCTACAAGGCCTGCCACGGCGCCGCCGCCGCGCACGCCGTCACCGAGCACGTGCGGCGCCCCTTCGAGGGCCTGCCCGGCGAGTGCGACTGGGTGGCGCTGCGCGAGCTCGTCCCCGCAGCCACCGTGCCGCTGACCCTCAAGGGTGCTCTGCCCGAGGGCGTTCCCTCCGTCACGCTGGTGACCGTGCTCCCGCTGGCCTCGCCGGCGCTGCGCCGCGAGGACGGCTCCGTCCTGCTCGGACTGCAGAACGACTCGAGCACCGGTGACCTCTCCCGCGACATGGCCGACACCCTGGAGCGCGCGCTCGCCGCCGAGCCGGGCACCGTCATCGAGGCCCGCCGGGTCCCGGCCGAGGGCCCGCGGCTCCAGGACCTGCTGTCCGCGGACGGCGTTTTCGAGCCGGTTGTTCACAGTGGGTTCGAATTCTGGATTCCCGAAGCGGAGAACGCCCAGACCGCCTCGCCGGAGATCGCCGCCTCCCTGGAGCGCGCCAACTCGGCCGCCATCCCGACCGTCAAGCTGACCGGCGTGGACGCCGCTTACTGGTGCGAGACCCCGGACAAGAACCACCTGCGCTGGGTCATGCCGCACCCCGAGGAGAAGCTGCTCGACGCGCTCGCCCGGCTGCACGCGGCCGGCACCTCCTCGCTCGGCGAGGGCACCAAGCTCGTCGGTTCCTTCCGCGCGCACGGCCTGATGGTTCCCGTGTGGGACCTGCCCACCGGTGTCACGGCGGACGACGTCGAGAAGCCCGCGGCCGAGCTCGCGGAGCGGCTGGCCGTCGCCCTCGCCACGGACGCGCCGCTGACCACGGAGGAGCGCCGGGCGCGCGGCGGCCTCACCAACCGTCAGGTGACGCTCAGCTGACCGGGGGCCGGGGGCCGTGCGCGACCCCCGGCCGCGGGAGGGCCACAGGTGCCCGGTTGCCGGTGACCGGTGTCACAACTCCCGCTAATCGCCTGCAAATCGGTGTCTGAATATCAGAGATCGAATTTGCGAACAGGCGATCTCTTGTTACCGTTCTTGTAGCCCGGTCGCTGGTGCATCCCCCGTCGCCAGCGACCGGGCCCTTGATTTCAGGCGGTGTTCAACCGTCACTCGGTACCGGTGAGTTGCTCCCGGACCGCAGCAGCAGGGTTCCTTCAGAATCCGGAACTGCAAATTCCGCCACGGCCGAGTAGTCGTCCTGCGTGCCCACCGATGGATCCCTCGGCGTCTCGCACAGACCCGGCTCGTCTCCCGCGCCGACAGTGCAGCGGATCTGCACCGTCCGTCCGGCCGGCCCCATCACCGTGAGCACCGCGTCGAGCGCACGGCCACTGGTGTTGCGGTAGTAGCTGCGCCCCCACGTCAGGCCCTCCCCGACCAGTACGCACGTCTGCGCCTCCACCCCTTGAGGGGAGGAGACTTCGGGCCCGCAGCGTGCGTCCGTGCGGGGCTGCTCGGACGGACCCGGGGCGGCCGGATTCCCGGCGGACGCCGGCGTACGCGACCGGCCGGAAGCGGAACTCGTTTCGGAATCACCGGAATCGGAAGTTCCGGAAGAAGATCGGCCGAGGCCGAAGGTGGAGAGCAGCCCGCCGCCCTTTCCGTCGCTCTGACCGGCGAAATCCGGCCCGGCGATCGCTCCTGCCAGCGGGAGCGACAAGATGATCAGCACACCGGCACCGATACCGATCAGGCGGAGATTCATTCGCCGAAGATAGCGACGCGGGAATGGGGCGCGGACTTCCCCGCGCCCAATTCCCCCGGAAACTCGTCCCGCTGGCACCCGTACGAGTGATCCGTGCGTACCGGAAGCCGGTACCCGAGGACCTACCCCGGGCCGGCGCCCTGAGGCCGGTACCCGAAAGTCAGTACGCGAGCCTGCTGCCGCCGCCCGGCGCCCCGGTGCTCGCCTCGACCAGCGCGTCCACGACCGCCTCCACCTCGGGCAGCCAGATCTCCCCGGCCGCCGCCGGCTCGCGCTCCCACCGCACGTGGCCGCCGCCGATCGCGGCGGAGGGCGGCAGCAGCAGGTAGCCGCCCTCGCCGTGGAAGCGCAGCGAGGAGGGCACGTGGTCCTTGGCGTAGAGGAGTTCGCCGAGCCGTTCCAGCGAGTACGGCGCCACCAGCAGCGACCACCGCGTGGACGTGGCGACCACCGGCCCGAGCCGCAGTCCCTGCGCGTCCAGTCGTACGAGGGCGCGCGCGGCCGCGGCGGCGGGCAGGCTCACCGCGCAGGGCGCGCTCCCGCCGGTGGCCAGCAGGACCGGTGCGGCGGGCCGGTTGGCCCACCACCAGGCCACCATCCGGGGGTCGGTGGTGGCCGCGAGCAGCCCCGGGTCGAAGGGATGCGCGCCGGGTACGACGCAGTCGGGGTCGGGGCAGGCGCACCGGGTGCTGTCGGCCTTGGAACGCCCGACAGCCGGCAGTACGGGCCACCGCCAGGTGGCGGCGCAGGTGAGCGCCGCGGCGAGCAGGGCCGAGCCGTCGTCCTGCGGTGGGGCGGGGCGCAGGGATCGCAAGCGATTGCGGAGCCGCTGGAGACGCCTTCCGAGGATCTCGCGCATGAGCGCTCGTTCCTTTCCGTTGAACGCCGAGGGCCACATCACACCACGTAGGCGGTGTCTCACCACACGTACACGTTTCGCGTCACTGTCCACAACAAGCAGGTTCACACGCTTCGTGCAGTTTTCTTACGGGTCCATGGAGCGTCCGGCGGGGGCGGAACGCGACGTGGATCGCGACCCCGGGCCGGGGCGGGAACGGCTGTCGTCGAAGGGGACGACTGGACGTGCCGGGCGGTTCCCGGCGGGTGACGGAGTGCGCCAACTGCCCCCGGTTGCCACCGATTACGTACCCGGACCGCCCGACGGACGCGCCCAGTCGACCGCAAAAACGGTGCGCTTCCCGCATTTTCCGGCCAAGTTCTAGCCTCGACCGGACAGTGAGTTGCCGTCCCACGGACACCAGGATTCCCACCTGGGCAATGCTGGACATCGCTCCTCGTGTGCGTGTAGATGTGGATTCATTGATGGCGGCGCAGCATGATCTGGGGGTTTGCGATGCTATATGGCGAATCGCACCAGCTGGAAAGGCGGACGCCATGAGCGCCCCGCATTTGCCGAAAGTGGCTGGAATCGATCCAGCAGTTACAGCGTCCCCGCACACTGTGGCGCCCCCACCGGCGCCCACGTCCCCGCTCACCCCCACCCCCGCGCGCACGGCCCACGCTCCGGCGCAGGCCCCCGCCGCGAGCTCTGTCATCCAGGACCGCCTGGCGGGCATGGTCTCCGACCTCACGACCCTCCACGAACTCACCGAGCGGCTCGCCCGCGCCACCGACCTCGCCTCCTCCCTCCAGGAGTTCCTGCGCGCCGGAGCGGCACTCGTCGGTGCCCGGCGCGGCCTGGTGGTCCTGGAGCCCTCCGACGGGCTCGGTCCCTCCACGACGATCGGCCTCGGCCTCGGCCACGCCGACCTCGGCCACATCGAGACGGTGCCGCGCAGCGCCACCTCCTACGGCCGCATCCTCGACGGCCTGCCCGACGCCCACGGCGGCTCCGACGTGCTCCCCGACCCGGGCACGTCCCCCGGTCCCGGTGGGTACGCCGCCCCCGTCGACCCCCGCCACCGCGAAGTCGCCGCCCGCCTCGGCTTCGCCGCCAGCTACGCGCTGCCGGTGACCGCCGAGGCCACCGGCCGGCTCGGCGCGGCCGTCTGGCTCTACGACGAACAGGCCGAGCCGAGCGAGCGCCAGCGCGACCTGGCCGGGCTGTACGTCCGGCACGCCGCCGAGCACCTGGCCCGCATGGTGGAGGTGGAACGCTCCCGCTCCGACCTGGCCACCGTCGCGGAGGAACTGCTGCCCAGCCGGCTCCCCCGCGTCTGCGGGGTCCAGCTCGCCGCCCGGCACCACACGGGTCCGCGCGGCGGAGGCGACTGGTACGACGCGCTGCCGCTGCCGGAGGGCGCCCTCGGGCTGGCCGTCGGCTCGGTCTCCGGCTCCGGCCCGAGCGCCGTCGCCGCCATGGGCCGGCTGCGGGCCTCGCTGCGCGCGTACGCCGTCATGGAGGGCGAGGACCCGGTCGCCGTCCTGTCCGACCTGGAGCTGCTGCTGCGCCTGACCGAGCCCGCGCGCTCGGCGACCGCGCTCTTCGCGTACTGCGAGCCCGCGGGAGGCTCCGACTCGGGCGGCCGGGGACGGAAGATCATCCTGGCCGGGGCGGGTCACACCCCGCCCCTGCTCATCGGCGAGCGCCGCACCGAGTACGTGGAGACCACGCTCTCCGCGCCGCTGGGAATGCTGTCCTGCTGGGAGGCGCCCAGCGTGGAGATCGAACCCGCACCCGGAGAAACGGTGCTGCTGTACACGGACGGACTGCTCCGGCGCACCGGCGACCCGATGGACCGGGCCTACGCGCGGCTGCACGCCGCGGCCGCGGGGATCCCCCGTAGCGCCCGCGAGGATCCCGCCGCCATCTGCGACCACATCCTGCGGACCGTGCTGCCCGAGGGCGACACGGCCGCCGCTGGATCACAGGGCGGCGCCGACGAGGACATCGTGCTGCTCGCGGCCCGGTTCGAGTGAGGAGCCCCGGACGGGCGGCCGGATGACAGGAGGACGACCCTGTGCGGGAGGGGTCGACTGACCCGGTTTGGCTGATTTGTCACACCCCCCGCCGGACCCCGTCCGCGCACACATACGATGGATGAGGTCCGTACCCGGTCCGTGTCCGTCGTACTGAGGAGAAGACGTGGCTGACGAGCTCACCCCGGAGACCCCGGAAGAAGAGCAGCCCAAGAAGAAGCACAAGCAGCGCAAGAACGGGCTGTACCCGGGCGTCAGCGAGGAACTCGCGCAGAGCATGCGCTCCGGCTGGGCCGACACCGAGCTGCGCGGACTGGAGCCGATCGCCCAGGCCGTGCACACCGCCGCCCGCCGCTCCGCGCTGTCCCTGCGCTTCCCCGGCGAGCGCCTCGTCATCCCGGCGGGCCGGCTGAAGACCCGCTCGAACGACACCGAGTACCCCTTCCGCGCCTCGACCGAGTACGCGTACCTCACCGGTGACCAGACCGAGAACGGCGTCCTGGTCATGGAGCCCGCGGGGGTGAGCGGCCACACCGCCACCGTCTACCTGCTCCCCCGCTCCGACCGTGAGAACGGCGAGTTCTGGCTCTCCGGCAGCGGCGAGCTGTGGGTCGGCCGCCGCCACTCCCTCACCGAGGCCGAGCAGCTCCTGGGCATCCCCGCCAAGGACGTCCGCAAGCTCCCCGAGGAGCTGGCCGAGGCCGAGGGCCCGGTTCGCGGCCTGCGCGGTCACGACTCGGTCATCGAGGCCGCCCTGACCGACAAGGTCACCAAGGAGCGCGACGAGGAACTGCGCGTCTACCTCTCCGAGGCCCGCGCCGTGAAGGACGCGTTCGAGATCGGCGAGCTGCAGAAGGCCGTCGACTCCACCGTCCGCGGCTTCGAGGACGTCGTGAAGGTGCTCGACAAGGCCGAGGCCACCTCCGAGCGCTACATCGAGGGCACCTTCTTCCTGCGCGCCCGCGTCGAGGGCAACGACGTCGGCTACGGCTCCATCTGCGCCGCCGGCCCGCACGCCTGCACCCTGCACTGGGTCCGCAACGACGGCGACGTCCGCTCCGGCGACCTGCTGCTGCTCGACGCCGGCGTGGAGACGCACTCCCTCTACACCGCCGACGTCACGCGCACGCTGCCGATCAACGGCACGTACACCGACATCCAGCGCAAGATCTACGACGCGGTGTACGCGTCCCAGGAAGCCGGCATCGCCGCCGTCAAGCCGGGGGCGAAGTTCCGCGACTTCCACGACGCCTCGCAGCACGTGCTCGCCGAGAAGCTCGTCGAGTGGGGCCTGCTGGAGGGCCCGGTCGAGCGCGTCCTGGAGCTCGGCCTGCAGCGCCGCTGGACCCTGCACGGCACCGGCCACATGCTCGGCATGGACGTCCACGACTGCGCCGCCGCGCGCACCGAGGCGTACGTGGACGGCACGCTGGAGCCGGGCATGTGCCTGACGGTCGAGCCCGGTCTGTACTTCCAGGCCGACGACCTGACCGTGCCCGAGGAGTACCGCGGCATCGGCGTCCGGATCGAGGACGACATCCTCGTCACCGAGGACGGCAACCGGAACATGTCGGACGGTCTGCCCCGCACGTCCGGCGACGTCGAGGCGTGGATGGCCCGACTCAAGGGCTGATACGTCCGCTGATCGCCAACGTGCCGATGGGCGGGACCCCGTACCGGGTCCCGCCCATCGCCGTGTCTACGACACCTTCAGCAGCGAGTCGTCACGCCACTTCAGCATCTTGTCGAAGCTCACCACGGCCCCCCGGCCCGGCCGGTTGCGGAAGCGGACGTGGTCGGCGAGTTCAGCGATCAGGTGCATGCCCCGGCCGTGCTCGGCCAGGGAGGGTCTGCGGCGGTCCACCGTCGCGGGCGGGAAACCGGGACCCGAGTCGCTCACCTCGATGCGGCAGCGGTCCCCGTCCAAGTAGGCCGTGACGTGGTACGCCCCGGTCTCGTCCGGGGCGCCCGCACGCGCGGCGGCTTCGCGGCCACCGTGCTCCACGGCGTTCGCGCAGGCCTCGCTCAATGCCACCGACAGGTCGAAGGAGATGTCCGGGTCGACTCCCGCGGTCTCCATCGTCCCCAGCAGCAGCCGCCTGGCGAGGGGCACACTCGCTGCTTCGCGCCTCAAGTGGAGAGACCACCAGATGCTCATACCGTTACCTATTGCCGCCCTGGGCACCGGGTAAGCCCCCGAGGCGGTACAGAGCCCCCGTTCGGCCGATGCGGCGCTCCCGGGCGGCGGTGTATGCGGCGATATGGGCGACGGTGGGCGGGGCCGTACGGGCTCCGGCACGACCGACGCCCGAGGGAACGCGGGTCTCCGGACGCGCCGTCCGTGCGCGGGAACGCAAAGTATCCGGCGCACCTGCCGTATGAGGCGGCCGGGGCCAGTGCGATGATGACCCGGCCATGACTGCCCCCCACGCGACACAGGCCGGACCCGGCCTGAGGCTGATCCGGGCCGCGGTGTTCACCGCGGTCTGTGTCGTGCTGTCCGCGGCCGGGCACGCACTGGCCTCCTGCGCGGCGGTCCCCTGGTGGTCGCTCTGCGCGGGCTTCCTCGCCGTCTTCGCGGTCGCGGCCCCGCTCGCGGGCCGCCGCCGCTCACTCCCCGGCATCGCCGCCGGGCTGGTGGCCGGACAGCTCACGCTGCACACGGTGTTCGGCCTCGGCCAGCACGCCGCCGCCACCCCGGCGGGCGCCGCCGGCACCGAGGACACCTCGCTCGCGGACCTCGCGGCCCAGCTGGTGTGCGGGGGCAACACCGTCCCGCTCGCCCCGGCGGAAGCCCGCCGGATCCTGGAGAGCGCCGGCCTGGACCCGACCGCCCTGGCCGCGCAGGCCGAGGCCCAGAACGGCCTCGCGCACGCCCACATGGGCCAGGGCCTCGTCGAACCGGCAACCGGCCTGGTGGGGTTGTTCAGCCCGGCCATGCTGCTCGGCCACCTGCTGGCGGCGCTCGCCGCCGGCTGGCTGCTCGGGCGCGGCGACGCCGCGCTGTTCCGCCTCCTCGAACTGTCCAGGCTCTCCGCCGAAGCCGGCCCGGTGCGCCCGCTGCGTGCCGCGCTGGCCTACGTACGGGCCCTCGGCGCCGGGCTCCATGACACGCCGGCCCGTACGCGCCGGGCCGCGCGGGCCGCCGCCGGACCCGCCGCCTCCACCGGCCGGGACTCGCTCCAGCACACGGTGATCAGGCGCGGGCCGCCCTCGGTGCTCGCCCTCGCAGCCTGACGCGGCACCCCCTCCCCGGGACACACGACGGGAGCACCGGTGCCGCGGACCTCCGCGCGCGCCGCACGCGGAGCCACCGTCACCACCGCTTCCGTGGAGTGTTCCTGCCATGAAGACCTCTCGCGTCTCCTTCGCCGCCGCCCTCGCCGCCGGCTCCGTCCTCGTCCTCTCCGGCACCGCCTTCGCCCACGTCGGCGTACAGCCCGGCGAGGCCACCAAGGGCGGCTACGCGACGATCAACTTCAAGGTCCCCAACGAGCGCGACGCCGCCTCGACCACTCAGCTCGAGGTCAACTTCCCGGTCGACCAGCCGCTGTCCTCCGTCATGCCGCAGGACGTTCCCGGCTGGACCGTGAACGTGGAGAAGAGCAAGCTCGACAAGCCGCTCACCGTGCACGGCAAGCAGATCAACGAGGCCGTCACCAAGGTGACCTGGTCCGGCGGCAAGATCGAGCCCGGCAAGTTCCAGCAGTTCCCGCTGTCCGTCGGCAAGCTGCCCGACAGCGTCGACAAGATGGTCTTCAAGGCGATCCAGACGTACGACAACGGCGAGGTCGTCCGCTGGATCGAAGAGCCCAAGGACGGCGCCGCGGAACCGCAGAACCCCGCGCCCGTCCTGAAGCTGATCGCCGCCCCCGCCGCGGCCGACCACCACGACGACGCCAAGGCGGACGGCGCGAAGAACGCCGGCGCCGGCCACGAGGACACTCACGTTGAGGCCGCCAAGAGCAGCTCCGACACGACCGCGCGAGCCCTCGGCGTCGCCGGCATCGTCGTCGGCCTCGGCGGCGTGGCCTTCGGCGTCGCCTCGCGCCGCCGCACCTCCTGACCTGCCGATCCCGCACTCCCGGCCGGCCACGACGGCCGTCCGGCGCGCGGATCCACCCGTACCGACCCGATCTCAGGGACATTCCCATGCGCACCACACGTGTGACGGTCGCCGCCCTCGTGGCGGCGGCCGCCCTCACCCTCACCGCCTGCGGCGGTGAGCCGGCCAAGACCGGCCAGGTCACCCAGATCAGCGGAGGCCAGGCGAAGGCCGGCTCCGCGACCGTGCTCGAGCGGCCCTTCGGCAAGCCGGACCTCGTCCTCACGGACACCACCGGCAAACCGTGGAACCTGCGCGAGCAGACCAAGGGCAAGCCCACGCTCATCTACTTCGGCTACACCCACTGCCCCGACGTGTGCCCCCTGACGATGAGCAACATCGCCGTCGCCAAGAAGGCGCTTCCCCCGGCCGACCAGGACAAGCTGCAGGTCGTCTTCGTCACCACCGACCCCGAGCGGGACACTCCCGAATCCCTCGGCGCGTGGCTCAAGGGCCTGGACCCGGCGTTCACCGGGCTGACCGGGGACTTCGCCACCATCCAGGCCGCCGCGCGCGCCCTCGGCATCGGCATCGAGGCCGCCGCGCCGGGGCCCGACGGCAAGGTCGTCTCCATGCACGGCGCGCAGGTCATCGCGTTCTCGCCCAAGACCGACGACGGGTACCTCCTCTACGGGGAGAGCGCCACCGTCGACGACTACACCCGGGACCTTCCGAAGATCCTCAAGGGAGAGAACCCGTGAACGCCCGCACCACCCGCACCCTCGCCGCCGCCCTCTCCCTGACGGCCGCGCTCGCCATATCCGGCTGCTCCTCGGACGGCGGCGAGTCCCCGGCCCGTGCCGGCGACAAGCCGAAACTGACGGTCAGCGGCGGCTACATGCCCGAGCCCGTCAACGCCGAGATGGCCGGCGCGTTCATGGTCATCAAGAACGACTCGAAGACGGCCGACAGGCTGACCGGGGTCACGAGCCCGCTCTCCGACGACCTGCAGATCCACGAGACCAAGGATCAGAAGATGCAGCAGGTGCAGTCCATGGACGTGCCCGCGAACGGGAAGCTCGCACTGGAACGCGGCGGCAACCACGTCATGTTCATGGGGCTCAAGAACACCCCCAAGGTCGGCGACAAGGTCACCGTCGAGCTGCGCTTCGAGAAGTCCGGCCCGGTCCGGGTCGAACTGGACGTCAAGGAGCGGACGTACAACGCACGGACCGCGACACCCACCGATGGCACCGCCCACTGACGGACCGAGGGACTGACACGCCATGACGGCCACCGCCCCGACCCCATCCACGGCCCGCGTGCGTGCCACGGCACTCCTGCCGCGGCTCACGCTGGTCCTCGCAGCCCTGCTGGCAGCCTTCTTCACCGCGGCCGCCCCGGCCTCGGCGCACGCCGCACTCACCGCGAGCGACCCCAAGGACGGGGCGGTGGTCGCCACGGCGCCCGCCCAGATCACCCTCTCGTTCTCGGAGGGGGTCGCCATGAACGGCGACTCCATCCGCGTCCTGGACCCGCAGGGCAAGCGCGTCGACACCGGTGAACTGCGCGACCTCTGCAGCGGCAACACCATCCGCTACGGAACCGCCCTGCGCCCCGGCCTGCCGGACGGCACCTACACCGTCGCCTGGCAGGCCATATCCGCCGACAGCCAC
This sequence comes from Streptomyces sp. NPDC060049, assembly GCF_042736715.1. Taxonomy (NCBI): domain Bacteria; kingdom Bacillati; phylum Actinomycetota; class Actinomycetes; order Kitasatosporales; family Streptomycetaceae; genus Streptomyces; species Streptomyces sp. NPDC060049. The sequence goes on from NZ_JBHWVV010000015.1 coordinate 70,609, forward strand.
CCGATCGCCGGCGCCTTCACCTTCTCCATCGGAGCCCCCTCCACCACGACCGTCTCCCTGCCCTCGCGGGCCGCGGGCGAGGGGCCCGTCGCCCTCGCCTACGGAGTCGCGCGCTACGCCGCCTACGCCGGCTTCGCCGTGCTCGTCGGCGCGGCCGCCTTCGTCCTCCTGTGCTGGCGGCGGGGCGCCGCCGAGCGGCCGATGCAGAAGCTGGTCGTCCGGGCCTGGGTCACGCTCACCGTGGCCACCCTCGCGATGCTGATGCTCCGCAACCCGTACACGGGGTCCGGGAACTTCGCCGACGCCTTCGACCTCGCCGGGTTGAGGGCCGTACTGGAGACCAAGTCCGGGGCCTCGCTCGTCTCACGGCTGCTCCTGCTGGGCGCCGCCGCGCTCTTCATCACCGTCCTGTTCGGCGCTTACGCGCGGCGCTACCAGCGCGGCGGCGGGGGCGGGGGCGAGGAGGCCGGCGCGCCGTCCACCGACGCCGCGGACCGCGGCTCCGAGGACGAGGACGCCAAGTCCGAGAGCGATCTCGTCTTCGGCCTCGGCATCGGCGGGGCCGTCGTCGCCGCCGGCATCGCCGCCACGTGGGCGCTGTCCGAGCACGCCTCCACGGGCATCCAGCCCGCCCTCGCCATGCCCCTCGACATCCTGCACCTGCTGGCCGTCGCCACCTGGCTCGGCGGGCTCACCGCCCTGCTCGTCGCCCTCCACAAGGTCCCGGGGATCGAGCGCGAGGCCGTCCGGCGGTTCTCCGCCGTCGCCTTCACCAGCGTTCTCGTACTGGCCGCCACCGGCGCCTACCAGTCCTGGCGCCAGGTCGGCAGCTGGTCGGCCCTGACCGGCACGGATTACGGCCGGCTGCTGCTCGTCAAGATCGGCCTCGTCCTCGTACTCGTCGCCATCGCCTACGTCTCCCGGAAGTGGACCTCACGGCTCGCCGGGGCGGCCGGCCGGGCGCAGGGCGAGGAAACGCAGGGCGAGGAGGCGGAGGGCGAGGAGGCGGAGGTCTTGGCCGAGACGGTCGGGGCGAAGACGGGTGTGGCCGAGACGGCCGGGGCCGAGACCGCCGTAGGCGAGACCGTCGGGGCCGAGACCGTCGGGGCCGAGGCCGTCGGGGCCGAGGCCGTCGTAGCCGCCGCGTCGAGCGATGTTTCACGTGAAACATCGGAGGCCCCCAAGGACCCCCGGCGCGCCGCCCAGCTCGCCCGCCAGAGCGCCGCCCGGCGCAGCGCGCGGGAGAAGCGGGCGCGCGACGCCGACCCGGACCGCGCGGGCCTGCGCCGGTCGGTGCTCGCCGAGGCGGGTGTCGCCGTGGTCCTGCTGGCGGTCACCACGATCCTCACGAGCACGGAGCCCGGTCGGGCGGCCGAGCTGGAAACGAGCGGCGGGGCAAGCGCCAGCGCCGTTCCGGACCGCGCGGTCAAGATCACCCTGCCCTTCGACACCGGTGGCCAGAACGGCAAGGGGTCCGTCCGGCTCCAGTTGGACCCGGGCCGCGTCGGGGCGAACAGCCTCCACGTATGGGCCGAGACCCCCGACGGCAAGCCGCTCGACCTTCCCGAGGTCAAGGTGTCCTTCACCCTTGCGGCCAAGGACATCGGGCCGCTGCCGGTCGAACCCGAGCTCCTCGCCCCCGGGCACTGGAGCGCGTCGGGCGTCCAGCTCCCGCTCACCGGCGACTGGCGGATCGACATCACCGTCCGCACCTCCGACATCGACCAGACGACCGTCCAGAAGAACATCAAGATCGGCTGACCAGCGTGACCCAGAACAGCAGCGAGACCACGGCGCGCGCCCAGGGCAGCCCCGACGTCGAGATCTCCCGGCGCCGCCTGCTGGGCACCGTCGGCGCCGCGGGCGCCGCCGGGCTCGCCCTCGGCGCCACCGGCGGGGCCCTCGTGCACGCGGCGGCGACCGGCTCGCAAACGGCGTGCGCCGGCGGCTCCGCGGGCACCCTGGCGTCGATCGGCTCCACACGGATCACCTTCGAGGGGGCTCACCAGGCCGGCATCACCACGCCGCTCCAGGCCAAGGGCCACGTCCTCGCCTTCGACCTGGCGCCCGGTGCCGGCCGGACCGAAGCCGCCGCCCTGATGCGGCGCTGGTCCGACACCGCCCGGCGGCTGACGGCGGGCGAGAGCGCGCCGGTCGCCGACAGCGGGATCGCCCTCGACTCCGGCCCCTCCTCCCTCACCGTCACCTTCGGCTTCGGGCACTCCTTCTTCGAGCGCACGGGCCTGACGGCCCGCCGCCCCGCCGCCCTCGAACCGCTGCCGGACTTCTCCTCCGACCGGCTCGACGCGCAGCGCAGCAACGGCGACCTGTGGGTCCAGATCGGCGCCGACGACGCGCTGGTCGCCTTCCACGCGCTGCGCGCCCTGCAGAAGGACGCCGGGCAGGCGGCCCGTCTCCGCTGGCAGATGGACGGCTTCAACCGGTCTCCCGGGGCCACCGCCACTCCCATGACCGCCCGCAACCTCATGGGCCAGGTCGACGGCACCAACAACCCGAAGCCCTCAGAGGCCGACTTCGACGAACGGATCTTCGTCCTGGGCACGGGGCCGGCCGAGCACGCCTGGATGGCCGGGGGTTCGTACGCGGTCGTACGCCGCATCCGCATGCTCCTCGACTCCTGGGACCAGCAGTCGCTCGCCCAGCAGGAGCAGGTCATCGGCCGCACGAAGGCCACCGGTGCCCCGCTGACCGGCGGCGGCGAGACCACCGCCATGGACCTCAACAAGATCGGCGCCGACGGCAGGGCGGTCATCCCCGCCAACGCCCACGCCCGGATCTCCGCGCCGGCGCAGAACGGCGGGGCGGCCATGCTCCGGCGCCCCTTCTCCTTCCACGACGGGACCGCCCCCGACGGGACCCCCGACGCCGGACTGCTCTTCATCTGCTGGCAGGCCGATCCGGCGCGCGGTTTCGTCCCCGTCCAGCGCAAGCTCGACCGCGGCGACGCACTGTCGGAATTCATCCGGCACGAGTCCAGCGGCCTGTACGCGGTGCCGCCCGGCGCACGCGCCGGGGAGTACGTGGGGCAGCGGCTGCTCGAGGGATGAACAGCTCAGGTGGCGTCCGGGTCCCGGCACTAGGCTGATCGCATGTCGGCCACCCGCTTCACCTATCTCGGTCCCGAGGGCACTTTCACCGAAGCCGCCCTTCGCACACTGCCCGAAGCCGCGACCCGGGAACTCGTCCCGATGGTCTCGGTCCCCGCCGCCCTGGACGCCGTGCGCAACGGCGAGGCCGCCGCGGCGCTGGTTCCGATCGAGAACTCGGTGGAGGGCGGGGTCACCTCGACCCTGGACGAGCTGGCCTCGGGCGTACCGCTGATGATCTACCGCGAGGTGCTGCTCCCGATCGCCTTCGCGCTGCTGGTCCGGCCCGGGACGAGCCTGTCGGACGTCAAGACCGTTACCGGGCACCCGGTCGCGCAGCCGCAGGTGCGCAACTGGCTGCGGGCGAACCTGCCGGACGCGCTGTGGGAGTCGGCCGCCTCCAACGCCGACGGGGCCCGCCTCGTGCAGGAGGGCCGCTTCGACGCCGCCTTCGCGGGCGAGTTCGCGGCGGCCACCTACGGGCTGGTGCCGCTGGTCACCGAGATCCACGACGCGCAGAACGCGGAGACGCGCTTCGTGCTCGTCGGCCGCCCCGCCCGGCCGGCCGCGCCGACCGGCGCAGACAAGACCTCGGTGGTGCTGTGGCTCGGCGACGACCGCCCCGGTGCGCTGCTGGAGCTCCTCCAGGAGTTCGCCGTCCGCGGCGTGAACCTGATGCTGATCCAGTCCCGGCCGACGGGTGAGGGGATCGGCAACTACTGCTTCGCCGTGGACGCCGAGGGGCACATCTCAGACCGCCGCGTCGGCGAGGCGCTCATGGGCCTCAAGCGGACCTGCCCCCAGATCCGCTTCCTCGGCTCCTACCCGCGCGCCGGTGTCGCTCAGGGTGACGTCCAGGGGGCGCGGCCCGGGACCTCGGACGGCGATTTCACGGCGGCCTCGGACTGGCTGACGCGTTGCCTCGACGGGCGCCCGTAGCGATCCGTCCACTGTCCACAGAGTTATCCACAGGCACAGAGGTGAACCTGGGGACAAGTCGACAGAGCGGCGCGACAAGGTCGACAAATCGGTCGGGTGGCTCAGGTTTCGCGCTGGGGAGCGAGAGGTGAACGGCGTCACCTCCGCATCGACGATCAACTCTTTGGGGCGAGTCATTCCCACCCGAATGAGCGTGTGAGGGCGGTTTGAACCCTGATTGAACCTGCCCGCTCCGCCGCTCGGATTGATCTATTCCTGTGTCCACAGATGCGGCGCACAGCCTGTGGATAAGCCGCTCCAAAGGGGAATCCCTGTGGACAAGGATCTCGCTGCGGCCCTGCTCAGGGGGTTCCCCGGTGAGCGCCGCGGGTCCCCTTTCGGGGAATGCCGGTGCTTTTGTCGACTTCGGAGGAAGGGCCACTTCCGGTCACCCCGTAGAAGTTTTCCATTCGCCGCAATTGGGGCAAAGTGCCACGCAGCGTGATATCGGTGCGCTCCCAGGAAGCCCGGCCCGGTAGCCTGGAGGGGTGATTGACCTCCGGCTGCTCCGTGAAGACCCTGACCGTGTCCGCGCCTCGCAGCGCGCCCGTGGAGAGGACGTCGCCCTCGTCGACGCCCTGCTCTCCGCCGACGAGCGCCGCAGGTCCTCCGGCATGCGATTCGACGAACTCCGCAACGAGCAGAAGTCGCTCGGCAAGCTCATCCCCAAGGCCTCTCCGGAGGAGCGGGCCGAGCTGCTGAAGAGGGCCGACCAGCTCAAGCAGGACGTCAAGGCGGCCGAGGCCGAGCAGAACGAGGCGGACGAAGCCGCCAAGCAGCTGCTCCTGCGGCTCGGCAACATCGTCCACACCGACGTGCCCGTCGGCGGCGAGGAGGACTTCACCGTCCTCGAGACGCACGGCACCGTCCGCGACTTCGCCGCCGAGGGCTTCGAGCCCAAGGACCACCTGGAGCTCGGCGAGTCCCTCGGTGCCATCGACGTCGAGCGCGGCGCCAAGGTGTCCGGCTCGCGCTTCTACTACCTCACCGGTGTCGGCGCCCTGCTGGAGCTCGCGCTCGTCAACGCGGCCATCGCCCAGGCCACCGAGGCCGGCTTCATCCCGATGCTCACCCCGGCGCTGGTCCGTCCGCGCGCCATGGAGGGCACCGGCTTCCTCGGCCAGGCCGCGGAGAACGTGTACCACCTGGAGAAGGACGACTTCTACCTGGTCGGCACCTCCGAGGTACCGCTCGCCGCGTACCACATGGACGAGATCATCGACGCGGACAAGCTGCCGCTGCGGTACGCCGGCTTCTCCCCGTGCTTCCGCCGCGAGGCCGGCACGTACGGCAAGGACACCCGCGGCATCTTCCGCGTCCACCAGTTCGACAAGGTCGAGATGTTCTCGTACGTCGCGCCGGAGGAGGCCGAGGCCGAGCACCAGCGGCTCCTGGAATGGGAGAAGCAGTGGCTGACCAGCCTGGAGCTGCCGTTCCAGGTGATCGACGTCGCCACCGGTGACCTGGGCTCCTCCGCCTCCCGCAAGTTCGACTGCGAGGCGTGGATCCCCACCCAGGGCAAGTACCGCGAGCTGACCTCCGCCTCGAACTGTGACGGCTTCCAGGCCCGTCGCCTGTCGATCCGCTACCGCGACGGCAAGAAGACCGCGCCGCTGTCCACGCTGAACGGCACGCTGTGCGCCGTCCCGCGCACGATCGTCGCGATCCTGGAGAACCACCAGCAGGCCGACGGTACGGTCCGCGTCCCCCCGGTACTCCGTCCCTACCTGGGCGGCCGCGAATTCCTGGAGCCGATCACCAAGTGAGCCCGGCCCCGTTCCCGTACAAGCTCGTCGCGACCGACCTCGACGGCACGCTGCTGCGCAGCGACGACACCGTCTCGGACCGCACCCGTGAGGCGCTCGTCGCGGCCACCGAGGCGGGCGCGGCGCACATCGTCGTCACCGGCCGTGCCGTGCCCTGGACCCGGCACGTCCTCGACGACCTCGGCTACAAGGGCATCGCGGTCTGCGGCCAGGGCGCGCAGGTCTACGACGCGGGCGCGCACCGGCTCCTGACCTCGGTGACCCTCGACCGGAAGCTGGCCGCGCTGGCACTGGAGAAGATCGAGGCCGAGGTGGGTCCGCTGGCGCTGGCCGCCAGCCGTGACGGCGTCGACGGCGAGGTGCTGTTCGGCCCGGGCTACCAGGTACAGGAGGGCCTTCCGGCGCTCTACCTGGAGGACACCGCCGACGTCTGGACGGCTCCGCTGAACAAGCTGTACATACAGCACCCGGAGTTGGACGAGGACGCCCTCGTCGAGGTGGCCCGGCAGATCGTGGGCAACCTGGTCGGCGTCGTCATGGCCGGTCCGGGCGTCGTGGAGATACTGCCGCTGGGGCTGAGCAAGGCCACCGGCCTCTCGCTGGCCGCGCGCCGGCTGGGCGTGAAGGCCGCCGACACGATCGCCTTCGGCGACATGCCCAACGACATCCCGATGTTCGGCTGGTCCGCGCACGGAGTGGCGATGGCCAACGCCCACGCGGAACTCAAGGCGGTGGCGGACGAGGTCACGGCCTCCAACGACGAGGACGGCATCGCGGTGGTGCTGGAACGCCTGCTGGGCGCCGCGTAACCAACGAAGGCACGCAGGAAGGGTCCGGAACAGCCCGCGCCGCGAGGCGCGCTCGAAGTGGCTGTCCCGGACCTTCTTGTTGCTCCCCGCACCGCTCACTCTGCCCCTGCCGCAGGCCTCGTACCAGTCATTTTTCCGTGAGTCAGCCGTGCACCCGGCGCCGGCGCCAGTAGGCGGCGGTCACCACCGCGAGCAGCGGGCCCCACAGCAGCAGCGGGGCGTAGCAAGCGGTCATCAACCACCAGCCGGCCCCGGTGGGCGCTCCCGGCATCGTCATGTTGGTCGACCACACGAAGGCACCGGACACCGTGACCAGGGTGACGGCGGCGGCCCCCAGGGCGGCGGGTACGACGGCCGCTAGGGGCGGGATGCGGCGGCCGCCCAGCCGGGGGATCCAGCTCGGGACCACCTCGCCCCAGCGCTGGACGAGGCCGAGGGTGAGTAGGCCCAGACCTTCCGCGAAGGCGCTGAGGGCCACCAGGTAGAAGGACCACACCCCGGGGAAGAGGTCGGCCTCCAGTCCGCTGCCGGCTCCCCAGCCGACGGGTACGCCGACCGCGATGACGACCCTCCACAGGCCGCTGGGGACGAGGGTGAGAGCGGCCGCGTGGGCGGCCCGGCGGATCGGGCGGCTGACGACGGGGCCGGCGCAGGGAGCCGGAGCGGCGGTGAGCGTGGTCATGGTCCAAGTCCTTTGCGGAAGACGGTCGGTGACGCCTCAAAGCCTGGTCCGGCCGGCGCCCCGGGACCATCCGCCGATCAGCAGGCGGTGGGGCGGCGGGTCTCTGCCGAACGGCAGATGTCCGGGGACGGGAGGCGCTCGTAGGGTCGGGGGGTGACCTTGAAACCGAGCGCGTCGTACGCCCCCGTCCTGGCCGCGGCGAGCCTGCTCTCCCTGACCGGTTCGGCCGTGCGCGTGCCCGACACCTGGACGCTGGCGGGGATGGCGGTCCTGCTGCCGCTGCTGGCCCTGGTGGCCCGATGGTCCCCGGTGCGGTCCGGGAGTCTCGCGGGCTCCCTCGGCGTGGTGGCGGTGACGCTGTGGCCGGTCCCGCTGGTGTGGGCGGACGGGTCGTGGCTGGAGATCGGCGGGGCCGCGGCCTTCTGGGCGCTGGCTGCCTTCGGTGCGGTGGCCGCCGGCGGCTACCTGCGCCGCCAGGCGGCCCGGGTACGGCAGGCCGTGCTGGACGCGCGGCGCGACCAGCAGTTGGAATTGGCCCGGGACCTGCACGACTTCGTGGCGCACGAGGTGAGCGCCATCGTGGTCCAGGCGCAGGCGGCCCGGTTCGTGGCCGTGCGGGACCCCGGGCAGGCGGTCCGCGCGCTGGAGCGGATCGAGACGGCGGGGTTGGGCGCCCTGGCCTCCATGGACCGGACGGTGCACGCGCTGCGGGAGGCGGCGGGCGGGCCGATGGCGCCGGTCCCGGGCCTGGCGGAGCTGTCGGAGCTGGTGGAGCGGTTCGAGGGCGGGGAGCTGGACGCCGACCAGGCGGCGGTCCAGGAGCTGTCGCGGGAGGCGGACACCGCGGCGTACCGGGTGGCCGTCGAGGCCCTGACGAACGTACGCCGGCACGCGCCCGGAGCGGCCGCGGTGCGGGTCGCCGTACGGCGGGCCGAGGCGGGCATAGAGATCAGCGTGACCAACTCCGCCGCTCCGCGCGGCGCGGGCGGAGTGCTGGGCCGTCGACGCCGGGGCGGTACGGGACTGGCCGGCCTGCGCGCGCGGGTGGAAGCGGCGGGCGGGACGCTGCGGGCCGGGGCGGGAGCCGACGGAGGGTGGCGGGTTTCCGCGGTCTTCCCGGCGGCGGGGGACCCCACCGGGTGATCATGTCGGCGTGACCACACGCATCCTGATAGCCGACGACCAAGAGGACATCCGCAGCGGTTTCCGGCTGATCCTCGATTCGCAGCCCGACATGACCGTGGTCGGGGAGGCTGCGGACGGCTGGAGCGCGGTGGCGCTGGCCCGGGAGCTACGGCCGGACGTGGTGCTGACCGACATCCGGATGCCTCGGCTGGACGGGCTGGAGGTGACCCGGCTGCTGGCGCCCGAGACCCGGGTCGTGGTGGTGACCACCTTCGACCTCGACGAGTACGTGCACACCGCGCTGGCCGCCGGTGCCTGCGGCTTCCTGCTGAAGCGGTCGGGACCGGCCCTGCTGATCGAGGGGGTGCGGGCGGCCATGGCCGGGGACACCCTGATCAGCCCGCAGCTCACGGTGCGGCTGCTGAGCCGGGCGGCCGGTGAGCAGCGGATCGCCCCGCCGCCGAGCGCGCATCCCCTGACGGAGCGAGAGGTGGAGATCGTACGGCTGGTGGCGAAGGGTCACACGAACGCGGAGATCGGCGCCGAACTCTTCATCACCGCGGGGACCGCGAAGACGCACATCGCCAATGTCCAGGCGAAGCTGCGGGTCAGGAACCGGGTGGGCATCGCTTCATGGGCCTGGGAGCACGGGGTGGTGCGACCCGAGGGGCCCTGACCGTGTTTCACGTGAAACACAGCCGGCCGGTGCGCGGGTGCGGGTATCGGGTCAGTGGCCACGCGAGCAGTCCGACGGCGAGCGCGATGGCGTGGCCGAGGTCGGTGAATGTGCCGCCCGTGACGAGCGGGAGCCCGAAGAACGCCAGGCACCCCGCCAGGTAGAGCGAGCGCCAGGGGCCGGGGAGCCGGTAGGCCAGCACGCCGATGGCGCTCGCGAGCCCGTAGCTGACGCCGATGTCGACGACGTGGACCATGCTGCGCGGTGCGCGGTGGTCCTGGATGGCCATCATGACCAGCTTCTGGCTGATCAGGGTGGCGGTGACGTGGCCGGTCGCGACGATGAGAATCCAGCGCAGGGTGCCGAGCCAGCGTTCGACATTGGCGTGGAAGGTCTCGAAGAGGACGACGTAGAGGGGCAGCGAGGCCGGGTTCTGGATCCAGAAGGCGCTGCTGAGCAGGGCCCGTATGGGGTGACGGGCGAGCTCGTGGATGTTGCTGCTGTTGCGGCGGAGCAGGACGTGTTCGAGGTGATCGGGCACGATCACGACCACCACGCTGGTCAGAGCGATGATCAGCATCCAGACGTGCGTACCGGGCGCGGACCGTATCCAGGACCGTACCGGCCTGGACGGCTCGGGCTCGGGGTGATCGATCATGTCCCCGATGATGCCGCGCGAACCTGTGCCCCGCCTGACCGGTGGGCCGGGCGGGGCACTGTTTCACGTGAAACATCCGGCGCGCGGGGGCCGGTGGCGCGGGCTCTACTCCTCGCCCGCCAGGGTGAGGCGGCGGAGCCTCTGGCCGGCGTAGACGGTGGCGCCGATGGTGACCGCGACGAGCAGGGTCACGGCGGTCGGCAGCCCGACCGTGGCGTCGACGTAGCCCTCGCCGGCGACCTTCTGCGCGAGGGCGAGCGCCCACTGCTGGACGCTGAGCGTCTTGGCGCCGTCGACGAGGCTGCCGAAGAGCGACTCCCAGATCAGCGCGTAGACCAGGCCGAAGACGACCGCGTGCCGGCTGATGGTGCCCAGCAGCAGGAACAGGGCGCTGTAGGCGACCGAGGCGATGAGCGCGGCGACGGTGTAGGCGACGGCGATCTGCTGGCCGTTGCCGTTGAGGATGAAGCCGGCGATCAGGGTGGGGATCGCGGAGAAGACCATGGTGACGGCGATCGCCACGATCAGCTTGGTCATGATGATCGTCGGGCGCTTCACCGGCTTGGAGAGCAGGTAGACGATCGAGCCGTCGTCGATCTCCGGTCCGATGGCGCCGGTGCCGGCGATGACGCCGATCAGCGGGACCATCGTGGCCAGCGCGAAACCGCCGAGGAGGTCGGCGGCGACCTTGTCGTCCAGGCCGGTGAAGGCGCGGACGGCAATGGAGATGACGATCAGCAGGGCGGGCAGCGCGAAGAGGATCAGCGCGCGGCGACGGCCGAGCAGGGCCCGGTAGGTGAGCCGGGCAACGGTGGGGTTGTACATGGGTGCCAGCTCCTTCAGGCCGCGACGAGGTAGGAGAAGACCGACTCGAGGGACTCGTCGGAGGGCGAGACCGTCAGCAGCCGGATGCCGTGCTCGCGGGCGACCCGCGGCAGCAGCTCGGTGAAGCGCCCGAAGTCGACCGCCTGGATGCGCAGGACGCCTTCCTTCAGGTCGACCTCGATCCCGGCGGTGGAGGGGTCGGCGATCAGGGCCGCGGCGAGCACCCGGTCGTCGGAGGACCGGACGAGGTAGCGGTGCGGGCGGTCCGTCATCAGACGGCGGATCTTGCGGAAGTCTCCGGAGGCGGCGTGCCGGCCGGCGACGACCACCTCGATGTGGGAGGCGAGCTGCTCGACCTCTTCCAGGATGTGCGAGGAGAACAGCACGGTGCGGCCGTCGGCGCCCATCCGCCGCAGCAGCTCCATGAGCTGCATGCGCTGGCGCGGGTCCATGCCGTTGAACGGCTCGTCGAGCAGGAGCACGGACGGGTCGTGGACCAGGGCGGAGGCCATCTTCACGCGCTGGCGCATGCCCTTGGAGTACGTGGAGATCTTGCGGTCCTGCGCGTACTCCATCTCGACCGTGGCCAGGGCCCGCTGAGCCGCCACGTCGTCGAGGCCGTGCAGTTCGGCGTTGGCGACGACGAACTCCCGGCCGGTGAGGAAGTCGTACATCGCCTCGCGCTCGGGCACGACGCCGATCTGCTTGTAGACCTGCTCGTTGCGCCAGATCGGGGCGCCGTCGAGGGTGACGGTGCCCGTGGAGGGGGCGAGGAAGCCGCCCATCATGTTGATGAGCGTGGACTTGCCGGCCCCGTTGGGGCCCAGCAGGCCGGTGACGCCGGGACCGACGCGCATGGTCACGTCGTTGACGGCGACGACGTTCCCGAACCAGCGGGAGGTGTGGTCGATGTCGATGGTGGTCACAGCCCGGCCTTCCGGTAGCGGGCCATCAGGGCGGCGTAGGAGCCGGCGATGAGGGCGAGGATGACGAGCAGGTAGACGGAGCCGGCGGCGGCCGAGGGGGCCTCCTGGCCGGGGAAGGCGGAGGTGGCGCCGAGGAAGGCGGCCTGGAACCCGTCGATGAGGCTGATCGGCGAGAACAGCCCCAGCCACTCGACGACACCGGTCGAGCCGGTGCTGTAGGCGATGCCCTGGACGGCGGACACGGCGCCGTAGGGGATCAGGAGCACGGCGATGATCGCGGCGACGCCGAAGCCGCGGCGCGGGGTGAGTGCGGCCATGACCAGGCCGAGCCCGGAGAAGAGCAGCGACAGCAGCAGTACGGACACCAGTCCCTGCCCGAATCCCTTGGTCTGGTCGCCGAAGTCGAACTCCGCGAGCAGCGAACCGATGTACATGATCACCAGCGGAGTGGCGGTGAGGATGAAGAGGGCCGAGGCCATGGCCGCGAACTTCGCCACCACGTAGTCCACGCGCTCGATGGGGCGCGAGAAGTAGAGCGGCACCGTCTTGAAGCGCAGGTCCCGCGAGACCGACTGGGGCGCCTGCGACGCGAGGTACAGACCGATGATCACCTGGGTGGTCAGGGCGTACGTCGTGTACTTGATCGGCAGGTCGGTGTAGGTGGGCACCATGATGGCCACCGCGACGAGGATCAGCGCGGGAACGCACATCACCGCGAAGAGCAGCATCGGCAGCACCTTGGACTTGGCCGAGCGGCCGAGTCCGTAGGCGCCGCGCAGGGACTGCGCGAACAGTGACTTGCGGGCGTAGGAGCGGCCGAGCCGGGGGCCGTCGTAGGACCGGTAGCCGATGTTGTGGATCTGGGTCGAGGTGTCAGGCGCCATCGGAACCGGCTCCCTTCTGCTGGGTGACGGACAGGGTGGCGGCCTGGTTGGCCGCCCAGGCGGCGGACCTGGCCGAGGCCTGGGCGGCCGTCTGGTCGGTGTCGCGGAAGACCTCCGCGATGTGGTGGCGGCGCTGCTCCATGCGGACGAGGCCGATGCCGAGGTCGGCCACGGTGTCGCGGACGATGTCGTACGTCGCCTCGCCGGTGGCCTCCACGAGGAGGATGTGGCCGGCCCCGGGCAGGCCCTCCTCCTCTCCGGCGTGCAGTGTGAGGCCCGCCTCGGTGAGCGCCTTGCGCAGGGCGGCGGTGCCGTCCGGGTGGGCGTCGGAGTCGGTGACCTCGACCGCGAGGGTCGCGGTGGTCTGCGTGAAGTCGCTGGTGGAGCTGGAGCGCAGCAGCTTGCCGCCGTCGACGACCACCACGTGGTCGCAGGTGCGCTCCAGCTCGCCCAGGAGGTGCGAGGTGACCAGCACCGAGATGCCGAAGTCGGTGTAGATGCGGCGGATCAGGCCCAGCATCTCGTCGCGGCCGACCGGGTCGAGTCCGTTGGTGGGCTCGTCGAGGAGGACCAGCTGGGGGTCGTGGACCAACGCCTGGGCGAGCTTGACCCGCTGTTTCATGCCGGTGGAGTAGCCGCCGATGGGGCGGTAGCGCTCCTCGTACAGCCCCACGTGGCGCAGGGTGTCCGCGGTGCGCTCGCGGGCGGCGGTCGGCGGGAGCCCGGACATGCGCGCCATGTGCACGACGAACTCGGTGGCCGAGACGTCGGGCGGCAGGCAGTCGTGCTCGGGCATGTAGCCGACGCGTTCGCGGATCGCGCTGCCATGAGTGGCGACGTCGAGTCCGAGTACGGCGGCGGTGCCCTCGGTGGCGGGGGAGAGTCCCAGCAGAATTTTGATCAGCGTGGACTTGCCGGCCCCGTTGGCGCCCACGAGTCCGGTTACGCCAGGCCCGATGTCCAGGGAGAGCCGGTCGAGAGCGGTCACTCGGGGGTACCGCTTGCTCAGGCTTTCGGTCGCGATGACAGTCACGTCACCGACGTTAGTGGTGCCGGGCGGTCCGATCGTCAGACCTGGAGCTCGATCCTTCCTCCGCCTTCAGGACTACGGCCCCTGACGGAAGGCTGACTCAAGGCTGACGCGCACCCGACAAGTTTGTCCACAGGTCCGTGCACGGCCCTTGACGTGATCTCCAGTCATTGTCACATTCATCAGTGTCAAGTTACGGGCGCGTACGGCATACGGACGGACGGCTGACATGGCTGGCATGGCTGGGGACACCGCACGACGCACCAGGGAACTCTCCTGCGACCTGCGCGGGTTCAGGGAAGTGCAGCGCCTCTCCTACGAGTGCGCGGAGGCCGTCGCGGCGCAGCTGCGCCCCGGTGTCACCGAGCGCGAGGCCGCACGGATGCAGCGCGAGTGGCTGCGCGAGCGCGGCGTGCGGGACTGGTTCCACATGCCGTTCGCGTGGTTCGGCGACCGCACCGCCTTCACGGGCTTCAAGATCCCCCTGCAGTTCTTCCCGACGAACCGGGCCCTGGAGCCGGGGATGGCGTTCATCCTCGACATGGCGCCGGTCTACAAGGGCTACACCGCCGACATCGGTTACTCGGGCAGTCTCGGCCTCAATCCGGTACAGGACCGGCTCATGTCCGACCTGAAGGCCCACCGTGCGCTCATCCTCGACCAGGTGCGCGAGCGCCGGTCGCTGCGCGACATCTACGAGGACGTCGAGCGGCTGATGATCAGCCAGGGGTACGCGAACCGGCACCGCGCCTACCCCTTCGGGGTCATCGCGCACAAGATAGACCGGGTCAAGGAGCGACGCTGGTCGCCGACCGCGTTCGGCTTCGGCACGCAGGCCCTGAAGGGGCTGGCCTCCGACGCCCTCCACGGCCACCGCGAGGGCTGGTCCCCGCTGTGGAGCCCGTACCACTTCTCCGACCACCCGCCGCGGGCCGGCCTGTGGGCGGTGGAACCGCACCTGGGTTTCCGGGGCACCGGCGCGAAGTTCGAGGAGATCCTGGTCGTCACCGACTCCCGGGACCCCGAGGAGAGCGCGTACTGGCTGGACGACGACCTGCCGCACGTGCGGCGCTGGGCTGAGGAGAAGGCGGCATGAGCGGGATGACGGACACGGGTCTGGCGGGCGCGCGCGAGCGCCGGGTGAGCACCGGCGGGATCGAGCTGTGCGTCGTCGAGCTGGGTGACGCGCAACGGCCGACCGTGGTGCTGGTGCACGGGTACCCGGACAGCAAGGAGGTCTGGTCGGAGGTCGCCGAGCGGCTCGCCTCCCGCTTCCACGTCGTGCTCTACGACGTACGGGGCCACGGGCGCTCCACGGCCCCGCGGCCGCTGCGCGGCGGATTCACCCTGGAGAAGCTGACCGACGACTTCCTCGCGGTCGCGGACGCGGTCAGCCCGGACCGCCCGGTGCACCTGGTCGGCCACGACTGGGGCTCGGTACAGGGCTGGGAGTTCGCGACGGCCGCCCGCACCGAGGGCCGGATCGCCTCCTTCACCTCGATGTCGGGGCCGTCCCTCGACCACTTCGGACACTGGATCAAGAAGCGGTTGGCGCGGCCCACCCCGCGCCGGGCCGCCCAGCTGCTGAACCAGGGCGCCAAGTCCTGGTACGTGTACATGCTGCACACGCCCGTGCTGCCGGAGCTCGCCTGGCGCGGCCCGCTCGGCAAGCGGTGGCCGAAGATCCTCCAGCGGATCGAGAAGGTCCCGGCGGGGAACTACCCCACGGCCTCACTGCCCTCCGACGCCGCGCACGGCGCGTGGCTCTACCGGGACAACGTCCGGCCCCGGCTGCGCCGGCCGCGCGCCGACGCGTACGCACACGCTCCCGTCCAGCTGATCACCCCGACCGGGGACGCCTTCCTGTCCGAGCGGCTCTACGACGAGCTGGAGCTGTGGGCCCCCGACCTGGTGCGGCGCACCCTGCCGGCCAAGCACTGGGTGCCCCGGACTCGGCCCGACCAGCTGGCCGCGTGGATCACGGAGTTCGTCGACGCCCGGGAGGAGCCCGCGACGCGCGCGCCCGAGCAGAAGGCCCCGGGCCGGTACGCCGACCGGTTCGGCGGCCAGCTGGTCCTGGTCACCGGGGCCGCGAGCGGCATCGGGCGGGCCACCGCCTTCGCCTTCGCCGAGGCCGGCGCCCGCGTGGTGTGCGTGGACCGGGACGCCGAGGGAGCGGCGCGCACCGCCGACATGGCCCGTCTCGTCGGATCGCCGCAGGCGTGGGGCGAGTGCGTCGACGTCAGCGACGAGCAGGCCATGGAGAAGCTCGGCGCGAAGGTCGCCGCCGAGTACGGGATCGTGGACGTCCTGGTCAACAACGCCGGAATCGGTCTCTCCGGTCCGTTCCTGGACACGACCTCCGAGGACTGGAAGAAGGTCCTCGACGTCAACCTGTGGGGCGTCATCCACGGCTGCCGGATCTTCGGCAAGCAGATGGCCGAGCGCGGCCAGGGCGGACACATCGTCAACACCGCCTCCGCCGCCGCCTACCTGCCGTCCAGGACGCTGCCCGCCTACAGCACCTCCAAGGCGGCGGTGCTGATGCTGAGCGAGTGCCTGCGCGCGGAGCTGGCGTCACGGTCCATCGGCGTCTCGGCGATCTGCCCCGGCATCGTCAACACCAACATCACCGCGACCTCCCGCTTCGCCGGGGTGGACGAGGCCGAGGAGAAGCGGCGCCGGCAGAAGTCCTCCCGGCTCTACGGGCTGCGCAACTTCCCGCCGGAGAAGGTAGCCGACGCGATCCTGCTCGCGGTGGTGAAGAACCAGGCCGTGGTCCCGGTGACTCCCGAGTCCAAGGGAGCCCTGTGGATGTCCCGGTTCGCTCCGGGCACCCTGCGACGGCTCGCGAAACTGGAGCCCCGGCTGTGAGCGGGACCGCCCCGTACGCGATCACACCGCGGCGGGTGGCCTTCGACTGAGAGCACCGCGCCGCGCCGGAGAGGGCCTGCCGCTGGTCACCGACCCCGAACTGCCCGCCCGGCGGCGCTGTTCGCCGCGCGAGCACCACCGGGCTGCCGGCAAAGGTCTGCTGCCCACCTGGAGACAGCTCGGCACGGCCATACCCCGCTACCTGCGGCGGTCGTACCATCCCTCGCAGGAGGGCTCGCTGCACAGGGCGGTCGAGTACCTCGCGCCAACGCCTGCCGCCCGGTCCGCCGCGGGCGCGGTCGGCCGAGCCGCCATGTCGTAGGGAGCCGGGAGTGTCCGATCAGGCAGTAGCCGAGTACCGGATCGAGGATCTGGCGCACCACAGCGGTGCGACCGTCCGCACCATCCGGGCGTACCAGGACCGCGGTCTGCTGCCGAAGCCGGAACGGCGGGGCCGTTCCAACGTCTACCGGGACACGCATCTGGCGCGCCTGCGCCAGATCGCCGACCTCCTGGACCGCGGGTACACCCTGGCCTCCATCAAGGAACTCCTGGAGGCCTGGGACGCGGGCCGCGGTCTCGGCGGGGTCCTCGGGCTCGTCGCCGAGGTGCACGGGCCCTGGACGGACGAGGAAGCGGCCCGGATCAGCCGGGACGAGCTGAACCACCGGTTCGGCGGGAAGCCCGACGACGAGGCGGTGGGCGAGGCCTGCGAACTGGGCGTGCTGGAGCGGATCCCGGGGCGACCCGACCAGTACCTGGTGCCCTCCCCGCAGGAGCTGGCGGTGGCGGCCGAGCTGTACGCCGCCGGCGTCCCGCTGCCCGCGATCACCGGCCACCTGCGGGAGTTGCGCGGCCAGGTGGAACACATCGCCTCGCGCTTCCTGGAGTTCACCACGGAGCACGTCTTCGCCCGCTACCTGGGCGCCGTCCCACCCACGGACTCGGACGCCGCCGAGGCGGCGACGATGGTGCGCAGACTGCGTCCCCTGGCACAGCAGACGGTCGACGCGGAACTGGCGCGGGCCATGCGCCTCTTCGCCACCCGGCACCTGCAGCGGCACCTCGGGGCCGTCGGGACCCCCCAGCCTTCGGGGCCGTCCCCGGTCCCGCTGCCCGCCGAGACCGTGCGGGCGGTCCAGGAACTGGTGGGCGCCGAGCACGTCGCGGAGTTCGTCCGGGCCGCCACGGAGCGGGAGCTGCAGGCTCGGACGATGAACGACCTGGCGAGCCGGGGCGGCCGGTAGTGCTCGATCAGTAGTCCACAGGGCGGATCGCCCCTTTGCCGCCGAAACCGGCGCAAAGGGCTGTGGACAACTCCGTCCACCCTGTGGGGAACTACGCCCCACGGGTCATCCGACGGCCTGGAACGCGGGACCGGACGGGCCGATTTCGGTCACTGAACGACTGTTCCCGGCCGCGCCGGTCATGTCAGTCGTGGCGATCGCGTCGGCCGCGTCCGCCACCGCGCCCTTCGCCGCCGGGGCTCCCGCGGCGGCCCGGGGAGTGCTCCCGTAGAGCAGGGCCGCGAGCGCCAGGCCGAGGATCCCGCCGAGCAGCTGGGCGGCGATGAACCCCGGGAGGGACTGCGGGGCGATACCGGTGAAGGAATCGCTGAAGCTGCGCCCGAGGGTTCCGGCCGGGTTGGCGAAGGAGCCCGAGGAGGTGAACCAGATCGCGGCGGCGACGTACGCGGCGACCGCGCCCGGGATCAGCTCCGGACGGCCGATGCGGCCGAGGCCCTGGATCACGAGGACCAGTCCGGCCGTGGCCACGACCTCCCCGACGAGCAGGTGCCCCCCGTCGCGGACCTGGGTGGCGAAGGCGCCCGGGACCCGCCCGAACATCGCCTCCGCGAGGAGGGCTCCGGCTATGGCGCCGACGGTCTGGGCCGCGGCGTAGACCAGCGCCTCCCGGCCGTCCGGCCCTTCGCCGCCGGAGCGCCGGCCCCACCAGGCGGTGAGGGTGACCACCGGGTTGAGGTGGGCGCCGGAGAGTGGCCCGAAGAGCGTGATGATCAGCCCGAGCCCGACGGCGGTGGCGAGCGAGTTGGCGACCAGGGCGACGCCGGTGTCCGTGGTGAGGGCGGTGGCCTGGATTCCGGATCCGACCACCACGACGAGCAGCCCCGCGGTGCCGATGAGCTCGGCGGCCGCACGGCGCGACAGAGAGGCACCGTTCGTCATTCTTTCTTCCCCCTTGGGTCAGAGTCCAGCGGAAAATGTATTCCGTATCTTGGAAAGGTGACAGAGGGAGTCCACGTCCGCGGGACGGCGGAAAATCGCTGCGCGGGCCGCCGCCGACGCGGCACTCTGGGCGGATGGACGACAGACGCACCGTGAAGGTGTCCAAATACGTCTCGAAACACCTGCGGCACCAGCCGGAACGCATCGGACTGGCGCTCGATCCCCAGGGCTGGGTCGAGATCGACGACCTGCTGGGCGCGGCGGCCGCCCACGGTTTCCCCATCAGCCGCGCGGAGCTCGACCACGTCGTGGCCGCCAACGACAAACAGCGCTTCGCCGTCGAGGGCACGCGGATCCGGGCCAGTCAGGGCCACACCGTCCCCGTGGACCTCGGCCTGCCGGAGGCCGAACCGCCCGCGTACCTCTACCACGGCACCGTCGCCGCTTCCCTGGACGCGATCCGCGCCGAGGGGCTGCGCCCGATGGCCCGCCACCACGTCCACCTGTCCCCGGACCGGGAGACGGCGACCCGCGTGGGCGCGCGTCGCGGACGGCCCGTCGTCCTCAGCGTGGACGCGGGGGCGATGCGCGCCGCCGGACACGTCTTCCGGATCAGCGCCAACGGGGTGTGGCTCGTGGACTGCGTGCCGCCTCGATTCCTGCGGTTCCAGTAGGCGGAAAGCCCAGGAATTCACAGAGGGATTGTCAGATCATCCCCCTACTCTGTTCCTCACTTCGGGATCTGTGAGGGGGGGAACACCTCGCGGTCGCCGAACACGACACGCCAGCACGCGAGGTGACGCACCATGACGTCCGAAGAACCCCACCCGAACACCTTCCAGGTCGATCTGCGCGGCCTGGTCGACCTGCTCTCCCACCACCTCTACTCCAGCCCGCGCGTCTACGTCCGCGAGCTGCTCCAGAACGCCGTCGACGCGGTCACCGCCCGCCGCACCCTGGACCCCGCGGCCGATGTCCGCATCCGGCTGTCGGCCGGCGCGGACCGGGTGACCATCGAGGACAGCGGCATCGGGCTGACCGCCGACGAAGCCCACTCCCTCCTCGCCACCATCGGCCGCAGTTCCAAGCGCGGCGGCGACAGTGCCGTCGAAGAGATCCACGGCCTCGAGACCACCCGTCAGGAGTTCCTGGGCCAGTTCGGCATCGGCCTCCTCGCCTGCTTCGTCGTCGCCCGCCGGATCCGCGTCGTCACCCGCTCCGCCCGCGACCCCCAAGCCGCGCCCGTCGAATGGCTGGCCACGGACGACGGCTCGTACACCGTGCGCGAACTGCCCGCCGACGCCCGTCCGGAGCCCGGTACGACCGTCATTCTGGAAGCCCGGCCGGGCACCGAGGAGTGGATGGTCCCGGCCAAGGTCGAGCAGCTCGCCCGCGACTACGGCTCGCTCCTCCCCTACGACGTCACCTTCGACGACACCTCCGGCGCCGAGCCGCGCCCGGTCACCGACCGGCCCGCCGTCTGGGACCGGGCGTTCCCGACCCCCGCGGCCCGCCGCGTCGCGCTCGCCGGGCACTGCGCCGGACTCTTCGGTTTCACTCCGCTCGACAGCATCGACCTCGACCTGCCGGTGGCAGGCGTACGCGGAGTCGCGTACGTACTGCCCGAGCCGACCAGTCCCGCCCACCGGTCCGGACACCGGGTCCACCTCAAGGGCATGCTGCTGACCGACAAGGCCGACAGCCTGCTGCCCGACTGGGCGTTCTTCGTCCGCGCCGTCATCGACACCGACACGCTGCGGCCCACGGCCTCCCGCGAGAACCTCTACGACGACGACACCCTGGCCGCGGTGCGCGAGGCCCTCGGGGCCCGCGTCCGCACCTGGCTCACCGAGCTCGCGGCGAGCGACCCCGAACGCCTGGCCGCCTTCCTGAGCGTCCACCACCTCGGGGTGAAGTCGCTGGCCCGGCACGACTCCGAGCTGCTCGGCCTGATGCTGCCCTGGCTGCCGTTCGAGACCAGCGACGGCTCGGTGAGCCTGGAGGAGTTCGCGGCCGCGCACAAGGAGATCCACTTCACGCGCACCGTGGAGGAGTTCCGCCAGATCGCCCCGATCGCGGCGGCCCACGGCCTCGGCGTCGTCAACGCCGGCTACACCTACGACGCGGACCTCCTGGCCCTGCTGCCCGCCGTACGGCCGGAGATCAAGGTCAGCGAGCTCGACGCGGGAGCCGTCACCGAACGCCTCGACCCCGTCCCCACCTCCGCCGAACTGTCCCTCGCCCCCTTCCTGGCCACCGCCCGCACCCGGCTGGAGCCCCAGAGCTGCGACGTCGTCCTGCGCGCCTTCCAGCCCGTCTCCATCCCCGCGCTCTACCTCGACGACCGCCAGGCCCGGCAGGAACGCGACCGCACCGCCGCCCTCGACAGCGCCGACTCGCTGTGGAGCGGCATCCTCGGCGCGCTGCGCGGCTCCGCCCCGCGCGCCCGCCTGGTCCTCAACCACAACAACCCGCTGATCCGCCGGATCGCCTCCCTCCCCGACGAGGCGCTGAGCGCCACCGCCGTCGAATCGCTGTACGGCCAAGCCCTGCTGATGTCCCAGCGGCCCCTGCGCCCGGCCGACGCCACCCTGCTCAACCGAGCCTTCCTCGGGCTCCTGGAATGGGCCACGCACCCCGCCGACACCCAGGAGGACCACAAGTGAGCACGATGACCGCGGCCGAAATCCGCCAGGCGCTCCACGACAACCAGTGCCTTCCCAACGGGCCCGCGCGCAGCGCGCAGGCGGAGGCCCTGGCGAACGCCGCCGAAGCCTGCGGCGACAGCGGCCTGTTCCGCCAGACCCTGCTCAACCAGATCGACGCCTACGAGTACAGCTCCGAGCGGACCCGCATGGTGGTCCCCTTCGCCCGGCTGCTCCAGGAGTACGACCGCGATCCGGGCGCCTTCGACAGCGGTCAGGCGCACTCGCTGTTCTGGCGGTTCAAATGGGTGTCCGGCCAGCTCGTCAGCTCCCCCGAGATACCCCTGGCCTCGGTCACGGGCTGGCTGCAGGACATGGAACGGCGCTACCGGCTCGCCGGCTACAGCGAGCGCGCGGTGCGCCAGAGCGAGTTCTACCTCGCCGACGCCACCGGCGACGACGAGCGGGCGGAGCGGGCCGTCAGCCGCTGGCAGTCGGCCGACCGCGACACGATGAGCGACTGCCACGCCTGCGAGACCAACTCCCAGGGCTGGTTCTGGGCGGGCCGGGGCGACGACGCGAAGGCCGTCGACATCTGGGAGCCGGTACTGACGGGCAAGCAGAGCTGCCTGGAGGAGCCACACCGGGTGCTCGCCCGCTCCCTGCTCCCCCTGCTGCGGCTCGGCCGCGCCGACGAGGCCCGCGCCCACCACCTGCGGGGTTACCGCTTGGCTCGGGGCAACCAGAGCCTGCTGCGCTCCATCGGTGAGCACATCGAGTTCTGCGCGCTGACCGGCAACGAGGCCCGCGGCCTGGAGATCCTCGCCGAGCACTCGGCCCACCTCGGCCCGCTCGTGGACGTCGAGGCGCAGCTCCGGTTCTACGGAGGCATCCTCGTGCTGCTGCGCCGCCTCGGCGAGCTCGGGCACGGAGCGGACCTCTCCGTCCCCTACGAGGGCTCCGCGCGCACGGTGGACGAGCTCCACGGCGTCCTGCGCGAGGACGCCCTGGCGATCGCCCGCCGCTTCGACGAGCGCAACGGCACCACCCGGGTCTCGGACCGGCTCGTCGAACGCATCGGTCGTGCCCCGCTGCTGGAGGTCCTGCCGCTGGGCGTGCGCAGTCAGGCGCTGCCTCCGGCGGCGTCCGCCCCCGTACGGAGGGCGCCCGCGCCGGCGCCCGCCTCGACCGGGGGCTTCACGGACCTGGTGGAGCGGGCCCGCGCGGCGCGGGAGCTCGGGCACCCCGGCGCGGACGCGCTGTGGGCCGAGGTGGCGGCACACCCCGAGGCCGGGGCGGACCGGCTGGTCGCTGCCGACGTGGCGGACCACCGGGCCCTGTCGGCAGCACGGTCCGGGGCCGCCGGGGCGGCGGAACTGCTGGCCGGGGTACGCGACGGCTACCGGGAGCTCGGGCGGGCGGAGCGCGCGGCCCTGGCCGAGCTGCGGCTCGCGACGGTGGCCGCGCAGTCCGGGACCGCACCGGGTGAGCTGCGGAAGCTGATCGCGGTGGCCCTGCGCGCGGCCGAGGCGCTGGACGCGGACGAGCCGCTGCGGACCCGGCGGATCGCGTACGCGGAGCTGACCTCGATCCGCGTGGAGTCCTACCTGCGCTCGGTCGAAGCCTCGGGTGAACACGAGCACGGCCACGACGCGGGCCAAGGGCACGAGGAAAGTCACACACACGGGCACGGGCACGGCGAACTGGCCGCCGAGCTCAAGGCCTTCATCGACGCCTACGGGGCCGCCCTGCCGGACGTGGCGGCGGAGGCCGAGGAGATGCTGGGCCGCCTCGCGCTCTCGGAGGGCGACCCGGAGCGGGCCGTGGCCCTGCTCGCCACCTGCGCCGACCGGGCGCTCGCGGCGGACCGGCCCTGGCTGGCCGTGGACCCCCTGGTGCTGCGGGCCGGAGTCCTGATGTCGCTGGACCGCCCCGAGGAGGCCGAGGAGGCGGCGCGCGCGGGGCTGGCGCACGCCTCCGAGGCCACCGACCCCGAGACGCAGGGCGTCGTACGGCTCACGCTGACCGACATCCTGCTGCGCCGGGGCGGGGCGGACGCGGAGGCCGCAGCTCACGCCCTGGAGGCGGCGCACTGGTTCGACCAGGCCGGCCTCAGCGCCGACGGCGGTGCCCAGGCCCGGCTGCTGCTCGCCCGCTGCCACGCCCGGGAGGGCCGCACGGCCGAGGCGGCGGAAGTCCTCCAGTCGACGCTGCCCGACCTGCTGGAGCACGGCGAGGGCCAGGCCGTCTCCGTACGGGAGTTCCTGGGCGATCTGCTGCGCGAACTGGGGGACGCCCGGGGCGCGGCGGAGCAGTACCTGCTGGCGGCGGAGGTGACCAAGGACTGGGAGGACCCGCGTCCGCAGGCGCACTTCGCCCACGCTGCGGCCGACCGGCTCTCCGAGGCGCGGCTGGTGCCGGAGGCGGTCGCCGCGTACGAGCGGGCGCTCGACCTGCACCGGCGGTCGAAGGACGCGCCGATCGCCGAGGTCCGGATCCTGCGGTCGCTGGCCTGGCTGGAGCTGCGCGAGGAGGTCACCGACGCGGCGGTGGCGCGCGCCCGGGCGCGGATGGACGAGGCCGCGGACGTGCTGCGCGCCGCTGTGGCCGAGGCGCCGGACGCGGTCGAGGCGCGGGCCGAGCTCGCCGAGACCTGGAACCAGCTGGCCCAGATCCTCGACCGGCGGGTCTGCGCACACGAGGAACGCTTCGACGACGAGGAGGCGGACGGGGCCACGGGTCCCGCCGAACCGCTCGGCGCGGCGGAGCTGGAGGCGCTGCGACTGGAAGAGGTCTCGCTCTGGGAGCGGGCCGCCGCCCTCCAGGCCGAGCTGGGTCCGGACCACCTGGAGGCCCGGTACCGCTGTGTGAACAACGCGGCTTGGACCGAACACGAGCTGGGACGGCCCGAAGCCGGCGCGGCCCGGTTCGCGGCGCTGGCGGACGAGGTGCGGGCGCTGCCCGAGGGCACGGCACCGGAGTGGCTGCTGCAGGAAGCCGAACGCACCCGAGGGCACCTGCTGCGCGCGTCGCCCTGACGCCGTACCGCGCTGCCCCCTTCGTCAAGCGGGGCAGCGCGGGCGCTCCTTCGTCAGCGGGGCAGCGCGGGCGGCAGCTTCGCCGAGCCTCGTTGCGGGGCGGATCAGCCCAGCTGGGCCAGCCCCTCGGTGGCGATCCGCTCGAAGACCTCCTGGTCGGCGGCGAAGTCGGACTCTGGGATCGGCCAGTGGATCACCAGCTCCGTGAAGCCGAGCTCCTGGTGGCGGCCGGCGAAGTCGACGAAGGCGTCCACGGACTCCAGCGGGCGCCCCCGGTCCGGCGTGAAGCCCGTGAGCAGGACTTTGTCCAGCTCGGCCACGTCCCGGCCGGAGTCCGCGCACGCCTTGCCGAGCTTGCTGATCTGGCCCCGGAGAGCCTCCACGGAGTCCTCCGGGGTGCCCTCGTCGAAGATCTTCGGGTCACCGGTCGTCACCCACGCCTGCCCGTACCGCGCGGCGAGCTTCAGGCCGCGCGGGCCGGTCGCGGCGACGGCGAAGGGCAGCCGGGGCCGCTGGACGCAACCGGGGATGTTGCGTGCCTCCACGGCCGAGTAGAAGGTGCCCTCCTGCGAGACGTCCGCCTCGGTGAGCAGGCGGTCGAGGAGCGGCAGGAACTCGCCGAAGCGGTCCGCCCTCTCCTTCGGAGTCCACGCCTCCTGGCCCAGCGCGGTGGCGTCGAAGCCGTTGCCGCCGGCGCCGATCCCGAGGGTGATCCGGCCCCCGGAGATGTCGTCGAGGGACATGAGGTCCTTGGCCAGCGTCACGGGGTGGCGGAAGTTCGGCGACGTGACGAGGGTCCCCAGCCGCAGGCGCTCCGTCGCGGTCGCGGCGGCCGTGAGCGTGGGCAGCGCGCCGAACCACGGCCCGTCACGGAAGGTCCGCCACGACAGGTGGTCGTAGGTGTACGCGGCGTGGAACCCCAGTTCTTCGGCCCGCTGCCAGCGGTCGCGTCCGCCTTCGTGCCAGCGGTGGACGGGAAGGATCACGGTACTCAGGCGCAGAGTCATGCCCCGAGCCTACGACCGCCGCCCCTGCCCTCGTCACGTCGCGGGCCGGACGCGCCCTCGCCACGGCACGAACGGAACCGGGCGTACGCGTCACCGGCGAGGATCTCCCCCACCAGTACCGGTTCTCGCTCCGGGTATGCGGCGCCCGTCCCCTCGCATGCCGCGCAGAGCGCCATCCACAGGCTCGCGACCCACTTCGCGTGCGGGCCGCCGCAGGCGTCACAGTCCGACTTCCGGGCTGAAGGAATGAGCACGGCGCCCCCCGTGTGACATCGTCGAAACCGGCGAGGAGATCCTTCCACCCCCCACTGACAACCATGTGGCGATGTTTCACGTGAAACATCGCCACATCCCCCTGATCCATGAGGAATGTTTCACGTGAAACACGGCCCCGGCGTCATGGGCGAAGATGGACGCGTGACCTCGGCTCCCCAGCGCCCGGACGGGCCCACCCCCACTTCCCGGCCCACCCCCATCACCCGGCTCATCGCCACCGATCTCGACGGCACCCTGCTGCGCGACGACAAATCCGTCTCGAGCCGCACGGTCGCCGCACTCGCCGCCGCCGAGGAGGCGGGCATCGCGGTGTTCTTCGTGACCGGACGCCCGGCCCGCTGGATGGGCGTGGTCAGCGACCACGTACAGGGCCACGGTCTGGCCATCTGCGCGAACGGCGCCGCCGTCGTCGATCTGCACGCCATCGGGCCGGTGCCCACCGGCCGGGAGTTCGTACAGGTCAGGCCGCTGCTCCGGATCACGGCTCTCAAGGTGGTGGAGGCCCTGCGGGCCGCTGCCCCCGGCACCTCCTTCGCCGTGGAGCTGACCACGGGGATCAACTACGAGCCCGCCTACCCGCCGTTCTTCCAGGACCCGGGTGCCAACGTCGCCACCGCCGAACAGCTGCTCGACGAGGCCAGGGACGACGACTCGGCGCCGGTCCTCAAGGTCCTCGCCCATCACGCCGAGCTGGCTCCGGACGAGTTCCTGGCGCTGGCCCGCTCCACCGCCGGCGCGTACGCCTCGATCACCCGCTCCAGCCCGACCTCCCTGCTGGAGATCAGCGGTCCGGGCGTCTCCAAGGCCAGCACCCTGGCCCTGTGCTGCGAGGAGCGCGGTATCTCGCCGGCCGAGGTGGTCGCCTTCGGAGACATGCCGAACGACGTCGAGATGCTCAGCTGGGCAGGTGCCTCGTACGCGATGGGCAACGCCCATCCCGACGTGATCGCGGCCGCGTCGGGCCGCACGGTCGCCAACAACGAGGACGGCGTCGCCCTCGTCATCGAGCGCATCCTGGCCGAACGGTCCGCACGCGCCGAGGCCTAGCGCGAGCCGAGGCGGGCCGGCTCAGAGCGGGGCCTCCCACACCAGGGTGGTCCCGCCGCCCGCCTCGCCGAGGCCGGGGCCGTACGAGCTGGAGCCGCCGAGCGACTCCGCCCGCCGACGCAGGTTCCGCAGCCCGCTGCGCCGCCCGCCCTCCGCGACGCCCACCCCGTCGTCGGCGACCTCCAGCCGGACCCCGGGCCGTCCGTCGGCCAAGGTGACGGTGCAATCGAGCACCACCTCGATCCGGGACGCGTCCGCGTGCCGGAACGCGTTGGAGAGGGCCTCGCGCAGGGCGGCGATCAGATTCTTCGCGACGAGCTCGTCGACGACCGCGTCGACCGGCCCGAGGAAGCGGTGCGCGGGCTTGAAGCCCAGCGGAACGGCAGCCATGTTGATCTCCCGCAGCACCCGCGTGCGCAGACCCGAGGGGGCCTCCGCCGGTCCCTGCTGAAGCGCGAAGATCGCGGTGCGGATCTCCTGGATCGTCACGTCGAGCTCGTCCACGGCCTTGCCGACTCCGTCGCGCACCTCGGGTACGACGGACCGTCGTTGGGCGCCTTCCAACATCATTCCGGTGGCGAAGAGCCTCTGGATGACCAGGTCGTGCAGATCGCGTGCGATCCGGTCTCGATCCTCGAAGACCGCGAGGCGCTCCCGGTCGCGCTGCGCCTCCGCCATCATCAGCGCCAGCGCCGCCTGGGAGGCGAACTGCGTGGCCAAGGTCCGCTCGGCCTCGCTGAACGGCCGCTCGCCACGCGCCCGGGGGGTGACGAGCGCGCCGAGCACCCGGCCGCCGCTCTGCAGGGGCAACAGCATGCAGCCTCCGTACTGGCTGGTCAGACGATTGATCATGCGCGGGTCGGAGGAGGCGTCGTCCACGAAGACCGGCTCGCCCCGCAGCAGTCGCGCCACCACGGGGCTCTCGGCCGGGATGACGACGCCGAGCGAGGTGGCCGGGTTGTCGGCGGAGACCGCGACGATCTCCATCCCGCCGTCCTCGGCCGGCAGCATCACGATCCCGGCAGCCGAATCGGCGAGCCGACGGGCCTGCTCGGCGACGACCGCGAGCGCGTCGTCCGCGTCCCCGCCCGACAGCAGGGCGGTGGTGACGGCCACCGAGCCGTCGATCCAGCGCTCGCGCTGGG
The DNA here is from genome assembly GCF_042736715.1 of Streptomyces sp. NPDC060049. Taxonomy (NCBI): domain Bacteria; kingdom Bacillati; phylum Actinomycetota; class Actinomycetes; order Kitasatosporales; family Streptomycetaceae; genus Streptomyces; species Streptomyces sp. NPDC060049. The sequence continues at coordinate 98,293 of NZ_JBHWVV010000015.1, forward strand.
TGGCGGCCTCGTAGAGGCGGGCGTTGCCGATGGCGATGCCCGCCTCGGTGGCCAGCACCCGGACCATGTGGACGTCGTAGTCGGTGAACTCGCCACCGCTGTTCTTCTCGGCGAGGTAGAGGTTGCCGAAGATCTGGCCCTGCACCCGGATCGGAACGCCGAGGAAGGTCTTCATGTGCGGGTGGTGCTCGGGAAAGCCCGCCGCGCGCGGGTCCTTGCCGAGGTCGGCGAGGCGCACCGTGTCGGCATGCGAGATCAGCGCGCCCAGCAGTCCGCGCTTCCCGTCCGGGCGGTGTCCGATCTCCTTCGCCAGGGCGTCGCTGACGCCGAAGGTGACGAAGTCGGAGAGCCCCCGGCCCTCGGTGTCGACGACGCCGATGGCGGCGTAGCGAGCACCCGCGAGCTCGGCGGCCGTCTCGCAGATGCGGTCCAGCGTGGAGTGCAGTTCGAGGCCGGTACCGACCGACCGCATGGCTTCCAGCAGCTGCGGAACCCGGGCCGTGAGCTCGGTGGACAGCCCCTGGAGGCTCCGGGTGGCGGCAGCCGCGGCCTCCAGCGGGTCGGGCTGTTGCTGCGCCGGCTCCGCAGACGGCTCGGGCGATTGCTGGGACTGCTGGGCTGACATGGTCTTGAGACTAGTTAGTCCGGTTTCGCGAGGAAAGTCGAGACTAGGAGAATCCGGCCGCCGCCCCGTCCGTTTCGCGCTCGCGCTCCAGAAGCCTCCGGAGCGCCCCAGGGACGATGGCCAGCTCCGCGTACGCACCGCGCTGGACCACCGCGCCGCGGTCCAGGACGAGCACCTCGTCGACCTCCTCCAGACCGGCCAGCCGGTGCGTGATCAGCACGGTGGTGCGGCCCTCGGTCGCGGCCAGCAGATCCGCCGTCAGCGCGTCGGCCGTCGCCAGGTCCAGGTGCTCGGCGGGCTCGTCCAGGACGAGGACCGGGAAGTCCGCGAGCAGCGCCCTTGCCAGCGCGAGGCGCTGGCGCTGGCCGCCGGAGATCCGCTCGCCGTGCTCGCCGACGAGCGTGTCCAGACCCTCCGGGAGCCCGTCGGCCCACTCCAGTAGCCGGGCCGCCGCCAGGGCCTCCCGCAACTGCCCTTCGCTCGCTCCGGGCCGGGCCAGGAGCAGGTTCTCCCGTACCGAACTGTCGAAGATGTGCGCGTCTTGGGCGCACAGGCCCACGACCCGGCGCACGTCGTCTCCGTCGATCGCGCACGCGTCGGTCCCGCCCAGGGTGTACGAGCCCTCGTGCGCGTCCAGGAAGCGCAGCAGGACCTGCGCCAGCGTGGTCTTCCCGGATCCCGAGGGGCCGACCACCGCGATCCGGCGTCCCGCCTCCAGGGTCAGGTCGAGCCCGCGCACCGCGTCGCACTCCTGCCCGGGGTGGCGTGCGGCGAGGCCGGCCAGGCGCAGCGGGAAGGGCGAAGCCGGCAGCGGCGCCGGCACCTCCGGCTCGGCGACCGGGACGGGCGCGTCGATGACCTCGTACACCCGCTCGGCGCTGCGGCGGACCCGCTGGCGGTACTGGACGGCCTGCGGAAGGCCGGCGACGGCCTCGAACGCGGCGAGCGGAGTCAGCACGACGACGGCCATGGCGACCCCGGACAGCCGGCCTCCCGCGACGGCGTTCGCACCCACCGCGGCGGCGCACACCACGGTCAGTCCGCACAGCAGGGCGGACAGTCCGCTCCCGAGTCCCGTGACGGCGGCCGCACGGGCGGCGATCCCGGTCAGCGTGCGGTCGCTGTCCTTCGCGGCGGCCTTCCGGCCGTCCAGGGCGCCGGCGACGGTCAGTTCGGCGGTCCCGGTGAGCAGATCGGCCACGCGGGTGGCGAGCTCTCCCCGGGCGGGCGCGAGCCGGCGCTCGGTACGGCGCGCGCAGACCGCGCTGAGCAGCGGCACCCCGACCCCGGCGGCGAGCAGCCCGGTGGCGAGTACGGCCCCGGCCTCGGGCAGCAGCCATGCGGTGAAGGCCACCGATCCCGTCCCCACGAGCACGGCGGTGCCGACGGGCAACAGCCAGCGCAGCCAGTAGTCCTGCAGGGCGTCGGCGTCGGCCACCAGCCGGGTCAGCAGATCGCCGCGCCGCTGCGCGGGCAGCCCGGCGGGCGCGATGCGCTCCAGCCGGCGGTAGACGGAGACGCGCAGGTCGGCGAGCATCCGCAGCACCGCGTCGTGGGAGACGAGCCGCTCCGCGTACCGGAAGACGGCCCGCCCGATGCCGAAGGCGCGCGTGGCGGTGACGGCCACCATCAGGTAGAGCACGGGCGGCTGTTCGGAGGCCCGCGAGATCAGCCATCCGGAGACGGCCATCAGCCCGACGCTGCACCCGACGGCCAGCGCCCCGAGCAACAGTCCGAGCCTGAACCGCCCCTGCCAGGCCTTGGCCACCCCCCGCACCCGCTTGAGCGGATCCCGACCGCCGGCTTCCACCCCGCCCGTCCTGGCCGACCGCTCGGCGGCAACCCCGAGGATCCACTCCCCGGGATCGCGCGGTACGGCTGCCCGCGGCGCGACCGCGCCGTCGGCGGGGGCGGGAAGGGGTGTACGGGGCGCGGGCCCGGCGGGGCCCGCCTCGACCCGTACGACCCGGTCGGCCAGCGCCAGGAGCGCCGGCCGGTGCACCACCAGAAGCACCGTCCGGCCGACCGCGAGCCTGCGCACGGCGTCCACGACGGCCGCCTCGGTCTCGCCGTCCAGCGCAGCCGTCGGCTCGTCCAGCAACAGCACCGGCCGGTCCGCCAGGAAGGCCCGTGCCAGCGCGAGGCGTTGCCGCTGCCCGGCGGACAGCCCGGCCCCGCCCTCGCCGAGCGCCGTCTGCGCACCGCGCGGGAGGGTCCGTACGAACTCCCACGCCCCGGCGTCCTTCAGCGCGGCGGTCACTTCGGCGTCGGCCGCCCCCGGCCTCGCCAACCGGACGTTCTCCGCGATCGTTCCGGCGAACAGGTGCGGCCGCTGGGGCACCCACGCGATCCGCTCCCGCCACTGTTCGACCGACAGTCCGGCGAGGTCCACGCCACCGATCCGCACCCGGCCCGCGCTCGGCCTCACGAACCCCAGCAACACTTGCAGCAGCGTGGACTTGCCCGCGCCGCTCGGCCCGGTGAGGGCCACGCATTCGCCCGGTCCGACGGACAGCGAGACCGGCCCGGGGGAGTCCTCGCCCCGGCCCTCGTAGCGGACCGCCACCGCGTCGAGCTCGATCCGCAGCCCCGAAGCGGGTACGGCGGCCGTCCCGCCCGACGCGGCGAGCGGGGTCTCCAGCACCTCGAAGATCGCTTCCGCGGCGGCCAGTCCTTCCGCCGCCGCGTGGTACTGCGCCCCGACCTGGCGCAGGGGCAGGTACGCCTCGGGCGCCAGGACCAGGATGACCAGCCCGGTGTACAGGTCCAGCTCACCGTGGACCAGCCGCATGCCGATGGTCACGGCGACCAGCGCCACCGAGAGCGTCGCCAGCAGTTCGAGCGCGAACGACGACATGAACGCGATGCGCAGCGTGCGCATCGTCGCCTGCCGGTAGTCATCGGTGATCTTGCGGATCGATTCCGCCTGCGCCTTCGCCCTGCCGAACACCTTCAGGGTCGGCAGGCCGGCCACCACGTCGAGGAAGTGCCCCGACAGCCGGGACAGCAGGCGCCACTGGCGGTCCATCCGGGACTGGGTGGCCATCCCGATGAGGATCATGAAGAGCGGGATCAGCGGCAGGGTGCCCACGATGATGGCCGCCGACACCCAGTCCTCGGTGACGACCCGGGCGAGCACCGCCACGGGGACCACGATCGCGAGCCCCAGTTGGGGCAGGTAGCGGGAGAAGTAGTCGTCGAGCGCGTCCACGCCCCGTGTGGCCAGGGCCACGAGGGACCCCGTCCCTCCCCAATCACTTCGCGCAGGGGACACCCCATGGGCGCTCAGCCCGCCGGGGCTGAGATCCGCGGCCCGCTCCAGCAGCCGGCCCCGGAGTTCCGACTTGACCGCCGCGCTCGCCCGGTGCGCGGCCAGCTCCGTCAGCCATGCCACGAGGCCCCGGCCGAGCGCCACCGCCGCGAGCAGCAGCAGGGGGGTCCGCAGGGCTCCGCCGTCCAGACCGTCCTCGAAGGCGCCGACCACGATATCGGCGATCAGCATCGCCTGGCCCACGACCAGCCCCGCCCCGGCGAGCCCGAGGGCCACCACCGCTCCCAGGAAGAGGCGGGTGGAACGGGCGTACCGGAGCAGGCGCGGGTCGATCGGTTTCACGTGAAACATCCCCAGTCAGGAGCAGGCGGGGCGGACAAGCGGATCGGAATCAGTGCGCGTCGGCGATGTGCTGGGTGCCGATGCGCTTGCGGAACACCCAGTACGTCCATCCCTGGTAGAGCAGGACGAGCGGAGTCGCCAGCGCCGCCAGCCAGGTCATGATCTTCAGGGTGTACGGGCTGGACGAGGCATTGGTGACCGTGAGGCTCCAGGCGTCGTCCAGCGAGGACGGCATGACGTTCGGGAAGAGCGACAGGAACAGCATCGCGACGGCGGCCGCGATGGTGACCCCCGACAGGGCGAACGCCCAGCCCTCCCGGCCCTTGAGGTTGAAGCCGAGTGCGCCGAGCAGCGCCAGGACCGCGACGGCCATCGCAACGAGGCTCCAGCCGTCGCCGCGCGAGGCCTGGGTCCAGGCCAGGAAGACGACCGCCAGGGCGGCGGTCACCACCCCGAGTCGGGCGGCCAGCTTGCGCGAGCGCTCCCGGATGTCACCGACCGTCTTGAGCGAGGTGAACACCGCGCCGTGGAAGGTGAACAGGCTGAGCGTGACCAGGCCGCCGAGGACCGAGTAGACGTTGACCAGGTCGAAGAGGGTTCCGACGTACTCCTTGTCCTGGTCGATCTTCACTCCGCGCACGATGTTGGCGAAGGCCGCCCCCCAGAGGAACGCGGGGATCAGCGAGGTCCAGAAGATCGCGTGTTCCCAGTTGGTCTGCCACTTGTCCTCAGGCCGCTTGTGCCGGTACTCGAAGGCGACGCCGCGGATGATGAGGCAGACCAGGATGAGCAGGAGCGGGAGGTAGAAGCCGGAGAAGAGGGTGGCGTACCACTCGGGGAAGGCGGCGAAGGTCGCGCCGGCCGCCGAGAGCAGCCAGACCTCATTGCCGTCCCACACGGGCCCGATCGTGTTGATCAGGACCCGCTTCTCCGTGCGGCCGCGGGCGAGCAGCTTGGTCAGTACGCCGACTCCGAAGTCGAAACCCTCCAGGAAGAAGTAGCCGATCCACAGGACGGCGATGAGCACGAACCAGACGTCGTGGAGTTGCATGGTGTGGTCTCCTCAGCCTCAGTACGAGAAGGCCATCGGCCGGTCGGAGTTCTTGTCGTCCCCGCCGATCTTGGTGGGGGGGTTGAGGTCGGCCTCGGTGAGCTCGGGCGGGCCGGCCTTGACGTACTTGATGAGGAGCCTGACCTCGATCACGGCGAGCACGGCGTAGAGCGTCGTGAAGCCGATCATCGAAGTGAGCACCTCGCCCTGGGATACGCCCGGCGAGACCGCGTCCCTCGTGCGCAGGACCCCGTAGACCACCCAGGGCTGGCGCCCCATCTCGGTGAAGATCCAGCCGAACGAGTTGGCGATCAGCGGGAAGCCCATGGTCCCGAGGGCGACCATCCAGTACATGTGCGAGAACTTCGGGCTCAGCGCCTTCTTGAAGAGGACCAGGTGCGGGACCTCGTCCTCCCCCGTGCGCAGACCGGGCGGCAGCATGAACTTCTTGCGGGTCAGCCACAGCCCCAGCAGACCGACGCCCAGCGAGGCCATGCCGAAGCCGATCATCCCGCGGAAGCCCCAGTAGGCGACGGGGATGTTGGGCCGGTAGTCGCCGGGCCCGAACCTCTCCTGCTCGGCCTCGTTGACGTCGTTGATGCCGGGGACGAAGGAGGTGAAGTCGTCGTTGGCCAGGAAGGACAGCAGTCCCGGGATCTCGATGGCGACCTTGTTGTGGCCCTTCTCGACGTCGCCGTAGGCGAAGAGGGAGAAGGGGGCGGGCGCCTCGCCGTCCCAGAGCGCCTCGGCGGCGGCCATCTTCATCGGCTGCTGCTTGAACATCACCTTGCCGAGGAGGTCGCCGCTGATGGCGGTTCCCATGCCCGCGATGACCATGACGACCAGCCCGAGCCTCAGCGAGGTCCGCATGACGGGGATGTGCCTCTTGCGGGCGAGGTGGAAGGCCGCGATACCGACCATGAACGCGCCGCCGACCAGGAAGGCCGCCGTGATGGTGTGGAAGAACTGGGTCACCGCGGTGTTCTGCGTCAGCACCAGCCAGAAGTCCGTGAGCTCGGCCCGGCCGCGCTCCGGATTCATCCGGTATCCGACGGGGTGCTGCATCCAGGAGTTCGCCGCGAGGATGAAGTACGCGGACAGGACGGTGCCGATCGAGACCATCCAGATGCAGGCCAGGTGGATCTTCTTCGGCAGCTTGTCCCAGCCGAAGATCCACAGGCCGATGAAGGTGGACTCGAAGAAGAAGGCGATGAGCGCCTCGAAGGCCAGCGGGGCCCCGAAGATGTCACCGACGAACCGCGAGTAGTCGGACCAGTTCATGCCGAACTGGAACTCCTGGACGATGCCGGTGACGACACCCATCGCGATGTTGATCAGGAAGAGCTTGCCCCAGAACTTGGTGGCCTTGAGGTACTTCTCCTTTTCCGAACGCACCCACGCGGTCTGCAGGATCGCGACGAGCGCGGCCAGCGAGATCGTCAAGGGGACGAAGAGGAAGTGATAGACGGTGGTTATACCGAACTGCCATCGCGCCAGGGTCTCTGGCGCCAGAGCTAGGTCCACGTCGTCGTCTCCTTCGTTCCGTCGTGGTCACAGCCGCTGTTTTGCCTCTTGTATCCCACTCAATCCGGGAGGAAGCAGGACACGCTTGTGAACGCGTTCACATTCACAAGCATTATGTCGCATCGCTCTCGGCGCGTTTCAGGGGGGTCCCCCTAGCGAAGAAATTCAACAGATTGTTGAATACAAGGCGTGAAGATTCGAATCTCCTGGCCTGCGGGCCACCTCACCGCAACCCTCGACGAGACCCCGACCGCCAAGGCCCTCACCGAGGCGCTCCCGATATCCGCGTCCGCCAACACCTGGGGCGAGGAGGTCTACTTCGACACCGGCGTCCGCGTGCCACTGGAGGACGACGCCCGGCAGGTCGTCGAGCCGGGCACCGTCGCGTTCTGGACCGAGGGCGACGCGCTCGCGCTGCCCTACGGTCCGACGCCCATCTCGCGCGACGGCGAGAGCCGCCTGGCGAGCCCCTGCAACGTGCTCGGCTCCTTCGACGGCGACCCCCGCCTGCTGGCCACCGTCCGCGACGGCGACCCCGTCCGCGTGGAACCGGCCTGAGGGCTGTCTCTTCGGATCTTGCCGGAAGAGACGGCCTGGTGCTGTGACCGGGGCGCCCCCGGCCCGAACCCCGACCGGAGGACCCCCGACCGGAGGACCCCCGACCGGAGAACCCCCGACCGGGGAGCCGGCTAGAACTCCTTGAAGAAGGCCGCCGCCGTGTTCAGGAAGAGATCGTTCGCCTCGGGCTCGCCGATCGTGACCCGCAGGCCCTCGCCCGCGAAGGGCCGGACCACGACTCCGGCCTTCTCGCAGGCCGCCGCGAAGTCGGCGGTCCGCTCCCCGAGCCGCATCCACACGAAGTTGGCCTGCGTCTCGGGCACGACCGTCCAGCCCTGGGCGAGCAGCGTCCCGTACACCCGGGTGCGCTCACCGACCAGCGACCCGACCCGCCCCATCAGCTCGTCCTCGGCGCGCAGCGAGGCGACCGCCGCGTCCTGGGCGAGCTGGCTGACACCGAAGGGCACCGCCGTCTTGCGCAGCGCCGCGGCCACGGGCTCGTGTGCGACGGCAAAGCCCACGCGCAGGCCCGCGAGCCCGTACGCCTTGGAGAAGGTGCGCAGCACCGCGACGTTCGGGCGGTCGCGGTAGAGCTCGATGCCGTCCGGAACCTCGACGTCGCGGACGAACTCCTTGTACGCCTCGTCGAGCACGATCAGGATGTCGGAGGGCACCCGGTCCAGGAACCGCTCCAGCTCGGCGCGGCGCACCGCGGTGCCGGTGGGGTTGTTGGGGTTGCAGACGAAGATCAGCCTGGTGCGTTCGGTGATCGCCTCGAACATCGCGTCCAGGTCGTGCACGTCACCGTCGGTCAGAGGGACCTGGACGGACGTCGCACCCGAGATCTGCGTGATGATCGGATAAGCCTCGAAAGACCGCCAGGCGTAAATGACCTCGTCGCCGGGACCCGCCGTCGACTGGATCAGCGACTGGGCGACCCCGACCGATCCGGTGCCGGTGGCGATGTGCTCGACCGGGACCCCGAACCGCTCCGCGAGCTCGTTCGCCAGGCCCGTGCACGCCATGTCGGGGTAGCGGTTGAACTGGCCGGCCGCCGCGACCACGCTCTCCAGCACCCCAGGCAGGGGCGGGTACGGGTTCTCGTTGGAGGACAGCTTGAACGCCACGGGACCGCCCGCCGCGGCGGGCCTCCCGGGCTTGTAGGTGGGGATGCCGTCCAGCTCGGCGCGCAGCCTCGGGCTCTTCTCGCTCACCGCAGGTCCTCCTCGACCGTCCCGTACGACGTCGCCGTCGACTCAATGCTCCTCACCTTATGAGGATTCCGCCGATCCGAGAACGGCAGGCGCCAGGAATGCGGGAGAGCGCACGCATATATGCGTGCGCCGGTGGCCTGCGCCGTGGCGCGCGTCCCTCGTACAGGTGAGTTGAGACCGACCCCGGAGCCCTCCGTTTTGGCATGCTCGGGCCCGACGACAAGTGCACTCGCCACTCTCCGCAACCAAAAACCTTTGTTTCCAAGGTCATTGGGGGTGGCGAACCGTGCAGAATCGTGCCTGTCAACGCCTGCATATGCACCCGGACCACCCGCCCCACCGCGCCCTACTATCGGCTCGCCATGACAGCAGCAGGGAAGCATCAGGTGAGCCGGACCGAGACCACCCGGCGGGCCGCCGGCCGACAAGGCCGGGCCGGCATCAGGGACGTGGCCGCCGCGGCGGGCGTCTCGATCACGACCGTCTCCGACGCGCTCAATGGCAAGGGGCGCCTTCCGGACGCCACCCGCCGCCACGTTCGCGAAGTCGCAGACCGGCTGGGCTACCGCCCTTCCGCGGCGGCCCGAACCCTCCGTACCGGCAAGTCGGGCCTCATCGGCCTGACCGTCACCACGTACGGGGATGAACCTTTCACCTTCACCGAATTCGCTTACTTCGCCGAGATGGCCAGAGCCGCCACCTCCGCCGCGCTCGCCCGCGGCTACGCCCTCGTCATCCTCCCCGCCACCTCCCGACACGACGTCTGGTCCAACGTGGCCCTCGACGGCACCGTCGTCATCGACCCCTCCGACCACGATCCGGTCGTCACCGAACTGGTCCGCCAGGGCCTGCCCGTGGTCTCCGACGGCCGCCCGGCCGGCTCACTTCCCGTCACCGCCTGGGTCGACAATGATCACGAGGCCGCCGTACTGGGCCTCCTAGACCACCTCGCAGCCGCCGGCGCCCGCCGCATCGGGCTGCTGACCGGAACCACCACCGACACCTACACCCGGCTCTCCACCACCGCGTACCTGCGCTGGTGCGAGCGCGTGGGCCAGGATCCCGTCTACGAGTCCTACCCCGCCCACGACCCGTGCGCCGGCGCCGTCGCCGCCGACCGGCTACTCGCCCGACCCGACCGGCCCGATGCCGTCTACGGGCTCTTCGACCCCAACGGAACCGACCTGCTGGCCGCCGCCCGGCGCTACGGCCTGCGCGTCCCAGAGGATCTGCTGCTCGTGTGCTGCAGCGAATCCACCGTGTACGCCAACACCGAACCGCCCATCACCACCCTGTCCCTCAAACCGCGCCGCATCGGCACCGCCGTCGTACAGCTGCTCATCGACGCCATCGAGGGCGTCGACACGGGCGGCCCCGTCGAACAGGTCATCCCGACCGAGCTGATCATCCGCACCTCCTCCCAGCGCAGGCAGCCCCGTACGACCGTCAGCCCGCCCCGTTCCCCCGCGCAGGACTGACCACCACACCGGTCCACCGGCGGGGCCGCCGGCCCCGCCGAGGATTTCGGCAACACCGATATCGGAAGAAATCGGCAGGAACGATCGGCTCCGCACAGGATTCACCACCCCTGGTGCGTCACAGAGCGCGAGCTGCATTCCTATGATGGGCGCACGACATCACGGACCCTCCGCCCTCGAGGCGGGAGGGTCCGCAGGTGTACGGCAGCGCGACGGTGGTGGAGGGGTCGATGACTCAGGGGGCCGGTCAGGTACCCGCGGTGCGGACGGACACCGAGCGGGACTTCCGGTTGCCGGTCGCGGAACCAACCCCACATGCCGGGGCCGTGGCGGCCATCGGGCTTCCCCGCGACGCCCCCGTCTACGGCGAGTACCCCGCGTACTACGACGGGAGCCCGTCCCCCGTCCCCGCGCAGCACGGGTACGGCTACCGGTACGAGGGCACCGCGCCGCCCACCGTGCAGCACGGCTCCGCCCACGCAGACCCGTACGGCATCGGCGCCGGTGAGGCCGTGCGCGCCACGGCCCACGCCGCCGAGGAGGACGAGCCCGACGAGGGCTACACGCCGACACAGCGGGACCTGCCCGTCATAGGGCGCGGCGCCATCGGCGGCCCCGGCGACACCGTCCAGGTCCACTACGTCCCCCAGGACGCCGCGGCGGACGGCCCGGGTCCGCTCTACGTCGTCGGCGACGTCCACGGCTACCTCGACGAGCTCGTCACCGAGCTCCAGGCCCAGGGCCTCATCGACGCCGACCTCAACTGGTCCGCCGGCACCGCCCGGCTCTGGTTCCTCGGCGACTTCACCGACCGCGGCCCCGACGGCATCGGGGTCATCGACCTCGTCATGCGGCTCTCCGCCGAGGCCGCCGCCGCCGGCGGCTACTGCAAGGCACTCATGGGCAACCACGAGCTGCTCCTCATCGGCGCCAAGCGGTTCGGCGACACCCCCGTCGCCTCCGGTGCCGGCACCGCCACCTTCCAGGCCGCCTGGCTCCTCAACGGCGGTCAGCGCACCGACATGGAGCGCCTCCAGGACGTGCACCTGCAGTGGATGTCCCGGCTCGACGCGGCCGTCCTGGTGGACGACCACCTGCTCCTGCATTCCGACACGACCGCCTACCTCGACTACGGCGACTCGGTCGAGGACGTCAACGACACCATCCACGAGCTGCTCAACCGCAACGACGCCGACATCACCTGGGACCTGTTCCGCAAGTTCACCAAGCGCTTCGCCTTCCGGGACGAGGAGAGCGGCCCGGCGGCCGTCCGCGAGCTCCTCGGCACCTACGGCGGCAGCCGCGTCGTGCACGGCCACAGCCCGATCCCCTACCTGCTCGGCGAGGTGGGCACCGAGGACGGCGACGCGACGCGCGGCCCGGAGGCCGTGGTCGGCCCGCACGTCTACGCGGAAGGCCTGGCCATCGCCATGGACGGCGGCGTGACGATGGCCGGCAAACTGCTGGTCGTACAACTCCCGCTGAACGACTAGGGCTTCCCGGAGCTGGGTATTTCCGGAAAGCCCCTGTCAACGTACGGCGTGGGCGCTCTACCATCGCTCTATCCGTAGCAGGCTCTCCTCCGTTTGTGCCGGCGCCCGGGTCTACGCGGGCATACCGGCTTGTACGGAGCATCGGGGGATGCACATGACCAGCGCTCCGCACCTGCTCACCGAAGACCGACCGGAGTTCGATCGGCTCCTCGACGAGGCGCTGCGCACCGCGAACGACCGGCCCGAGCTCGCCTCCATCGGCGAACGGCTGAACGCCGAACAGCTGCGCACCATGGCCATGGCGGCCACCGCGCTGCTGACCGGCGCGGCCGCGGCAGAGTACGACCATTACGTGAAGGTCCGCAAAGAGCGGCAGGACGAGCTCCTGTCCACCCCCGGAACGACGGGGGAGGAGAGCGGCGGACAGGGCGCGGGCGGCGGCGCGGGTGTCAGCGCCGTCGTCGCGGTCCTCGCGCCGGTCCTGGCCGGCACCGCCATGCTGATCTTCCTGATGGTGGGCTACATCCTGAAGATGATCGAGCCCGAACCAGCCTTCGCCGACACGATGCTGACGACGGGCTGGCTCTTCGGCGGCCTCACGGCCGCCGCGCTGCTCTTCGCCGTGATCGGGCTGCTCGTGACGGCCGTCCGCAACAGTTCCACCGAGGTGGTGGCGGACGAGACCGAGGCGGTACCCGACGAGGTCTCACGGGCCCGGGAGGCTTGGCGCAACGCCCTGCTGGAGCGCGGCATCATGCCGTTCCTGCAGGATGCGCTGGCCGATCCCAGCGCGGCGTCCGCGTTTCCGGTCCCGCGCAAGCCGGGGGCCGGGCGCATCCCCAACCTGGGATACACCCGGCCCGATTTCACCAGTCCCGGGGCCCCGGCTGAGGGACCCCGTCCTGGCTACTCGTCTCCGGACTTCACGAGCCCGGACTTCGGCGGCCCGGAACCCGAGCCGGAGTGACGATGAGTCAGCACGCTAGTTCGTCGCGTTCGGCCGCAGGCTCATGTCCTCCTTGGTCAGCTTCTTGTTGGTGAACCGGGCCAGACCATTGGCACCCGCGGCGGGCTGAGGAGCCGCCGCGGCCCACACCTCGTTGCAGACGAGGGCGTCCGGAGTGCCGGGATTGATGGTGCACTGGGTCTCGTAGATCTCGCCCGCAGTGGTCAGCACCTCGATGTTGACGATGTTGGCCTGGGAGGAGACCGAGACGGCGCAGGCGTCCGTGGGGTAGGTCTCCCCGGTGTCGGTCAGGTCGTACCAGCGCCACGGAGTGGGCGACCCCGGCCCCGTCAGGTCGCGGATGCCCGCGTAGGTGATGGTGTCCGAGAGCACCGCCTTGACCTCACGGGAGGCGGCAGGCCTGATGGCGTCCACGTCGAAGCACTGGCCGCTGGCACCCTGAGTACCGGTCGGACCGGTCGGACCCGTCAGACCGTCAGTGCCCGCCGTACCCGTCGGACCCGTCGGACCCGTCAGACCGTCAGTGCCCGCCGTACCCGTCGGACCCGTCGGACCCGTCGGACCCGTCAAACCGTCAGTGCCCGCCGTACCGGTGGGACCGGTCGCGCCCGTCGCGCCCGTCGGTCCCGTGTCGCCCTGGCGGCCGCGCGGGCCTCGGGGACCCGTCGGGCCCACCCTGCAGTCGTCGTCGTGCGGCGACTTCCCCGCCTCCGTGGCCCCCTTCTTAGCCGCTGACGTCCTGTCAGGGTCGTCGTGCCACGACTCGCAGTGGTCCCCGTTCCGGGGGGCCGCCACGGTCGTAGTCGCGACTGCGGGCGCCGCGATGCTCGCCAGCACCAGGGCCACCGAAGCGAGGGTGCCTCCGGCCAGCCACTTGCCCCGACGGGGCAGGGGGCCCAACAGTCGGGACTTGTCTTCAGAACTCATTTACCGCTCCTCGCACACACCGGGATCGAATGGTTCTCCGGAGTCCGGACTGGAAGCCGGACCCCGCGGGCCATCCTGAGGAGGCGTGCGTCGATAACCAGACCGGCTCGCTGACGTGTCAACGGAATGGCGGAACCCCACACCGCCACTTGGAGGCCCGCGAAGCGGCAACCCGGCCCGCACACCGGCGTGCCGCCACCGGACCGCCCCTTCCCCTGCCTAGGGTCAGCCGCCGTGAAGCCGACCATTTGCCTCTGCATGATCGTGAAGAACGAAGCCGCCGTCATCGGGCGCTGCCTCGACTCCGTGCGGGACCTCATCGACACCTGGGTCATCTCGGACACGGGTTCCACCGACGGCACCCAGGACCTCATCCGCGAAGCGCTGAGCGGGATCCCCGGAGAGCTGCACGAGGAGCCCTGGATCAACTTCGGACACAACCGGAGCCTCAACATCGGCCATGCCCGCGGCAAGGCCGACTACCTCCTGCTACTGGACGCCGACCTCGTCCTGCGCCGCACCGGCCCACTGCCCCCACTCACCGCGGACTCGTACATGCTCCGCCACGAGGGCACGACCGAGTACCGGATCAAGCGCCTGGTCCGCGCCGGCCTTCCCTGGCGGTACGAGGGCGTCACCCACGAGTACCTCACCTGCGACCGCCCCGACGAGAACGACCAACGCCCGGGTATCCAGGAGAACCTGGACGCGCTGGTGATCGAGGACTACGCGGACGGCGGTTCCCGGCACGACAAGTTCGAGCGGGACGCGCGCCTGCTCGGCGCCGAGCTGCAGCGGGACCCTTCGAACACCCGCACCGTCTTCTACCTCGCCCAGACGATGCGCGACATGGGGGAGACGGCCGCGGCCATCGAGCTCTACGAGCGCCGCGCGTCCATGGGCGGCTGGGGCGAGGAGGTCTACTACGCCTTGCTCCAAGTCGGCGTCCTGAACGGCGAGTCCGGCCATCACCCGGCCGCCCTGGACGCTCTCTCCCGTGCCTGGGAATCCCGGCCCGGGCGCTTGGAGGCTTGCTACGAACTCGCCTCCAGGCTGCGTCTCCTGGGACGCCACCACACCGCGCACGCGCTCACCAGCGCGGTCCTGGACCGGCCGGCCCCGCAGGACCTGCTCTTCGTCCAGCCGTGGGTGTACCGGTGGGGCCTGCTCTTCGAGCACTCCATCACCGCGTACTGGGTGGGTGACATGGCGGCCTCGCTGCACGCCTGCGACCGCCTGCTGTCCCTGCCCGACCTGCCGGAGTCCTACCGCCGTCAGACCGAAGTCAACCGCGGCTTCGCGGCGAGCCGTGTTTCACGTGAAACACCGGTCCCTGTTTCACGTGAAACATCGCAGCACTCGCCCGTCTAGCCTGCCGACCGGTCCCCCGGGGCCCGCCGTCGCTGCGCGACATCCGTCAGCGCCGGCGGGCGCCAGACCCCGTCGGGCCGGTACAGGTTGCGGCCCGGCTCCACGATCTCGTCGATGCGGTCGAGGGCGGCGTCGTCGAGGACCAGCCCGGCACCCTTCACCAGCGATTCCAGCTGCTCCATGGTCCGCGGGCCGATGATCACCGACGTCACGGCGGGATGGGCCACGGGGAAGGCGACGGCCAGCTCCGGGAGCGTGCAGCCGATGGAGTCGGCCAGCTCGACCAATTGCTCCACCGCCTCCAGCTTCGCGATGTTGCCCGGGATCGCGGGGTCGAACCGGGCGGGTGTCAGCGCCGCCCGCCCCGAGGTCAGATCGATGGCGCCACCGAGGCGGTACTTGCCGCTCAGGAACCCGGAGGCGAGGGGACTCCAGGTCAGGACTCCCATCCCGTACCGCCGGGCCACCGGCAGTACGTCGGCCTCGATGCCGCGCGCGAGGATCGAGTACGGCGGCTGCTCGGTCCGGAACCTCGGCAGGGCCCGCCGCTCGGCGACGTGATGCGCCTCGACGATCTCCTCGGCCGGGAAGGTCGAGCAGCCGAAGGCCCGTATCTTGCCGGCCCGCACCAGATCCCCGAGGACCGACAGGGTCTCCTCGACGTCCGTCCCGTGGTCCGGCCGGTGGACCTGGTAGAGGTCGATCCAGTCGGTGTCCAGCCTCCGCAGGCTGTCCTCGACGGCCCGCACGATCCAACGCCGGGAGTTCCCGCTGCGGTTGCGGCCCTCGCCCATCTGGAAGTGCACCTTGGTGGCGAGCACGACGTCGTCGCGCCGGCCCTTGAGGGCCTTGCCCACGATCGTCTCGGACTCCCCTGCCGAGTACATGTCCGCGGTGTCGACGAAGTTGATCCCGTGGTCGAGCGCCGCGTGGATGATCCGGCCGCACTCCTCGTGATCCGGATTCCCCACCGCCCCGAACATCATCGTGCCGAGGCAGTGCGCACTGACCTCGATGCCGGTCCCACCCAGTGTTCGGTATCGCATGCTCATGCGCCCGGACTCTAGAACCTGGAGCGCACTCCAGCACAAGCCCCTTGCCCCGCCCCCGTTCCCAACGCACGGACGCACGGCGGCCCGTGACTCCCCCCGGGGTCACGGGCCGCCGTGCCGTGTGAGGCGTGGAACCCGCCCCGTCAGTCGGCCAGCGGGAGGTACACGCGGTTGCCCGCCGCGGCGAACTCGGCGGACTTCTCCGCCATGCCCGCCTGGATCTCATCGGCCTTCAGGTCACCGCCGTGCTCGCGGCGGATGTCCTGCGAGATCTTCATCGAACAGAACTTCGGACCGCACATGGAGCAGAAGTGCGCTGTCTTCGCCGGTTCGGCCGGAAGGGTCTCGTCGTGGAACTCGCGGGCCGTGTCCGGGTCGAGCGCGAGGTTGAACTGGTCCTCCCAGCGGAACTCGAACCGCGCGTCGGACAGGGCGTCGTCCCACTCCTGGGCGCCCGGGTGGCCCTTGGCCAGGTCCGCCGCGTGAGCCGCGATCTTGTACGTGATGACACCGGTCTTCACGTCGTCGCGGTTCGGCAGGCCCAGGTGCTCCTTGGGCGTGACGTAGCAGAGCATCGCGGTGCCCCACCAGGCGATCATCGCGGCGCCGATACCCGAAGTGATGTGGTCGTAGGCGGGCGCGACGTCCGTGGTCAGCGGGCCGAGCGTGTAGAAGGGCGCCTCCTCGCAGATCTCCTGCTGGAGGTCGATGTTCTCCTTGATCTTGTGCATCGGGACGTGCCCGGGGCCCTCGATCATCGTCTGCACGTTGTACCGCTTGGCGATCGTGTTGAGCTCGCCCAGCGTCTTCAGCTCCGCGAACTGCGCCGCGTCGTTGGCGTCCGCGATGGAACCGGGGCGCAGGCCGTCACCCAGCGAGTACGTGACGTCGTACGTCGCGAGGATCTCGCACAATTCCTCGAAGTTCGTGTAGAGGAAGTTCTCCTTGTGGTGCGCCAGGCACCACGCCGCCATGATCGAGCCGCCGCGCGAGACGATGCCGGTCTTGCGGCGGGCGGTCAGCGGCACGTACGACAGCAGTACGCCGGCGTGGACCGTCATATAGTCGACGCCCTGCTCGGCCTGCTCGATGACCGTGTCCTTGTAGATCTCCCAGGTCAGGTCCTCGGCCCGGCCGTCGACCTTCTCCAGGGCCTGGTAGAGCGGTACGGTGCCGATCGGCACGGGCGAGTTGCGCAGCACCCACTCGCGCGTGGTGTGGATGTTGCGTCCGGTCGAGAGGTCCATGACCGTGTCGGCGCCCCACTTGGTCGCCCAGGTCATCTTGTCGACCTCCTCCTCGATCGAGGAGGTGACCGCGGAGTTTCCGATGTTGGCGTTGACCTTCACCAGGAACCGCTTACCGATGATCATCGGCTCGATCTCGGGGTGGTTCACGTTCACCGGCATGACCGCACGACCGGCCGCGATCTCCTCGCGGACGACCTCGGGGGAGACGTTCTCCCGGATCGCGACGTACTCCATCTCCGGAGTGATCTCGCCGCGTCGGGCGTACGCGAGCTGCGTGACGGCGGCGCCGCCACGGCCCCGGCGGGGCTGGCGCGGACGGCCCGGGAAGACCGCGTCGAGGTTCTTGAGGCCGCCGCGCGGCGAGGTGTGCTTGATGCCGTCGTCCTCGGGGCGCACGGGACGGCCGGCGTACTCCTCGGTGTCTCCGCGGCCGATGATCCAGTTCTCGCGCAGCGGCGGCAGGCCCCGGCGCACGTCGGTCTCGATCTGCGGGTCGGTGTACGGCCCGGACGTGTCGTAGAGCGTCACGTCCTTGCCGTTGGTGAGGTGGACCTGGCGGACCGGCACCCGGATGTCGGGGCGGGAGCCCGCCAGGTATCCCTTGTGCCAGCCGGGCTGGCGCTCGGTCTGGCCGTCGGCGTCCTGGCCGACGGCAGGCGTGCGTGCGTCCTGAATGGTCATGAGACCTGATCTCCCTACGCCGGCATTACCCGGTAACAGGTTCGGCGGTCGACGCAGCCTCTTCCCGTACGCATATCTGACGCGCGTACGGTGATCAGCGCCCTCTCAGCCCGGTGCTCCGAGCTCCCGCGTTGTGCAAAGTAGCCCCCACGCTAGCGTCATGTGTGGCGTGCTGAACAGTGGGCCCCCTCATCTCTTGCGATGATCAGCCGGTGACGTCCTCGCTGCATCCCCCCACCGAGCCCACAGATCCCGCCGCTCACACCGGCCACGCGCACCCGGAGCCCGGGCACTCACACGGGCACTCCCACAGCCACGGACCCGCGGCCCCCGTGTCGAAGCACCTGCGCAAGGTGATCGCGGCCGTACTGATCCCCTTCGCCACCGCCGTGGTGATCGGCATGGCGGTGCTGTGGCCCGGCGGCGCCCCGGGCCACGAGCGAACGGGAGTGGGCTTCGACCGGCAGACCCAGCGGGGCAAAGTCGTCACGCTGGAGCAGGTCGACTGCAAATCCGTGAACGCGGCGCAGGTGCCCGCGACCGGCGACACGTCCACCCCCGAGGGGCGCGAGGCCGTGGCCTCGCAGAAGGGCGAGTGCAAGAAGGCCACCATCGAGGTGGGCAGCGGCCCGGAAACGGGACGCACGTTCTTCGAGATCGTCCAGCCCGGCGCACCACGGCAGTTGGCGGACGGACAGGAAGTGGTGGTCGCCTACGCGCCGGACGCGCCGCGGGATCTCCAGTACTCCGTGATCGACGTGAACCGCAAGCTCCCCTTGGCGCTACTGGCCGGCATCTTCGCCGTCGCCGTCGTCCTCGTCGGGCGGATGCGCGGGCTGTTCGCGCTCGTCGCGCTCGCCGTCAGCTTCGCCGTACTGACCCTCTTCATCCTGCCCGCGATCCTGCAGGGCTCGAACCCGCTGGTCGTGGCGGTGGTCGGAGCCAGCGCGATCATGCTGATCGCGCTCTACATGTGCCACGGCCTGACCGCACGCACCTCGGTCGCGGTCCTCGGCACCCTCGTGTCACTGCTGCTGATCGGCCTGCTGGGCTCGCTGTTCATCGACTGGGCGTTCCTCAGCGGCAACACCGACGACAACACCGGGCTGATCCACGGGCTCTACCCCGATATCGACATGAGCGGCCTGCTGCTCGCGGGCATCATCATCGGATCGCTCGGTGTGCTCGACGATGTGACGGTCACCCAGACGTCGGCGGTCTGGGAACTCCACCAGGCCGACCCCTCGATGGGGCCGCGCGGCCTGTATCGGGCGGGCATCCGCATCGGCCGCGATCACATCGCCTCCGTGGTCAACACCTTGGTACTGGCCTACGCGGGCGCGGCACTGCCGCTGTTGCTGCTCTTCTCGATCGCGAACAGCAGCATGGGTTCGGTGGCCAACAGCGAACTGGTCGCGGAGGAGATCGTACGAACTCTCGTGGGCTCGATCGGGCTGGTCGCCTCGGTCCCCGTGACCACGGCCCTGGCCGCGCTGGTGGTATCGGCCGACCGCGCGCCGGACCCGGCGACCGCGGCGGCCTCGGGGCCGCTCCGCGGCGGCACGGGCCGGCGGCGCAAGCGCTGAAGGACGGACCGGCAAGCGCGGCTGGTCAGGTCGCGCACACGGCCGGTCTCGAGGAACGGCGAGGTGGAGCACTCAGCGCGTCGGCACGCTGAGCCGTGGTGCGGTGGTGCGTGGTGCGGTGGTGCGTGGTGCGGTGGTGCGTGGTGCGGTGGTGCGTGGTGCGGTGGTGCGTGGTGCGGTGGTGCGTGGTGCGGTGGTGGTACCGAGCCGGCGGTTACGTACAGTGACGTCAGGCGTCAGCCGGCGTTCTGCTCGTTCTGCCGCGATTCGGCCAGGATCTTGTCGAGCGCCTCGTCGAGGTTCTCCTCGAAATCTCCGAGGTTGCGCTCCTGGCCGAGCGGAACGATTCGGTCCGTACGGTCGAGGAACGCGACGAGCGGCGCCGCGCTCGCCCGGAACAGAGCCCGGTCCCCGCCCACCTGCAGCCGGATGTGGACGTCGCACAGCTCCTCCGGATCGGTGGGAGCGATGCGCACATCCCCGTCGCCGCACGGTTTGTTGATGCCGTCGAGAAGAAGCTCCCGGCCGAACGCCCACGTCACGGGCGCGTCTCCGGGAAGGTGGAAGGTCAGGCGGACCGCATAGGGGTCCCGAGCTTCGTACCGGAGCTCTACCGGGATCCGGAACGAGAGCTCCTCGGAAACGAGGAAGCTCATCATGACCTCTGCCTGTACCGACTCGCGCATTGCCTACCCCGCTGTAGTGGAAGTGGCCAGGAATGATCCCCCAGGGCCTTCTTGACAAGAGTGGTGTAAGCGCTTGCAGATCACAAGGAGTGAATTTTCAGATACTGATAGAGAACGAGAGGGTGCTCAACAGCGCGCCTACTTCACTCCGTAGTCGATCGACTACATACGGCAACCGGTCTTCATCGTGCAGAGGGAGGGAAATGGCCATGGTCGCGGCGGTGTCGCCGGCCGTGATGGGGATCGCCGCACAGACGGTTCCCAGGGAGTATTCCTGACGTTCGGTCACCGGCTGCATCCGCTCCATGGAGCTGATCCGCTGCTCGAGGGCGTGGAAGTCCCTGACCGTGTAGGCGGTGAGGGCCTCGACGGGGTGGCGGTCGTAGTGGTCCTTGCGGGCCTTCTCGTCGAGCTGGCCGAGCAGGCACTGACCGATGGCGTGCGCGTGGCCGGTCTCCCGGAAATCGGCCCACTCCTCGCAGGCCGGGTCGGCCGCGGAGTCCGATACGCCGACGACCTCGATTTCACCCTCGCGGTAGACCGCGAAGTAGACGGGGGCCCCGACCGCGTCGCGGAAGTGCGCGAGGGAGTCGAGGATCATGCTGCGACGTTTCTGCTGGAGCCCGCCACCCGCCAGTCGACCGGCGGCGTCCCCCAGGACGAAGACGCCGCTCTCCCGGCGCAGATAGCCCTCGTGCGTCAGGGTGCGCAGCAGGTGGTACGCGGTGGGAAGCGGGAGCCCGGCCTCGCGCGCCAGCTGTTTCGCCGGAGCTCCCTCGCTATGGGAGCCCACCGCTTCGAGCAGCCTCAGCGCCCTCTGCACCGAACCGATCAGGGTCGGCACACCGGCGTTGTGAACCGAAGACAAAGCTCACCCCCAGGCGTGGCGGCAGGCCTCGGGGGCCCGCCCTGCGGGGGCCGCCCCCGCGTGTGCCGTGACTCCTGGGGGTCATGCTCGGCGGCTGTTGGCAAAACCGCGGGTCAGGGCGGCAGTACCGGCTTTCGGTGCCCAGGGAACGGCACAGATTGCCACTCTATCCGCCGATTCCCCCGCTGTGAGCGGTTTGGCCCTTCACGTTCCCTCACCTGGGTTAATCCCGAAGCCGCCGGGCCGTGCGGTGTCCTACCACTCTCCGGCGGAGGACTTGGAGCCGCCGCCGGTGAACTTCTTGACGACGAAGATCAGACCGCCGACGAGGGCGACGAGGAGGAGTGCCTTGAAGAGGAAGCCGATCAGCGCGCTCAGAACGCTCGTGATCACACCGCCGAAGACGAACAGCACGAGCAGCGGAACGGCGACCCACTTGACCCACCAGGGCATGCCCTCGAATATCCCTCGGATGCCTTCCATGTCCCAACCTCTTCCTTGTCCGTGACTTCCTGCTTTCGATGCTAGGAGGCCACGGCCACCGGCGGGGGCCCGCAAGCCCCCGGAGTCCCCTGATCCGCCCCCTAGGGGGACGGGCCCGCGAACCCTCAGCCGCCCGGCCCGCTCACCCCTCCGGCGGCGAGAAGACCACCATCACCTTGAGGTTCTCGGTGATGTGGTGGAACTTGTGCGGCACGCCGGCCGGGACGTAGACCACGCTCCCGTTCGCCACGGTCGTCGTCTCCTCCCCGACGGTGATCGAGGCCCGGCCGCTCACGACGAAGTACACCTCGTCCTGGCCGTGCGGCTGCTGGGGATCGCTCTGCCCGGCGTCCAGCGCGTAGAGCCCGACCGACATGTTCCGCTCGCGCAGGAACTGCAGGTAGGCACCCTCGTTCGCGGCGCGCTCGGCCTCGAGCTCGGTCAGCCTGAAGGCCTTCATCGTCTTTGTACCCCTTGTACTCTCTCGTGCCGCAAGCATCCGCAGACCAGCCGATGTTCCACCGGGAGCATCTCTGCAACGATCAGACACATGACGAATTTCGTAGTCAAGACCCTCGCCAACGCCGCGGCCCTGGCCGTCGCCATCTGGCTCCTCGCGGGCATCACGCTGGACGACGGCAGCAGCCTGGGCCGCCGCACGCTCACCCTGATCCTGGTCGCGCTGATCTTCGGCCTGGTCAACTTCATCGTCAAGCCCGTGGTGAGGCTGCTCTCCCTGCCGCTCTTCGTCCTCACCCTCGGCCTGTTCACCCTCGTGGTGAACGCGGCGATGCTGATGCTGACCTCGTGGCTGGCCAAGCAGTTCGACCTCAGCTTCCACGTCGACAACTTCTGGACCGCGGTCCTCGGCGCCCTGATCATCTCCATCGTCTCCTGGGCCGCGAACACGGTCCTGCCCGACAAGAACTGAAGCGCCCGCCCGTGTACCGCGTGTGCTTCGTCTGCACCGGCAACATCTGCCGCTCGCCCATGGCCGAATCCGTCTTCCGCTCCCACGTGGCCGACGCCGGGCTCGCGGGCCTGGTCGAGGTGGACAGCGCCGGCACCGGCGGCTGGCACGAGGGAGACCGCGCCGACCCGCGCACCGTCGCCGTCCTCGAGGCCGCCGGGTACGAGCAGGACCACCGCGCCCGGCAGTTCCGGGCCTCCTGGTTCGCCGGCCTCGATCTCGTCATCGCGCTCGACGCCGGCCACCTCCGCGACCTGCGGGCGCTCGCCCCCTCCCCGCAGGACGCAGCCAAGGTACGGCTGCTGCGGTCCTACGACCCGGCGGCCCCGGCCGGGCGGGGCGACGTACCCGATCCCTACTACGGTCCCCTCGCCGGGTTCGAGGAGTGCCTGGGCCTGGTCGAGGCGGCGAGCCCCGGCCTGCTGGACGCCGTACGCGAAGCAGTGAAGGAGCACACCCCGTGAACACACCCGACAGCACGTACCCGCGCACGCAGGCGCTCGGCGACGGCACCGTCGCCGTCCGCGCCGGACTGCCCGAGCCCGGCAAGAACGAGCCGCCGCTGCCCGGCCCGGTCTTCGCCGCCCACTTCCACCTCCCCGGCGACGTGGAAGGTCCCTATACCTACGGCCGCGACACCAACCCGACCTGGACCCTGTTGGAGCGGGCCATCGGGGAACTGGAGGCGCCCGGCCAAGACGGCGTGGACACCGTCGTCTTCGCCTCCGGCATGGCCGCCGTCTCCGCCGTCCTGCTCTCGCAGGCGCGCGCCGGCGACACCGTCGTCCTGCCCGACGACGGCTACCAGGCCCTGCCGCTGGTACGGGAGCAGCTGGAGGCGTACGGAGTCCAGGTGCGCACCGCCCCCACCGGCGAGGACGCCCAGCTCGCGGTCCTCGACGGCGCGCGGCTGCTGTGGCTGGAGACCCCCTCCAACCCCGGACTCGACGTCTGCGACGTTCGGCGCCTCGTGGACGCGGCGCACGCCGGGGGAACCCTGGTCGCCGTGGACAACACCCTGGCGACCCCGCTCGGCCAGCGCCCCCTCGAACTGGGAGCCGACTTCTCGGTGGCCAGCGGCACCAAGGGGCTCACGGGCCACGGTGACGTGCTGCTCGGCTACGTCGTCTGCCGTGACGCCGAGCTCGCCGCGGGCATCCGCCGCTGGCGCAAGGTGGTCGGCGCGATCCCCGGCCCCATGGAGGCATGGCTCGCCCACCGCTCCCTGTCGACCATCCAGCTGCGCGCCCAGCGGCAGTGGACCAACGCGCTCGCGGTGGCCGAGGCCCTCGCCGACCGCGCCGACGTCACCGGGTTGCGCTACCCCGGCCTGCCGTCCGACCCGTCCCACAAGACGGCGGCGCGTCAGATGCGGGGCTTCGGCTCGGTCGTCTCCTTCACCCTGGCCGACCGCGCGCACGCGGAACGGTTCATGGCCGCGCTGCGCCTCGTCGAGGACGCCACCAGTTTCGGCGGGGTACGGTCCACCGCCGAGCGGCGCGGGCGGTGGGGCGGCGACGCCGTGCCGGAGGGGTTCATCCGCTTCTCCGCCGGGGCCGAGGACACGGAAGACCTGGTCGCGGACGTGCTGCGAGCCCTCGACGAGGCGGGCGGGCAGGCCTGAGCAGCCGTCCGCGCGACGGTCCGAGCCTCCCGCCCGGCGGCTCGGACCTCCCGGTCCGCGGACCCGCCGGACCCCTGTGCGCGCGGGTTTCGAGGGCGCGCGTTTCAGAAGCGGAAGTCTGGGCCACTCTTCTCCCATGACCGAACGTCCAGTGGTCAAACGCACCGCCCGCGCGATCCTGCTCGACGGTGACGACCTGATCCTCATCAAGCGCACCAAGCCCGGCATCGATCCCTACTGGCTCACCCCCGGCGGAGGCGTGGAGGCTTCGGACCTCACCGTCGTCGACGCCCTCCACCGAGAACTCCACGAGGAGCTCGGCGCGAAGATCACCGATGTCGTGCCCTGCTTCGTCGACACCGTCGAGCACATCGCCGACGGAGGGGTGACCGGCGTCAAGGTCCAGCACTTCTTCGTCTGCCACCTCGAATCCATGGACCCCAGCCAGCGGCACGGCCCCGAGATCGACGAGCCGGCGGGCGAGTACGAGATCGTCCGCGTGCCCTTCAGCCGCGTCGGCATCGCCGCGGTCCACCTCGTCCCGCTGTCCCTGCGCCACTACCTCGACGGCAACATCGAGGGCGTGCGCGCGATGCACGCCCCCGACCTGGGCTGACCCTCCGACCGCGGGCGCCTGCCGGAATCAGCCGGCGACGCCCGCCAGCTCCTCCACGGCGTCGTGCCGGATGCGCTCCCCGGGGATCCCGATCCGCTTCAGCGCGTCCACCCCGCTGCGGATCATCGCGGCCGGCCCCGAGATGAACGCGTCGTAGGAGCTCCAGGGCCCGTGGGTGCCCACGGCCTGCGGCAACTGTCCGGCCAGCCCCTCGGCGCAGACCACCGGGCGCACCGACAGCCACGGGTGCGAGCGCTGGAGCCCCAGCAAGGTGTCCTTGTCGTACAGGTCGTTGTCGCTGCGCGCCCCGAAGAACACCTCGACCGGACGCCGTTCACCGTGTTCTGCCACGTCCTCGATCAGCGCCTTGATCGGGGCGATCCCGGTTCCGCCGCCCAGGCACAGCATGCCGTTGTCGGTGCTGTGGTCGACCACCATCGATCCGGCCGGCGGCCCGAGCCGCAGTACGTCGCCCGGCCGGGCGTGACGTACCAGCGCGTTGGACACCCATCCCGCCGGGACGGCCTTGACGTGGAAGGACAGCAGACCGTCCGCGCGCGGGGCCGAGGCGAAGGAGTAGTGCCGCCACACCCTCGGCCACCACGGGGTCTCCAGGCTCGTGTACTGGCCCGCGAGGAAGGAGTACGGCTGGTCGGGACGGACGGTGAGCACCGCGATGTCGGAGGTACGCAGATCGTGCGAGACCACCTCGGCGTGCCACCACGGGGGCGCCTTCGTCTCGGCCTCGGCCGCAGCGTCGATCATGATCTGGGATATCGCGGTGTACGCCCGCACCCACGCGGCCTCGGCTTCCGGCCCCCAGGTGGTCGCGTACCGGGACAGCGCCCCGAGCAGGGCCTCTCCCACCGGCGGGTAGTGCCCCGGCTGGGTGCCGTACTTGCGGTGTCCTGTGCCCAGTCGGCGCAGGTAGGCGGTGAGCGCCTCCGCGTCGTCGATGTGCTCGGCGGCGGTCAGCAGGGCCTTCAGGAGCCGGTCGCGCTGTACGTCCATCGCCGCGGGGAACATCCCCCGCAGCTCCGGGTGCCCCGTGAACACCAGGGCGTAGAAGTAGGAGGTCACCTTGTCGGCGACGGGCGCGATCTCCTCCAGGGTCCGGCGGATGAGCACGGCATCGGGGGAAGGCTCGGGCGCAACGTCCCCGGACGGTATCCGGGCTGCCCCCCGTCTTGGCGGTCTGGTGGGCGGAGCGTCCATGGGGTGCCTCGCTTCGAGCATCTCGGTAGGTCTGCGCACTCCACGGCCTTCGAATCCGTGGTTCCGGGCTTCACAGCGTGCCAGTCCGCCCCAGAGCTTGCGGGGAAATGCGGGAATTCCGCGTTTCGAACCCACTTTCCTCTTAAGATGCCTCAACTCCCGTGCGTGCCGCCCCCGCCAGCTGGTATGCCTCCCTCAGGTCCCGGCCCTCGTAGACGTGCGTCGCCCGCTCCGCCAGATACGGGCGCGCGTTCACCGCGACCGAGAGCGGCACGACGTCGAAGAGCGCCACATCGGTGCTGGAGTCCCCATAGGCAACGCAGTCGGCGCGGCTCACGCCGAAGCGCTCGCACAGTTGGTCGGCGATCGTCACCTTGCCTTCGGGCGTCAGGATCCCCGCCAACTCCACGGGCCGCGTGAAGGGGACTTCCGGGAAGACCGAGCCGTGCGCGGCGTGTGCCCCCCACTCCAGCAGGAGCTCCACGAAGAAGGACGGCGACAGCGACACCACCGCGCAGTAGTCCCCGCGCTCCCGGATCTCCTGCCAGACCTCCCGGATCCCCATGAGCCACGGCGCCCCGTCGAACGCCGCCCGTACGTGCGCCGGAGTCAGGCCCGTCCAGAGCTTCTGGGCCGCCAGGGAGAACTGGTGCGGCCCGATCTCCCGCGCGACGAAGCTGCGCTCGATTTCGGCGATCTCCCTCCCCAGCCCGAGCTGTCGGGAGATCTCGACCGGCGCGGCCGTGCCGTACATCAGGGTGCCGTCGAGGTCGAACAGGTGCAGGAGCGTCATAGCCATGGAGGCTAGTGCCTCCGTTTCCGGGCACGCGGCATGTTTCACGTGAAACATCGCGCGGCCTCCGGCACCCGACCAGCGAGGGGAGCCGAAGCGGGTGTTTCACGTGAAACATCGACTCCAAATCCCCTGGACCGGGTACCGGCCGATGAACCAGGGTGGGTCCGTGACACCACCACACCTCACCACCCTCCCGATCCGCGCACTGACCGTGGACGATCTCCGCCACTGCGCCGATCTCTCCGAAGACCGCGGCTGGCCCCGCGAGGAACACAAATGGGGACTGCTGCTGACCGCCGGGCGCGGCTACGGCATCGACGCCCCCGACGGCCAGGGACTCGCCGCGGCGTGCGCGGTCACCCGGTACGGCCCTCCCCAGGCGGATCCCGAACTCGCCGCCATCGGCATGGTCCTGGTTGCGGACCGCTACTCCCGCCAGGGCCTGGGCCGGCGCCTGATGAGCCACATCTGCGACGACGTCCTCAAGGGCGTCCCCCTCACGCTGCACGCCACTCCCTACGGCCGCCCCCTCTACGAGGAGCTCGGCTTCGAGACCACCGGCCGCGCCGAGATGCTCCGCGGGGTCTTCCGTCCGGACGAAGCCCCCTCGACCGCACCGGGCTCATGCTCGGTGCGGCCTGCCACGGCCGAGGACATCCCGAAGATCCTCCGGCTGGACGCCGAGGTCTTCGGCGCCGACCGGACGCATCTGATCACACGTCTGCCCGCCTTCACGGACCGGTTGTTCGTCGCCGAGGACGCCACCGGTGAGCTGACGGGATACGGCGCCATCTGGCCCAACATGCAAACCCATGTGGTCGGGCCGCTGGTCGCCCGGGACACCGTCTCGGCCCAGGCCCTGGTAACCGCACTCGCCGCGACCACCGAACGGCCCCTGCGGACCGATGTCGACGTCCGGCACGAGGAGCTGCTCGACTGGCTGAAGGGCCGGGGCCTGGACTCCGTCGCCTTCAACACCGTCATGACGCGGGACATCCCCGGACTGCCCGGCGACTGGACCCGCCGCTGGGCGCCCCTGACCGTGGCCGCAGGCTGAACGAGGAGCATCAGAGAACATGACCGACACCACCTCCGACCTGCTCATCCGCCCGGCCGCCGAGGCGGATCTGGCCGCGATCGTCGAGATGCTCGCCGACGACCCGCTCGGCGCGGCGCGGGAGTCCCCCGACGACCTCATCCCCTACGCGGAGGCGCTCAAGCGGCTGGTGGACGACCCTCGCCAGCACGTGGTCGTCGCCGTACGCGCGGGTCGCGTCGTCGGCACCCTCCAGCTGACGATCGTCCCCGGACTCTCCCGCAAGGGGAGTACGCGTTCGATCATCGAGGGCGTGCGCGTCCACGCCGACGAGCGCGGAAGCGGACTCGGCACCCGGTTCATCGAATGGGCGGTCGAGCGGTCCCGGACGGAGGGCTGCCAGATCGTGCAGCTCACCTCGGACGCGACCCGCACCGACGCCCACCGCTTCTACGAGCGGCTCGGCTTCACCGCATCCCACGTCGGCTTCAAGCTCCAGCTCTGAGCCAACCGTTCATGGGCCGGGTCGCCCCCGTCGGCCCGGCCCACGAACGGGAGGATCAACAGGAGTTATCCGATGCCCCGCCAGCCCTGCTCGTCGACCCCGCCGGGCACCGGAGCCCCGGGGTCGTACGGCTCGCGGGTGAAGACGAACGAGCCGAGGTCGAGGTGGCTCACCGAGCCGTCCGGCCGCCGCACGGCCCGCAGCGACTCTCCCGCGTAGTAGCCGTGCAAACCCGTCCAGCTGCCGTCCGGCTCCGACCGGAAACGGGCGGCGCGACCGCTCCCGCCCACCGGCCCCAACTCCAGGAAGCCTTCGAAGGTCAGCCGCACGGCCTGAGCCGATGTTCCCCAGTACCAGGGGCCGCACAGCTCCAGCGCGACCGGATCGGAAGCTCGCAGCGGCCGCCACGGCTCGGGCATCCGCGGCTCGGCCTCCGCGACGATCGCCACCAGATCGGCCGCCAGCGTCGAAGCCGGAAGCCCCGAGGTGCAGTTGGACAGCACCACCGCGGCCACGTCGTCGGCCTCGCTCAGCCACAGCCCCGCTACGAACCCCGGCAGCGACCCGGTGTGGCCCGCGAGCCGGCGTCCGCCGCTCTGCGTCAGCTGCATCCCGAGTCCGTACCCGAGATCGGCGAAGCCCTGCTCCGGGGGAGTGGCCGACGTCCGCATCTCCCGTACGGACTCGGCGCTCAGCACGCTCGCGTCACCCCGCATGAGGAACGCCGCGAATTTCGCCAGGTCGTCGGTGGTGGACCACAACTGACCTGCCGGAGCCATGAGTCCGAGGTCTTCCAGGGGTTCCGGCATCATCACGTCCGCCCACGGGTGCACCGCCCAGCCGCCCGCGTGCGGGTCCGAAGGCCGCGCACTGGTGCGCTCCAGCCCCAGCGGCTCCAGCACCTCGGTCCGGAGCACCTCGTCCCACGGCCTTTCGCGCACCGCCTCCACCAGCGAACCCAGCAGCGTGTAACCCGGGTTGGAGTAGTGGTGACGCAGGCCGGGCTCGAAACGGAAGGGGCGCTCTCCCAGGACGTCCGAGAGCTCCGGACGCAGGGTGCCCGCCGTCCGCTCCCACCACTCGCCGGGCGTCTCCGCGGCCAACCCGCCGGTGTGGGAGAGCAACTGGCCGACGGTCACCTCGCCGACGCCCGTGCCGGGCAGGAATTTCTCCAGTGGGTCGCCGAGCCGCAGCAGCCCCTCGTCCCTCAGGCGCATCACCAGAACGGCGGTGAAGGTCTTGGTGATCGACCCGATCCGGTACTGCACGTTCCCGTCGGGCCCGTGCCCCTCGACCATGGTCCGGGAGCCCTCCCAGACCACCTCGCCACCCCGCACGACGGCCGCCACCAGGGAGGGCGTCCGGCCTTCGCGCTGCGCGAGCGCGATGCGGTGGCTGAGGGCACGTCGCGTCGCGGGAAGCAGCAGACGATCTTCGCTTACGGCATCCATGGGGATGTGGGGTCTCGCTTTCTGTTGAGTGGGCGAGTAGCGGCCCACGCATCGTCGAGAGAGTTCCATGATCAAGCGGGCAGTGCGGGTGCGGCAAGTGACTATCCGCGCCGGCGAGCCATCACAAGTGGCAGCAGCGTTTCGAACCCTGCCGATGTCATGACGAGCGGGCTGCGATCTGCCGACGGGCAGAGTTCCAGACCGCCTCGAACTCGTCGAAGGTCAGCTGCTCCGGATCCGCAGACTTTTCTCGCTCTCGGCGAGCCAGGCGAGGCGCGGCTGTGGAAACAAGTCTCGCGACGAGGCTGCGCCGCACAATCCGAGAGCCTGCAAAGGCGGATGCTACGTGTTGGCCATGTCCACGAAGCGTGAGTAGTGGCCCTGGAAGGCCACGGTGATGGTCGCCGTCGGACCGTTACGGTGCTTCGCGACGATCAGGTCCGCCTCGCCCGCGCGGGGCGACTCCTTCTCGTACGCGTCCTCGCGGTGCAGCAGGATCACCATGTCGGCGTCCTGCTCGATCGAGCCGGACTCACGCAGGTCGGAGACCATCGGCTTCTTGTCGGTGCGCTGTTCGGGACCACGGTTCAGCTGGGACAGCGCGATCACCGGGACCTCCAGCTCCTTCGCCAGCAGCTTGAGGTTTCGCGACATGTCCGAGACCTCCTGCTGGCGGCTCTCGGGCCTGCGCGAACCGCCCGACTGCATCAGCTGGAGGTAGTCGATGACGACGAGCGAGAGGTCGTTGCGCTGCTTGAGGCGCCGGCACTTCGCCCGGATCTCCATCATCGACAGGTTCGGCGAGTCGTCGATGTAGAGCGGGGCCGCGGAGACGTCCGGCATGCGGCGGGCCAGCCGGGTCCAGTCGTCGTCCGTCATCGTGCCGGAGCGCATGTGGTGCAGCGCCACGCGGGCCTCCGCCGAGAGCAGGCGCATCGCGATCTCGTTGCGGCCCATTTCGAGGGAGAAGATGACGCTGGGCAGATTGGCCTTGATGGAGCAGGCACGGGCGAAGTCCAGCGCGAGCGTGGACTTTCCCATGGCGGGACGGGCCGCGATGACGATCATCTGGCCCGGGTGGAGTCCGTTGGTCAGGGAGTCCAGATCCGTGAAGCCCGTCGGGACGCCCGACATCTGTCCGCTGCGCGATCCGATCGCCTCGATCTCGTCGAGGGCGCCCTCCATGATGTCGCCCAGCGGCAGGTAGTCCTCGGAGGTCCGCTGCTCGGTGACGGCGTAGATCTCGGCTTGTGCGCTGTTGACGATCTCGTCGACGTCACCGTCGGCGGCGTAGCCCATCTGCGTGATCTTCGTACCGGCGGTGACGAGCCGGCGCAGGACCGCCCGCTCGTGAACGATCTCCGCGTAGTACTCGGCGTTCGCCGCCGTCGGTACCGACTGGACGAGCGTGTGCAGGTACGGGGCCCCGCCGACCTTGCTGATCTCTCCGCGCCGGGTCAGTTCCGCGCTGACGGTGATCGGGTCGGCCGGCTCGCCCTTGGCGTACAGGTCGAGGATGGCCTGGTAGATCGTCTCGTGCGACGGACGGTAGAAGTCGTGCCCCTTGAGCACCTCGACCACGTCGGCGATGGCGTCCTTGGACAGCAGCATGCCGCCCAGGACGGACTGCTCGGCATCGAGGTCCTGGGGCGGGACCCGTTCGAAGCCGCCGCCACCGTCCCAGGAGCCCCCCTCGCGGCCTCGGTCCTGCTGTTCGTCCCCGCGGCCGCGGCCTTCTCCGCCACGGCGCGAACGGGTGGGCAGACGGTCCCCCGGACCGCTGTCGGCCCAAGGGTCGTCCATGGGCTCGGGGATGCTCACCGGGCCGCCTCCTCCCGTCCGCAACGCGGACCTCGCCGTGCCATTCTTTGTACGACACGGCTCTGACATTTGGGGCACCCGAATCGACTTTCGTCGAGTCGGGCAACGCACCACGGTAGGGCCGGGAGCGGCGTCAGCCAATCTTGTTATCCACAGGCTGTGTGGATGAGTTGTGGATGACGGCGCCAATGCTGTGGGTAAGTCCCCGGAAGCTGTGCACGGACCGGGGGACGACGCTGTGGACAAAATCACCCGAGGCACCCCTACACCCCGCCTGACCTGCTCTTTCCTCCTCCGTCCACCGGCCGGGGGAAAAATCTTGGCCACTGTCTCAAGATCGCCTCCAATGAGGTGTGACGAACGCGCGAATCGGCGTACGGGTAAGGACTCAAAAGGGGTTGTGTCTATTACCTGTGGAAGATTAGATTGAGCCCATGAGACAGGCCCCCGCAGCGCCGAAGGCTGCCCCGAGACGACACGACCGCGAGATCCTCGCGCTCGCGGTCCCCGCCTTCGGCGCACTCGTCGCCGAACCCCTCTTCGTCATGGCCGACAGTGCCATCGTGGGGCACCTCGGCACCCCCCAGCTGGCCGGTCTCGGCATCGCCGCCGCGCTCCTCAGCACCGGCGTCAGCGTCTTCATCTTCCTCGCCTACGCCACCACCGCGGCCGTATCCCGACGTGTCGGCGCCGGCGACCTCCAGGCGGCCATCCGGCAGGGCATGGACGGCATCTGGCTCGCCCTGCTGCTCGGCGCGGCCGTCATCGTCCTCCTGCTGCCCACGGCGCCCTCCCTGGTCTCCCTCTTCGGAGCCTCCGACGCCGTGTCCCAGCACGCGGTCACCTACCTGCGGATCTCCACCCTCGGAATCCCCGCAATGCTCGTCGTTCTCGCCGCCACCGGAGTCATCCGCGGCCTCCAGGACACCCGCACCCCGCTCTACGTCGCGATCGGCGGCTTCGCCCTCAACGCGGCCCTGAACGTCGTACTCGTCTACGGCGCCGGCCTCGGCATCGCAGGGTCCGCCTGGGGCACGGTGATCGCCCAGTGCGCCATGGCCGCCGCCTACCTCGTCGTGGTCGTCCGCGGCGCCCGCCGGCACGGCGCCTCGCTGCGCCCCGACGCCGCCGGGATCCGGGCCTGCGCACAGGCCGGCGCACCGCTGCTCGTCCGCACCCTGTCCCTGCGCGGCGTCCTGATGATCGCGACCGCGGTGGCCGCCCGTCTCGGGGACGCCGACATCGCCGCCCACCAGATCCTGCTCTCGCTGTGGAGCCTGCTCGCCTTCGCCCTGGACGCGATCGCCATCGCCGGGCAGGCCATCATCGGCCGCTATCTCGGCGCGGGCGACACCGAGGGCGCCAAGGCCGTCTGCCGTCGCATGGTGCAGTGGGGGGTCGTCTCCGGCATCGTTCTGGGCGCCCTGGTGATCGTCGCCCGTCCCGTCTTCATCCCGCTCTTCACCAGTGATCCCGCGGTAGAGAGCGCGATGCTGCCCGCCCTGCTCGTGGTGGCCGTCTCCCAGCCCGTCTGCGGCATCGTCTTCATCCTCGACGGCGTCCTGATGGGCGCGGGCGACGGGCCCTACCTGGCCTGGGCCATGCTCGTGACCCTCGCCGTCTTCGCCCCGGCCGCACTGCTCGTACCGGCCGTGGGAGGCGGGCTGACGGCCCTGTGGTGCGCCATGACGCTGATGATGCTGGTCCGGATGGCCACCCTCCAGCTGCGCGCCCGCTCGGGCCGCTGGCTGGTCTCCGGAGCGACCCGCTAGACCACCGGATGTTTCACGTGAAACAACCGCGGTGTTTCACGTGAAACACCGAATGTTTCACGTGAAACACCGCTCGTACCGCTCCGTCACACCTCACCCGCGCACCGCACGGGGCGGGCGCGCCGGAAAACGACGAAGGGCCGCACCCCTGGGGGGTGCGGCCCTTCATGCGCAGCCCTTAGGCGGCGACGACCTCGATGCCCACGTTCGCGGCCACGTCGGCGTGCAGACGCACGGAGACCTGGTACGAACCGAGGGTCTTGATCGGGGAGCCCAGCTCGACGCGGCGCTTGTCGACCTTCGGGCCACCGGACGCCTCGATCGCCGTGGCGATGTCGGAGGGCGTGACGGAACCGAAGAGACGACCGGCGTCACCCGCGCGGGTGGCCAGACGGACCTTGACGGCCTCGAGCTTGGCCTTGAACTCGTTGGCCTGCTCGATGGTCGCGATCTCGTGGATCTTGCGGGCGCGGCGGATCTGCGCCACGTCCTTCTCGCCACCCTTGGTCCAGCGGATCGCGAAACCACGCGGGACCAGGTAGTTGCGAGCGTAACCGTCCTTGACGTCGACGACATCGCCGGCGGTGCCGAGGCCAGAGACCTCGTGGGTCAGGATGATCTTCATTTTTCGGTCACCCTTTCCTTATCGCGCGGTGGACGTGTAGGGCAGCAGTGCCATCTCACGGCTGTTCTTGACGGCCGTGGCGACGTCACGCTGGTGCTGCGTGCAGTTGCCGGTAACGCGGCGGGCACGGATCTTGCCACGGTCGGAAATGAACTTCCGCAGCATGTTCGTGTCCTTGTAGTCCACGTACACGGTCTTGTCCTTGCAGAACGCGCAGACCTTCTTCTTAGGCTTGCGCACAGGCGGCTTCGCCATTGTGTCTCTCCTGTGAAATCAAGAAGTGGGGGTGCGAGCTGCCCTAGAAGGGCGGCTCGTCCGAGTAGCCACCGCCGGAGCCGCCGGAGCTTCCGCCCCAGCCGCCACCGCCGCCGCCCTGCTGCTGGCCGCCGGCCGGCGCACTGGACGCCCAGGGGTCGTCGGAGGGACCTCCGCCGCCCTGGGGAGCAGCGCCGCCACTGGGGGCTCCGCCCCAGTTGCCACCGCCGCCGCCCTGCTGCTGACCGCCGCCACCGCCGCCGCCGTACCCACCCTGGCCACCGCGACCAGTGGTCTTGGTGACCTTGGCCGTCGCGTTCTTCAGGCTGGGGCCGACTTCCTCGACGTCCAGCTCGTAGACCGTGCGCTTGACACCCTCACGGTCCTCGTAGGACCGCTGCTTCAGCCGGCCCTGCACGATGACGCGCATGCCCCGCTGAAGGGACTCGGCGACGTTTTCCGCCGCCTGCCGCCAGACCGAGCAGGTGAGGAACAGGCTCTCGCCGTCCTTCCACTCATTGGTCTGCTTGTCGAAGGTGCGGGGTGTGGACGCGACACGGAACTTCGCGACCGCCGCACCCGAGGGGGTGAAGCGCAGCTCGGGGTCGTCGACGAGATTGCCGACGACCGTGATGACGGTCTCGCCTGCCATGGATGAACCTCTCGGCGGGGATTGCTGCTGGGCTGCTGTGCTACTCGGTCCCGATTACCGCTGAACCGAAGTTCAGTGGGTCTCGGGGCGAAGGACCTTGGTCCGGAGAACCGACTCGTTCAGGTTCATCTGTCGGTCAAGCTCCTTGACGACCGCAGGCTCGGCCTGGAGGTCGATGACCGAGTAGATGCCCTCGGGCTTCTTCTTGATCTCGTAAGCGAGACGACGACGGCCCCAGGTGTCGACCTTCTCGACCTTTCCGTTGCCCTCACGGACGACAGAAAGGAAGTTCTCGATCAGCGGGGAGACAGCGCGCTCCTCGAGATCGGGGTCGAGGATGACCATCACTTCGTAGTGACGCATGTGGAACCCACCTCCTTTGGACTCAGCGGCCACGGTCGTTCCGTGGCAGGAGGGTCGTGATGCGTACGCACGGCATCCGCAGAGCAGACACCGCGCAGACCGTACAGACTACCTGGTCGACTCCTTCCGGTTGAAATCCGGCACCAGGAGGCCACAATCTGTATCCATCGGGTGTGCTCGGTGCTATGCCTCCGGCCCCTGCCGGAAGCGGCCCCGCAGCACCGCTCTGCTGCAGCCAGGAGGTGCCTTTCCGATGGCACAGGCAATGCGACGCCAGTCGTCCATCTCGCTCTTCGCGACCGACGGCAAGCCCCACCCGCTCCAGGACACCCTGATGGCGGTCACTCTGATCCTCGGCACCGTGGCGTTCGTCACGGCCTTCTTCGACCATCTGCACCTGCTCAGCTCGTGGACCGGGCTGATCGGGATCCTGACGGGCGCCTACGGGCAGTTCATCTCGGCGACGACACGCGAGCGCTTCGCGTTGATCATCGGCCTCGGCGCCTCCGCCTTCGGCTTCTTCCTCGGCATGGCGCACGGCGGTCTCTTCGGGGGCTGGCTGGGCTGACCGGGTGGCTCCGCGACGGGGCGCCGGCCTCCACCGGCCCAGGCACGGCCTGTCCCCCAGATGGGTGGCGCCCTTGTCGCAGTAGGCTTCGCGCCATAGCCAGCGAAGCCGCCGGAGGAGACGCCCCGCATGAGCCTGTCCCTGAGGACCATCAGCCGAGAGCAGCACCTGGGCTACCTCCAGAGTCTGCCCTCGGCTAGCCACTGCCAGGTCCCGGCGTGGGCCGACGTGAAGAACGAGTGGCGTTCCGAGAACCTCGGATGGTTCGACAAGTCCGGCGAACTCGTCGGCGCCGCCCTCGTGTTGTACCGCCAGCTGCCCAAGGTGAAGCGGTACCTCGCGTACCTCCCCGAGGGCCCGGTCATCAACTGGTACGCCCCCAACCTCGACGAGTGGCTCCAGCCGATGCTGGCGCACCTCAAGCAGCAGGGCGCCTTCACCGTGAAGATGGGCCCGCCCGTCGTCATCCGCCGCTGGAACTCCACCGCCATCAAGGCCGGAATCCAGGACCCGGAGGTCAAGCGCCTGCGCGACGTGGAGGCCTCGGCCATCGAGCCCCGCGCCTTCGAGGTCTCCGACAAGCTGCGCCGCATGGGCTGGCAGCAGGCTGAGGACGGGGGCGCCGGCTTCGGCGACGTCCAGCCCCGATACGTCTTCCAGGTGCCGCTGGCCAACCGCTCGCTGGACGACGTCCTCAAGGGCTTCAACCAGCTGTGGCGCCGCAACATCAAGAAGGCCGAGAAGGCCGGCGTCGAGGTCGTCCAGGGCGGCTACGAGGACCTGCCCGTCTGGCAGCAGCTGTACGAGATCACGGCCGAGCGCGACAAGTTCCGCCCGCGGCCGCTCAGCTACTTCCAGCGCCAGTGGAAGGCCCTCAACTCCGAGGACCCCAACCGGATGCGGCTGTACATCGCCCAGCACGAGGGGGAGCCGCTGGCCGCCGCCACGATGCTCACCGTCGGCCAGCACGTCTGGTACTCCTACGGCGCCTCCGCCAACCACAAGCGCGAGGTCCGCCCCTCGAACGCGATGCAGTGGCGCATGCTGCGCGATTCCTACGCGCTCGGCGCAAGCGTCTACGACCTGCGCGGCATCAGTGACACCCTGGACGAGAACGACCACCTGTTCGGGCTGATCCAGTTCAAGGTCGGCACGGGCGGCGAGGCCGTCGAGTACGTCGGCGAGTGGGACTTCCCGCTCAACAAGCTGCTGCACAAGGCGCTCGACATGTATATGTCGCGCCGCTGATCCCCACCCCCACACACCGCACCGCTGCACCACGCAGCTTTTCGAGAGAGGCTCCGGACGGGCATGGCGCTCACGCTCTACGTCGACACCGCGCGCTGGCGTGCGCACCAGAAGCAGGTCCAGGACCAGTTCCCCGGGATGATCCCGGTCTGCAAGGGCAACGGCTACGGCTTCGGCCACGAGCGGCTCTGCGAGGAGGCGACCCGGATGGGCGCCGACGTCCTGGCCGTCGGCACGACGTACGAGGCCGCCAGCATCAAGGACTTCTTCGGCGGCGACCTGCTCGTCCTCACCCCGTTCCGGCGCGGTGAGGAGCCGGTGCCGCTGCCGGACAGGGTCATCCGCTCGGTGTCCTCGGTGGACGGGGTACGCGGCCTGGTCGGCGCCCGCGTGGTCATCGAGTGCATGAGCTCGATGCGCCGCCACGGCATCTCCGAGCAGGACCTCGGGCTGCTGCACTCGGCGATCGAGGACGTCCGGCTGGAGGGCTTCGCCCTGCACCTGCCGCTGGACCGCCCGGACGGTTCGGACGCCGTCGAGGAGGTCATCGCCTGGATGGACCGACTGCGTGCGGCCCGGCTGCCGCTGCACACCATGTTCGTCAGCCACCTGAAGGCCGAGGACCTGGCGCGGCTGCGCCAGCAGTTCCCCCAGACCCGCTTCCGGGCCCGGATCGGCACGCGGCTGTGGCTGGGCGACCACGAGGCGACCGAGTACCGCGGCGGTGTCCTCGACGTCACCCGCGTCGCCAAGGGCGACCGCTTCGGCTACCGCCAGCAGAAGGCCGCTTCCGACGGCTGGCTCGTCGTCGTCGCCGGCGGCACGTCGCACGGGGTCGGCCTGGAGGCGCCCAAGGCGCTGCACGGGGTGATGCCGAGGGCCAAGGGCGTCGCCCGGGCCGGACTGGCCACCGTCAACCGGAACCTGTCGCCCTTCGTGTGGGCGGGCAAGCAGCGCTGGTTCGCCGAGCCGCCGCACATGCAGGTGTCGATCCTGTTCGTGCCCTCCGACTCTCCCGAGCCGAAGGTCGGCGACGAGCTGGTGGCGCACCTGCGCCACACCACCACGCAGTTCGACCGGGCGCTCGACGCCTGAGTCAGATCCTGGGGCCCGCGCCCCAGTCGACCCGCTGTCCCTGCGAAGGCGCCGCTTCCTGCGGCGCCTTCGCCGTCTGCGACAGGGTGAAGACGTCCTCGGCGCCGTCCAGGACGCCTCCCGAGGGGTCGTCCGAACCGTCACGCCGCACCACGTCACGCTCGGGCAGCAGGATGTCGCGTACGACGACGGCGCACAGGTAGAGCGTGCACAGCAGGTGGGCGGCGATCGCCAGCTGGTAGCCCTCCAGGGGCAGGCCCTGGTGCTTGTCCCCACTGGTCGTGTAGGCCAGGTAGAACCAGATCCCCAGGAAGTAGACGACCTCGCCGGCCTGCCAGATCAGGAAGTCCCGCCAGCGCGGCCGGGCCAGCGCCGCGAGGGGGATGAGCCACAGCACGTACTGGGGCGAGTAGACCTTGTTGACCAGGATGAAGGCGGCGACCAGCAGGAAGGCCAGCTGCGCGAAGCGCGGACGGCGGGGCGCGGTCAGCGTGAGCAGGCCGATGCCGGCACACAGCAGCAGCGTCAGGCCCGTGGCGTAGGTGTTGGCGCCCTCCAGCGGGTTCCCGGAGCGCTGGGAGATCAGCAGCCACACGGAGCCGAAGTCGATCGGCCGCTCCTGGCTGAAGGTGTAGAACTTCGTCCAGCCCTCCCAGGCGAAGAGCATGACGGGCAGGTTCACCACGAGCCAGGAGGCGGCGGCGCCACCGACCGCCGCACCGAAGGCGCGCCACTTCCCGGCCCGCCAGCAGAGCACGAACACGGCGCCGAGGAGCAGGACGGGGTAGAGCTTGGCCGCGGTGGCCAGCCCGACCAGGATGCCGAAGGCCAGCGCCCGGCCCCGCGACCACATGAGCATGGCGGCGGCGGTCAGGGCGATGGCCAGCAGGTCCCAGTTGATGGTCGCCGTCAGCGCGAAGGCGGGCGCGAGGGCGAAGAGCAGCGCGTCCCACGGGCGGCGGCGGTGGGTGCGGGCGACGCACACGGCGATCACGGCGGCGCAGGCCATCAGCATCCCCGCGTTGACCATCCAGTACATCTGCTCCCGGTGCTGCATGGAGCCGCTGTCGGGCGTCATCCAGGAGGCGATCTCCATGAAGAGCCCGGTGAGCACCGGGTACTCCAGGAACTGCATGTCCCCGGGGAGCCGGTCGAAGTACGGCGTGAGGCCGTCGGCGAAGCCGCGTACGGCGTAGAGGTGCGGGATGTCGGAATAGCAGGCGTGGGTGTACTGGGAGCCGGCCCCGCGGAACCACGCCCAGTCGTAGCAGGGCAGCTTCTGCACCATGCCGAGCGCGAACATCCCCAGCGCGACGAGCACCACGACGCGCACCGGCGTCAGCCAGTGGCCGCCCAGCCGCGCGTAGCGGCCCAGTGGGCCGCCGATGAGCTCGCTCCCGGCGGCGGCCACCTCGTCCTGCTGGGTGGGCAGTACGGGGCTGTCCTCGTGCACCTTCGTCATGCGCACATCCTGCCGTACCGCGCCGGACATGGGAGAGGGCCGTCGCACCGAGTGCGACGGCCCTCTCCGGCGTTTCACGGGGCCGGCGGTCAGCCTCCCGTCGAGCCCCCTATCGGGAAGGTGCCGCCGTTCGTCGTCCCGCCGGGTCTGCCGCCCGTCTTGCTCGGCGACGGGGACGTCGACACGGAGGCGCCGGGGCTGGGGTCCGGGTCGCAGATCTCCCACGGCCGGCAGGAGGGCTTTCCGGTCTTCGACGGGGTGGGAGCGACCGGGGACGGCGTGATCGACGGAGTGGTCGACGGCGTGATCGAGGGGGAGGGGGACGGCGAGGGGCTGGGGGAGGGCGCCCCGGAGGCATCCGCGACGACACCGATCTTGTCGGGCTCGGGGAAGTCCTTCTCGGGGACGCCGTTCAGCGCCTCCTTCATGTACTTCGTCCAGATCTCGGCCGGGATGTCACCACCGTGAAGGGACGGGATGCCGCCCACGCCCTTCATGGAGATCAGTTCCTTCTTCTCGGCACTGGGGTCCGAGCGGAACAGGGTCACGGAGGTGGACAGCTCGGGCGTGTAGCCGACGAACCAGGCCGACATGTTCTCGTCGGTGGTACCGGTCTTGCCCGCGGCGGGCCGGCCCAGCCCCTTGGCCTTCTTGCCGGTGCCGTTCTCGACGACGTTCTGCAGGACCTTGGTGATGTTGTCCGCGATGGAGTTGTCCATGGCCAGCTCCGCCTTGGGGGCCTCGAAGCCCGGAAGGTCCTTGCCGTCCTTCTGGACGCTGCGCACCGAGTACGGATCGTGGTGGGTGCCGGAGGCGGCGAAGGTGGCGTACGAGTCGGCCATCCGGATGGCGCTGGGGGTCGAGGTGCCGAGCGCGAAGGAGGCGTTCGCGTTCGGGTCCATCGACTCTTCGAGGATGCCCGTGGCCTTGGCGACTTCCCTGACCTTGCTGTGGCCGACGTCGAAGACGAGCTGGGCGAACGGGACGTTGATGGACTTCTCCATCGCCTCGTTCAGGGTGACGTAGCCGTAGGCGGTCGGGCTCTCGTTCTTCTGCTTGAACGGCTTGCCGTCCTTGTCGCGCAGCGGCTTGCCCTCACGGTTGTTGATCACCGTGAGGTCATTGGCCATGTACTTGCTGTCGGCCGAGATCCCCGAGCCCTTGGAGTTCTGGGTGCCGTACTGCATGGCCGCCGCCAGCACGAAGGGCTTCCAGGTGGAGCCCACCTGGACGCCCGAGGTGTTGGCGTTGTTGTTGAAGTGCTTCTTGTCCATGCCGGGACCGCCGTACAGGGCGACGAGGGCTCCGGTCTTCACGTCCACGGAAGCCGCGCCGAACTGGACGAAGGTGTCGGTGTCGGGGCGCTTCTTCTCGTCGATCAACCGGTCGCGGGTCTCCTCGACGGACTTGACCAGCGCTTCCACCCTCGGCTTCTCGAAGGTGGTGTGGATCTGGTAGCCGCCCTTGGCCAGGTCGTCGACGGTGAGGTTCGCGGCCTTCATCGCGTACGCCTTGGCCGTGTCGACCATGTAGCCGATCTGACCGGACATGCCCTTGGCCTGCGCGGATTCGACGAGCGCGGGGAAGTCCTTGTACTGGTCCCGCTCGGCCTTCTGCATGCGGCCGACCGTGACCTCGCGGTCCAGGACCCAGGCCCAGCGCTCCTTGGCCCGCGCGGTGTTCGCCTCGGGCGTGGCCGCGGAGCCGATGCCGCCGTCCGGGTTGTAGAGGTTGGGGCCCTTGAGCACGGCGGCCAGGAAGGCGCCCTCGGACGGGGTCAGCTCCGTGCAGTCCTTGCCGAAGTAGGCCCGGGAGGCGGCCTGGATCCCGTAGGCGTCGCGCCCGTAGTAGGCGGTGTTGAGGTAACCCGCGAGGATCGTGTTCTTCTCCTCGGTCACACCCAGCTTTATCGAGATGAAGAGCTCGGTGACCTTGCGCTTGAGCGTCTGGTCGGAGTCCAGGTAGGTGTTCTTCACGTACTGCTGGGTGATCGTCGAGCCGCCCTGGGTGGATCCGCCCTTGGCCATGTTCCACACGGCCCGGCCGATGCCCATGGGGTCGACGCCCTTGTCCGACTCGAAGGACTCGTTCTCCGCAGCGATCACCGCGTTCTGCATGGACCGCGGGATCTTCCCGATGGGCACGATCTGGCGGTTGACGGACCCGCCGGTCGCGACCATCTGGGTGTCGTCGGCCCAGTAGAAGACGTTGTTCTGCGCTTCGGCCATCTTGTTCGCGTCGGGGGTGTTCACCGAGGCGATGCCGATGCCGGCGCCTGCCGTGATGACCGCGAAGAAGCCCAGGGCCGTTCCGCCCACCAGCTTCCAGGACGGGACGAAGCGCTTCCAGCCGTCCTTGTCCGAGCGCGGGTAGTTGATGAACCGCTTGTTCGGGCGGCCCGTGCCGCGTCCGGCCGGGGCGGCGCTCCGGCCCCGTCCCGAACCTCGGCCGTCGGTTCTCCGGGCGTCCGTGCGGCTGCCGTGCTCCGACGGCTCCTCGTACGGTCCGCTGGGTGACGCGGTGGGAACGTCACGTCCGGCACCCCGGCCGGGGCGCTGCTGGGCAGCCCTGCGGGCCGCGGCGCGGCCCCCACCCTGGGGCTGCTGCGGTTTGCGGCGGTGCTCGCTCATCTAACGACTACTCCTCGGGCAGGCGAGTGGCCTGGAAGCGGCAGTTGAGGTCCCCCCGGTGTCATGGCGCACAGACTACGCACGCCCAAAAGCCCCTCAGTGCCGAAGTTCACCCCAAAACAGGCAACTTGCCTCGTACGAATTGGTGATGTGACGCCGGTCACCGTGTCGCCACTTGTAGCGAGCGACAAGCCGATCTATCGTCTGGATGTATCGAGCCGATACATCAGCTCGGCACAATGACTCCGAGGCGGAGGAAGGACAGGCGGATGAGCAGGCGCTCAGGCATCCTCGAGTTCGCCGTCTTGGGCCTGCTTCGCGAATCCCCCATGCACGGCTACGAGCTGCGCAAGCGGCTCAACACCTCGCTTGGGGTGTTCAGAGCGTTCAGCTACGGAACGCTCTATCCCTGCCTCAAGACGCTCGTCACCAACGGTTGGTTGATCGAAGAGCCGGGCAATGCCCCGGAAGACGCTCTCGCCGCTTCACTCGCAGGGCGCCGCGCCAAGATCGTCTACCGGTTGACGGCAGCAGGCAAGGAACACTTCGAAGAGCTCCTCTCCCACACGGGCCCCGATGCCTGGGAGGACGAGTCCTTCGCCGCCCGCTTCGCCTTCTTCGGCCAGACCGAACGGGAAGTGCGCATGCGGGTGCTGGAAGGCCGTCGCAGCCGGCTTGAGGAGCGCCTGGAGAAGATGAGCGCCTCGATCGCCCGCACCCGCGAGCGGCTCGACGACTACACGCTCGAGCTGCAGCGACACGGCATGGAATCCGTGGAGCGCGAAGTGCGCTGGCTGAACGAGCTCATCGAAAGTGAGCGGGCGGGACGGGATCAGAGAAAGCCCGGTCCGTCCGACGAAAGTGCAAAGTGAGACCTGCATCTCGCAGGCCTCGTCCGAGAACAAACAGGGAGCAACCGGAATGGGTTCGGTTCGCGTAGCCATCGTCGGCGTAGGAAACTGCGCCGCCTCGCTGGTGCAGGGCGTCGAGTACTACAAGGACGCCGACCCGGCGGCCAAGGTCCCCGGTCTGATGCACGTCCAGTTCGGCGACTACCACGTGCGTGACATCGAGTTCGTCGCCGCGTTCGACGTCGACGCGAAGAAGGTCGGCCTCGACCTTTCGGACGCCATCGGCGCCAGCGAGAACAACACCATCAAGATCTGCGACGTCCCGAACACGGGCGTGACCGTTCAGCGCGGCCACACCCTGGACGGCCTGGGCAAGTACTACCGCATGACGATCGAGGAGTCCGCCGAGGCTCCCGTCGACATCGTGCAGATCCTCAAGGACCGCCAGGTCGACGTGCTGATCTGCTACCTGCCCGTCGGTTCCGAGGCTGCGGCGAAGTTCTACGCCCAGTGCGCCATCGACGCCAAGGTCGCCTTCGTCAACGCCCTCCCGGTCTTCATCGCCGGCACCAAGGAGTGGGCTGACAAGTTCACCGAGGCCGGTGTCCCGATCGTCGGCGACGACATCAAGTCGCAGGTCGGCGCCACCATCACGCACCGCGTGATGGCGAAGCTGTTCGAGGACCGCGGTGTCCGTCTTGAGCGCACCATGCAGCTCAACGTCGGCGGCAACATGGACTTCAAGAACATGCTCGAGCGCGACCGCCTCGAGTCGAAGAAGATCTCCAAGACGCAGGCCGTCACCTCGCAGATCCCCGACCGTGAGCTCGGCGAGAAGAACGTCCACATCGGCCCGTCCGACTACGTCGCGTGGCTCGACGACCGCAAGTGGGCCTACGTCCGCCTCGAGGGTCGCGCCTTCGGTGACGTCCCCCTGAACCTCGAGTACAAGCTCGAGGTGTGGGACTCCCCGAACTCCGCCGGTGTCATCATCGACGCCCTGCGCGCCGCGAAGATCGCCAAGGACCGCGGTATCGGTGGCCCGATCCTGTCGGCTTCGAGCTACTTCATGAAGTCCCCGCCGGTGCAGTACTTCGACGACGAGGCCTACGCGAACGTCGAGAAGTTCATCAAGGGCGAGGTCGAGCGCTAGTCGCGCTCCGGCCGCACCCCAAGAGTCCTCGACGACTCCTGGACTTCGGCTGATCTTCCGCGGAGGGTCCCCGGGCAAAGTGCCCGGGGACCCTCCGCGTATGTGACCCTTTCCCTCATGGCTGTCGTACGTGATCTGCGCGTACTCCTGCGTCTGCGGGACTTCCGCAACCTCCTCGCCGTGCGGCTGCTCTCCCAGGCGGCGGACGGCGTCTACCAGGTCGCACTGGCCACCTACGTCGTCTTCTCACCGGAGAAGCAGGCCTCACCCGCGGCCATCGCGTCCGCCATGGCGGTGCTCCTGC
This sequence comes from Streptomyces sp. NPDC060049, assembly GCF_042736715.1. NCBI lineage: Bacteria > Bacillati > Actinomycetota > Actinomycetes > Kitasatosporales > Streptomycetaceae > Streptomyces > Streptomyces sp. NPDC060049. The sequence goes on from NZ_JBHWVV010000015.1 coordinate 142,732, forward strand.
TGCCCTATTCGGTGATCGGGCCCTTCGCCGGGGTGTTGCTGGACCGCTGGCCGCGCCGCCAGGTCTTCCTCTACGGGAACCTGCTGCGGGCCTTCCTCGCCTGCGTCACCGGCATGCTGATCGTCGCTCACGTCCCCGACTGGCTCTTCTACGCCTCGGCCCTGTCCGTGACGGCCGTCAACCGCTTCGTCCTCGCCGGACTCGCCGCCTCCCTCCCCCATGTGGTCGGCCCCGGCCAGCTGGTCACCGCGAACGCACTCTCCCCCACCGCGGGAACCCTCGCGGCCGTCGCAGGCGGGGGACTGGCCTTCCTCGTCCGGGCCCTGGCCGCCGACTCCGACGCCCTCGTCGTGCTCCTGGGAGCCGGCCTCTACCTGTGCGCGGCCCTGGCCGCCCTGCGGCTCGCCATCGGCCTCCTCGGGCCCGACCACCCTCCTGGCAGGATCAACCCGACGGTGGGCGAGGCGGTCGTCATCGTCGTCCGGGGCATGGCCGACGGTCTTCGGCACCTGGCGGTCCGGCGGGCGGCCGCCCAGGCCCTCACCGCCATGACCCTGATGCGGTTCTGCTACGGGGCGCTGACCGTCACCCTGCTGATGCTCTGCCGCTACTCCTGGTCGGCCGACGAGGCCGAAGGCCTCGCCCTGCTGGGTGTCGCGGTGGGGGTCTCGGGGGCCGGGTTCTTCGCCGCGGCCCTCGTCACACCCTGGCTCGTGGGCCGACTGGGCACCCGCGGCTGGATCACCGCCTGCGCCGCCGGGGCCGCCGTCCTGGTCCCGGCACTCGGGCTGTTCTTCGCCCCCGGCCCGATGCTGGCCGCCGCCTTCGTCCTCGGCCTCGCCACGCAGGGCGCCAAGATCTCCACCGACACCGTCGTTCAGTCCCAGGTGGACGACGACTTCCGGGGCCGTGTCTTCTCGGTCTACGACGTGCTCTTCAACGTCGCCTTCGTCGGCGCCGCCGGGTTGGCCGCGCTCGTGCTTCCCCTCGACGGCCGGTCCGTCCCGCTGATCCTCGGCGTGTCCGCGCTCTACGCCGTGACCGCTGCCTTCCTCATCAGGCAGGGCGATGTTTCACGTGAAACATCGCCCTGACCGACGGCCGGCGTACGGGGGAGTCGTTGGGCGGGCTTCGTCGGGGGGGGGTTTTTTAAGGGGAAAAAAACCCCCCCCCCCCCCGGGGGCCCACCCCCCCCCCCCATATAAAGCGCGGC
>NZ_JBHWVV010000015.1:143954-222995 GCF_042736715.1 Streptomyces sp. NPDC060049
GGGCGGGGGGTGGTTTCCGTACACACCGCCCCGGCCCGCCGGGCGGGGGGGGGGGGTTGGGGTGGGGGGGGGGGGGCGGGCGGGGTTGTGCTCCCGGCCCCCCCCCCCCCGCCGCCCGCGCGGGGACCACGCCCGCAGGCCTTTCTCAGGCCTGCGCCGCCCACCACTCCTTGAGGGCGACGACGGCCTCGTCGCGCCCCATCGGACCGTTCTCCAGCCGCAGCTCCAACAGGAACGCGTAGGCCTTGCCGATCACCGGACCTGGGCCGACCTCCAGCACCCGCATGATCTCGTTGCCGTCCAGGTCGGGGCGGATCGCGTCCAGCTCCTCCCTCTCCTGGAGCTGGGCGATGCGCTCCTCCAGCCCGTCATACGTACGGGAGAGCGCGTTCGCCTTGCGCTTGTTGCGCGTCGTGCAGTCGGAGCGGGTCAGCTTGTGCAGCCGCTCCAGCAGCGGGCCGGCGTCGCGGACGTAGCGGCGCACCGCCGAGTCGGTCCACTCCCCGTCCCCGTAGCCGTGGAACCGCAGGTGCAGCTCGACCAGCCGGGACACGTCCTTGACCATGTCGTTGGAGTACTTCAGCGCGGTCATGCGCTTCTTGGTCATCTTCGCGCCCACCACCTCGTGGTGGTGGAAGGAGACCCGTCCGTCGCTCTCGAACCGGCGGGTGCGGGGCTTGCCGATGTCGTGCAGCAGGGCCGCGAGCCGCAGCACCAGGTCCGGGCCGTCCTCCTCCAGTGCGATCGCCTGTTCCAGCACGATCAGCGAGTGGTCGTAGACGTCCTTGTGCCGGTGGTGCTCGTCGCTCTCCAGGCGCAGCGCCGGCAGCTCGGGCAGCACGTGGTCGGCCAGCCCGGTGTCCACCAGGAGGCCGAGGCCCTTGCGCGGGTTCGCGGAGAGCAGCAGCTTGTTCAGCTCGCCCTGCACCCGCTCCGCCGAGACGATCTCGATGCGGCCGGACATCTCCGTCATCGCGGCGACCACGTCGGGGGCGACCTCGAAGTCGAGCTGGGCGGCGAACCGGGCTGCCCGCAGCATGCGCAGCGGGTCGTCGGAGAAGGAGTCCTGCGGGGTGCCCGGGGTGCGCAGCACGCCGGCCGCGAGGTCTTCCAGGCCGCCGTGCGGGTCCACGAACTCCTTCTCGGGGAGCGCGACGGCCATCGCGTTCACGGTGAAGTCGCGGCGGACCAGGTCTTCCTCGATCGAGTCGCCGTAGGAGACCTCCGGCTTGCGCGAGGTCCGGTCGTAGGACTCGGAGCGGTAGGTGGTGACCTCGATCTGGAAGCTTCTGTCGACTTCTCCGACCCGGGCCAGCTTCTGCGCACCGACCGTGCCGAAGGCGATGCCGACGTCCCAGACCGAGTCGGCCCACGGCCTGACGATCTTGAGAACGTCCTCGGGGAGGGCGTCGGTGGTGAAGTCGAGGTCGTTGCCGAGGCGCCCGAGCAGCGCGTCGCGGACCGACCCGCCGACCAGGGCGAGGCGGAATCCGGCCTCCTGGAAACGGCGGCCGAGATCGTCGGCGACGGGAGCGATGAGCAGCAGTTCGCTCACCGCGTGGGCCTGCCCCTGACTCAGGACAGTGGCATTGTCTTCGTTGGCGTTCGGCACAACAGAAAAGGGTACGTGCCCGGCCCGCCGGGAGCTCCCTCGTTTGCGGCCACCTCGGCCCACCCCGGCCCACAAGGGCTCCGGGCCGGACCCGATCATGTGGAGCAAGGCGCGGCACTCGCGCACAGCGGGCCTCGTTACCATGCGTGGACGCACAAACGACGACCACTGACACTTCGAGGGACCGGGGGAGCGCGTGGCCGAGGCGGCAGACAACCAGGGGGTGCCCCCCACCCCTGCCCGCAAGCGCTGGCTGCGGCGGGCGGTCGTCCTGCTCGCCGGAACCCCGGTGCTGGCCGCCCTGGTGTACTCGCCCGCCCCCGAAGCCCAGGCCGCCGAGGCGGCCGCCGCCGTCGACGTCCAGCTCGACGGCCTGGTCCCCACCGCACCGGTCAAGGGCGACACCCTCACCATCTCCGGCACCGTGGTCAACAACGGCCGCGAGAAGATCACCGACGCGCACGTGGGCCTGCGGGTCGGCCCGGCGCTGGGCGACCGCAGCTCCATCGACGAGGCCGCGGAGCGCGGCGGCTTCCGGGCGGGGGTCGACCCAGCGGAGGTCGGCGCCGAATTCGCCGTCAAGATCGATTCGCTGCCCTCGAAGGTCGCCCAGCCGTTCACCCTCAAGGTCCCGGTGAACAAACTGGAGCTCGACAAGGACGGCGTCTACCAGCTGGGCGTCTCCCTGTCCGGCGAGACCGAGAGCCGCCCGTACGAGCAGGTCCTCGGCATCCAGCGGACCTTCCTCCCCTGGCAGCCCGAGGCCGCGGCCAAGCGCTCACAGATCTCCTACGTGTGGCCGTTGATCTCCACAACCCACCTGACCGCGGAGACCGGCTCGGACGAGGTGCAGACCCCCGTCTTCCTGGACGACAGCCTGGCCGAGGAGCTTCGGCCCGGCGGCCGCCTGGAGCAGATGGTCTCGCTCGGCAAGGACCTGAACATCACCTGGGTCGTCGACCCGGACCTGCTCTACACGGTCGACGCCATGACCAAGGGCTACCGGATCCGCACCGCCGACGGGCGGACCGTCCAGGGCAAGAACAAGGCCGTCGCCGAGCAGTGGCTGAGCTCGCTGGAGAGCGCCGTCCAGGGCAAGAAGGTCGTGGCCCTGCCCTTCGCCGACCCCGACATCGCTTCGCTCGCCCACCGCGGCAAGGACGTCTCCGGCACGCTGGGCCAGCTCCGGCCGGCCACCGACAAGGCGAAGCAAGCCGTCGAGACGGTCCTGCACGTCCCCGCGACCACCGATTTCTCCTGGCCCGTGGACGGGGCGATCGACCCGTCCATCGTGAACGTCGCGACCTCGGCCGGCGCCCACAACGTCCTCACCCGCAGCGACAGCCTCCAGGAGACCGGCGCCCTCGGCTACAACCCGTCGGCCGCCCGCCCCATCGGCGCGGGCACCACGGCGGTCGTCGCCGACACCGAGCTCTCCACGGCTTTCGAGGGCGACATGCTCGATGCCGGGAACTCCGCCCTCGCGGTCCAGCGCTTCCTCGCCCACACCCTCGCCCTGAACCTGCAGAAGACCGACACGCAGCGCAGCTTCGTCGTGACTCCGCAGCGGATGCCGACCGCCAGCCAGGCACAGACGATGGCCGCCGCCATACGCGGGCTGCAGCCGGGCCGCTGGACGCAGCCCGCCGACCTGGAGGCGGCCGCCGCCGCGACGCCCGACCCGCGCGCCGCCACCCAGGTCCCGGGCGCGGGCCAGTACCCCGAGGCGCTGAGCAAGCAGGAACTGCCGGTGGCCGCTTTCGAGAAGATCCGCAGCACCCAGAGCACCCTCGACCACTTCAAGGTGATCCTGACCGCGCCAGACCGCGTCGAGATCCCCTTCGGCAACACCACCAACCGGGAGATGTCCGCCTCCTGGCGCGGCCGCCCCGAACCGGCCCTGGAGTACCGGGACCAGGTGCAGAAGTACCTGATCGGCCTCACCGAGAAGGTCAAGGTCATCCCCAAGTCCGACGCCACGCTCTCCGGACACAGCGCGACGATCCCCGTCAGCGTCCAGAACAGCCTCGTCCAGGACACCCACAACCTGATCCTGCGCGTGCGGTCCGCCAATCCCACCCGCCTGATGTTCGGCGACAGCGGTGAGGACCAGCAGGAGGTCGCGGTCCAGGGCGGGCACAGTCAGACCGTGAAGTTCACCGCCAACGCGACCGCGAGCGGGCCGGTCGAGGTGACCGCGCAGCTCTTCACGACCGACGGCGTCCCGTACGGCAAGGCCCGCACCTTCACCGTCGAGGCCACCGAAGTCACACCTACCGTCATGCTCGTCATCGCCGGCGGCGTCCTCCTCCTCGTCCTGGCCGGCATCAAGATGTACGCCAGCCGCAAGCGCGTCGCGGCACGCGCCGCCGCGGAGGAGGAGAGCACGCAGCAGAGTGACGAGTCCTCGGACACCGGACCGCAAAGCGCGGACCCGTCCGGCACGGGTGAGACAGTGGACCGTTGAGCGACGCCGTGGCCGGTCGGCCTGGGGACGATGAGGTGGGGTTTCGATGAACGCGCCGTACGAAGGTGACCGCGCGCAGGGCACTGGCGGGCCCGCGCCCTCCCAGGGCACCGCCCCCGGTGCCCAGGTGCCGGGGCAGGCTCCCGCGCCCGCGCCGGACCACGACCCGTATGTCCAGGACGCCTACGCCTACGACCCGTACCGGTCTCAGGACCTGTCCGCCCAGGACCCCGTGGCCGAGGTCCTGTACGACCGGGCATCGCACCCGCCGCCACCGCCCGGCACCTTCCAGGAGCCCGGCCCGCTCTACGCGGCTCCGCAGGCCCCCTCCTACTCCCCCGACCCGCGCGTCTGGGCCCAGACCCCGCCGCCCGAGCCGGACGGACCCTCCCGCCACCTGCCCTACGGCGACCGCGCCACCACCACGCAGTTCGTCGGTGTGGACTCCCTCGTCACCAAGGCCGCCGACGACGAGCCCCGCCCCGACGCCTTCGCGCACCTCTACCGGGACCAGGAAGCGGCGCCCCGCACCCCCGCCGAGGACGCGCCCGTCGCCGCTCCGGCGCCGAGCAAGCCCGCCGGACGCGCCTCCAGCCTGCTGAAGTCCAGCGCCCTGATGGCGGCCGGCACGATCGTCTCCCGCATCACCGGCTTCATGCGGACCCTGGTCATCGCCGGGGCCATCGGCGTGGCCACCCTCAACGACAGCTACCAGGTCGCGAACACCCTGCCGACGATGATCTACGTACTCGTCGGCGGCGGCGCCCTCAACGCGGTCTTCATCCCGCAGCTGGTGCGCGCGATGAAGAACGACAAGGACGGGGGAGAGGCCTACGCCAACCGGCTGCTCACCCTCGTCATGGTGCTGCTGGGCGCCGTCACCACCATCTGCGTGCTCGCGGCCCCGCTGTTCATCGGCATGATGTCGCAGAAGATCGCCGATGATCCCGAGCGGCTGGCCGTCGCCGTCGCCTTCGCCCACTACTGCCTGCCCACCATGTTCTTCATGGGCGTGCACGTGGTCCTCGGTCAGATCCTCAACGCCCGCGGCCGGTTCGGCGCGATGATGTGGACCCCGGTCCTCAACAACATCGTCGTCATCGCCACCTTCGGAGCCTTCATCTGGGCCTTCGGCGGCTTCACCGCCACCGGCGTCACCGAGGCCGGCATCACCCCCGACGGGGTCCGGCTGCTGGGCCTGGGCACCCTGCTCGGCCTCGTCGTGCAGTCCCTGGCGATGGTTCCCTACCTGCGCGACGCCGGCTTCAGGCCGCGCCTGCGGTTCGACTGGAAGGGCCACGGTCTCGGCAAGGCCGCCGGCCTGGCGAAGTGGACGTTCTTCTTCGTCCTCGCCAACCAGCTCGGCCTGATCGTCGTCACGCAGCTCGCCACCTGGGCGGGCGAGGTCGCCGACAAGCAGGGCCACGGCGGTACCGGCATCACCGGCTACAACTACGCCCTGCTGCTCTGGCAGATGCCGCAGGCCATCATCACCGTCTCCGTCATGACGGCCGTCCTGCCGCGCATCTCCCGCTCCGCCCACGACGGCGACGCCGCCGCCGTCCGCGACGACATCTCCTACGGTCTGCGCACCTCGGCCGTCGCGATCGTGCCCTGCGCCTTCGCGTTCCTCGCGCTGGGCGTCCCGATGGCCGGCCTGCTCTACGCCGGTTCCGGCACGGAGAGCGCCCAGAACATCGGCTTCATCCTGATGGCCTTCGGCCTCGGGCTGATCCCGTACTCCGTCCAGTACGTCGTCCTGCGCGGCTTCTACGCCTACGAGGACACCCGGACCCCCTTCTACAACACGGTCATCGTCGCCGCCGTCAACGCGGGCGTCTCCACCGTCGCCTTCCTCGTCCTCCCCGCCCGCTGGGCCGTCGTCGGCATGGCCGCCGCCTACGGCCTCGGCTACGCGGTCGGCGTGGGCGTCGCCTGGCGCCGCCTGCGCGTCCGCCTCGGCGGCGACCTCGACGGGGCGCACGTGAGGCGCACCTACGCCCGTCTCATCGGCGCCTGCCTCCCGGCCGCGGCCGTGGCCGGCGCGGTCGCCTTCGCGGTCCTGCGCTTCCTCGGCAGCGGAGCCCTCGGTTCCCTCACCGCGCTGGTGGCCGGCGGCATCGCCCTGGGCGCGGTGTTCGTCATCGCGGCGAAGAAGATGCGCATCGAGGAACTCAACGCGATGGTCGGAATGGTCCGCGGACGCCTGGGGCGCTGATGCGTACAACCATCCCCTTCCCTAGCGTGTCGTGCAGAGCGCCGGACTGTGGGCACAATTGGCATGGCTTCGCAGACTGGCCGACAGCGCGTAACGGATGGGGAGGCAGGGACGACGGTGGCGGAACGTAGCACGGCTGCCGTCGACGTGGCCGACAACGGCGGCGACGAGCCGCCGGCCGCTGAGGCGGCCCAGGCCACGGCCGACGGGGTGGACACCCAGAACGGACGAGCCGCGGACGGACCCATGCTCGAAAAGGACGGCGAGCTCAGGAACGCGGCACCTGCGGCCGCGCCCGAACTCCACAGCGGCCACAAACTCGCCAGGCGCTACCGCCTCGAAGAGTGCGTCACCCGCGTCGACGGATTCAGCAGTTGGCGCGCGATGGACGAGAAGCTGCGCAGGGCCGTGGGCGTCCACCTGCTGCCCGCCGACCACGCCCGGGCCCGCGCGGTCCTGGCCGCCGCCCGCTCCTCCGCCCTGCTCGGCGACCCCCGGTTCGTCCAGGTCCTCGACGCGGTGGAGGAGAACGACCTCGTCTACGTCGTCCACGAATGGCTGCCCGACGCCACGGAGCTGACCGCGGTCCTCGCGGCGGGCCCTCTGGAGCCGCACGAGGCCTACCAGCTCGTCAGCCAGATCTCCCAGGCCATGACCGCCGCGCACCGCGAGGGCCTGGCACACCTGCGCCTGACCCCCAGCGCGATACTGCGCACCTCCACGGGCCAGTACCGCATCCGGGGCCTCGCGGTGAACGCAGCCCTGCGCGGCATCACCAGCGACACCCCGCAGCGCGCGGACACCGAGGCCATCGGCGCCCTGCTGTACGCGGCCCTGACCCAGCGCTGGCCCTACGAGACCGACGCCTACGGCCTCACCGGCCTGCCCAAGGGCGTCGGCCTGATCCCGCCCGACCAGGTCCGTGCCGGTGTGCACCGAGGCCTGGGCGAGCTCGCCATGCGGGCCCTCGCCAACGACGGCGCCACCGCATCCCGTCAGGAACCCGCCTGCACCACCCCGGAGGAGCTGTACAAGGCCGTCGCCGCGATGCCCCGCATCCGGCCGCCGGAGCCCACCTTCACCGCGCCCCCGGAGTACCAGCAGACCACCTACCAGCAGGGCAGCTACGGCAGGCCCACGCCTCCCGGCATGACCACCTCGCTGCCGCTCGTCGCCGCGCCCCCGCCGCCGCCCTTGCAGAGCCGTACCGGGCGTGCCCTCAAGTGGGGCGTCGCCGCCCTGCTGATCGCCGCCCTCGGCCTCGGCAGCTGGCAGCTCGCCGACACCCTCCTGAACCACGGCACCAAGGGCGACAGCGGCCCCAACCACTCCCAGCCCGGGACCAACGACCCCGAGGACAAGAAGGAGCCCGCGCAGCTCCCCATCACCGGGGCTCAGGAGCACTACCCGGACGGCACGCCGCAGAACACCGCTGACGTCGGCAAGACCTACGACGGGGACGCCTCCACCTTCTGGCGCAGCAAGAGCTTCTTCGAGGGCCCGCAGATCAAGATCAAGGACGGCATCGGGATCGTCTACGACCTCGGAGAGGAACGCGAGGTGACCGAGGCTTCGATAGCGCTGCGGTTCGCCGGTGCCCACACCACCCTCGCGCTCTACGCGACCGACTCCCTGTCGCCCAAGGGATCCGTCGCCTCCATGAAGAAGCTCGCCGGCACCACCACCTCGGGTACCGCCGTGAAACTGACCACCGAGGCGCCGCTCAAGACGCGCTACGTACTCCTGTGGATCACCGCGCTCCCGGAGGCGCCCGGTGACGAGTTCAGCGGGGCCGGGTTCAAGCAGGGCGTCACCGACGTGACGTTCAAGGGCTGACGTACGACTCGGGGAGGGGCTCACCGTTGGACGACCCGACACCCGGCGGCCGCAGCGACCAGGAGCTCCTGGCCCTGCACGCCGCCGGCGACCCCGATGCCTTCGGTGAGCTCGTGCGGCGCCACCGCGACCGGCTGTGGGCGGTGGCCCTGCGCACCCTCGGCGACCGCGAGGAGGCCGCCGACGCGGTGCAGGACGCCCTGGTCTCCGCCTACCGGGCGGCGCACACCTTCCGCGGCGAGTCCGCCGTCACCACCTGGCTCCACCGCATCACCGTGAACGCCTGCCTGGACCGGGCCCGCAAGGCCGCCTCCCGCAGGACGTCCCCCCTCGACGACACGGACCGCCTGGAGCGCCTTCTGGAGCCCCACGAGTCCGCCGAGGCCCCGGCGGAGCGCCAGGACCTCCACCGCCAGCTCCTGGCCGCTCTGGGCACCCTGCCGGCCGAGCAACGCGCGGCGCTCGTCCTCGTCGACATGCAGGGCTACCCCGTCGCCGAGGCCGCCCGGCTGCTCGGCGTCCCCGTCGGCACCGTGAAGAGCCGCTGCGCACGGGGCCGGGCCAGGCTCCTCCCGCTCCTCACTCATCTGCGCGCGTCCACCGGGGATAACACCGACACGGAGCGGGGAAGGAACCGGACACCGGGGACAACCGTCCCACCAGCGGCAGACCGAGGGCGGAGCGCCCCGGATCCCAACGCAGTGAAGGGCGGAGGTGGACGAGCGTGAGCACCACGACCGGCACGGTCCGGCACCCCGACGTCTCGGAGATCTCCGAGCTGACGGAGGGCCTCCTCTCCCCGTCCCGTACGGCCGAAGTCCGTAGCCATCTCGGCGATTGCGCCTTGTGCGCCGACGTACGCGCCTCCCTGGAGGAGATCAGGTCCCTGCTCGGCACCCTTCCCGGGCCCGCCCGCATGCCCGCCGACATCTCCGGCCGGATCGACGCGGCCCTCGCCGCCGAAGCACTCCTCGACTCCACCACCACCCCGCGCGAAGAGCCCCGCCCCACCCGGCGACCCGCGCCCTCCGCCTGTCCCGCCCCCGATGTTTCACGTGAAACATCGCCCTCCCCGCTCACCGAAACCGGCGCCAAGCGGCCCTCCGGTCACCCGGACGGCCCAACGGGACCCGGCCGGCGCCGCGCCCGTCGCCGGATCGCCCTCGCGGGCGGCCTGCTCGCCACCTGCGCCGCCGGCGTCCTGCTCTTCAACCTGTTCTCCGGACTCCCGTCGTCCCAGGACACCGCCGCCGGAGGCGACGCCGCCACCGCACGGTCCCGGTCCGACACGCACGACTTCACCGCGCAGGGACTCCAGGACGAAGTCCGCGAGCTCCTCGCCACCGGCAACGGGTCGAAGAGTGCCCCGGCGGACCAGAACCAGACCTACGGGCTGGAGAACAACTCCCCGGCCGCCCCGGAAGCCGCACCCGGCGAAGGCGAGGAACCCCGGGTCCCGACCTGCGTCCAGGAGGCCACCGGCCGCTCCGAGAAGCCCCTGCGGTCCGAGCGCGGCACCTATGAGGGGAGCGACGTCTTCCTCCTCGTCCTTCCGCACCCCGGCGACCCCGGCGCCGTGGACGCCTATCTCGTCGGCGCCACCTGCGTCACCACCCCCGCGGCCGCGCCCGGAAAACCGTTGCTGACCCACACCTACCCCCGGAGCTGAGAGGCCTCGGAGCCCGGGGGGACAACTCGGGAATGCGGGCGCCGTAGGATCCGTTGGGTGGGGTGAGAGTTCACACCGGCCCACCCCCGGTAGGCAGCAGGCAGTCCGCAGAGACGAGGAAGCAACCCGTGAGCGACGTACGAAACGTGATCATCATCGGCTCCGGGCCGGCCGGTTACACCGCCGCCCTGTACACCGCACGTGCTTCGCTCAAGCCCCTGGTCTTCGAAGGTGCCGTCACCGCCGGTGGCGCGCTGATGAACACCACCGAGGTCGAGAACTTCCCCGGCTTCCAGGACGGCATCATGGGGCCCGACCTCATGGACAACATGCGCGGCCAGGCCGAGCGCTTCGGCGCCGAGCTCGTTCCGGACGACGTCGTGGCCGTGGACCTCACCGGCGAGATCAAGACCGTCACCGACACCGCCGGCACCGTGCACCGGGCGAAGGCCGTGATCGTGACCACCGGCTCCCAGCACCGCAAGCTCGGCCTGCCGAACGAGGACACCCTCTCCGGCCGCGGCGTCTCGTGGTGCGCCACCTGCGACGGCTTCTTCTTCAAGGACCACGACATCGTCGTGGTCGGCGGCGGCGACACCGCGATCGAGGAAGCGACCTTCCTCTCCCGGTTCGCCAAGTCCGTCACGATCGTCCACCGCCGGGACTCCCTGCGCGCCTCAAAGGCGATGCAGGACCGCGCCTTCGCCGACCCGAAGATCAAGTTCGCCTGGGACAGCGAGGTCGCCGCGATCCACGGCGACCAGAAGCTCACGGGGCTCACCCTGCGCAACACCAAGACCGGTGAGACCTCCGAGCTGCCCGTGACCGGCCTCTTCATCGCCGTCGGCCACGACCCGCGCACCGAGCTGTTCAAGGACCAGCTGGACCTGGACTCCGAGGGCTACCTCAAGGTCGACGCCCCCTCCACACGCACCAGCCTCACCGGTGTGTTCGGCGCGGGCGACGTCGTCGACCACACCTACCGTCAGGCCATCACCGCCGCGGGCACGGGCTGCTCCGCCGCCCTCGACGCCGAGCGCTTCCTCGCCGCCCTCGCGGACGCCGAGAAGGCGCACGCGACGGTCTGACACCCTCAAAGCACCACCACACCCCACTCCCCGCAGGAAAAGAAGGAGGCCGCTGTGGCCGGCACCCTCACTAACGTGACCGACGCTGACTTCGACGCCAAGGTCCTCAAGAGCGACAAGCCCGTCCTGGTGGACTTCTGGGCCGCCTGGTGCGGTCCGTGCCGCCAGATCGCGCCGTCCCTGGAGGCCATCGCCGCCGAGTACGGCGACGAGATCGAGATCGTCAAGCTCAACATCGACGAGAACCCGGCCACGGCCGCCAAGTACGGCGTCATGTCCATCCCGACGCTCAACGTCTACCAGGGCGGCGAGGTCGCGAAGACCATCGTCGGCGCCAAGCCGAAGGCCGCCATCCTGCGGGACCTGGACGACTTCATCACGATCAAGCCCGTCGCCTGACCCCTCCCGGTCCGGCACGGTGACGTGGAACGGGGCCGCTCCCTCCAAGGAGCGGCCCCGTTCGCGTACCCGCCTCACAACGGACGCAGTGCCGGTTCCTTGCGGGCCGCACCCAACAGGCGGTCCAGGGCCAGCTCCACGTCTTCCTTCCACGACAGCGTGGACCGCAACTCCAGCCGCAGCCGGGGATGGACAGGATGCGGCCGTACCGTCTTGAAGCCCACGGCCAGCAGGTGGTCCGCCGGCAGGAGGCAGCCCGGACGCTCCCAGCGCGCGTCACCGAACGCCTCGATCGCCCGGAACCCCCGGCGCAGCAGGTCCTTCGCCACCGTCTGGACCATCACCCGCCCCAGGCCCTGCCCCTGATAGCCCGGCATGATCCACGCCGTGATGAGCTGAACGGCGTCCGGCGACACGGGGCTGGTCGGGAAGGCCGTCGCGCGCGCCACGTAGGCCGGCGGGGCGTACAGGACGAACCCGACGGGCACCTCGTCCACATAGACCACCCGGCCGCACGAACCCCATTCCAGCAGGACGGCCGAGATCCACGCCTCCTTCTCCTGGGCAGAGGTACCCGCCTTCACGGCGGCCTCGCCGCTGACGGGGTCCAGCTCCCAGAAGACACAGGACCGGCAACGCCGGGGCACATCCTGAAGGTTGTCCAGCGTGAGCGGTACCAGCCGACGACCCATGACCGCATGGTATCCACAGCTCGAATCACCCGAAACCGCGACAAGGCAAAGGGGCGGGTCGCGCCGGCTCCCACCGGTGCGAACCGCCCCCAGGCTGTGGACTACTCCTCGGAGACGCCCTGGTCCAGCACCCGGCCCTCGCCCGGCGCCAGCGTGCCCAAAATCCGCTCCAGGTCCTCCATCGACGCGAACTCGACGGTGATCTTGCCCCTCTTCTGGCCGAGATCCACCTTCACCCGCGTCTCGAACCGGTCCGACAGGCGCGTCGCCAGCTCGCTCAGCGCGGGAGAGACCCGGGCCCCGGCTCGAGGCCCCTTCGGCTTCACCGCGCCCGCGGCCTCGGACCCCATCATCGACACGATCTCCTCGACCGCGCGCACCGAGAGCCCCTCAGCCACGATCCGGTGCGCCAACCGGTCCTGCTCCTCGGAGTTGTCCACCGAGAGCAGAGCCCGCGCGTGACCCGCCGACAGGACTCCCGCCGCCACCCGGCGCTGCACGGGGGGCGAGAGCTTCAGCAGACGCAGCGTGTTCGAGACCTGTGGACGCGAGCGTCCGATCCGGTCCGCCAGCTGGTCGTGGGTGCATTTGAAGTCCTGGAGCAGCTGGTCGTACGCTGCCGCCTCCTCCAGCGGGTTCAGCTGAGCCCGGTGCAGGTTCTCCAGCAGTGCGTCCAGCAGCAGCTTCTCGTCGTCCGTGGCCCGGATGATGGCCGGGATCCGCTCCAGACCCGCCTCCCGGCACGCCCGCCAGCGCCGCTCGCCCATGATGAGCTCGTACCGGCCGGGGGCCGACTGCCGCACCACCACCGGCTGGAGCAGACCCACCTCGAGGATGGACGTCACCAGCTCGGCCAGCGCGTCCTCGTCGAACACCTCTCGGGGCTGCCGCGGGTTCGGCGTGATCGAGTCCATCGGGAGCTCCGCGAAGGTCGCACCCGCCACCTCGCCGACCGCCGCGTCGACGACCGGCTCCCGCGGGCTTTCCGCCGCGCTCGCCACCGATGTTTCACGTGAAACATCCGCCTGCGCCAGCGCGGCCAGCCTCGCCGCCGCGACCCCCCGCTCGGAGGGCAGTACCGGCAACGCCGACGGAGACACCGACCCGCCGCCGATCACCGGCGGCGTCTTCTCCTGCGGAGCCGCGGGAATCAGCGCGCCGAGCCCCCGCCCCAGACCCCTACGTCGCTCACTCACTGGATCCCCTCCGCCATGCTCTGCGTGTTGTTCATGCCCGCACTCAGATGAGGGTGCTGGGCGTCGTACTGGATTCCGGCCCCGCGCAGCGCGATCTCCCGCGCCGCCTCCAGATAGGAGAGCGAACCGCTGGAACCCGGGTCGTAAGTGAGCACCGTCTGCCCGTAGCTCGGGGCCTCGGAAATGCGGACCGACCGGGGGATGCTCGTGCGCAGCACCTCCTTGCCGAAGTGCGTGCGCACCTCCTCCGCCACCTGCGAGGCCAGCCGCGTCCTGCCGTCGTACATCGTCAGCAGGATCGTGGACACGTGCAGGGTCGGGTTCAGGTGAGCCCGCACCAGGTCCACATTGCGCAGCAGCTGCCCCAGTCCCTCGAGCGCGTAGTACTCGCACTGGATCGGGATCAGCACCTCCGCGCCGGCGACCAGGGCGTTCACCGTGAGGAGGCCGAGCGAGGGCGGGCAGTCGATCAAGATGTAGTCGAGCGGCTGCTCGTACGCCTGGAGGGCCCTTTGGAGGCGGCTCTCCCGCGCCACGAGGGAGACCAGCTCGATCTCCGCGCCCGCCAGGTCGATCGTGGCAGGAGCGCAGAACAGCCCCTCCACATCGGCCACCGGCTGGACGACCTCCATCAGCGGCCGGCTGTCCACGAGCACGTCGTAGATGGACGGCACGTCCGCGTGGTGGTCGATGCCCAGCGCCGTTGAGGCGTTGCCCTGCGGGTCGAGGTCGACCACCAGGACCCGCGCACCGTGCAGGGCCAGGGAGGCGGCCAGGTTCACGGTCGACGTGGTCTTGCCCACGCCGCCCTTCTGGTTCGCCACCACCATGATCCGGGTCTGTGCGGGCCTGGGCAGGCCCTCACCCGCACGGCCCAAGGCCTCGACCGCGATCTGCGCGGCTCGGCCGATGGGCGTGTCTTCGTTGTCTACAAGCGGCGGGGCCGATGTTTCACGTGAAACATCCTCACCCGGCGATTCAGAGCGGGGACCGGGGACCGGATCGGCCATCGGCCCCGCGAGGTTGGCGTCTGACCGCACGGTGTCACTCTCCTCGGCATCAGGCTCGCGATGAACAGAGCCTGCCATGGCACCGGGGTCGCGAACCAGCGGGGCCTGTACTCCTGTGGATGAATCCACCGATGTGGACAACTCCGTCCCCCCTTCGTGCTTGCGTTGACGGGGGGACGCTGCCGCACGACCGCGGCTGATGATTCCGTGCAGCAGAGAGCGACGTTTCACGTGAAACACGATGCCCGGACGGAGTCATCCGGCCGCTACGACACTCCGAAATCCATACCTATAGGGCTCAACCCACCCCGAAACTACACAGGAACCAGCAAGGAACCAGCACGGAACCAGGGAGGAACCAGGGAGGGTCGGGCTCAGCGGCGCCGTCGGGTACGGCTCACCCGGGCGGCCTTGGCCCGCTTCGTAGCGAACCTCACACCTCCGGGGCTCTCGCCCACCTCTACCCGGACCACCGTGGACAGCGGGTCCACGACGCCCTCACCGACATGCAGCACCGAGGTCTTCACCACACCGAGCTTGGTCAGCGCGGCCTTCGCCGCGACCAGTTCCTCCTCGGCGGTGTCACCCTTCAGTGCCAGCATCTCGCCGTACGGCCGCAGCAGGGGCACGCCCCATCCGGCGAGCCGGTCCAGCGGTGCCACCGCACGCGCCGTCACCACATGCACCGGCTGCAGCGTGCCGAGGACTTCCTCGGCACGCCCGCGAACCACCGTCACGTGGTCGAGACCCAGCAGCTCCACGGCCTCCTGGAGGAAGTTGGTGCGGCGCAGCAGCGGCTCCAGCAGTGTGATCTTGAGGTCACGGCGCACCAGGGCGAGCGGAATGCCGGGAAGCCCCGCACCCGAGCCCACGTCGCACACGGTGACGCCCTCGGGCACCACCTCCGAGAGCACGGCGCAGTTCAGGAGGTGCCTCTCCCACAGCCGCGGTACTTCGCGCGGCCCGATCAGGCCCCGCTTCACGCCCGCGTCCGCCAGCAGCTCCACGTACCGCACAGCTTCCGGGAAAAACTCACCGAACACCGCGCGCGCCTCTTCGGGTGCCGGGGGCGCTTCTTCAGGCATCGGGGGAAGCTCAGCTGCCTCCGTCACGGGACCGTCCTTCCGTACCGCATGGTGAAAACCACGTCGTCACTGCCAGGCTGACAAACATCGGCCCCGCCTGCGATACAGACGGGGCCGAACACACAGGCTTCCGGTCAGGCCGGGAGCACGACGACGAAGCGCTGCGGCTCCTCGCCCTCCGATTCGCTGCGCAGACCGGCGGCCGCCACGGCGTCGTGGACGACCTTCCGCTCGAACGGGGTCATCGGGGCCAGCTTCAGGGGCTCGCCGGACGCCTTCACGTCCGCCGAGGCTTGGGCGCCGAGCGCCGTCAGCTCCTCACGCTTCTTCGCCCGGAAGCCGCCGATGTCCAGCATCAGCCGACTGCGGTCCCCGGTCTCGCGGTGCACGGCGAGGCGGGTCAGCTCCTGCAGAGCCTCCAGCACCTCTCCGTCGCGGCCCACGAGCTTCTGCAGGTCGCGTGCGGACTCGCTGACGATGGAGACCGAGGCGCGGTCCGCCTCGACGTCCATGTCGATGTCGCCGTCCAGGTCGGCGATGTCCAGCAGGCCCTCGAGGTAGTCGGCCGCGATCTCACCCTCCTGCTCGAGGCGGGTCAGGGTGTCGCCACCCTCAGCGGCGGCGGTGGTGGTGCCTTCCGTCACGGGAGGGACTCCTTTTACTTCTTGGAGGGCTTGCTGGGGGGCGTCTGACGCTGCGACTTCGACTGCCGCTTGGGCTGCTGCCGCTTCTGGGCACCGCCGCCGGCGGCGTCGGCGTCGACCGTCGCCTCTACGCTCTTCGCCACGGATCCGTCCGCCTGCGCGGCCATCCCCTGCTTGGACAGGGCGGTGATGAACTTGCGCTCGTTGTCGTTGCGGTCCGGACCCTTGGCCACGATCGCCGCGACGATCTTCTTCTTGCTCCGGCCCTTGATGGTGCCGTGCGAGGAGACCTGCTTCAGCAGGCGCGTCAGGTACTGGTCCTGGGCCTTGCTGCCCGGGGTCGGGTTCTGGTTGATCACGTACATCTGCTGACCCATGGTCCACAGGTTCGTGGTCATCCAGTAGACGAGGACGCCGACGGGGAAGTTGATGCCCATGACCGCGAAGATCAGGGGGAAGACGTACATCAGCATCTTCTGCTGCTGCATGAACGGCGTCTTGACCGAGAGGTCGACGTTCTTCTGCATCAGCTGGCGCTGCGTGTAGAACTGCGACAGCGACATCAGGATGATCATGATGGCGGTGACGACACGCACATCGGTGATCGAGGCGCCCAGGGCGGCGGCCTTCTCGGCACTGTCCGTGAACTTGGAAGCCAGGGGAGCGCCGAAGATGTGCGCGTTACGGGCGCTTTCCAGCAGCGGGCCGTCGATGTAGCCGATCGGCTTGCCGTTGGCGATGCTGGAGAGCACTTGGTACAGCGCGAAGAAGAACGGGGACTGCGCCAGGATGGGAAGGCACGAGGAGAGCGGGTTGGTACCCGTCTCCTTGTACAGCTTCATCATCTCTTCGGACTGGCGCTGCTTGTCGTTCTTGTAGCGCTCCTGGATCGCCTTCATCTTCGGCTGGATCGCCTGCATGCCCCGTGTCGCCTTGATCTGCTTCACGAAGAGCGGGATCAGACAGATACGGATCAAGATCACCAGGGACACGATGGACAGGCCCCAGGCCCATCCGCTGTCCGCACCGAACATGGCGCCGTACAGCTTGTGGAACTGAACGATGATCCACGAGACGGGCGTGGTAATAAAGCTGAACAGACTGGCAATCGTGTCCACTAATCAGGCTCCTTGAGCATGGCGAGATCTACGCAACGCACTGCGCAGCTGCTCGTGCCAACGCGGGCGTTTCCGAGGTGGGACATGATCCACACCGCCCGGGGACCACGGATTGCACCGCAAGATCCGCCAGCCGGTCAGAACCGTCCCCTTCACCGCACCATGCCGGTCGATGGCCGTGTACCCGTAGTGCGAGCACGAGGGGTAGTAGCGGCACACCGGCCCGAGCAGCGGACTGATGGTCCACTGGTACAGCTTGATCAATGCGAGCAGCGGGTACTTCATCGAGCCTCGCCTCCCAAGAGCCGCAGCAACGCGGCATCGAGGTCCCGGGCCAGGTCGTCGTAACCGGCATCACCCGCTCCGGGCAGAGCCCGTACCACTACCAGGCTACCTTCGGGCAACCGGGACAGTCGCTCGCGAACGAGATGCCGCAGCCGGCGCTTGACACGGGTGCGTACGACGGCGCCGCCGACAGCCTTGCTGACGACGAAACCCGCACGCGTCGAGGGATCGATCTCCCCCGACTCGTGCGGGTCCGTTGCACCGCTTGTACGTAGGTGTACGACGAGGAGCGGGCGACCAGCCCGACGACCCCGACGTACCGCGCTCGCGAAGTCCTCGCGCCGCCTCAGCCGATTTTCGGGAGACAGCACGACGTCACGATCCGCCCGTCAGTTACGCGGAAAGGGCGGCGCGGCCCTTGCCACGACGGTTCGCAAGGATCGCGCGACCGGCACGGGTACGCATCCGGAGACGGAAGCCGTGGGTCTTGGCACGACGGCGGTTGTTCGGCTGGAAGGTGCGCTTGCTCACTCGGGGGCTCCAGAGAATAAATCGTTGTGGCGGGACATCGCCTGGCTGTCACCGTGCGCCCACGAGGAGGAATACTCGCGTGTTCGCCCGAGTGGCACCGCTAAACGATCACAATCAGTGATCTTCGCCCATCGGTAGGCAGGCGGCAGCAGCCATCGACAACTCGACCTCGTTACGGTACGCGCGGCTACGCCATCCGGTCAAACCGAGGCGGCGGGGCCCCACACTGTGCACAGGCTGTGGACAACGACTTGAACCGTACCCGTCGGCCTGACTACCGTTGCCCGACCCTGGTTTTTTTGTCCCGACCGTCCCAAAGAACCACACATTCGTGGGACCCCTCTGAGAGAGCGTGCTCTGTGGCTGACGTACCTGCCGATCTTGCCGCAGTGTGGCCAAGGGTGCTCGAGAAGCTCCTCGGGGAGGGACAGAACAGCATCGAGCCCAAGGACAAGCAGTGGGTCGAGCGCTGCCAGCCGCTCGCCCTCGTCGCCGACACCGCTCTGCTCGCCGTCCCCAAC
The DNA here is from genome assembly GCF_042736715.1 of Streptomyces sp. NPDC060049. Lineage (NCBI taxonomy): Bacteria > Bacillati > Actinomycetota > Actinomycetes > Kitasatosporales > Streptomycetaceae > Streptomyces > Streptomyces sp. NPDC060049. The sequence goes on from NZ_JBHWVV010000015.1 coordinate 162,326, forward strand.
GAATACGGCAAGCGCGTCCTCGAAGGCCGCCTCGCCCCGCTCATCAGCGACGCCCTCAGCCGGGAGTGCGGGCGGCCCATCCGGATCGCCATCACCGTCGACGACTCCGCCGGCGAGCCCGCGCCCCAGGCCCCGCCCTCGCCCTCCTCCCGCGACGCCTACGAGCCCTATGGCGGCCAGCGTCCCGGCGGTCACACCGGGCCCGGGGGGCACACCGGCCGCACCGGCCACACGGGACCCGCCGACGACCAGCTCCCGAACGCCCGCCCCGCCTACCCGGACTACCAGCAGCAGCGGCCCGAGCCCGGCGCCTGGCCGCGCGGCGGCCAGCAGGACGACTACGGCTGGCAGCAGCCCCGCCTGGGCGGCTTCCCCGACCGCGATCCGTACGCCTCCCCGCAGCCGGGCTACCTCCAGCAGCCCGAGCCCTCCTCCTACGACCAGGGCTCCTACGAACAGCAGAAGTACGAGCAGCAGGGTTACGACGGCCAGCAGCAGCGCCAGAACCGCCCGTACGAGCAGCAGCAGTACGAGCAGCAGCCCGCGCGCCAGGCGCCCAGCCGGCCCGCGCCCTCCGCCCCGTCCGGCGGATCCACCTCGGGTCCGCTGGAGCCGACCGCCCGGCTGAACCCCAAGTACCTCTTCGACACCTTCGTCATCGGCGCCTCCAACCGCTTCGCGCACGCCGCCGCGGTGGCCGTCGCCGAGGCGCCGGCGAAGGCGTACAACCCCCTCTTCATCTACGGGGAGTCGGGCCTCGGCAAGACGCACCTGCTGCACGCCATCGGGCACTACGCACGGAGCCTCTACCCCGGCACCCGGGTCCGGTACGTGAGCTCCGAGGAGTTCACCAACGAGTTCATCAACTCGATCCGCGACGGCAAGGGCGACGCCTTCCGCAAGCGCTACCGCGAGATGGACATCCTGCTCGTCGACGACATCCAGTTCCTGGCGAGCAAGGAGTCGACGCAGGAGGAGTTCTTCCACACCTTCAACACGCTCCACAACGCCAACAAGCAGATCGTGCTGTCCTCCGACCGGCCGCCCAAGCAGCTCGTCACCCTGGAGGACCGGCTCCGCAACCGCTTCGAGTGGGGCCTGATCACCGACGTCCAGCCGCCCGAGCTGGAGACCCGCATCGCGATCCTGCGCAAGAAGGCCGTACAGGAGCAGCTCAACGCCCCGCCGGAGGTACTGGAGTTCATCGCCTCCCGCATCTCGCGCAACATCCGCGAGCTGGAGGGGGCGCTGATCCGGGTCACGGCCTTCGCGAGCCTGAACCGGCAGCCGGTCGACCTCGGCCTGACCGAGGACGTCCTGAAGAACCTGATCCCCGGCGGCGAGGACAGCGCGCCCGAGATCACGGCGACGGACATCATGGCCGCCACCGCGGACTACTTCGGGCTCACCGTGGACGACCTGTGCGGCTCCTCGCGCAGCCGCGTGCTGGTCACCGCCCGGCAGATCGCCATGTACCTGTGCCGCGAGCTCACGGACCTCTCGCTGCCCAAGATCGGCGCGCAGTTCGGCGGCCGCGACCACACCACCGTCATGCACGCGGACCGCAAGATCCGCGCGCTGATGGCGGAACGCCGGTCCATCTACAACCAGGTCACGGAGCTCACGAACCGCATCAAGAACGGCTGACGAAGACGCTGTGCGAGGGCCCGGCCGGGTGTCGCCGACCCGTCAGCACGCCTCGTCAGGCACCGCCAGAGGGCGCTCCCGGGTCACTTCGGGGGCGCCCTTCTTCATGCGCGCGCCCCGAGTCTGTTCGAATACGCCCCCAAAGGGGCAACTCATCCACAGATTGGGCGACTTTCTGCCGTCCACAGCCTGGGGACGGCCCGCGCCACCCACAAAACTGTCCACAGGCCCCTGTCGTGAGGCACCATCAGGGCTGGTCAGCCCCCTGTGGATTTGTGCGCAACCATTATCCACAGCCTGTGGACAGAAATTTCGTCCACAGCCCCGTCCACCGCGTTGTCCACCGATGGTCCACAGCTTCCCGCGCCCTGTGCACAGGATCAGACGACTTCCCCACACCGTTGTCCACTGTTCGGCAACGAGGAGCCCCCTCTCACCGCCCCGAGTGAAAGCGGTCACACCGAAGTCGACGTTTGGGCTGTGGAGTACTCGGGCAAACCTGGGGACACACCTGTGGAGTAGTGGGGGTCACCTGGGGACGGCCTGTGCAGAACTTTTCGTTCTCCACAGATACCCCCGGTTGTCCACCGGCTCCACCCACAGGGTGTGGGGATAAAAAACGCGGGCTGACCTGGGAAAACGGGCTTATCCACCGTTTCCACAGGCCCTACTACTACCCCCATAGAGAGTTAGCCCGGTTTCGGTTTTCAAGCAGGTCCTGTGCACAACTCGGTGGATCGCCCTCCCCGACACCTCGCTCCCGACTTGACCGCCGACAGCGACGACTGTCGGCGCCGTACGTCAGACTGGTCCCCGGCATCGGTCGAGGCATCGACGAGCCGACGACGAAGGCCGGCAGGACGAGCGAGCAACAGCAGGAGGCGGTTTCCGGTGAAGATCCGGGTGGAGCGCGACGTACTCGCGGAGGCGGTGGCCTGGGCTGCTCGTAGCCTCCCGGCCCGGCCGCCGGTGCCCGTTCTCGCGGGCCTGCTGCTGAAGGCCGAAGAGGGCAAGCTGTCCCTCTCCGGCTTCGACTACGAGGTCTCGGCCCGTGTCTCCGTCGAGGCGGACGTCGAGGAGGACGGCACCGTCCTGGTCTCCGGCCGGCTGCTCGCCGACATCTGCCGCGCCCTCCCCAACCGCCCGGTGGAGATTTCCACAGACGGTGTACGGGCGACCGTGGTCTGCGGCTCCTCGCGGTTCACACTCCACACCCTGCCTGTGGAGGAATACCCGGCGCTGCCGGTGATGCCCACCGCGACCGGCACCGTGCCCGGCGAGGTCTTCGCCTCCGCCGCCGCCCAGGTGGCCATCGCCGCCGGCCGCGACGACACGCTGCCCGTGCTGACCGGTGTCCGCATCGAGATCGAGGGCGACCGCGTCACCCTCGCCTCCACCGACCGCTACCGCTTCGCGGTCCGCGAGTTCCTGTGGAAGCCCGAGGACCCGGCCGCCTCGGCCGTCGCCCTGGTGCCCGCCAAGACGCTCCTGGACACCGCCAAGTCCCTCACCAGCGGCGACACGGTCACCATCGCCCTGTCGGGCTCCGGCCAGGGCGAGGGCCTCATCGGCTTCGAGGGCGCCGGCCGCCGCACCACCACCCGCCTCCTCGAGGGCGACCTGCCGAAGTACCGCACGCTCTTCCCGACGGAGTTCAACTCCATCGCCGTGATCGAGACCGCCCCGTTCGTCGAGGCCGTCAAGCGCGTGGCCCTCGTCGCCGAGCGCAACACGCCGGTCCGCCTCAGCTTCGAGCAGGGCGTGCTGATCCTGGAGGCCGGTTCCTCCGACGACGCACAGGCTGTGGAGCGCGTCGACGCGAAGCTGGAGGGCGACGACATCTCGATCGCCTTCAACCCGACCTTCCTGCTGGACGGGCTGAGCGCGATCGACTCGCCCGCCGCCCAGCTGAGCTTCACGACGTCCACCAAGCCGGCGCTGCTCAGCGGCCGCCCGGCGGTCGACGCCGAGGCCGACGAGGCCTACAAGTACCTGATCATGCCGGTCCGCCTCTCCGGCTGACGACGTCCCGTCGGGCCCGGTCTCGCTCCCGCGGGGCCGGGCCCGACGGCGTCCGCCGCCCGCGCGCGGAGCCTCGTACGCCGCCCCGTGCGGCCGCCCGGAGTGCCCGTGGGGCCAGGGCCCCCGGCCCGGCGTAGGCTCGGCGCAGGGATGTCCCCGGCAGCGGGGCGAACCCCGGCACAGACGGCCACAACGCTTAAGGAACCACCTGATGGAGCTTGGTCTCGTCGGTCTCGGCAAGATGGGCGGCAACATGCGCGAGCGCATCCGCCGCGCCGGCCACACCGTCATCGGATACGACCGCAACCCGGACCTCGCGGACGTCCACAGCCTGTCGGAACTCGTGGACAGCCTGCAGGCCCCCCGCGTGGTGTGGGTGATGGTCCCCGCGGGTGCGGCGACCCAGTCCACCGTCGACGAGCTCGGCGAACTGCTCTCGCCCGGCGACATCGTCGTGGACGGCGGCAACTCGCGCTGGACCGACGACGAGAAGCACGCCGAGGAGCTCGCGGCCAAGGGCATCGGCTTCGTGGACTGCGGAGTCTCCGGCGGCGTCTGGGGCCTGGAGAACGGCTACGCGCTGATGTACGGCGGCGACAAGGAGCACGTCGCGGTCGTCCAGCCGGTCTTCGACGCCCTCAAGCCCGAGGGTGACTTCGGTGCGGTGCACGCCGGCAAGGTCGGCGCCGGCCACTTCGCGAAGATGGTTCACAACGGCATCGAGTACGCCATGATGCAGGCCTACGCCGAGGGCTGGGAGCTCCTGGAGAAGGTCGACTCGGTCACCGACGTCCGTGAGGTGTTCCGGTCCTGGCAGGAGGGCACGGTCATCCGTTCCTGGCTGCTGGACCTGGCCGTGAACGCGCTGGACGAGGACGAGCACCTGCAGCAGCTGCGCGGGTTCGCGCAGGACTCGGGCGAGGGCCGCTGGACGGTCGAGGCCGCGATCGACAACGCCGTGCCGCTGCCGGCGATCACGGCTTCGCTCTTCGCGCGCTTCGCTTCCCGCCAGGACGACTCTCCGCAGATGAAGATGATCGCCGCGCTGCGCAACCAGTTCGGCGGGCACGCGGTCGAGAAGAACTGATCACGGCGTCCGCGTCGGTGAAGTAATCCACAGCCGGCTCCGTGGATCCACAGTCTGTGGATCCACGGAGCCGGCCCGGGGCCCGTGGGTCCGCTGATCCACAGGTCCGCACCACAGCTCCACAGAGCAGAGCAGCAGGAAGCCGGGGGAGGTCGGCGCCGTATGCACGTTTCGCATCTCTCGTTGGCCGACTTCCGCTCGTACGCCCGGGCCGAGGTTCCCCTCGACCCGGGCGTCACGGTTTTCGTGGGTCCCAACGGCCAGGGCAAGACCAACCTCGTCGAGGCCGTCGGCTACCTCGCGACCCTCGGCAGCCACCGCGTCTCGGCGGACGCGCCGCTCGTGCGCAGGGGCGCGGAGCGTGCCGTCATCCGAGCCGCCGTCACCCAGGGCGAGCGGCAGCAGCTGGTGGAGCTGGAGCTCAATCCCGGCCGGGCGAACCGGGCTCGAATCAACAGGTCCTCGCAGGTCAGGCCCCGCGACGTGCTGGGCATCGTACGGACGGTGCTGTTCGCGCCGGAGGACCTGGCCCTGGTGAAGGGCGATCCGGGGGAGCGGCGCCGCTTCCTCGACGAGCTCGTCACGGCGCGCTCCCCGCGCATGGCGGCGGTGCGCTCGGACTACGAACGGGTGCTCAAGCAGCGCAACACCCTTCTGAAGTCGGCGGCGATGGCACGCCGGCACGGCGGCCGCTCGATGGACCTGTCCACCCTCGACGTGTGGGACCAGCACCTCGCGCGCGTGGGCGCGGAGCTGCTGGCCCAGCGCCTCGACCTGATCGCGACGCTGCTGCCGCTGGCGGACAAGGCGTACGAGCAGCTCGCGCCCGGCGGCGGACCGCTGGGCCTCACCTACAAGGCCTCGGCCGGCGAGGCCGTGGACCGGGGCGAGGCACGCACCCGTGAGGCGCTGTTCGAGGTGCTGCTCGCGGCGCTGGGCGAGGTCCGCAAGCAGGAGATCGAGCGCGGCGTGACCCTGGTGGGCCCGCACCGCGACGACCTGGTGCTGAGCCTGGGCGAGATGCCGGCCAAGGGGTACGCGAGCCACGGCGAGTCCTGGTCGTACGCGCTGGCGCTGCGGCTGGCCTCCTACGAGCTGCTGCGCTCGGAGGGCAGCGAGCCGGTGCTGATCCTCGACGACGTGTTCGCGGAGCTGGACGCGCGGCGCCGGGAGCGGCTGGCGGAGCTGGTGGCGCGGGGCGAGCAGGTGCTGGTGACGGCGGCGGTCGACGACGACGTCCCGGCGGTGCTCGCCGGGACGCGGTACGCGGTGTCCGGAGGCGAGGTGACCCGGCTGTGAACGACAAGACGGGCAAGGCCGACAAGTCGGGGCACGGCCAGGATCCGGTGCGCAAGGCTCCCGAGCCCTCGGGCGTGGACCTGGCGCGCCAGGCGCTGGCCGCGGCGCGGGAGCAGGCGCGCGCCCGGGGCAACGCGGGGACGGGCAAGAGGCGCCAGCAGCAGCCGGGCCTGCGCTCGGGCGCCCGTGCGGACGGCCGGGACCCGATGCCGCTGATGGCGGCGCTGGACCGGCTGCGCACGGAGCGCGGCTGGGAGATGCCGATGGCGGTGGCGGGCGTGATGGAGCGCTGGCCGGAGATCGTGGGTCCGGACATCGCGGCGCACTGCGTGCCGGACCGGTACGAGGACCGCGAGCTGGTGGTGCGCTGCGATTCCTCGGCGTGGGCGGCCCAGCTGAAGCTGCTGGCCCCGCAGCTGGTGGCGCGGCTCAACGCGGACCTGGGGCAGGGCACGGTCCGGCTGCTCAAGGTGCACGGGCCGGGCGGCGGTCCGAAGCGGTACGGCCCGTTGCGGGCGCCGGGCAGCACGGGCCCGGGCGACACCTACGGGTGACCGGGCCTGCGCCGGTGGCCCCGCCGGGCGCCGGCCGGCCTCAGGGCCCCGCCCCGGGGTGATCCGCGGGCACCGGCGCGGGGTGATCCGCTGGCCCCGGCGCGGAGCCTGGCGGCGGACCGTGGCGGGCCCGGTCGCGCTGCCCGCGCGAGCGTCCTCGCGAGTGACCCGCGACCCGGTGTGCGCCCGGTGCGAACGGCTGCGCGGGTGGTGTCCCTCACGGTAGCGGGAGGTTGACAGCCCGAAGCGCTCAATGCCCGTGTGAGCCTCTTTGGGCCCCTCCCTGGATATGGGGAGTCGGAGAGTGATGTTTCAGGGCGGCACATGAGGACTCAGGTACCGGCAAACGCCCATTCATGGTGGTGATACCGGTAGACTGAACGAGAATCCCGCGCATGCGCGGGATCCAGTCGAGTAAAGCTGACCACCGCTGACAAACGCAGATCGACGCAGCCGCTCCCGCTTGCCATGCCTGCCGGCCCGGAGTACGGCTTGTGCTGTGCCAGAAAGGGCGCTTCGTGGCCGATTCCGGCAACCCCAACGACAACCAGTCCACAGTCGGCCAGAACGGCGAGGTCACCTCCTCGTACGACGCCAGTGCCATCCAGGTCCTCGAGGGCTTGGACGCGGTCCGCAAGCGGCCCGGCATGTACATCGGCTCGACCGGTGAGCGCGGGCTCCACCACCTCGTCTACGAGGTGGTCGACAACTCGGTCGACGAGGCCCTGGCCGGGCACGCGGACACCATCGACGTGACGATCCTCGCCGACGGCGGCGTGCGCGTGGTCGACAACGGCCGCGGAATCCCGGTCGGCATCGTGCCGTCCGAGGGGAAGCCGGCCGTCGAGGTCGTGCTGACGGTCCTGCACGCGGGCGGCAAGTTCGGCGGCGGCGGCTACGCCGTCTCCGGCGGTCTGCACGGCGTCGGCGTCTCCGTCGTGAACGCCCTGTCGACCAGGGTCGCGGTCGAGGTCAAGACCGACGGCCACCGCTGGACCCAGGACTACAAGCTCGGTGTCCCGACGGCTGCCCTCGCCAAGAACGAGGAGACGCCCGAGACGGGCACCTCGGTCACCTTCTGGGCCGACGGCGACATCTTCGAGACCACCGAGTACTCCTTCGAGACGCTCTCGCGCCGCTTCCAGGAGATGGCCTTCCTCAACAAGGGCCTGACCCTCTCGCTGACGGACGAGCGCGAGTCGGCGAAGGCCACGATGGGCGCGGACACCGCCGAGGAGACCGACGACCAGCAGGCGCGCACGGTCAAGTACCACTACGAGGGCGGCATCGTCGACTTCGTCAAGTACCTGAACTCGCGCAAGGGCGAGCTGATCCACCCGACGGTCATCGACGTCGAGGCCGAGGACAAGGAGCGCATGCTCTCGGTCGAGATCGCGATGCAGTGGAACTCGCAGTACACCGAGGGCGTCTACTCCTTCGCGAACACGATCCACACGCACGAGGGCGGCACCCACGAAGAGGGCTTCCGCGCGGCGATGACGGGTCTGGTCAACCGCTACGCGCGCGAGAAGAAGTTCCTCCGCGAGAAGGACGACAACCTCGCGGGCGAGGACATCCGCGAGGGTCTGACCGCGATCATCTCGGTGAAGCTGGGCGAGCCGCAGTTCGAGGGCCAGACCAAGACCAAGCTGGGCAACACCGAGGCGAAGACCTTCGTGCAGAAGGTCGTGCACGAGCACCTCAACGACTGGTTCGACCGGAACCCGAACGAGGCCGCGGACATCATCCGCAAGTCGATCCAGGCGGCCACGGCGCGCGTCGCGGCCCGCAAGGCCCGCGACCTCACCCGTCGCAAGGGCCTGCTGGAGAGCGCCTCGCTGCCGGGCAAGCTGTCCGACTGCCAGTCGAACGACCCGACCAAGTGCGAGATCTTCATCGTCGAGGGCGACTCGGCCGGCGGCTCCGCGAAGTCGGGCCGCAACCCGATGTACCAGGCCATCCTGCCCATCCGCGGCAAGATCCTGAACGTCGAGAAGGCGCGGATCGACAAGATCCTGCAGAACACCGAGGTCCAGGCGCTGATCAGCGCCTTCGGCACCGGTGTGCACGAGGACTTCGACATCGAGAAGCTCCGCTATCACAAGATCATCCTGATGGCGGACGCCGACGTCGACGGCCAGCACATCAACACCCTGCTGCTGACCTTCCTGTTCCGCTTCATGCGGCCGCTGGTCGAGGCCGGTCACGTGTACCTGTCGCGCCCGCCGCTGTACAAGATCAAGTGGGGCCGGGACGACTTCGAGTACGCGTACTCCGACCGCGAGCGCGACGCCCTGGTGGAGCTCGGCAAGCAGAACGGCAAGCGGATCAAGGAAGACTCGATCCAGCGCTTCAAGGGTCTGGGCGAGATGAACGCCGAGGAACTGCGCATCACCACCATGGACGTCGACCACCGCGTGCTCGGCCAGGTCACCCTGGACGACGCCGCGCAGGCCGACGACCTCTTCTCGGTGCTGATGGGTGAGGACGTCGAGGCACGGCGCTCCTTCATCCAGCGCAACGCCAAGGACGTTCGCTTCCTCGACATCTGAGTCGGCTCAGCTGACCGCCTGAAAGGACTTCTGACCAGCAATGGCCGACGAAACCACCCCCACCGCCGAGAACTCCGCGGAGGAGCAGCCCGTCATGCGGATCGAGCCCGTCGGGCTCGAGACGGAGATGCAGCGCTCCTACCTCGACTACGCGATGTCCGTCATCGTCTCGCGCGCCCTGCCCGACGTACGGGACGGCCTCAAGCCGGTCCACCGTCGCGTGCTGTACGCGATGTACGACGGCGGCTACCGGCCCGAGAAGGGCTTCTACAAGTGCGCCCGCGTCGTCGGCGACGTCATGGGCACCTACCACCCGCACGGCGACTCCTCGATCTACGACGCCCTGGTCCGCCTGGCCCAGACGTGGTCGCTGCGCATGCCGCTGGTGGACTCCAACGGCAACTTCGGCTCCCCGGGCAACGACCCGGCGGCCGCGATGCGCTACACCGAGTGCAAGCTGATGCCGCTGGCCATGGAGATGCTCCGGGACATCGACGAGGAGACCGTCGACTTCACGGACAACTACGACGGCCGCAACCAGGAGCCGACGGTCCTGCCGGCGCGCTTCCCGAACCTGCTCGTCAACGGCTCCGCCGGCATCGCGGTCGGTATGGCCACCAACATCCCGCCGCACAACCTGCGCGAGGTCGCGGCCGGCGCCCAGTGGGCGCTGGAGCACCCGGAGGCCTCGCACGAGGAGCTCCAGGACGCGCTCATCGAGCGGATCAAGGGCCCGGACTTCCCGTCGGGTGCCCTGGTCGTGGGCCGCAAGGGCATCGAGGAGGCGTACCGGACCGGTCGCGGCTCCATCACGATGCGCGCGGTGGTGGAGGTCGAGGAGATCCAGAACCGCCAGTGCCTGGTGGTCACGGAGCTCCCGTACCAGACCAACCCCGACAACCTGGCGCAGAAGATCGCGGACCTGGTCAAGGACGGCAAGGTCGGCGGCATCGCCGACGTCCGTGACGAGACCTCGTCGCGGACCGGCCAGCGCCTGGTGATCGTCCTGAAGCGCGACGCGGTCGCCAAGGTCGTGCTGAACAACCTGTACAAGCACACCGACCTGCAGACGAACTTCGGCGCGAACATGCTGGCGCTGGTGGACGGCGTGCCGCGCACGCTGTCGATCGACGCCTTCATCCGCCACTGGGTCACGCACCAGATCGAGGTCATCGTCCGGCGCACCCGCTTCCGCCTGCGCAAGGCGGAGGAGCGGGCGCACATCCTGCGCGGCCTGCTCAAGGCGCTGGACGCGATCGACGAGGTCATCGCGCTGATCCGGCGCAGCAACACGGTCGAGATCGCCCGCGAGGGCCTGATGGGCCTGCTGTCGATCGACGAGATCCAGGCGAACGCGATCCTGGAGATGCAGCTGCGCCGCCTGGCGGCCCTGGAGCGGCAGAAGATCGTCGCCGAGCACGACGAGCTCCAGGCGAAGATCAACGAGTACAACGCGATCCTGGCCTCGGAGGAGCGTCAGCGCTCCATCGTCAGCGAGGAACTGGCGGCCATCGTCGAGAAGTTCGGCGACGACCGGCGCTCCAAGCTGGTGCCCTTCGACGGCGACATGTCCATGGAGGACCTGATCGCCGAAGAGGACATCGTCGTCACGATCACCCACGGCGGCTACGTCAAGCGCACCAAGACCGAGGACTACCGCTCGCAGAAGCGCGGCGGCAAGGGCGTGCGCGGCACGAAGCTGAAGCAGGACGACCTCGTCGACCACTTCTTCGTGTCCACCACGCACCACTGGCTGCTGTTCTTCACGAACAAGGGCCGCGTCTACCGGTCCAAGGCGTACGAACTCCCGGACGCCGGCCGCGACGCGCGCGGCCAGCACGTGGCGAACCTGCTGGCCTTCCAGCCGGACGAGAAGATCGCCCAGATCCTCGCGATCCGCGACTACGAGGCCGCCCCGTACCTGATCCTGGCCACCAAGGGCGGCCTGGTGAAGAAGACGGCGCTCAAGGACTACGACTCGCCCCGTTCGGGCGGCGTCATCGCGATCAACCTGCGGGAGACCGAGGACGGCAGCGACGACGAGCTGATCGGCGCGGAGCTGGTGTCCGCCGAGGACGACCTGCTGCTCATCAGCAGGAAGGCGCAGTCGATCCGCTTCACGGCGACCGACGAGGCGCTGCGGCCGATGGGCCGCGCCACCTCGGGCGTGAAGGGCATGAGTTTCCGCGGAGGGGACGAACTGCTCTCCATGAGCGTGGTCCGGCCCGGTACCTTCGTCTTCACCGCGACCGACGGCGGCTACGCCAAGCGGACGCCGGTGGACGAGTACCGCGTCCAGGGCCGCGGCGGTCTGGGCATCAAGGCCGCGAAGATCGTGGAGGACCGCGGGTCGCTCGTCGGAGCGCTCGTGGTGCACGAAACGGACGAGATTCTCGCCATCACCCTCGGCGGTGGTGTGATTCGTACGCGCGTCAACGAAGTACGGGAGACCGGCCGTGACACCATGGGCGTCCAGCTGATCAACCTGGGCAAGCGGGATGCCGTCGTCGGTATCGCCCGCAACGCGGAGGCCGGTCAGGAAGCTGACGAGGTCGACGACAGCGAGAACGAGATCGGGACCGACGCGGTGGTCGAAGGACTGGCCGCGGAGGCCGCCGAGGGCACGGAGCCCTCGGCTGGGGAGCACGAGGAGTAAGCGTGAGCGGAGCCACGGGCGCCGGACCGGCCGACACTGGAGCGAACGGTGGCCGTGGCTCCGCCGCGGACTCACAGGGGGGAACCGTGACGGACACCCGGGGATCGCAGCCGCCGCAGCCCCAGCAGCCGCCGGCCGGTCCGCAGCAGCCTTACCACCCGCCGCAGGCGTACGCGGTGCCTCCGGGCGCCGGGGCGCCGCGCGGCGGCGGGGACCCGGCGGCGCAGCGCAAGCCGCGCACCGGGGCCCGTACGGTGCCCAGGACGCGCAAGGCGCGGCTCAGGGTGGCCAAAGCCGACCCGTGGTCGGTGATGAAGGTCAGCTTCCTGCTGTCGATCGCGCTGGGCGTGTGCACGATCGTCGCGTCGGCGGTGCTGTGGATGGTCATGGACGCCATGGGCATCTTCTCCAGCGTCGGCGGCACGATCAGTGAGGCGACCGGCTCGAACGAGAGCAACGGCTTCGACCTCCAGACCTTCCTGTCGCTGCCGCGCGTTCTGATCTTCACGTCGGTGATCTCGGTCATCGACGTGGTGCTCATGACGGCGCTGGCGACCCTCGGCGCGTTCATCTACAACCTGTCGGCGGGCTTCGTCGGCGGTGTGGAGCTGACGCTCGCCGAGGACGAGTAGACCCTCCGGAGACGGGGCTGATGACCTGCGCAGACGGGTCGCGGCAACCAATTTTGGAGTCACCGGGTCTGTGCGCTAACCTTCAGAAGTCAGCGCGCAGCGCGGATGGGGCTATAGCTCAGTTGGTTAGAGCGCATCCCTGATAAGGATGAGGCCACAGGTTCAAATCCTGTTAGCCCCACAGTGTCGAAGACCCCCAGGCCCAAGGCCTGGGGGTCTTTGTCGTAGGGCGAGTTGGCCCCTCGTGCCAGTCGAAAGGCCGCCGATCGGACATCGGTCGGTGTGTATTGTTGGGCGCCAGAAGTCCCCTACGTCAACGAAAGACGAGGTCGCGCGGTGAAGAAGCTGCTCCTGGTCGCACTGGCCGCCATCGGCGGGCTCCTCGTGTACCGCCAGATCCAGGCGGACCGCGCCGAGCAGGACCTGTGGACGGAGGCAACCGACTCCGTGCCTTCTGGTTCCGGTGTGTGAGACCCGAGGTTGATCCCAGAGCCCCGACTGCCGCTGCGGTCGGGGCTTTGTGCTGCTCTGTGACGAAAAGTTGCAGTATGCAAAGGTTTGGCTTGCGCTGGCAAATTCGGGGTGGGTGGGCGTGATGGAACGGGTACGGCGGCGGGTGCGCCGGCGCGGAGTGCGGACGGCCGTGACGGCGGCGGTGGCGGCCCTGGGCCTGGCCGCCCTCGCGGGGGCCGCGTCCGCGGCGGGGAGCCCGCAGCCGGTGCCCGCGTACCGTGGCGCGGACGGGGCGAAGGCCGTCGAGGGGAAGCCCTCGACGGCGGGATCCCCGCTCCTGGAGCCCGGATCGCACTACGAGGACGCGATCGCACCGGGGGAGCGGTACTACCGGCTCTACCTCGACGACCGCTCCACCGTCTACGTCTCCGCGGTGCTCCAGCCGCCGGCGGGCGCCAAGGCGGCCTACGGCGACGGCGTCGCGGTGGAAGTCATGAACACCGAGAACCGCTCCTGCCCGGGCAATCCCGGCCGGGCGGCCTTCGGCTACGACGCCGTCCCCCTCAGCGCCGTGGGCTCGCGGACGCTGCGGGAGGACTCGGGCTGCCAGCAGCCGGGCACCTACTACGTCAAGGTCACCCGCACGGCGTCCAAGGGCGGCGCACCGGAGCCCTGGCCCCTGGAACTGGGCGTCCAACGAGAACCGGGACTCGCCGGCGGCAGCGCGCCCACCAGCGCGCCCAGCGTCTGGCCGTCGGCCTCACCGACCCTGCCGGGCTCCGATCCCGCGCCGCGCCCCGGCGGGAGCGGCTTCAACGACGCGCGGGCCCTCGGCAGCGGGGTGTGGAGCGACGACCTGCGGCCCGGCCAGACCCGCTACTACCGGGTGCCGCTCGACTGGGGGCAGCAACTCGGCCTCGGAGCCGAACTGTCGGCCGGCAAGCGGACGAAGGAGTACGGCTCGGCCTCCGCCGGGCTCACCGTCTCGCTGTACAGCCCCTACCGGGGCCTGGTCGGCTCCAAGGACGCCGTCTACGACGGCAAGCAGGCGAGCGTCAGCCTGCCCCGGACCCCGCCCGTGGCGTACGAGAACCGGTTCTCCGCCGACCGGAAGGTGGATCCGGTCCGGGTGGCCGGCTGGTACTACGTCTCCGTGACGATGGCCGCGAAGGTCGGGGAGTTCACCGAGGACGCGGCACCCGTGCCGCTGACCCTGCGCCTGGAGGTCATCGGCGGGGCGGGCAAGGCACCCGGCTACGCGGAGAGCCTCACGGCCGCCGGGTTCGGGGTCCGGGCCGAGGACCGCGCCGCCGCCAAGGAGGGCGCCACGGCCGTGGAGGCCGCCGCGGCCGCGGAGAACCGGTCGGTGATGCGGGTGGTGGCGGGCGCCGGGTTCGGTGGCGGGACGCTGCTGCTGCTCGTGCTCGGAGGCTGGATCCTGCTGGCCCGGCGGCGGGCCTGACGCCGGGCCTGACGCCGGGTCCGGCGGCGGCCGCCCGCGCTACATCCGCGTCAGGGCCCAGACTCCGACGGCGAAGCAGAGCAGGGCGGCGAGGACGAAGCCCGCGGTGACCTTCGTGGTCGGCGGCGCGAAGGAGCCCGTACGGGTCGGCGCGGGCGGCTGTCCATACGGGGACGGCTGCGGGGCGCTCGATGCGTCCCGGGCGGTGGCGACAGGCGGCGGGAGGGGGAAACCGCCCGTCTCCGGGGGACCGAAGACCCCCGCGGCGGCGGGTGCGTTCGCGGGCCGGGCCGACGGGGTGGGCGCGGCGGTGCGCGTGGCCTCGTACGGAGCGGCGGGCGGGGCCGCGTACGGAGCCCCGTACGGAGCGGTGGGCGGGGTCGCCTCCGGGGCTTCGCGCGGGGCGTCCAGCGGCGGCCGGGGGGTGAAACCGGCGGGGACCGGGCCCAGCTGGTCGAAGACCTCCACCCGGAGCTCGTCCGGGGCGGGCGGCGCCAGCAGCTCCACGGCCCCGGCAAGGGCCTTGCGCGCCCCTGTGGCCGTCTTGAACCTGCTCTGGGGGTCGGGGTGGAGCAGTGCGGCCAGGACGTCCCACAGCGGCGCGGGAACGCCGTCCGGGGCACTGGGTGTCCCGTGGGCGAGGAAGTGCTCCACGAGGGCCTGGGAGTCGGGCTTGGAGCCCTTGAGGAGGTAGAGGCCGACCAGCCCGACGGCGAACAGGTCGGCGGGGAAGTCCGGTTCGGCCCCGAGGAGTTGTTCCGGCGCGAGGTAGCCCGGCGTGCCGACCACGAAGGCGGTCTCGGTCAGCCGGGGCTCGCCCTTGCGCACGGCGATGCCGAAGTCGGACAGCCGCAGGTGCGGCCGCCCGGTTCCAGTGGCCTCCATGAGGATGTTGGCCGGTTTGACGTCGCGGTGGACGACCCCCTCGGCGTGCACCGTCGCCAGCCCCGACAGGAGCTGGTCGAGCAGCGTGCACACGAACCGGGGCGGCAGTGCCCCGTTGTCCGCGATCACGTGGGCGAGGGAACCGCCGGCGACGAGGTCCATGGTGAACAGGACCTTGTCGTCGTCCGCCGCCCAGCTGGCCGGGGCCAGGACGTGCGGGTGGTCGATCCGCAGGGCCTGCTCGCGAACGAAGCGCAGCAGGGTGTGGGCATCGCCCTGCAGGAGGACCTTCGCTGCGACGTACCGGCGGCGCCGGTGGTCCCAGGCGCGCCATACGGCGCCCGCGCCGCCACGTCCGATCGGGTCGATCAGTTCGTACCGGCCGGCGAAGATCTCACCCATTGCTGCGCCCGTCCCCCGTCGTCAGCCGCGTCCGCCGCGTGTCAGTTCTGGTGCGCCTCGTAGTGGGCGACCGCGTCGGAGGTGCGGCCCGCTCCGTACACCCGGAGGAACTCTGCCAGTTCCGGGTGGCTGGGGGCGAGGGTGTCCGCCGCCTCGATGATGTCGCCGGCCGCCGAGACCGAGCGCAGCAGCGACTGGATCTCGCGCACCACGCGCTTGACGGTGGGGGCGCCGGAACCGGTGGCGGTCTGACCGCTGCTGTTGCTGAGGACGGAACCTCCCTGGGTCTTCTTGATCTCGTCCATCCGCTCGGTCGCCTCCGCCGCGCTGACGCTCCCGTCCGCCACCTGGCCGGCCAGATCCTGGAGAGCCTGTACGCGCTGCACCACCGCCGGGTTGCCGATCTTGGCCCGCTGACCGCTCATCAGCTGGGACAGCATCGGAGCCGACAGCCCGAGGACGGCAGCGAGGCGGGCCTGGTTCAAGCCGAGGTCATCTATGAGCCGGCGGAAGAGCGCGCCGAGGGGCTCCCCGTACCAACTGCGCTGAAGTTCTCTGGCTCTGGCCGTAGCCTCCTGCTGTACTGCGTCCACTCTTACTACTCCCCTTCGCTGGTGCGAACCTCGCGTGCATCTTACGGAGAGTGGTCGCGGCGCGGGAGTCCCTATTATTTTGTGGGATGAGGGGGTACACCCGGTACTCTGTCCTGCGGAACGGTCACTCCCTCCCGGGGGACGTTCGCGTCCACATCCGGGGCCTTAGCTCAGTTGGTAGAGCGCTGCCTTTGCAAGGCAGATGTCAGGAGTTCGAATCTCCTAGGCTCCACTCCATAAAGACCCCCTTGACCTGCGGAAACGTGGATCTAGGGGGTCTTTTTTTCCGTGGCGGGGGATCCACTGCCGTGACGCGGTCTGCTCGGGGTCGAGCCGGTGGTCGGCCCAGACGCGGCTTTCGGGCAGCAGGTCGGCGATGAGGAAGTGGTGGGCGTTCACCGCGGTGACCATCCGGCCGTCCCGGGCACGGGCCGCGGCCGCCACGGTGGGGTTGTCGCCCCGGCAGCGAGTGCGCGCGACGTGGGCCGCGGCCCGGGACGAGTTCGTGGTCGACGTGGTGGGTCCGGGTGTCATCGTCTCCGCCTTCGCAAGGGACGACGGTGGGCAAGCGGATATCGGCGGCGTGGTGCGCCCGGCGGGGTAGTTGCTGCCGCGCAGGTTGTGGCCAGCGGTTTCCCCTGACGCTCCGCGGCGGCGGTTCCTACCGTGGCCCAGTCACCAGTGCGGGTCGGATCGGGGGAGGCTGCTGTGGTGTTCTGGCACCGGGACGACGCGTTCGCGCGGTTGGACATGATGCTGAAGGCGTGCGAGCCGGACGGGGCGGGCGTCGCGCTCGTCGAGGGGCCCGCCGGGTGCGGGAAGACCGAGCTGGTTCAGGAGTTCGCGGATCTCGCCGTGCGGGGCGGGGTCACGGTCCTGCGGGCCGCCGGGACGCCCGGCGAGCAGGGCGTCGAGCACGCGGTGCTGCGCCGGCTCGTCGCGGCGCTGCCGCCCGGCACGCTGCCGCGGGACGGCGGGAGCCCCGCGGTCCACGCGTTCGAGGGGGCGCTGCGGGAGCTCGCCGGGCGGGGGACCGTCATGGTCTGCGTCGACGACCTCCACCACGCGGACGCGTCCTCGCTCGACCACCTGCTGCACCTGGCCCGGACGCTGCGGGACGTTCCGCTGCTGCTGGTCCTCGCGCAGTCGCCCGGGCAGGGCGCCGCGGAGACCTCCCGGGCGCGCACGGAGTTCCTGCGCCACCCCCGCTTCGGCTGGATCCGGCTCGGCTGCCTCGACCTCGCGGCCACCGCCGAGGTCCTGGCGCGGCACACCGGCGCGCCGGTCTCCGACACCTTCGCCGCACACCTGCACCGGATCACCGGGGGCAACCCGCTGCTGCTCAAGGCGCTGCTCACCGAGTACCCCGTACCGCTGCGGGGGGCCCGCAGGTGGCCCGCGCCGCTGCCCGGCGGCCCGTTCGCCGAGGCCGTGGCGGTCTGCCTGCGGCGCAGCGGGACCGAGGCGCGGATGCTGGCCGCGGCCCTCGCCGTACTCGGCGACGACGCGACCGCCGGCCTCGCCCGCGAGCTCGCCGGGACGACGCTCCACGCGGCCCGCGGGGCCCTGGCCGTCCTGGACGGCACCGGGCTCACCGACGGGTACCGGCTGCGGCACCCGGCCGCCGCCGCGACCGTCCTGGACGACACGGATCCCGCCGAGCGCGCCCGCCTGCACTGGAGGGCGGCCCGCGCCCTGCACGACGGGCAGGCCCGTGCCGCAGTGGTGGCCGGGCACCTGCTCGCCGCCGTCGACGTGCCCGGATCACGTGAGGAGGCCGCCGGCTGGGCGGTGCCCGCGTTGCGCGAGGCGGCCCGGCAGGCCCTGCTCGACGACGACTGGTCGTACGCGGCCTCCTGCCTCGGCCGCGCCCGCGAACTGTGCGGGGAGGAGTCCCTGCGCCTGGACATCGACCTGCAGCTCGCCGCCGTCACCTGGCGGGGCAACCCCGCCGCCGCCGAGGCGCACCTGGCGGCTCCGCTGACCGCGGTGCGCCAGGGCAGGCTCGAAGCCGCACCGGCGGGCCTGCTCGCCCGGCTGCTCGTCTCACAGGGCCGGATCGAGAGCGCCGCCGAGACCCTGGAGCGCACCGCCGACCCGCACGCCGAGGGGGAGCAGCCGCCGCCCGCGCCCCGGGAGGACCCGCTGCGCCAGCTGTACGCGCTGCCGCCGGCCGGCGGCCGGGACCAGGCCGCCGCGGCCGCTCCGGGCAGGATGGGCGACTGCGCCGCCCTGTGGGCGCACCCGGGCGGAACCGGTCACGAACTGGCATCTGTGGAAAGGCTGTTGAAGGCAACCCCGCTCACCCACACCACCTTCGACCCGATCACCCAAGCCGTCCGGACCCTGCTCCACGCGGACCAGTCGGACCGGGCCGCGGTGTGGTGCCAGAAGTTCCAGGCACAGACCCATCCGGTGAACACCCCGGGCTGGTACGCGGCGTTCGGGCACCTGCACGCCGAGGCGCTGCTGCGCACGGGTGATCTGGAGGGCGCCGCGCGGGAGGCGGCGGCCGCCGTGACCGCCGTCGCGGGACGCGGATCGGTGTTCCTCTTCGGGCCCCTGGCCACCGAGGTGCTGGCGCTCACCGCCATGGGGCGCTACGACGACGCCGCGCGCCGCCTCGAACTGCCCGTGCCCGCAGAGCTGTTCGCCAGTGTGCACGCCATCGGCTACCTGCGGGCGCGCGGCCACTACTACCTGGCCACCCACCGCCCGCAGGCCGCGGTCGGGGAGTTCCTCGACGCGGGCCGTCTCGCCCGCCGGTGGAACCTGGACCGGCCCCGGTTCGCCCCGTGGCGCACCGACGCCGCCGAGGCCCTGCTCCAGCTGGGCGAGCACCGGCAGGCCGAGCGGTTCGTGGCCGAGCAGCTGACGATGGCGGAGGTCCGCAGCGCGCGCGTGCGCGGGGTGTCGCTGCGCCTGCGCGCCGCGGTGGGCGAGCCGGCCCAGCGGCCCAAGGTGCTGGGCCGCGCCGTGGAGGAGCTGCGCGGCGCCGGGGACCGCCTCGAACTGGCGCGGGCCCTGGCCGACCTGGGCCGCTCCCTCCAGCTGGTCGGCGAGGGCACCCGGGCCGGGATGGTCACCCGGCGGGCCTGGCAGCTCGCCGCGGACTGCGGGGCCGGTCCGCTGTGCGAGCAGATCCTGCCGGGGCAGACCCGCGTCGTGCCGGGATCCGAGTCCGAGGACCGCGCACCGGCGGCGGACGCGAGCCGGCTCAGCGAGTCGGAGCGCAGGGTGGCCGCGCTGGCCGCGTACGGCTACACGAACCGGGAGATCTCGGGAAAGCTGTACATCACCATGAGCACGGTGGAGCAGCACCTGACGCGCGCCTACAAGAAGCTGAACATCACCCGGCGCCAGGAGCTTCCGATGGACCTGCAGATGGACCTGCGGCCCGAGGAGCAGGAGTCGGCGCAGGCCGGCTGAGGGGACCCGGCCGCAGGCGGGCGGCCGGGCGGTCCGCTCGCGCACGGCGAAGGCGTTGCCGTCGAAGCCCCCGGTCCGGGGGGTCTCGACGGCAACGCCTCCTTGCCGTCGTTCCGCGGCCTCAGCCCGTCGTGGTCCGGGCCCGCCAGACGCCGGGGCGGATCTCCGACCAGTCCGCGCGGTGCTCGCCGCCGCCCAGCCGGTTCAGCCACCGCCGGGCGTAGGACTCCAGACGCCGGTCGCCCAGCGCGCCGGCCAGGGCCAGGCACTGGCGGAAGTGGGTCTCGGCCGCGCCCGGCACCTGGGCCTCGACGGCCAGCAGGCCCTGCACCCGGCTCAGTTCCCAGCGGCCCCGGATGTCCTGCGGCGCCTCGTCGAGCATCGGGTCCAGCAGCTGGGCGGCGCCGGCCAGGGCACCCTCGTCCAGCCGCAGGTCCACCAGTCCGGCCAGGGCCCGCACCCGTTCGGGGGCGGTCTCCGCGGACGCTGCGGGGCCGGCGGTCTCGACGGCGCGCAGCGCCTGCCGGTAGTGGTCCCCGGCCTCCGCCAGACGGCGGCGCTGCCAGGCCAGGTCGCCGAGCGAGCGCAGCATCCGTGCCTCGGCCGCGTCGTCGCCGAGGCGCCGGGCCGCGTCCAGGGCCGACGTGTGGCAGCGCTCCCAGACCTCCCAGGCGGCCAGCGCCTCCAGGAAGGGGGACATGCCGTCCGCCAGCCGGACCGTCTCGGGCCACAGCCCGGCGCGGTGCGCCCGTACGAGGGCGTCCGCCAGCTCCGGGCCGCGCCGCTCGAACCACTCCAGGGGGTGGCGCCCGTCCAAGTGCCCGGCGTGCTGCGCCGCCTCCAGCTCGGCGGCCAGTGCCCCGCACAGCCGGGCCGTCGCCCCGTGCGCCACCGTGGCCGGCTCCTCCTCGGCGAGCCGTTCCGCCGCCAGCAGCCCGAGCAGCTCGGGCAGCCGGTAGCCGCCCTCGGGCAGGGCCAGCAGCAGGCCCGACGCGACCAGGGACTCCAGGCGGTCCTCGGCCGGGGCCGCGGCCGATCCCAGGGCCGCGGCCGCGGTCGCCGCCCCGAACGGGCCGGCGGGCAGGGCGCCGAGGAGGCGGAACGCGGCCCGGTCGGCCCCGGGGCTCTCCTCGTAGGCCGCGCGCAGTACTCCGTAGCACTCCTCGTCCGCGGCGCGCAGCTCGGCGAGCCGGGTGTCGGGGGCCCGGAGCCGGTCGGCCAGGGTGTCGGTGGTCCAGCGCGGGTGCGAGGCCAAGCGGGCGGCGACCGCCCGCAGGGCCAGCGGCAGCCCGCCGCACAGGTCGGTCAGTTCCCCGCTCGCCTCGTCGTCCGCGAGCAGGGCCCGGCCCGCGTCGGGCCCGAGCGGGCCGAGCGGCAGGGTCTGTACGCCCAGGGCGGCCATCCCGCGCGGCAGCCCGCGGCAGGTGCCCAGGACCACGCAGCCCGGTACGGCGGCCAGCAGCGGCCGCAGCTGCGCGGCCGAGGCGACGTCGTCCAGGACCAGCAGGATCCGCCGGCCCTCCGTCAGGCGGTTCAGCAGGGCGGCGAGCCCGTCCTCGTCGGCGGGGAGCGTGCCGGTGGTGCCGAAGGCCCGCAGCACCGCGGCCAGGGCCTCGGCTCCGGCCGGCCGGTCGCCCGACGCGGTGCGCAGCCGTACCAGGACCCGGCCGTCGGGGAAGACGGCGTCGGCCCGGTGTGCCGCGGCGGCGGCCAGGGCGGTCTTGCCCGCGCCGGCCGGGCCGCTGACCATCACGCCGCCGCCGGCCGGTGCGGCCCGGAGCCGGTCGGCCAGCTCGGTGAGCTCCGCGTCCCGCCCGGTGAACAGCGGGTCGGGCTGCGGGAGTTGGGTCACGGGGAACTCCGGCAGGCCGGGCCCCCGGACCGGGGCGGCCGTTCGGCTCCCGGAGGCGGCCGAGGGGCGCAGCAGTGAAGGGTCGCCGGTCAGGATGCGGCTGTGCAGCTGCTGGATCTGCCGGCCCGGTTCGATGGCCAGGTCGTCGACGAGGGTGCGGCGCAGCTTCGTGAAGGTGCCCAGGGCGTCGGCCTGGCGGCCGGTGCGGTAGAGGGCGACCATCAGGTGCGCGTGGAACTCCTCGTGCATCGGCAGCTCGGCGGTCAACGCCCGCAGCTCGCCCAGCAGTTCCTGGTGGTGTCCCAGATGCAGTTCGGCACGCACCCGCTGCTCCAGCGCGGCCGTGCGCACCTCGGTGAGCCGTACGGCCATGCTGTCCAGCAGAGAGCCGTGCGGGGTGTCCGACAGCAGCGGGCCGCGCCACAGTGCCAGGGCCCGGCGCTGGAGGTCGGCGGCGCCGGCGTGGTCGCCGGCCGCCAGTGCCTCGCGGCCCCGTGCGTGCAGGTCCTCGAAGACCGTGAGGTCCAGCTGACCGGGGTCGAGGCGGAACAGGTAGCCGGGTGAGCGGGTCAGCAGGAGTTCGCCGCCCTGCTGCGGATCGGCGTCCCGGAGCATCTTGCGCAACTGGGAGATGTACACCTGCAGGGTGGTCATCGCGGTGCGCGGCGGCTGCTCCCCCCACAGCTCGTCGATGAGGCTGTCGACGGAGACGACCTCGTTGACGCGGACCAGCAAGGTCGCCAGCACCACGCGCACCTTCGCGGCGCGCGGGGTCAGTACCCGCACGTCCGGGCCGGCCGAGCGCACTTCCATGGGACCAAGAACCCGAAAACGCATATGAACCCCCCCGCTCACTTGGTCCACCCACTCTAGGTCGGGCCCACCCCCGCACTTCGGACAGGCACCCCCCTATTTCCGGTCAGCGGACGGCGGGCCCGCAAGGGCTGCTTTAGCCCCCGAGGGGAAGATCCAGAACGTGGGAGAGGGCACCCGGCGCCCCGTTGGTGTCCCGGGTACGGCGCGAGGGGGCAGGCCTTGAGCAGTTATTCCACCTTCACCGAGGTGGTGCGGCAGCGCGCCGGGGAACGCGGCGCGGCCGACGCGCACGTCTTCCTCCACGACGACGGCACCGCCGAGCACCTGAGCCACACCGCCCTGGACACCGCGGCCCGCACCCTCGCCGTCCGGCTGCGAGCCCTGGGCGCCCGGGGCGCGCCGGTCCTGCTGCTCTACCCTCCGGGCGCCGAGTTCCTGCGGGCCTTCACCGGCTGCCTGTACGCGGGGGCGGTGGCCGTGCCCGCCCCCCTGCCCGGCGAGCGCGGCGAGCGGCTCCGGCGGGTCTCGGGCATCCTGCGGGACACCGGGGCGCGCCTGGTGCTGACCGACGCGGCGAACGCGGCCGAGGTGTCGCTGTGGCTGGCGATGGCGGGCCGCGGCGACGTGGTGTGCCTGGCCACCGACGCGTTCGCCGCGGGCAGCGGCCCCGGTCCCGGCGCGTACGAGGACCCGGGCACCGGCCCCGACGACCTGGCCTTCCTCCAGTACACCTCCGGATCGACCTCGCGGCCGCGCGGGGTGATGGTCAGCCACCGCAACCTGCTGGCCAACCATGAGGCCTTCCAGGAGGCCTTCGGTACCACCCCCGACGACCGCTTCGCCAGCTGGCTGCCGCACTACCACGACCTGGGTCTGATCGGTCAGCTGCTGCATCCGCTGTGGCTGGGCGCCACCTCGGTGCAGATGGCGGCCGCCTCCTTCGTCCGGCGGCCCGCGCGCTGGCTGCGGGCCATCGACGACTACGGGGCGACCGTCAGCTCCGCGCCCGACTTCGCGTACGACCTGTGCGTACGGCGGGTCACCGACGAGCAGCTCGCCGGGCTGGACCTGTCCCGCTGGCGGGTGGCGCTCAACGGGGCCGAACCGGTGCGCCACCGGACCCTGGACGCCTTCGCGGACCGGTTCGCCGGCGCCGGGTTCCGGCGCGGGAGCCTGTGCCCCGCCTACGGCCTGGCCGAGGCCACCCTCTTCGTGTCCGGTGCGGTGCCGGGCACCGCCGGCGTGCGGCGCACCGTGGACGCGGCGGCCCTGGAGCGCGACGAGCTGCGGCCGGCCCGCGCGGGGGAGCCCGTACGCACCCTCGTGAGCAGCGGCCGCGTGCGCGGGCACGAGCTGCGCGTCACGGGACCCGACGGGCTCGAACTGCCCCCGGGCCGGGTGGGGGAGATCGAGCTGCGCGGCGACAGCGTGGCGCGGGGCTACTGGCGCGACCGGGAGGAGAGCGAGCGGGCCTTCGGGGCGGGACCGGGAGGCTTCCTGCGCACCGGGGACCTCGGCGTCCTGGACGACGGGGAGCTGTACGTCACCGGCCGGCTGAAGGAGGTCGCGGTCCTGAGCGGGCGCAACGTCTACCCGCAGGACGTGGAAGGGGCCGTGCGCGAGATGTCCCCGGCCTTCGCGGCGGGCAACGGCGCCGTGTTCACCGTGGACGCCGAGCGGGAGCAGCTCGTCGTCCTGCAGGAGGTGCGCGCCCAGGACACCGACTGGGAGCAGCTGCGGGTCCTGGCCCGCGGGGTCCAGACGCTCATCGGGCAGGACTTCGAGGTGCCGGCGGGCAACGTGCTGCTCGTACGGCCCGGCACCGTGCGCCGCACCACCAGCGGCAAGATCCAGCGCACCCTGATGCGCGAGCTGTTCCTCGCCGGGGAGCTCGCCGGGGTGTACGAGGTGCTCGATCCGGCCGTGCGGGGCCTGATCCGCCCGTGGAACACGCTGCTGGGCAACGACCTGCTGCAGGCCGCCGGCGGCACGGCGCAGGGGACCGTGTGGTGAGCGGGGCGCCGCCGCGGGCGGCCCCGGCGGGCGTGCGCGGTTCCGCGGAAGGGGCCGCCGGCGGGGCGCGCGGCACGGCCGTGCCCGTGCGGGACCGGATCGCCGCCCTGGAGCGGCTGCTCGGCGACCCCGGCCGGCCGGACAACCCGACCGGCTACCGGGCGCTGCTGCGGGCCGACCGGGCCGCGACCCCCTCGCCCGAGGCCGAGGCCCTACTCGACGACTACGGCATGAACGAGGAGTTCGTACCGCGCGAACTGGGCGGCCGCTTCGACTCGGCGGAGTCCCTCATGCGGGTCATGCGCCCGGTCTTCCGCCGCGACGTCGCCCTGGGCATGGGCCACGGCACGACCACCTTCACCGCTGCCTCCGACGTGTGGATGACGGGCAGCGCCGCGCAGCGCGCCGGCCTCGCCGCCCTCCTGCTGGCGGGCTCGAAGGCCGCGGTCGCCGCGTACGAGACCGCGCACACCGACGACTTCGTCAGGAGCGGCATCCGGGTCGACGCGCTGTCCGGCGGCCGGCTCGCCCTGACCGGAGTCCGACCGGTCGTCAACAACGTGCAGCGCGCGGACGCCCTGGTGCTGTTCTGCCGCACCGGCGACGAGCGCGGCAGCTCCGGCCACAGCGCGCTGCTGCTGGACCCGCGCCGCTTCCCCGCGTCCCGCCACCGGATCACCGGACGGCCGCCGTCGGTGGGGCTGCGCGGGTACTTCCGTACGGGCGTGGAGTTCGCACACTGCCCGGTGCCCGACGGTGCGCTGCTGGGCGCGCCCGGCAGCGGGCTGCGCACCGCGCTGCGGTCCTTCCAGATCAGCCGCACCCTGACCGCCTCGCTGGTGGTGGCGGCCGTGGACACGGGCCTGCGCACCGCCGTCCGCGTCGACCGCGCCAAGGGGCCGGGAGGCGCAGCGGCGCCCGCCGCCGACCCGCGCCAGGTCGCCCACACCGTCACGGGGGCCTTCGCCGACCTGCTGCTCTACGACAGCCTCGCCGTCGTGGCCACCCGGGCCCTGCACCTGCTGCCCGGAGAGACCAGCCTGTACTCGGCGGCCGTGAAGTCGCTGCTGCCGAAAGTGCTCGGCGAGACGATGTACGACCTGTCCACGGTGCTCGGATCGCAGCTGTACACCCGCGAGGGCGCGGCCGGGATCTTCCAGAAGCACCTGCGCGACGTGCCCGTGGCCGGTCTCGGGCACGCCGGGACCGCGGCCTGCCGGGCCACGATCGTCCCCCAGCTGGGCCGCCTCGCCCGGCGTGCCTGGTTCACCGGGGAGGAGGCGCCGCCCGCGGTGTTCCGCCCGGCGGACCCCCTGCCCGCCTTGCGCTACGAGGCCCTCGTGCCGGCCGGGGGACGCGACAGCCTCAGCGCGTCCCTGCTGGCCGTCGCCGCCGCCGTCCCCGGGGCCACCCGCGAGGAACGCGCCCTGCTCGCGCTGGCCGACCTGCTCGTCGGTGAACTGCGCGACCTGCGCGGGCGGGTGCTCGCCCTGCCCGAGCCGGGAGCGGACCGTCCCACGAGCCCCGCCTGGTTCGCGCTGTGCGACCGCTACGCGCTGGTGCTGGCCGGCGCCGCCGTCCTCGGCGTGTGGTGGCACGGCCGCGCCGCCGGCGACCCCTTCCTCGCGGACCCCTCATGGGCCGCGGCCGCCCTGCACCGCGTCGCCCGCCGGCTGGGCCTGCGCCCCGCGGAGCTGCCCGCGAGCTGCTCGGCCCGGGTCCACCAGGAAGTGCTGGCCCGGTACGCCGAGGGGCGCAGCTACGACCTGTACGCCTCGCCGGTGCCCGGCTGAGGGCTCCCGCGCACCACCCGGCCGCCCCGGACCCGGACAGCGCACCAGCACCGAACCCCGAACCCCGAACCGCATCCAAGGAGTACCGGCATGACCCTCCCCGTATCGCCGCGCAACGCGGCGCCGCTGTACGGATGGCTGATCGAGCGGCTCTCCGTCTACCTCGGCCGGCACCCCGACAGCATCGACGCGTCGGTGCCGCTGGCCGAGTACGGGCTGGACTCGGTCGGCGCGCTGAGCCTGTGCGGTGACGTGGAGGACGACTTCGCGATCCCCCTCGAACCCGCCTGGGTCTGGGACCACTCCACCGTTCACGACCTCGTGGCGCACCTCGCCGCACGCGGTGCGCGGCCCGCGACGGTCGCCGAGGCGGGCGGGTACGAGGCCGGATGACCGCTCCGGTACCGGGCGAGCCCATCGCGGTCGCCGGCCCGGGCGACAGCGGCGACCGACCGCGGGTGCGGGCCGAACTGCGCCGGCACGGCAGCGCCCTGGTGCACGGCCGGCTCGGCGACTGGCGTCCCCGTGACGAAGGGGCGCCCGCGCTGCGCGCCGTACTCGGCCGGGACTGGGCCCGCTTCCAGGACATCGAGCACCCCGACCTGCGCAGCCGGTACGCGGCCTCGCGACTGCTGCTCAAGCACGCGGCGGGCGCGGCCCTGTCCGCCGACGCGGCCGACCTGGAGCTCACCTACGGGCCGACCGGCAGGCCGTACCTGCGCGGCTGCGACCAGATCGACATCAGCCTCAGCCACACCGACGAGCTCCTCGTCGTCGGGCTGACCAGCCGGGGGCTGATCGGCGTCGACGCCGAACCGGCCACCCGCCGGCTCTACCGGCCGGGTGTGGACCGGCACATCTGCACCCCGCAGGAGCGCAAGGACCTCGCCGCCCTCGCCGAGGAGGACCGCAACGCGACCCTGGTGCGCCTGTGGACGCTCAAGGAGGCGTACAGCAAGGCGATCGGCCAGGGCATGCAGTTCCGCTTCACCGAGTTCGGCTTCGGCCCCGGCGGCGGGCGGACCCGGGTCCTGAGCCCGGACGGGACGCCGGGGGAGGGGGACGAGTGGTCCTTCCGCACCTACGCCCTCGACAGCGGGGGCGTGCACTTCACGGTGAGCGCCGCCGTGTACGACGCCGGTCTGGGAAGCGCGCCGGACACCGGGGTCACCTCCATGCTGGACGCCGAGGCGGTCGAGGCGATCCACGAGGCGCTCGCCGAGGCGGCCGCCTGAGACCGGGGGACGGCGGGCCGGTCAGTGGTCCTCCACCACCTTGGTGACGGCCTCCAGCACGGTGCGGCCCGCTTGGGTCAGGGTGAGGGTGACCGGGGCCCGGCGCCGGCCCCGGCCGTCGTGTTCCAGGACTCCCGACACCGCCGCGCAGCGCATGGCCAGGTCCCTTTCCGCGTAGCCGCGGAAGTGGACGCGCAGGGAAGCGAGCGCACAGCGCGCCGGCGCGAGCTGATGCGTGCCGAGGGCGGCGAGGAGGGAGGCCTGACGCAGTGTCTCCAGCAGGACCAGGGCGGGCACGTGGCCCTCTCCGGCCCCCTGCGCCGAGGGCCACGCCGGGGGTACGGACACGCCCACCGAGAGCCGGCCGTGCGAGGGCCGGGAGGCGTCGTGGAGCATGACGTTGGCCGGGTCGGCGCGTCCCACGTCCGCCGGGTCGACCGGGACGCCCGGCCCGTCCGAGGCGAGCCGGCCGAGCGTGCCGGACGCGGCGGCGAAGGCCGTGGCGCGGCTCTGCTCGCGGTGGCTGCGGCGCAGTACGGGCGGCAGGAAGACCACGTTGGCGGATCCGGTCCCGCACCGGACGTCGTCGATCTCCAGGGCGGTACGGAAGTCCAGGGCGCGCGGCACGCCGCCGATCATCTTGTCGGGGGTCACCACCAGCGTCGCGGTCAGCCGTGCCGGGTCGGGGCGGGTCCGCCAGGCGGCGAGGTCGGGGACGTCGATGCCGAACCGGTAGAAGATGCCGGTGCGGTCGGCCGGGACGCCGAAGTGGCTGCGGCCGATGAACTCGCCCACCTCGCGGACCATCTCGGAGGCGGCCTGGATGTCGTGGAAGCGGCCGGGGCCGTCGTTGAGGAGCGGGTGGTCGCGGGGGAGTTCGGCGGCGAGCGCGAACTCCTCGGAGGCGTCCTCCACCGGGGACAGTCCGTGGTGCTCCCAGGTGCGGGGGCGGTGGACCAGGTGCCGGGTGGTGGAGCCGGGTGCCGGCCGGCGGGCGGGCGGGCCCGGATCCGCGGGTATGTCCCAGTCGGCGGCCGAGGGCCGGCCGGCCGGTGCCTCCCAGCCGGCGAGTGCGGTACTGCTCACGCTGACCCACCCCCGTCCCGGCCGCCTCCCGTTGAGGCTCCCGGTGATCCAGACTGCCGGGAGGCGGGAGGTGCGGCCAGCGGACGGCGATGGCAGCTTGCTGTGTGTCAGCTAGTACTGCTCGTAGTGTCGGCTAGTACGGCTCGTACTTGGGGCCGGCAGGGGCGGGCTCCGCGCCGACCGACTCGTCGAGCATTCCGGACATGGCCACGTTGAAGCCCGCCTGGAAGCGGCTGGTCGACTCCACCTCGGCCATGATCTGCGAGATGTGGCGCCGGGCGGTGCGCACCGACATGCCCAGGCGGCGCGCGACGAGCTCGTCCTTGTGACCCTCCGCCATCAGTTTGACGATCGACAGCTTGAGCTCGTCGTTGATGGTGGTGATCTCCTCCAGGCCGGGGATGAAGGGGGCGGCTCCGGCCCACAGGTGGTCGTACACCTTGCAGAGGAAGGCGACCAGGGTCGGTTCGCGGACCACGACGGCGCCCGGTATCCGGCCTTGGACGTGCTGTTCGGGCAGGAAGACGATCTCACGGTCGTAGATGACCATGCGGTCGACCATCTGGTCGGTGGTGCGGACCTCGGCGCCGGCGGTGGTGACGGAGCGGACGTAGGCGGTGGTGGCCAGGTCGCTGCGGACCGTGTGCTGGTAGAGCTGCTTGAGCCGCAGTCCCTTCTCCATCCGCCCCAGGGACTGCGGAAGGGCCTGCTCCAGCATCTCGGGGCTGCGGGGGCCGCCGGGCTGCGCCGTCAGGATCTCGAAACGGCAGCGCGAGCCGTAGTCGTCGAGCATGGCCTGCAGCGCCCTGATGTCGGTGATGACGTCGAAGGCCTCGGCCTCGTTGCGCCGGCGGCGGCTCTCGAAGTAGGCGGGCAGCAGCGCGAGCATGTCGGTCCGCACCTCGCTGACGGACTGCTGGAGTTCACGGATCTCGTTCTCCGCGGGGGCCACCAGGTCCACCACGGCGGCGCCGGGGCTGATGGGCACCAGGACGTCGGGCTCACCCGGCATCGGGCGCAGCAGGTGCAGCTGTCGCAGCGTCTGCTCCATCAGGAGGGCGTGGTCGGTACTCACCCCCAGTTCCTCGGCGACGTCCGCCCGGTCGTAGCGGCCGCGCAGGACCGCGTACCGATAGGCGGACGCACTCGTATCGTCCAGCTTGGCGAAACCTGCCCCAGTGAGGGCATTTTCGGGCATCTCGCTATTTCTCCCCCCGGTTGCGAGAACTAGTTGCCAGGCAACTTTACGACAGCGGGGAAGGGTTGGGTCCGGTATTGAAACTCGGCAGACTAATTGACGTAACCACAACGGGCCTTACCAAACTTGGGGGTAAGTATGAACGGCCTTGGTCTTCGAAACATGGCAGCCTCGCTGTTGATCGCGTTCGGCGTCGCGGTGTCCGTGGGGGCGGGCTCCGTGCAGGCGATCGGCGGGGGCTCGGCGGTGAGCGCCGTCAGCGAGCCGGCCCCGCCGGTGCTGGCCCCGCTGGACGAGCGCTGGGGCTGACGTTCCGCTTGACAGCTGCCGAGAGCAGGCCCGCCACACCGGCGGGCCTGCTCTTTTTCGTATACCGGAAGGTGCCTTAAGTCGCTCACAAGCGGCCGCTGGAACTCTCTGGTCGTGGGTCTTAGCTCCCGGTTCCCCCGACCGGTCGAGTCGCCCATTCGCCCCGCCCTCGGAACCCCAAGTTCGAGTGGCGGGGCTTTTTCTTGCCCGTTTTTCTCCGGTCGATAAAAGATCGAATCGCGCCCGCATTTCCGGCTGCTAATGACCGTCATTTCTGCCGATCGCGCGGGCTACCTGAGAGCGTGAATTGACGCCGAGCTTCTTGAATATCCGGCTCATGTACGTCTCCACGGTTTTCACGCTGATTTCGAGGCGCGTGGCGATTTTCTGATTGGTGGTTCCCTCGCCGACGAGCGAGGCTATTTCCAGTTCGCGCGAGCTCAACTCCGAGAGCAGGCCCCCGAACTGACCGGCGGGTTGATATCCGGCCATCTGGCGGTTAATTCCAGACACGTCGGATGCCGGTGCGGGCTGAGCGGGAACGGGCACCGGGGGCGCGCCGATCCGGCGGAACGCCTCCGCCGCGAGGGCCTCGGCGGCACCCGCCCCGGCACGGTCCCCGGCCGCCAGACGGGCCCGGGCCAGGCCCGCGGCCAGCTGCCCCAGCAGCATGCCCTGCCCGTGGCGCAGGGCCAGGCGGACACCGCGCCCGGTGTGCCGCGGGGCCGCCGGGTCGCCCAGCGCGCACTCGGCGGAGCCCAGCCAGCGCAGGGCCTCCAGAACGGCCGCGCACTCCTCGTCGTCGAGGGAGTCAAGGAGCAGGGCGGCACCGCGGGCGCTGTGCTCGGCGCCCGGCAGGTCCCCGGCCGCGGCCTGGACGGCGGCCAGCCGGGCCAGGGCGTGCGCGTGGCCGGGGTCCTGCGGCGGGCCCGCCGCGCCCAGGGCGAGGCGGGCGGCCTCCAGGGCCTGCTCCCAGTCGGCGGCGCCCGTCCCGGGACCGCTCTCCCGGCCGCCCGCTGGCCCGGTTTCCAGGGCCAGCGCGGCCCGTTCGCCCAGCAGCTCCCCGCCCTCGGCCGCGAGGGGCCCGGCGTCGTCGAGCAGCGCGCGGGCCTGCTCGAGGCGGCCGAGCAGCCGCAGGGCGCGGACCCGCCAGAGCAGGGCCTCGTACCGGCCGTCCGGAGCCCAGAGGGCGTGGACGCGCGGCCACAGACCGGCGTATCCGCGCAGGGCCTCCTCCGGTTCGCCGGCCACCACCAGGGCCTTGTACAGCAGGAGGTGGGACTCAAGGGAGGCCTGCGGGTACGCCGTCACCCGGCGCAGTGCCCGTACGGAGCGGGCCGGCTGCCTGAACAGCCCGTCCCGCGCCGCCAGGGTCAGCTCGCGCACGTCCGCCGCGCTGAGCTGGTCGGTGTCCTCCAGGTGTGCGGCCAGGGCGAGCCGGGCCGCCGGGGAGCGGTCGGCGCGCAGCGCGAGGACGGCCCGCTGCCGGGCCGCGCCGCGCCAGCCGGCGGCGGAGGAGTGGTAGAGCAGGGCCCGCACGGCGGGGCGGGCGAAGCGGAAGCGCAGCGCGGAGCCGTCCGGGGCGACCAGGCCCTCGGCGTGCAGCTCGTCCAGGCCGCGCCGCACCTCCTCCTCGGGCAGCCGGGCCGTGGCCGCGGCCTGGCCCGGAGTGAAGGGGGAGCCGAGGACGGCCGCCGCGCAGGCGGTGCGCCAGCCCAGGGAGGACAGGGAGTGCAGTTCGACCGGCCCGTGCTGCAGCACGGGCGGTACGCCGAGGGACAGTTCGGGGACGGCGCGCAGCCCGGCGCCGGGATCGTGGGCCAGCGCGCGCAGAAGGCCGGGGACGCCCGCGCCGTCGCGCAGCGCCTGCGCCTCGGTGACCGGGTCCAGGCCGGCCGGGAGCAGGGTGCGCGCCTGGTCCTCGGGCAGCGGGGCCAGCGGCAGGTGGCGGACCCGGGAGCTGTCGTAGGAGACGGCGGACAGGTGGCGGGCGGTGGCGCCGGTGCGGTGCGCGAACACCGTCAGGACCGGGGCCCGCGGGGGGTGGTGGACGAGGTGGGTCAGGAAGTCGAGGGTTTCGGGGCTCGCGCGGTGGACGTCGTCCAGGGCCAGCAGCAGGCCGCCCTCGCCCGCCAGCAGCTCGATCAGCGCCCGCAGGGCGCGGACGGCGCCGTAGGCGTCGGGCGGGGCGGGGGCCGTGCAGGGGACCCCGGGGACGGGCGCGAGCGAGGGGAAGTATCCGGCCAGGGCGCGGGTGTGGGTGGTGCCCAGGGCGGCGAGCAGGGAGCCGTCGTCGCGGCAGAGGTGCTCGTCGAGGGCGTCGACGAGCACCTCGAAGGGCCGGGAGGGGCCCGGGCGCGGCACGCTGCCGAAGGCGACGGTCCAGCCCTCCCGCTGCGCGGATTGCGACAGCCGGCGCATCAGGCAGGTCTTCCCCGACCACGCCTCCCCCGTGAGGCGTGTGAACTGAGGGGACTCCCGTGCCAGGAGCAGCGTGCGCCGCAGCAGGGCGAGTTCTTCCGCCCGTACCGGCGTCAGCGGTTCCTTGTACATGACACGTCTCCTCGGGTGCGCGTTCTCTTTCTCCGGAGAACGGATGTGCGTATTCGGCTGTGAATGCTGTAGGGGTGTCTTGTTTTGATGTCAGGGTTTTCCCTGACAGACGTTCTTCGGCCGACAGGACCGAAACCCGATGTCTGAATAAGAGCAGGAGATGAATGAACCTAACTCGAACGGCGGAGCCGGTGTGAGGAATAGCCGCGTCCGCTGCGGCAAACGACCGGAACCAGGCCGACGGGGAGCATTCCGCTATCGCGCGCGCCGGCCCCGCCAGGGACACCGGTCCGGCCCGCCCCGGACACGCCTCCGCCCGCACCGGAGCGGTGCGGGCGGAGGTTCCTGCCGTCCTGTCCGGCGCGGGGGCCTGCGAAGGCCCGCGATGCCTAGGACAGCCTCGCGGGCGGCGCCTGTTCGGGCGCGAGCGGCACCGCGGAGCCGTCGGCGCGCAGCAGCCGCACGCCCGCCCCGGTACCGGCCAGCACCACACCCACGTCGGCGGCGTCGGCGCCCTGCGGGTGCGCGCGCAGCGCAGCGAGCACGTCATCGGCGTACTCCGCCGCGACCAGCAGGCACAGGCAGCTCGCGCCGGCCGCGTGCCAGGGGTCGACGCCCAGCGTGTCCAGGGCCATCCGCACCTCGTAGCGGACCGGCAGCGCGAGCTCCTCGACCCGCAGGTCCAAGGCGGCCTCCTGCGCCAGCGCCCGCAGCACCGGGGCCAGGCCCTCGCCCGCCACCGGGCGCACCGCCCGCACCGCGTCCCACGGCACGCGGCCGCGGACCAGCGCGAGCAGTGAGGCCAGCGGAGCGCAGGCACCGCTGATGATGGACTCGTACCCGAGCAGCCCGCGCACCGACAGCAGGTGCGCGCCGTAGCCGCCCAGCGGGGCGCTCAGCACGATCCGGTCCCCGGCCCGCGCCGCGCTCCGCCGCAGAGCGCCGCCCGGGAAGACCCCGATGCCGGTGGTCTGGACGTACAGCTGGTCGGCCTCGCCCGCACGCACCGCGCGGACGTCCACGGCGGACACCACCACGCCCGCCTCGCGCGCGCAGTCCCGTACGGAGGCGGCCATCCGGCTCAGCCGCGCCAGCGGCAGCCCCGCCTCGGCGATGACCGACAGGGTCAGCGCCACCGGCTCGGCGCCCGCCGCCGCGATCTCGTTGACGGTGCCGCAGACCGCGACCTGTCCGATGTCCCCGTCGCCGTAGAAGGGGGGGTCCACCACGAAGGCACCGGTGTGCAGCATGGGGGAGCCCGCCCCGAGCGGCGGGCAGTCGGCCCGTACGTCGCCCAGTACCCGCTCGACCACGGCCCGCAGGTTCTGCCCGCCGGGGGCGGCGTCGCGGTCGTCACCGAGGCCGACGTGCCCGGCCGGGGCGGGCGGCGCGCCCTGCGCCACGGCGGCCATCAGGCGGCCCGGGAAGCGGTGATCTCGGCCTCCGCGGTGACCTTGCCGAGCTGGGAGACCGTCAGCCGGATCGGTGCGCACACCCGGCCGGCCGCGTCGCGGCGCACCGGACCGGCCACCGCGGTGCAGCTCAGCGGCAGGTCCAGCTCGGCGAACCCCCGGAAGCGCACGGCCATCGCGGTCAGGGCGGTCTCGGCCGGGTGGAAACCGTGGCTCCGGTCGGCGGCCAGCACCGCGGACTGCCGCAGCGCCTCCACCAGCAGCAGGCCCGGCACCGAGTCGGCGCCGTCCAGGAAGAACACCGGATGGCCCGGGTCCACGACGATCGCGGTGGTGGACGACTCCCCGCGGACCACGGGCGCGCAGACCACCACGTCGCCCGGATCCGTACGGCCCACCGCCCCGGGGTCGGCGAGCGGACGGGCCGGACCGGACGGGCGCGGCCCGTCCCCGCGGACGGCGGCGAGCCGGCTGGTCGCGCGGTGGCCGCGGGCCACCGCCGGTGGCAGGAAGAGGACTTCGGCCGAGCCCGCACAGCCCGGCTCCCCGTCGATGCGCAGCGTGCCGGCCAGCCGCAGTCCGCGCGGGACCCCGCTCGCGGCCCGGGAGGTGGGCGTGGCGCGGACGTCCAGCGCCAGGTGCGCGCCCGTGCCCCGGCCGCGCCACGCGGCCGGATCGGCCACCGCCCAGTCGAGGCCGACGAACAGGCAGGCGCGCTCGGCGGGCACCCGGAAGTAGCGGTAGCCCAGGGACAGGCCCAGCTGCCGGAAGATCTCGACGAACAGCTGGGTGTCGTGGCCGCCGGCGCCGTCGCCGAACAGGGAGGGGCCGCACGGCAGCTCACCCGCCAGCGCGAAACGCTCCTCGTCCCGCTCCGGGACGCCGGGGCCGGACGGCGGCGGGTCCTTCGGCAGGTGGACGAGCCGGCGGGTGACCGCCGTCAGATCGAGCCCCTCGAGTGTCGCGGTTCGAGACATCCTCACTCCTTGCGGGTGCGTCGCCGCTCCGTGCGGAGAGCTTCGGTCCGGCCCCGGCCGCGGGGTGTCCGGGCGTGCCCGTCCAGCTTCCGCGCGCGCCGGGCGCCGGGCCAGCGCCGGGCGATGGCACCAAGTTGCACGGCAGGTACTGCTGCCTTCCCGGGCGCCTTCCCCGAGCCTCTTTCCCGACCTGTTCCCGGGCTGTTCCCGCGCGCGGTCACCGAGTGGCGTCCCAGCGCCGTGCGAGTGCCGCGCGAGCGCCGTCCGGGTGCCGCCCGAGGGCGGCCGGGGCCCCGCGACAGTCCTCCGGGGGCCCCGCGGGCCGGGCCGCCGGACACGTCGGAGCAGGTCGCACGGGGTGTCGCGGTCGCTTTAGCCGGGCGCATGGACCCCGTCGCAGACTCACGGCACCAAGGCAGCGGCGGGACGGATTCCGCCCCGCGCCGCCCCCTCGGAACTCGTCCGTCCAGCCGGCGCGGCGGTCCGCCGGGGCACCGCGCCGGGACACCTTCGACACAGGAAGCAGCCACGTTGATGATCGAGATCTGGGACGCCGCACGGTGAGCGTCACTGTCCGGGTACCGGCCAAGGTCAACCTCCACCTCGCCGTGGGGGCGACCCGGCCGGACGGCTACCACGAACTCGTCAGCGTCTTCCAGGCGGTGTCGCTCCACGACACCGTCACGGCCACCCCCGCCCCCGAGCTCTCCGTCACGCTCTGCGGCGAGGACATCGGGGCGGTCCCCGCCGACCGGCGCAACCTCGCCGCGGCGGCGGCCGCCCTCCTCGCCGAGCGGATCGGTGTCGACGCGGGCGTCCACCTGCACATCGACAAGCGGATCCCGGTGGCCGGCGGCATGGCCGGCGGCAGCGCCGACGCGGCCGCCGCCATCGTGGGCTGCGCCGCGCTCTGGGGCCTGGCCCCGGACGACCCGGTGCTGGCCGAGGTCGCCGCGCAGGTCGGCAGCGACGTCGCGTTCGCGCTCATGGGCGGAACCGCCCTGGGCACCGGGCGCGGCGAGCAGCTCACCGCGCTGCCCGTCTCCGGCCGCTTCCACTGGGTGTTCGCCGAGGCCCACGACGGGCTGAGCACCCCGCGCGTGTTCCGCGAGTACGACCGGCTGCTCGCCGAGTCGGACACGGCGGCTCCCGGGCCCGAGGAACTCGCCCCCGCGGCGGACTTCGCGGCGGCCCTCGCCTCCGGGGACCCGGACCGGCTCGCCGCCCTGCTGCGCAACGACCTGGAGGGCGCCGCGCTGCGGCTGCGCCCGGAGCTGGCCGACACCCTGGGCGCCGGACTCGACGCCGGGGCGCTCGGCGCGCTGGTCAGCGGCTCCGGCCCGACCTGCGCCTTCCTGGTCCGTGACGAAGCCGGCGCGGAGGCGGTGGCCGCGGCCCTCGACGCCTCCGGGTACTGCCGGTCCGTACGCACCGCCCACGGTCCCGTCGACGGTCCGGCCGCGCGGGTGACCACCGGGACGGACCCGGGCTCCCCCAACGTCTCCCAAGGAGCAGCCGTGAAGAGTGTGGAAGTTTCCGCCGAGGCCGAGGCCGAGGCCGAGGCCGGCGGTCGCGAGCGCGAGGGGGTGCCGTTCTTCACGCAGGCGGCCACCTTCGACGCGCTGTGGCCGTCGATCAGCGCCCACATACAAGACGTGTTCGACCGCAACAAGTGGTCGCACGGCCGCAAGTGCCTGGAGCTGGAGCGGGCGGTGGCCGCCTACACCGGCGCCAAGCACGCCATCGCGGTCAACAACGGCACCGACGCCCTGGTCATCCTGCTGCGCGCGGCCGGAGTCCGGCGCGGCGACGAGGTCGTCGTACCCGCCTTCACCTTCGCGGCGACCGCCACCACCGTCGCGGCCATCGGCGCCGTCCCCGTCTTCGCGGACATCGACCCCGTCACGTACGCCATGGACCCGGTCTCCTTCGAGAAGGCGATCACCGAGCGCACCCGGGCCGTGATGCCCGCCCACCTGTTCACGCAGCTCGCCGACATGGACGCGATCTCCGAGGTCGCGGAGCGGCACGGGATCACCGTCCTGGAGGACAGCGCCGAGGGCATCGGCATGCGCTGGAACGGCAAGCACGCGGGTCTGCTCGGCCGGGGCGGGGTGCTGTCC
Source organism: Streptomyces sp. NPDC060049 (assembly GCF_042736715.1). Lineage (NCBI taxonomy): Bacteria > Bacillati > Actinomycetota > Actinomycetes > Kitasatosporales > Streptomycetaceae > Streptomyces > Streptomyces sp. NPDC060049. The sequence continues at coordinate 199,366 of NZ_JBHWVV010000015.1, forward strand.
TTCTTCCCCACCAAGACGCTCGGCGCGATCGGCGACGCGGGGATGATCCTCACGGACGACGACGAGATCGCCGAGACCGCGCAGATCCTGCGCCACCACGGCCGCATGGGCAAGACCATCGACCACATCGCGGGCATCTCCAACCTGTCGGGCGCCTCGGGCACCAACAGCAAGATGGACGACATCCAGGCGGCCGTGCTGATGGCGAAGCTGCCGCGCCTCGACCAGGACATCGCCACCCGCGCCCGCCTCGCGCGGGCCTACCACGAGCGACTGTCGGGCCTGCCGGGAATCCTGCGCCTGCCCACCGTCGTGGAGCGCCCGGTCCCCACCGACGCGGTCTTCTACGTGTACGAGATCGAGGTCGAGCGGCGCGACGAGCTGGTCGCCCATCTGACCTCGCGGGGCATCGGCACCGAGACGTACTACCCGATCCCGCTGCACGTGCAGCCCTGCTTCGCGGACCTGGGCTACGAGCCGGGTGACTTCCCCGTGGCCGAGGCCGCCTGCGAGCGGGCCGTGGCCCTGCCCTTCTACCCCGACCTGACCGAGGAGCAGCTCGACACCGTCGTCGCCGCGATCCGGGACTTCTTCACCGGGAGCCAGTCGTGACCACCCTGCCCTTCTTCCCGCCGGACCTGTTCGAGGAAGACAAGGACGCCCTGCTCAAGGTGCTGTTCGACGTCGGCACCGATCCGGAGCAGCGCTTCATCCTCGGCCGACGGACGGCCGAGTTCGAAGAGGAGATCAAGAAGGCGACCGGGGCCGGCGCGGTTCTCGCCTGCGGCAGCGGCACGGGCGCGCTGGAACTGGCCGTCGGCGCCCTGGACATCGGTCCCGGCGACGAGGTCGTCGTCCCCGCCTTCTGCTGCCAGCCGGTGGCCTCCGCCGTGGTCAACGCGGGAGCCACCCCGGTCTTCGCGGACGTGGACCCGTGGACGATGGTCATGGACCCCGACCACACCGAGAGCCTGATCACCGGGCGCACCAAGGCGCTGCTGCCCGCGCACCTGTTCTCGATCATGGCCGACATGCCGCGGTTCATGGACATCTCCCGGCGTCACGGCATTCCGGTGATCGAGGACGCGGCGGTCGCCCAGGGCGCGGTCCTGGACGGCGTTCCCGCGGGCCGCTGGGGCACCCTCGGCGCCTTCTCCTTCTTCCAGGTCAAGGCGCTGGGCACGGCCGGCGAGGGCGGCGTCGTCCTGACGGACGAGCCGGAACTGGCCACCGCCGTCAAGATGCTGCGCAACCACGGCCAGGACGGCGTCAACCGCTTCCTGCACCACCGCATCGGCCGCAACAGCCGCTTCGACGAGGTCCTCGCGGGCTTCCAGCTGCACCGGCTGGCCGGCTTCGCCGACCGCATGGAGCGCCGGGCACAGATCGCGGACTACTACACCGACCGCTTCGCCGCACTCGCCGACGAGGACGTCAAGGCCCCGCCGGCCGGGCGCAACGGCCGCTGCTACTACGTGTACTCGCTCCAGGTCTCCCGGCGCGAGGACCTGCGCGCCTACCTGAGCGAGCACGGCATCGGCTCGCACGTCTACTACCCGACCCCGCTCCCGCTGCAGCCGGCCTTCGCCGCGTTCGCGCCGGAGGGTGCCGACTGGCCGAACGCGCGCTGGGCCAGCCGGTCCAACCTCGCGATCCCGGTCTGGCCGCACCTGACCGACGCCGAGGTCGAGCACATAGCCGACACGATCTGCGATTTCTTCGCCTAGGCCCAGGAGGACCAGGACCCATGACCGTCACCACGGAAGCGGACCAGCAGCAGGAGTACGTCTTCGACTCCGCCTGGGACAAGGAGACCGAGCGGCTGATCACCAACGAGGCCATCTGGGACCCCGGCACCTTCGAGCGCTTCGAGCGGCTCGGGGTCGGCCCCGGCTGGCACTGCCTGGAGGTCGGCTTCGGCTCGGGCTCCGCCGCCCGCCGCCTCGCGGAACTGGTCGGCCCCACCGGCCGGGTGGTCGCCGCCGACCTCAAGCCCGAGCGGCTGATCGACGAGCAGGACGAGACGCTGCGGGTGCTCCAGCTCGACCTGCGCGAGGACGAGCTGCCCGCCGCCGCCTTCGACCTCGTCCACGCCCGCATGGTCATCCAACACCTGCCCGAGCGCGAGGCCCTGGTCGCCAAGCTGGTCGGCGCCCTCAAGCCCGGCGGCATCCTCTTCCTCGAGGACACCGACTCCTCGACGCTCTTCCGCAGCGCCCGGTCCGAGGACTTCCTCCAGGACGTGCGCGCCGCCGGGTACGGGCTCATGCGCGAGAACGGCCACGACCCGCGCGGCGGGCACGTCGACTACCACATCGCGCTGGGCACCGGCCTGGAGGACGTGCAGGCCGAGGGTCGCGTGGTCATGGTCCAGGGCGGCTCGGTCCAGGCCCGCCACTACCAGCTGTGGCTGGAGTTCATGGCCACCCGCATCGTCGCCGAGGGCCTCGTGACCCGCGAGCGCATCGACGAGGCCATCGCGCAGATGGGCGACCGGGCCCACAACTGGCTCAGCCAGGTCCAGATCTCCACCACCGGCCGCAAGCCGCTCGGCTCCTGAGACGGCGGAGGAATCGGGCATGACCGACACCCTGGCACCCCCGGCACGGCCGCGGATGAGCCGCCCGCGTGCCTACGCGCAGCTGGCCAAGCTGAGGTTCTTCGACTACTACCTTGCCGCGCTGGTCGTGTGGACGATGCTGCCGCCGGACGAGCGGCTGGATCCGCGGGTCCTGCTGACGCTGGTCGTGCTCACCCTCGGCTGGGTCGGCGTCTGCGCCTGCGCCGTCGCCTTCGACGACGTCACCGGCTTCCGGGACGGCAGCGACCTCGTCAACTACGACCCCGCGCAGGCGCAGTTGCGCAACCGTGAGCTCAAGCCCCTCCTGGACGGCCACCTGACGGTCCGCCAGGCCCTCGGGTTCGGGTACGCGGCCCTGCTCTTCGGCGTCACCTGGGCGGTCGTGGGCGCGCTGATCGCCCCGCACCGGCCGGTGTGGGCCCTGGCCCTGCTCCCGGTCCTGGTCGGCGGCAGCGTCCAGTACTCCTACGGCATGCGGCTGAGCCACCGCTACGGGCAGGAACTGGTCCTCATCCTGAGCACCAGCCTGGTCGCGGTGATCCCCTTCGGCCTCGTCCACGGCGAGATGACGGGGCTGGCCCTGCTGGAGTCCGCGCTCATCGGCCTGTGGAGCGTGCTCGTCTCGCTCTACTCCAACATCAACGACCGCGACGGGGACATCGCCTCCGGCCGCAAGAACCTCGCGACGATGCTGCGGCCGCCCGTCTACGCCGCCGTCATCGCCGCGTTCAGTCTGGCCGAGACCGCGGCGATCGTCTGGGCCTGCGCCGCCGGGGCCGTGCCCTGGTGGTTCCTGCTCGCGCTCGCCCCGGTGATCGCCCTGCGCGCGCACCAACTGCGCACCGGACTGCTCAAGGGGCAGGTCCTGGTCGCCCGCAAGCTCGGCGGCCAGGCCCACCGCCTCGGCGTGGCCCTGCTGCTCGTCGCCAACCTGCTCGCCGTCCGCTGACCCGACTTCCACGAAGACAAGGCTGGGTATGAAGAAGAACCTGCGACCCAAGAACCTGGGCGCGCTGTTCGAGGCATACGCCGACGCGGACGTGCCGGCATGGCACCTCGACCGGCCCTTCGACATCGCGCCCGACGCCGGCCGCCAGTACGACGCGGCCCGCCTCGCCTCGCTCGTCGCCGACATGTCCGGCCGGCTGCGCCTGGCCGGCCTGCGCCGCGGCGACCGGCTAGCCATCGTCAAGGAGAACCACCACGACGTGGTGCTCCTCGCCGCGGCCGCCGCCCGCATCGGCGCGCTGCCCGCCATGATCTCGGCCACCAACGCCCCCGGCGTACTGGCCCAGATGATGGAGCGCTTCGCGCCGCGCGTCCTGATCGCCTCCGACTCCGTGCTCGCCGCGGCCGTCAAGGAGGGGGTGCTGCTCACCGGTCCGGGGACCCAGGTGATCTCCATCGACGGGGACACCTCGCTGGCCGCCGACGCCGTCGGCCTCGCCGACCTCAGCGGCGCGGACGTGCCGCCGGTGGACCTGCGCGGCCAGGACGAGCCGATGATCTGCACGCACACCTCGGGGACCACGGGCGTACCCAAGCTGGTGGTGCACTCGCCGAACACCCTGCTCGGCGTGCTCACCAAGCTGGAGACGATGCCGATCCCGGGCCTCGCGGTCCGCCCCGACGACGTCTTCGCCTCCTGCATCGCCTTCGTCCACGGACGCGCCATCACCTGGACCTTCGCCCAGATGGCCCGCTCGCCGCAGAACGTGGTCATCCTCGCCGGCTCCGAGCCGCAGACCGCCGCCGCGATGCTCTCCGAGCACCGCCCGACGATCCTCGAGGCCTGCCCGAACATCTACCAGCGCTGGGAGCCCCTCACCGAGTCCCACCCGGACGCGTTCCGGCGCGTGCGCGCCTACCTCAACACCTTCGACGCGATCCACCCGCCGACCGTCCGCAAGTTCATGGAGGCCAGCGACGTCCGCCGGCCCGTGTGGGGGCAGGTCTGGGGCCAGAGCGAGACCGGCCCGGTGGCCATGGCCATCTACTCCCGCAACAAGATCCGCAAGAACGCGGGCGCCCTGGACCCGGTGACCAACGTGGTCGGCCGCCCCGTCCCGTTCGTCACGCAGGTCAAGGTCGTGAACCCCGAGACCCGCAAGCCCGTCCCGGCCGGGGAGCAGGGTGTCGTCCTCGTCCGCACCAAGGGACTGTGCCTCACCTACCTCGGCGAGGACGACCGCCACCAGGAGAAGGCCTGGGACGGCTGGTGGAACACCGGCGACATGGGCGTGCGCTCGCGCACCGGCAACCTGCGCATCGTCGACCGCGAGGTCGACCTGATCCCCGGGGTCAGCGGCATCGAGCTGGAGTCGATCCTCCTCGAACGCCTGGAGCGGGCCACCGAGGTGATCGTGCTCGGCGACCCCGGCGGTCTGCCGGTCCCCGTCATCAGCCTGTCCGGACCGGACCTCACCGACGAGGAGTGGGCCGCCGCCACCCGCGACCTGCCCGAGCTCGCCGCGCCGCGCGTCATCGATTGGGAGGACTTCCCGCGCACCGGCACCTGGAAGGTGCGCCGCTTCGACCTGCGCCAGCGGGTCCTGGAGTCCCAGGAAACCTTCGGCACCGGTCTGTGGACCTGATCCGCCGGTCAACCCACCCCCAACGGCCCCCAACGGCAACCAAAGGAACGGACAGACGATGGCAAAGATCGTCATCATGGGACAGGGCTACGTCGGCCTGCCCCTTGCGATGCTCGCCGCCGAGGCGGGCCACACGGTCGTCGGTTTCGACGTCAGCGAGGAGCGCGTCAAGCGCATCGCGGCCGGCGAGTCCTTCGTCGAGGACGTCGCGCCCGAGCGGCTCGTGGCGGTCCTCGACTCCGGCGCCTACCGCCCCACCACCGAGGAACGCGACCTCGGCGGCTTCGACGTCGCCGTGATCAGCGTGCCCACCCCGCTGCGCGAGGGCGTGCCCGACCTCAGCCACATCGAGTCGGCCGCGCGCAGCCTCGGCCGCTTCCTGCGCCAGGGCGCCACCATCGTCCTGGAGTCGACGACCTACCCCGGTACCACCGAGGAGCTCGTGGCGCCGATCCTGGAAGAGTTCTCGGGCCTGACCGCGGGCACCGACTTCCACCTCGGCTACAGCCCCGAGCGCATCGACCCGGGCAACCGCACCTGGACGCTGGAGCGCACCCCCAAGGTGGTCTCCGGCATCGACGAGCCCTCCCTCGCCGCGATCGACACCTTCTACTCCGGGCTGATCGACACCACGGTCCCCGTCGGCTCCCCGAAGGTCGCCGAGCTCACCAAGCTCGTCGAGAACACCTTCCGGCACGTCAACATCGCCCTCGTCAACGAGCTCGCGATGTACGCCCACACCCTCGGCATCGACGTGTGGGAGGCCATCGACGCCGCGGCCACCAAGCCGTTCGGCTTCATGAAGTTCACCCCCGGCCCCGGAGTCGGCGGCCACTGCCTGCCCGTGGACCCGGTCTACCTGTCCTGGCAGGTGGAGCGGAAGGTCGGCCGGCTCTTCCGCTTCGTGGAGCTCGCCAACCACATCAACGACCACATGCCCGGATACGTCGTCCAGCGGCTCATCTACGGCTTCAACGAGCGCGGCCGGGCCCTGAAGGGCGCCCGCGTCCTGCTGCTGGGCCTCGCCTACAAGCCGGACACCGGCGACGCCCGCGAATCGCCCGCCACCCGCGTCGTCGAGGGCCTGCTGCGCCTGGGCGCCGAGGTCCGCGCGGTCGACCCGCACGTCGTCGAGGGCCACGGGGTCGACTCGCGCCTGACGCGCGTCGAGCTCACCGAGGAGGAAGTGGCCGCCGCGGACGCCGTCGTCCTGCTCACCGACCACTCGGCGTTCGACCTCGAACTGGTCGGGCAGCACGCCTCGTACGTCCTCGACTGCCGCCGGAAGATCCCCGCCGGCCCGACGGTCGAGCACCTGTGAGCACCCCTCGGCAGCGGGTCCTGGTCACCGGCGCCACCGGCTTCGTCGGCGGCGCGGTCACCCGCGCCCTGCTCGCGGCCGGCCGCGAGGTGACCGCCCTGGTCCGCGACCCGGCCTCGGCCGCCGCCGCGGACCTGGCCGCCGCCGGGGCAAGGCTGCACAGCGGCGACATGCTGCGGCCCGGGTCGTACACCGGGCTGGTCGAGCACAGCGACGCCGTGGTGCACGCGGCCCAGCCGCGCGTCACCGGGCGGCTGACCGCCTCCCGGCTGGCGGGCCTGCGCACCGCGGACCGGGTCATGACCTCGGCGCTCGCCGAAGCCTGCGCGCGCCACGGCAGCAGGCTGCTCTACACGGGCGGCGCCTACGTGTACGGGGACCACGGGAGCCGGTGGATCGACGAGAACACCCCGCACGCGCCCGCCCCGCTCGGCGTCGGCCACGCGGCCGGTGCGGCGATGCTGCGCTCGCTGGGCGGGCGGGGGCTGGACGCCGTCACCCTGTACGCCGGGTTCGTCTACGGACCCGGCGGCAACTTCAAGACGGCCTTCCTCGACCAGGTCCGCTCCGGGCGGCTGCGCTACATCGGCGACGGCCGCGCCTACTGGAGCTGCGTCCACGTCGAGGACCTCGCGGCCGGATACCTGGCCGCACTGGACCGGGCGCCCGCCGGCGGCTCGTACAACCTCGTCGACGACGAGCCGCTGCGGATCGCCCAGTTCACCGCGCGGATCGCGTTCGCCACCGGCGTGCGCAAGGTCTCGGGCGTACCGCGGCCGCTCGCCGCGCTCGCGTTCGGCGGGGCCGTAGCGACCTCGCTCACCACCTCGTACCGCGTTTCCAACCGCCGTGCCCGCACCGAGCTCGGCTGGAGCCTTGCCCACCCCACCGTGGCGGACGGCCTGCCCGCGGTCCTCGGGGACCTCGCGGCGCGCCCGACCGCCGCGGCCGCCACCACGCACGCAGGAGGGAGCAGCCGATGAGCCAGACCACAGGGGCCCCCGGCACCGAAACCGGCGAGGGCCACGCCATCGTCATCGGATCGAGCCTCGCCGGGCTCACCGCGGCCGCCGCCCTGGCCCGCACCATGGACCGGGTCACGGTCATCGAGCGCGACCGGCTGCCCGACGGCCCGCGGTGGCGCCGGGGCGTGGCCCAGTCCCGGCACGCCCACAACCTGATGGCCGCCGGCCACCAGGGCCTGGAGCAGCTCTTCCCCGGGATCGGCAACGAGCTGATCGCCGCCGGCATGGTCAGCGTGCGCATGCCCGAGGACATCCTGCTGATGGCCCCCGGCGGCTGGATCCCGCGCTTCGACACGGGCCTGTCGATGATGACCGGCACCCGCGACGTCATCGACTCCGTCGTGCGCGAGCGGCTGCTCGGCGACCCGAAGGTCTCCTTCCTGCAGGAGCACGAGGTGGTCTCCCTCCAGGGCGGCCCCGGCTCCACCGTCACCGGCGTCTGGGTGCGCGGCAGGGACGGGGCGGCCCCGGCCGGCTGGAGTGCCAAGCGGTTCGTCGCGGCGGAGTTCACCGTCGACGCCTCGGGCCGCAAGTCCCGCGCCCCCGAATGGCTCACCGAGCTCGGCTACGACGCTCCGCGCGAGAGCGTCGTCGACGCCCAGACCGCCTACGCCACCGCGGTGTTCGCCCCTCCGGCCGGCCACGTCGCCGACTGGAAGTGCATGCTGCTGATGGCCACCCCCGGCAATCCGCGCCAGGGCATCCTCAACCCCATCGAAGACGGCAAGTGGATGGTGTCGGTGTCCGCCAGCGGCGGCCGCCGGCCCCCCACCGACCTCGAGGGCTTCCTCCAGGCCGTCAAGTCCCTGCGCGACCCCGTCCTGTTCGAGGCCATCGAGCACGCCACCCCTCTGGGCCCGATCCACGGTTCGGGCCGCACCGAGAACCGCTGGCGCCAGTACGAGAAGCTGCGCCGCGCCCCCGACCGGTTCCTGGTCGTCGGCGACGCGATGGCCGCCTTCAACCCCTCCTACGGGCAGGGCATGTCGGTCGCCGTCCAGGGCGCGCTGGTCCTGGACCGGATGCTGCGCGACCGCGGCACGGTCCCCGGACTGGCCGGGCGGCTGCGCAAGGCGCTCGCCAAGGAGGCCGCCGGAGCCTGGCAGATCGCCACCACCTCCGACCTCAAGTACCCGTGGGCCGCCGAGGTCACCCCGCCCGACCTGCAGACCCGCATCGCCCAGTGGTACGTCGACAAGGTCGCCGCGGTGGCCCCGGTCAACCGCGCCGCCGCCACCGTGATCCTCGAGCTGGGCCAGCTGCTGGTCACGCCGACCGCGGCCTTCCGGCCCAAGGTGCTGGCCGCGGCCCTGCGCGGGCCGCGGGGGCCCGTCCCGTCCGACCCGCCGAGCACCACGCACGGCACGGCGGCCCGTACCTCCTCCCTGGGGGTCCTCACCACGTCGTCCGGACAGCGGGCCTCGAGCTCCTCCGCACGCCCGCCGCGCGGCGGGCGGGACGCGCAGGACGCCGCACCGCTCGCCGACATCCTTCCGATCCACGGCAGTTCTAGGAGAACCCGATGACCACGACCGCCATCCATCCCGCGGACCTGGACGCGGCCGCGCACACGCAGGACGGCACGGTCCGCGAGGACCTGACCTTCCGCGTGCGCCCCGTCGCCGCGCCGCAGACCGAGTGGCAGCTCCGCGGCGAGCTGCTCATCCCCGAGCAGGGCGCCGACACCGTCCAGGTGCTCCTGCCGGGCCTCACCTACGACCGCCGCTACTGGACCGTGCCCGGCGAGTACGACTACGCCGCGCACATGCTGCGCGCCGGTTACGCCGTGCTGCTCCTCGACCGCCTCGGCACCGGCGCCAGCAGCCGCCCGGCGGCCGTCGACGTCACCGTCGACAGCAACGTCGAGACGATCCACCACGTCGTCCAGGAGCTCCGCGCCGGCACCCCCGGCGGGCACTCCTTCGCCAAGGTCGTCACCGTCGGCCACTCCTTCGGTTCCGGCCTGGCCATCGTCGAGGCCGCACGCCACGCGGACGTGGACGCCCTCGTCGTCACCGGCATGCTGCACACCACGGCGCCGCTCTACGACGAGGTCATCAACTTCTTCCACCCGGGCGCCGAGGACCCGGTCATCGCCGACCCGGACCTGCCGCAGTGGTACATGACCCAGCGCCCGGGCCTGCGCGCCCGGATGCTGGAGCACGCGGAGGGCATCGACCCGGAACTGTCGGCCCACGACGAGCTCATCAAGGCCACCGCCACCCTCGGCGAGGGCGAGAGCCTGCCGCAGACCTACCTGCCCGAGTACTCGCTCGCGGTCAAGGTTCCCGTGCTCCTCGTGGTCGGTGAGCACGACGCGCTGTTCAGCAGCGCCGATGTCGGCTTCGCCGCCGACAGCGAGGCCGTGCACGCCTTCGAAGAGGACTTCTACGGGCCCGAGGCGGAGCTGGAGACGCACGTCGTCCCGGCGACGGGCCACTCCCTCAACGTGCACCGCACGGCACCGGAGGCCTACGCGATCACCGAGCGCTGGCTGAACCGAAAGCTCTCCGCGTCCGCATGACGCCGGAGTTACGTTCCGAAGAAGGGGAATCCCATGTTTGAGAGTCTGTCCCGACTCCTGCTCAATTCACCAAAAAAGGTACTGCTCTGGACCTTGATCATCGTCCTCGTGGCCGGCGGCGCGGCAGGCGGTCTGCAAAAGCGCCTCACGATGGGTGGTTACGAGTCCACCGGTACCGAGTCGTACCAGGCCGCAGCCGAGCTGGGCGAGACCTTCAAGCAGGGTGAACCCAACCTGCTCCTCCTGGTGAAGGACGAGCGCGGCGTCGACGACCCCGCGGTCGCCGCCGCGGGCGCCGCCCTGACCCAGAAGATCGCCGGCGAGGCCGAGATCTCCAACGTGGTCTCCTACTGGACTTCGGGCAAGGCCCCGGCCCTGCGCGCCAAGTCCGGCAACCAGGCCCTCGTCCTCGGCCGGGTCAACGGTGACTTCGACGACGTCATCGCCCGGATCAAGGAGATCGACAAGGAGTACACGGGCCAGGTCGAGGGGCTGGAGGTGAAGACCGGCGGCTCCGCGATGATGTGGCTGGAGAACACCACCCAGTCCTCCGAGGACAGCGCCAAGGCCGACTCCATGGTCTTCCCGCTCGTGCTCATCGTCCTGATCATCATCTTCGGCAGCGTGATCGCCGCCCTGCTCCCGCTGGCCGTCGCCATGAGCGCGATGCTGCTGTCGATGGGCGTGCTGTTCGGCGTCACCATGTTCAGCGAGACCTCCAGCATGGTCATGAGCACCACGACCTTCCTGGGGCTCGGGCTGGGCATCGACTACAGCCTGCTCTTCGTCACCCGCTACCGAGAGGAACTGCGGCGCGGCAAGGAGATCAACGAGGCCATCCGCGTCACCATGCGCACCGCCGGACGCACGGTGCTCTTCTCCGCGCTGACGGTCGCGGTCGCCTTCCTCGGCCTGTTCGCGCTGCCGTTCACGATGCTGCGCTCGCTGGCCTTCGGCTGCATCGCCACCGCCCTGCTCGCCGCCGCCTCGACGATCGTGCTGGTCCCGGCCCTGCTCAAGTGGATCGGCCCGCGCATCGACAAGTGGCAGATCATCAAGCGCAAGCCGAACCGGGCCAACGACGGCGGCGGTTTCTGGCACTCCACCTCGACCGCGGTCATGAAGCGCCCGGTCCTGGTCTCCGTCCTCGTCCTCGCCTTCGTCGTCCTGCTCGGCCTGCCGGCCGCGAACATGAACGTGCGCCTGCCCGACGAGAGCGTGCTGCCCGCGGACGCCAAGTCGGCCCAGGTCGCGGCCCAGCTCAAGGCGGACTTCGACTCCCGCGAGCAGCAGCCCCTGCAGATCGTCGCCGTCGGCAGCGGTGACCCGAAGTCGAAGACGGCCGAGATCGGCTCCTACGCCGAGCAGCTGTCCTCGCTGCCCGGCGTCACCCGCGTCGACGCCCTCACCGGCAGCTACGCCGGCGGCAAGCTGGTCGCCGAGCCCACCGAGGGCAACGCCCGCTTCGGCGCCTCCGATTCCACCTTCCTGTCCCTGATCCCCGCCGTGGACCCGTACGGCGACAAGGGCGACGAGCTGGTCCAGGACGTCCGCGGCACGAAGGCCCCCTTCGACGTCAAGGTCGGCGGCCCCGCGGCCGTCAGCGTGGACACCTTCGACAAGCTCGAGGACACCCTCCCGGTGGCCGCGCTCATCCTCTTCGTCGGCATGTTCGTCCTGCTCTTCCTGCTCACCGGAAGCGTGCTGCTGCCGATCAAGGCGATGGTCCTCACCGGCCTCAGCCTGTCCGCCACCTTCGGGGCCCTGGTCTTCATCTTCCAGGACGGCCACCTCAAGGGCCTGGTCGGCGACTTCATCGTCACCGGCGCCATCACCTGGACCGTGCCGGTGATGCTCTTCACGATCGCCTTCGCCCTGTCCATGGACTACGAGGTGTTCATGCTGTCGCGGATCAAGGAGGAGTACGACCGCACCGGTGACAACGAACTGGCGGTCGCCTCCGGCCTGGAGCGCGTCGGCAAGGTCGTCACGTACGCGGCACTGCTGCTCTCGCTGGTCTTCGTGGTCCTGGTCACCTCGGGCATCAGCTACATGAAGGCGATCGGCCTCGGCCTGGCGCTCGCCATCGTCATGGACGCCACCATCATCCGCGGCGCCCTGCTGCCCGCCACGATGAAGCTCATGGGGCGCGCCAACTGGTGGGCTCCCGGCCCGCTGCGCAAGCTGCACCAGCGCTTCGGCCTCCACGAGGGCGAGGAGGCGCCGGTGACCGGCGCGAACTCCGGAGCGCCGTTGGCCTCCAACACCCGCTGACGACCCCGGTCGTGCTCTGTGCCTCGCCGCCCGGGAGACCGGGCGGTGGGGCACAGAGCGGACCCCGGCCCGCGGTCGGCGGCATCCACCTCTGTCTCCTGGGAGAAACAACATGAGTACATCCCGGATCTCCAACATCGGTCTGCTCTACGACCTGCACGCGGAGGCGCGGCAGCAGACGGTCATGCTGCTCGACCGCCCCTTCGACATCGCCCCGGACGCCGGCATCCGGCACGACGCCGCCTCCCTCGCCGAGACCGTGCGCCGCGCGGCCGCATGGCTGTACGCGGCGGGCGCCCGCCGCGGCGACCGGATCGCGATCGTCAAGCGCAACCACTACGACACCCTGATGCTCGCCGCCGGCGCCGCCCGGATCGGCGTCCTGCCCGCCCAGCTCGCGCCGCTGAAGAACGTCGCCTCCATCCGGTCGATGATCGACAACCTCAAGCCGCAGCTCATCGTGGCCGGCGCCGAGGAACTGGACCGCGCCTACCGGGCCGGGATCAACCTGGCCGACCCCGGCGTACGGGTCGTGGTGATCGGGAAGCCCGAGGAGCCCCTGCCCCCGAACTCGGTCGCGCTCGACGACCTGCGGGGAGCGGCCGAGGCCCGCGTCGACCTCGTCCCCGACGACGAGCCGATGATCATCACGCACAGCTCCGGCACCACCGGCGTCCCCAAGCTCGTGGTCAACTCGGGCCGCACCATCCTGGGACTCGCCAGCCGCCTGGAGCGCATCCGCTTCCCCGTCGTCGCGAGCAAGCGCACCGACGTCGTGGGCTCCTCCGTGACCTTCGCGCACGCCCGCAACGTCTCCTGGACCGCGGGGCAGTTCGCCCTCGCCCCCAAGGCGGTCGTGGTGATCTCCGACCCCTCCATCGAGAACGCCGCCCGCGCGCTGCACGACTTCAAGCCGACCACGCTCGAGGCGTGCCCCAACATCTTCCAGCGCTGGGAGGAGCTCGCCGACGACCGGCCCGAGCTGTTCCGGCAGGTCCGGCTCTTCGCCGGGACCTTCGACGCCGTCCACCCGCGCACCGTGCGCAAGTTCCTCGCCGCCTCGGGCCACAAGCGGGTCATCTGGGGCCAGGGCTGGGGCCAGAGCGAGGTCGGACCCGTCTGCGTGGCGTGGTTCAACCGCCGCAAGGTCGAGAAGAACGACTCTCCCACCGCCATCACCAACGACCTGGGACGGCCCGTACCGATCCTCGCCAAGGTCAAGGTCGTCGACCCGGACACCGGCCGCACCCAGCCCCGCGGCAAGCCCGGCATCCTCATGGTCGCCTCCGGCGGCCGCTGCCTCACCTACCTCGGTGAGGAGGACCGCCACGAGATGAAGCTCGACGGCAAGTGGTGGAACACCGGCGACGTCGGCGTCCGCGGCCGCTTCGGCAAGCTGCGCCTGGTCGACCGCGAGGTCGACACCATCCCCGGCGGCAGCAGCATCGAGGTGGAGAGCGTCCTGCTCGACCGCCTCGACAAGGCCATCGACGTGACCGTGCTCGGCGTGCAGGGCCAACTGCCCGTTCCCGTGCTGTCCATGAGGGACGGCCAGCTCGACGAGGCCGACTGGGAGAGAGCCACGCGAGGGCTGCCCCCGCTGGCCGAGCCGGTCCTCGTCCGCTGGGAGGACGTCCCGCGCACCGCCACCTGGAAGGTGCGCCGACTCGAATTGCTGGAGCAGGTACTCGGCGAGAGGCAGACCGTCGGCACCGGCCGCTGGACCTGACGACCCCCGCCGACCGAGAAGGGAAAGAACAGAACACATGGACGGAATCGTCCTCATCGATTTCATGACCAACCCGCCGGCGATGCACACGCCGAGGGAGGTGCCCGACTGGTTCTACTGGCCGCTGGAGATGTTCCAGGGCTTCGCGTGGATCTACGCGTACGTGGCGCTGATCCGGCGGGCGTCGGTGGACAAGTACGTCGGCATGCCGCTCGGCGCGCTGGCCCTCAACTTCGGCTGGGAGCTCACCTACGGCTTCGTCCTGCCGACGCCGGCGGTCCAGAAGTGGATGCTCGTCGCCTGGTTCGGCCTCGACGTCATCATCCTCGCGCAGGCCCTGAAGTACGGCCGCAAGGAGTTCACGAGGATACCGCCGAGGATCTACACGGCGGTGGTCCTGGGCCTGGTCGGCTACGCGACGCTCTTCCACGTCCTGCTGGGACGCGAGTTCGCCGACTTCTACGGCATCTACGGTGCCATGGGGATCAACGTCTTCATGAGCGCGGCCTACATCGGGCTGCTGCGCAAGCGCCGCTCCACCAAGGGTCAGTCGATGGGCGTGGCGCTGTCCAAGCTGCTGGGCACCTTCACCGTCACCATCATGTTCGCCGGGCAGTTCCCCGACCGCTGGCTGCTGCCCTTCTTCGGATTCACCGTCCTGGTCCTGGACCTGACGTACATGACGCTCCTGCGCCGCCAGTTCCTGGCCGAGGGCCGGCGGCCCTGGTCCGGGAAGCCCGTCGCGGGAACCGAGCAGACGGCGGCGCCGGCCGCCGGGCAGGCCGGCGAGCCGGTCCGTGAAAGCCGTCCGGTCCCGGCGGGGGCCCACTCCACGAGGAGCAGCAATGTCTGATCTGGACGTCGCCGTCGTCGGCGCGGGCATCGCCGGCCTGACCACCGCCTACCGCCTGGCCGAGGCCGGCTACCGGGTGGAGGTCTTCGAGTCCGAGGCCGAGGCCGGCGGGCGGATGCGCTGCGGCCGCATCGACGGCTACACGATCGACCGCGGAGCCGAGACGCTCGCCCCCTTCGGCTACCCGTCCACCTGGGAGCTGATCCGCGAGCTCGGCCTGCAGGAGTCCGGCGACGTCCACCGCATCAGGCCACCCGTGGCCCTCTGGCGCGACGGCCGGGCGTTCCCGTGGCTGGGGCACCCGCTGTCCGCGCTCAGCAGGGCCGGCCTCTCCCCGGCCGCGTGGGCGCAGATGCTGCGGCTGATGGCGAAGGCCGGCCGTCGGGGCGCCCTCGACCCCGAGCACCCGGAGGACTCGGTCTTCGGCACCAGCACGGTCACCGAGCTGGGCCAGGAGTACCACCCCGAGCTGGTCGACCGGATGCTGGAGCCGATCTCCGCCTCCGCCTTCGGCTGGACCCCGGAGCGCTCCACGGCGGCCCCGCTGATGGCGATCATGCTCGGCACCAAGGGCATCCTGCGCTGGCGCACGTACAAGTACGGCCAGGACACCATGGCCCGCAAGCTCGCCGAGCGGCTCACCGTGCACGTCGGCAGGCGCGTGCAGACCGTCAGGGAGGACGGCACCGGGGCGCGGCTGCTGTTCGAGGACGGCACCGACGTCACCGCCAGGGCCGTCGTGGTCACCCTGCCCTCCCCGCAGATCACGTCCATCTACCCCGACGTCCCGGACGAGGAGCGGGCCTTCCTGGAGGCCTCCACCTTCTCGCCGGTGATGCGCGTCGCCTGCATGCTCGACCGTCCGCTCGAACCGCGCCGCACGACCTTCGGTCCGAAGCTGTACGCGGCGCTGATCGCCCGCGGCGAGAGCCCGCTGCTGGTGGGCTGCACCGTCGAGCACAACAAGTGCCCCGAGCGGGCACCGGCCGGCAAGGGCCTGGTGTCCCTCCTCATCTCGCCCAGCCGGGTGCCCGGCCTCTTCGACGCGAGCGACGAGGACGTCTCGCGCATGGTCCTCGAGGAGGGCGAGCGGCTGCTCATCGACGGTCTCCAGGAGGCGTGCGTCGGTACCGACGTCATCCGCTGGAAGCACGCGCTCCCGGACGCGCCGCCCGAGGCGCTCGCCCTGCGCAAGAAGTTCGTCCAGCGCGCCCCCGGACCGATCGAGTACGCAGGCGACTGGCTGTACCTGCGGCCGAGCAGCGAGGCGGCCATCGCCTCGGCGAAGCTCGCGGTACCGCGCGTACGGGCGCTGCTGGAGCGCTGACCGCTCCGACGGTCGACGGCTCCGCCACGCGCGGGGCGGCCGGATCCCGATGCCGGGGTCCGGCCGCCCGCGTTTCCACGGCTGTCGGGGCGGCGGAAACTCCCTGTACGGCAGGTTCTTGCCACAGGCGGACCGGGCCCCGCGCACAAGGCGCGACCTAGGGTTTCCGGTATGCCGAATCTGGAGCAGTCCACCACCGCAGGGGTAGATCCACAGGCTCAGGATGCGGTCTTCGCCGCCGTCCTGGAGCTGTGCGCGGAGCGTACGTACCGGGAGTTCGACCTCGGGGACATAGCCGCCCGCGCGAACGTCGACGAGCAGCTGATCAGCGCCCGCTGGCCCGCGAAGAGCTTCGTCGTGGTGGAGACCCTGCTGCGCGCCGTCGCACCCCACATGGCCTTCCCCCGCACCGGGGACATCGCCGCCGACCTGAAGGCGCAGCTGACCTCGGTCGTCGAGCTGTTCGCCGCCCCTGGCGTCGGCCCCCACCTGGCGGCCCTGGCCGCCGAGGCGAACACCGACGAGCGCCTCGCCGGCTTCTTCCTCAAGCACGTCTTCGGTCCCAACCGCACGGTCGCCCGGGCCCGCTTCGAACTCGCGCAGGAACAGGGCCAGGTGCGCGCCGACATCGACCTCGACACCGCTGTCGACCTGGTCTTCGGGCCCATCTGGTTCCGCCTGCTGCTCGGCACCGGACCGCTCGACGCGGAACTCGCCGGCCACCTCGCCGAACACGCGCTGGCCGGTCTCGCGGCGCGTCCGTAACTCCCGCCGCGCCCGCCCCGGCCCTACCCGATCCTTCCGAACCGGCCGCGCATGACCACTGTGCGAGGTGGTCCGGCGCGGTGGCACGGGCCGTGGGACGAGGCCGCACGACGAGGGGGGCTGCCCGTCCGGGCAGCCCCCCTCGTCGTGCGCCGTGGTCACCGGGTCACCGGGCGGGTACGAGCTCCCGGTGGCGGGCGAGCACGCGGTCAACCAGGGCTCCGGCGGCCCCCGTGTACCGGGCCGGGTCGGCGAAGGAGTCGAGCTCCTCCCGGGTGAAGCGGGCCGCGACGCGCGGCTCCACGGCCAGCAGCTCGCCCAGCGGGCGGCCGCTCGCGGCGGACTCCAGACAGGCACGGGTGACGGTGGCCTTGGCCCCCGCCTTCCCCAGCACCGGGGCCAGGACCGCCGCCAGCCGCTCGGCCACGATCAGCGCGCCCGTCAGCCGCAGGTTGCCCGCCATCCGGTCGGCGTGCACCCGCAGCCCCGCGGTCAGTTCGGCGGCCGTGTGCGCCGCCCCGCCCACCAGCCGCAGGCACTCGCGCAGCGGCTGCCACTCCGCGTGCCAGGCACCGGCCGGGCGCTCGTCCTCCGCGAGCAGGGCCTGGGTCACGCCCACGGCCAGCAGCGGGACCTGCGCCGCCGCCGAGCGGATCAGGGTGGCCAGGACCGGATTGACCTTCTGCGGCATCGCGGAGGAGACCCCGCGGCCCGGCGCGGAGGGTTCGGCGACCTCCGCCACCTCCGTGCGCGACAGCGACTGCACGTCCACCGCGATCTTGCCGAGGACCCCGGAGGCCAGGGTCAGGGCGGCGGCCAGATCCGCCAACGGCGTACGGGCCGTGTGCCACGGAGCGACGGGCACCGCCAGGCCCAGCTCGTCCGCGTACGCACCGAACAGCTCGGTCACGTAGCGGGCCGGATCGCCGGCGGCGCCGCCCGGGGCGTCGATCCGCGCGTACTCCAGATAGCCAGCCAACGTGCCCGCCGCGCCGCCCAGTTCCACGGGAAGCCCCCCGCGGCGAAGGGCGCGCAGCCGCTCCAGGGCGTCCAGCACCCCCTGCAGCCAGCCCGCCGCCTTCAGCCCGAAGGTGGTGGGCACGGCGTGCTGGGTCAAGGTCCGGCCGGCCGCCGGGGTGTCCCGGTGCTCGGCGGCGAGCACGGCCAGGGAGCCGGCGGTGCGCTCCAGATCGGCGGTGATCACCTCGAGCGCGCGGGCCGCCACCAGCATCGTGGCCGTGTCCAGGACGTCCTGGCTGGTGGAGCCGCGGTGCACGTAGTCGGCGGCGGCCGGGTCGGCGTCGGCCACCGCCTCCGTGAGTGCCTGGACGACGCCCACCACCGGGTTGGCCGCGCCCCGGGCCGCCTCGGCCAGGGCCCGCAGGTCGAACTCCCCCGCCCGGCCCGCCTTCGTGATGGTCTCGGCGGCCGCGGCGGGGACCAGCCCCATCCTGGCCTGCGCACGGGCCAGGGCGGTCTCCGCGTCGAGCATCGCCTGGAGCCAGGCGAGGTCGCCGGTGACCGGCTCGATCGGGGTGCCCGCCCGGACGGGGGAGAGCAGCCCGGAGTCGAGGCCGGTCATCCCGCCACCTCGCTGCGCGCCGCCGCCGTCTCGGCGGGCACCCCGGCCAGGGCGATCACGGCGCGCGCGAGGGCGTCCGAGTCCCCCAGGGTCACGGAGTTGACGCCGGGCCTGATGCCGGCTGCCGTCACCCAGTGCACCGACTCGGTGGGCACGCCGAAGGCGAAACGGCGCGGGTGAGCCTCGCCCGCCGCGTCGATCAGGTGGTACGGGCGCTGCGTGACCGCGAGCCCGCCGGTGGGGTACGTCTCCCGGCCGGGCCCGTCGATCACGTAGGCCGAGCACTGCCCGGTGGCCTTGAGGTGCAGGAGCAGCGGGTCGGCGGTGCGGCGCAGGTCTATGTCGGGCAGCCTGGCCTCGATCAGCACGCCCGCGTGCACCTGGGAGCCCGGGACCCGGCCCGAGGCGGCGGTGAACCGGCGTCCCGCGGAGTCGAGTTCCACCCGCATGTCGGGGCCGATCACATCGAGCACCCCGGCCTCGATCAGCGCGATCATCTCCTGGATGCGGCGGGTCGGCGGGCCGATGGAGAGGAAGGCGTTGAGCGGGGTGTACCAGCGGTCGAGGTCGTCGCGGTGCGAGGCCGCGGTCAGCCCGTTGTGGTCGACGAGCAGGCGTATCTCGTTGCGCAGGTCGCGCAGTGCGTCCAGGGCCGCCTTCAGAGGCCCGGCGACGTTGCCCTCCAGCGCGTCCGCGACGTCGCGCCGCAGCAGGTCGAGGAGCCAGGCGCGGTACTCGCGGGGGCCCGCGAACTCCAGGCCGAGGTGGGGCTGCGCGAGCCGCTCCCAGTCCCAGTGGTCCTCCGGCGCGACGCCGAACTCCGCGAGCAGGCGCCGCTCGGCCGCGCTCCCGCGCTCGGTCCGCAGCAGCAGGTCGCGGAAGGCGTCGACGTAGGACGCGGAGTGCTCGCGGGCCAGCAGCGCGGTGTAGTAGACCGCCTCCGCCTCGCGGGCGACCAGCGGCCAGATCTCCGTGCGGAAGTCCAGCCCCGAGTTCAGCTCGGCGCGGCGGCGCAGCTCCCGGACCTTGGCCTCGGTGAGCAGGAGCGGGACGTGCCGTCCGAAGGCGCCCTTCTGGTTCTCGCCGCGGGCGTGGTAGGGGATCCCGCGCCGCGAGCTCGCGTACATGCGCGGCTCCAGCCCGGAGGGGCGGTAGACGAGACGGCCGCCGTCCTCCTCGAAGACACCGCCCCGGCCGTGCGTGAACAGGGCCATGTAGTCGAAGAAGTTGAGGCCGAGGCCGCGCAGCAGCACCGCCTCGCCCGCGCCGATGTCCGACAGGTCGGTGTCGGCGGGGTTGACCGGCAGGTGATGGCGCAGGCCCAGTGCGGACGCCTCCTCGTGCAGCCGCAGCAGCCACTCGGGCTCCTCGGCCGGGACGTGGCCGAGCGAGAGGACCACGGCGTCCAGGTGCTCCAGGACCGTGCCGTCCTCCAGCCGGACCGTCTGCGGACCGTCCTTGCGCCCGTCGCCGTCGTCGAGCGCGACGGCGCGGCTGTGGTGCACGACGATCTCCACCTGTGCCGGGGCCAGCGCCACGACGTGCTGGAAGACCCACTCCAGGTAGCGGCCGTAGAAACCGCGCGTCGGGTAGGTGTTGGGGCCGAGCCGGCGGGCCTCGGCGAGGAAGTCCGCGTCCAGGCCGCCCTCGCCGGGCTCCAGCGGCGTCATCAGCCGCGCCCACTCGTAGAGGCTCGGCCCCGAGGCCAGCGGCCCCGCCATCTCGACCGTGTCGTCGGTGAAGAGGGTGACCTGGGAGGCGACGGTGTTCATCAGCAGATGACGGGACTGGTCCCCGCGCCAGACTCTGCCCGGACCTGGCTGTTCCGGGTCGACCACGTGCACGGTCACGTCGACGTCGGGGAACTGAGCGGCGTTCGCACAGACACGCTCCAGCGCGGACAGCCCGCGGGGCCCGTTGCCGACGACGCACATGACGAGTTGCTGATTGCCCATCTGCTGCTCCTGATTGGCGTGAGATGAAAAGAGGCGGGAATGCGCATCCCGTCGTGGAGCGCACGCATGAAAGGGATCAGATCCGCCGGCGTGAAAGCCGGTCAACGAAAGGCGGGCCGTGGCCGGAAAATGTGTACCGGAGCGGGGAAATCATGCCGAGAACCTGTCGGGTGAGACCGGTGAGCGGCGAGTTCTGCCCCACCCCCGCCATGGCCGCGGATCGCGATTGCCATGGGCTTGCCATGCAGCCGCCGCAGCGCCCGCGCGCGGCTGCCGACGGACCCCGCCCGCCCGTGTCCGGGGGCCCGCCTCGACCCCTGCTTAAGTCGAAGCCAAGCCGTGCCCGCCATGCTCCAAGCGGTGAACTGTCGTTGTTCCAGGCTCAGGAGGGCAGCTTGCGCAACCGAAAGTGGTGGGCCTTCATCGCCGGGCTGGGCGCCGTCGGCGGGGTGTGGGTACCGCTGGCTCCCCTGCACCCGGACGGCCTGTGGCCCGGGGAAAAGGGTGCCGGCCTGCTCCCGGAGCGCCCCGTGGGCGGTCCGCCGCCCGGGCATCCGGAGAAATGGGACAGCCTTCGGGAATTGTCCCCGGAGGAAATCGAGATCTGGCGGCAGCTGATCTGACCTTCACGCAAGCGGTGCTTAAGCGGGCGTCCACAAAATCGCCGTTGGTGGGTCCGCCGTCCCGGTCCCGCCCGAGTGCTGTTCTCCGCTCTCGTCAGTCCGCCGCCGACTCGCACTGGGAGTGCCGTGTCCCGTCGCCTTTTCACCTCGGAGTCCGTCACCGAGGGACACCCCGACAAGATCGCCGACCAGATCAGCGACACCATCCTCGACGCGATCCTCAGCGAGGACCCCACCTCGCGCGTGGCCGTCGAGACCCTCATCACCACCGGCCAGGTCCACATCGCCGGCGAGGTGACCACGACGGCGTACGCGCCGATCGCGCAGCTCGTCCGCGACAAGATCCTGGAGATCGGCTACGACTCGTCGAAGAAGGGCTTCGACGGTGCCTCCTGTGGCGTGTCGGTGTCCATCGGCGCGCAGTCCCCGGACATCGCGCAGGGCGTCGACACCGCCTACGAGCAGCGCGTCGAGGGCGATGAGGACGAGCTCGACCAGCAGGGCGCCGGCGACCAGGGCCTGATGTTCGGCTACGCCACCGACGAGACCCCCGAGCTGATGCCGCTGCCCATCCACCTCGCGCACCGGCTCTCGCGCCGGCTGGCGGAGGTCCGCAAGGACGGGACCGTCCCCTACCTGCGTCCCGACGGCAAGACCCAGGTCACCATCGAGTACGACGGCGACAAGGCCGTCCGCCTCGACACCGTCGTCGTGTCCTCGCAGCACGCGCCGGACATCGACCTGGACGCGCTGCTCACCCCCGACATCCGCGGGCAGGTCGTCGAGCACGTCCTCGCCGAACTCGCCGCCGACGGCATCAAGCTGGAGACCGAGGGCTACCGCCTGCTGGTGAACCCGACCGGGCGCTTCGAGATCGGCGGCCCGATGGGCGACGCCGGCCTGACCGGCCGCAAGATCATCATCGACACGTACGGCGGCATGGCCCGCCACGGCGGCGGCGCCTTCTCGGGCAAGGACCCGTCCAAGGTCGACCGCTCCGCCGCCTACGCCATGCGCTGGGTCGCGAAGAACGTCGTCGCCGCGGGCCTCGCCTCGCGCTGCGAAGTCCAGGTCGCCTACGCCATCGGCAAGGCCGAGCCCGTCGGCCTCTTCGTCGAGACCTTCGGCACCGCCACCGTCGACGCAGCGAAGATCGAGGACGCCATCGCCGAGGTCTTCGACCTCCGCCCGGCCGCGATCATCCGCGACCTCGACCTGCTCCGCCCGATCTACGCCCAGACCGCCGCCTACGGCCACTTCGGCCGCGAGCTGCCGGACTTCACCTGGGAACGCACCGACCGCGCGGAGGCCCTCAAGGCCGCGGTCGGCCGCTGACGGAACCGAAGACGAGACAGAGGCAGCTCCCGTGAAGATCGCTCTTACCGGTTCGATCGCCGTAGACCACCTGATGTCCTTCCCCGGCCGTTTCGCGGACCAGATGATCCTCGACCGGATGGACAAGGTCTCCCTCTCCTTCCTCGCCGACCGCCTGGAGATCCGGCGAGGGGGAGTGGCGGCCAACATCGCCTTCGGGCTCGGCTCGCTCGGCCTGCACCCGGTGCTGGTCGGAGCGGTCGGACCGGACTACGGTCCGGAGGCGGAGCGCCTCGTCTCCTTCGGCGTCGACACCGAATCCGTACTGGTCAGCGAGGAGCTGCACACCGCACGCTTCGTCTGCACCACGGATGACGACCACAACCAGATCGCCACCTTCTACGCGGGCGCCATGAGCGAGGCCCGCCGCATCGAGCTGGCCCCCGTGGCCCGGCGCGTCGGCGGCCTCGACCTCGTGGTCGTCTCCCCGAACGACCCGGCGGCGATGCTCCGCCACACCGACGAGAGCCGGACCCTCGGCATCCCCTTCGCCGCCGACCCCTCGCAGCAGCTGGCCCGGCTGGAGCCGGCCGAGGTCCGCAGCCTCGTGGGCGGGGCCCGGTACCTCTTCACCAACGAGTACGAGAGTGCCCTGCTCCAGGAGAAGACGGGCTGGACCACCGGCCAGGTCCTCGCCCGGGTCGGCAGCTGGATCACCACGCTCGGCGCCGACGGAGCGCGCATCGCCCGCGAGGACGAGTCCACGCTCCGCGTCCCGGCGGTCCCCACCACCGCGGCCGTCGAACCGACCGGCGCGGGCGACGCCTTCCGGGCGGGCTTCCTCGCGGGCACGGTCTGGGGCTGGAGCCCCGAGGGCGCGGCCCGTCTGGGCTGCGCACTGGCCACCGTCGTCCTCGAAACGGTCGGCACGCAGGAGTACGAGACCTCGCGCGGCGCCCTGCTGGAACAGGTCGGCGCCACGTACGCGACGGCGGACTCCGCGGCCGGTGTGTCATGACCGGGGACCAGCGGTCGCGGGTCGCCGCGCTGCGTGAGGCGTTCGCTTCGCGTGTGGTGGTGGCCGACGGGGCGATGGGGACGATGCTCCAGGCGCAGGACCCGAGCATGGAGGACTTCGAGCAGCTGGAGGGCTGCAACGAGGT
>NZ_JBHWVV010000016.1:0-810 GCF_042736715.1 Streptomyces sp. NPDC060049
GCCTGTCACCCCCCGGCCGGGGGGTGACAGGCCACCGCCATGTCGCCATGTGCGGGGTACTGGTTTTGCGGTACCGGGTGAAACCGGATATCGGGGGTAATGGGGAGAATATCGGGACGGTCGCCGTGACGCAGCAGGAGACCTGCTCACCTCCAAAGATCGACGGCCGTCTCGGTCCCGGATGCAACCCGAGAGGTGTAGGAGACAAAACGCGGGGCAGGCGGTGGTCAGGCCAGAACGGGAGTTCCGCCGTGAACGCAGTACGGAAAGGAAGACCGGTCGAGAATTCATGTCCCCTCCGTCTCCCATTTGACCGAAGGAGTTGTTTTTCGCATGACTGAGAATTTTTGGGGTTACCGCGAGACCGCCGGCCGTCTGGGCGGGTCGGATCTGACGGGGTACAAGGTCGAGGCGAGCGACGGTTCCATCGGCAAGGTCGACAAGCACTCGGATGAGGTCGGCTCCTCCTACATCGTGGTCGACACCGGTCCGTGGATCTTCGGCAAGGAAGTCCTCCTGCCCGCGGGCACGATCAGCCGGATCGACGCGAACGACGAGAAGATCTACGTCGACCGGACGAAGGAGCAGATCAAGAACGCTCCCGAGTTCGACAAGGACAAGCACCTCGGCGACGCGGACTACCACCGCCAGGTCGGCGGCTACTACGACGGACCGCACCGCCTGTAACCGACGCGGGCACGGCTGTGCGAGGCGGGGGGGGGCCCCCCAACGGGTTGCGCCCCCCCCCCCTGGGACGTCCGGTGCTGCCGCTGCCCGGCGGGGGCCCTCGCCCCAGCTCGGGGCGCAGGG
>NZ_JBHWVV010000016.1:820-78807 GCF_042736715.1 Streptomyces sp. NPDC060049
GCGGCAACCAATCGGTTGCCGCCCCCCGCCTCTGCGATGTCATGAGGTGCCGCTGCCCGGCGTGCGCCTTCGCACGTCGTCGGCCCGAAGGAGCTCTCCCCCCCCCCGGGCGCGCGCTGAGGAACGCGGCACCGCCCTTCACTGGGCGGGCGGGGACTACCGGTCGTCGCGGGAGGGTCACGCGGTGGCGGTGTCCTGGCTGCGGGTGTGTGCGGTGAGGGCGTGGGCGGCGGTGGGATGGGCGGGCAGCAGGGTGTCGAGCCGGTCAGGTGGAGCGCTGAAGGCGGTCGGGGACGGCGGCGAGGGCCAGGGTGCCATCGACGGACTTGGCGCAGCGGAAGATCCCGACGAGGGCGTTGAAGCCGGAGGAGTCGCAGAAGGTGACGTCCTGGAGGTCCAGGATCAGGTGGCGGTGGCCCTGTTCGATCAGGGTCATTGCCTGGTCGCGCAGGTGGGGAGCGGTGGCTATGTCGAGTTCCCCGGGGGTTGTTAGGAGGCAGGCTCTCTATTGGAGGGGTGGCGTGGAGGCTGCCGGATCGTTTCAGCTGATGTGATGAAGGATTCCGCTTCTTCGAGCCGAGCTCCAGCTGCTCGATCCGCAGCAGCGCGCCGGCCGGGGTCCTGCCGCCCGGATGCTCAGTCGCGGAGATCCCGTGTGAGGGGACGGTGACGTGATGGGGCGGTCGTTCTGCTGGTGTCGGTCCTGTCGCAGCCTCTCTATGCCACCAGTTCCCTCGCGCTTGCGGCTGGTTGGAACTGGGAGATCGACCATCAGCGGCCCAGCGACTGCGTCAACGGCCACCTGATGCCCCTGACCGGCACTGCCGCTGTCCCTGAAGACCTGCCCAACGCTCCGCGGGTGCTGCGCGTCTTCGGATCCTGAGCTCTGGCCGATGCCGCCCAGGGGGAGGTGTGGTCGCCGCCCCGTTGCGGGTCTGCTGGTGACGGGTGGGTTACGGCCCGCCGCCGCGTCCGGTGTGGGGTCGTTGGGCTGCTTATGGACCAGAGAACCGTTCCAGCGCCAAGGGGTTTCACCGATGTGGAGGCGGGCGCCGGTTGGGTTTCCCAGTCGCCGATCTACGACGCCCTTGAGCGGCAGTGGCTCCAGGAGGGCCGGGAGGTTTCCGGCAATGAAGGATCCGCGTCAAGGGGTAGGCACCGTTCAGGGGGTGCAGATCTGTTCCACCGAGGCTGACCGGACGAGCGGTTCAAGATTCACCGCCAGCTTCGGAAGGAACTCCCCGGTGACGCCGACGCCGACGCCGACGGCGAGAACCGGGAGCCGGTCCCGACCGGGGGTGGCGCGGGGATCGTCGTCGCGGTCCAGCGCATGACTTCGAAAGCGCCGAAGGCTCTGCACCGTCCAGGCGTGGCCGTACAGGTCGTCCGATCCGGACATAGGCGTCTCCCTCGTATGACGGAGGCTTCCTGTCCATGGATCGCCGGTTGCATGACCCCTCAACGTACGTTACGTTGCGTCATCAATCGACTACGCAAATGATGCGCTATGGCATCGCCATGCCTGTCGTTGGTGTCACGCAATGGATGTGGCTGTGCTGGTGCCACCATGCCCCGACGCAGTCCCCGATACCGCCGTGACCGTCGCTACTGGATCAGTTGGGGAGAGCGTCATTAGCGTTCAGACTTCCATGCCCGCCGAGGGTTTCCGGACTTGTGAGGAGACCGCTGTCAGCGTCCTGCACGAGGTGCAGGACGCCATTGATGCCATCCGACGTGGGGAGATGGTCCTCGTCGTGGACGACGAGGACCGGGAGAACGAAGGGGATCTCATCGTCGCCGCCGAGTTCGCCGACGCCGCCACCGTCAACTTCATGATCACTCATGGGCGGGGTCTCGTCTGCGTGGCCATCTCCGCCGCGCGCGCTGAGGAACTGCGCCTGCCGCCCATGGTGATGTCCAACGAGGACCGCAAGGGCACGGCGTTCACCGTCAGCGTCGATGGCACTGCCGCACACGGGATCACCACCGGCATCTCCGCCCACGAGCGGGCTCGGACCATTGACCTCATCCTCAACGGCGGCGCCGACGATCTCAACCGTCCCGGACACATGTTCCCCCTGGTCGCCAAGGACGGCGGCGTCCTGGAGCGCCGCGGCCACACCGAGGCCTCCGTGGAACTGGCCAAGCT
This sequence comes from Streptomyces sp. NPDC060049, assembly GCF_042736715.1. Taxonomy (NCBI): domain Bacteria; kingdom Bacillati; phylum Actinomycetota; class Actinomycetes; order Kitasatosporales; family Streptomycetaceae; genus Streptomyces; species Streptomyces sp. NPDC060049. Next base: position 2,970 of record NZ_JBHWVV010000016.1, read on the forward strand.
CGCCGGCCTGGCACCCGCCGGAGTGATCGTCGAGATCATCAACCCCGACGGCACCATGTCCCGGCTGCCGCAGCTCGTGGAGTTCAGCCGCAAGCACGGCCTGGTCCTGACCAGCATCGACAAGCTCGTCGAGTACGTGGCGGCCCAGCAGTGACGCTCCTGCAACGCATGTGCGCGGGTCTGACAGCTGCGGTGTCCAGGCCGATGACAGTGCGTCGACACCTGGCCGACGTCGAGGGGCTGGAGCACCTTCCCCTCGACGGCCCCTTCGTACTCGTCTCCAACCACGTCAGCTTCGCCGACCACTTCATCTACGAGGCCCTGTTGTTCGCAGCCCGCGGCGAACAATCGGCGTTCCTGACCAAGGCGGAGAGTTTCACCGGTCTGCGGGGCGTCTGGTTCGAAAGTGTCGGTGCTGTGCCCGTGGACCGCAGCCGCCCGGCACGGGAACTCCTCGATGTGACCGACCGGATCCTCAACTCGGGCCGCGTCCTGGTCGTCTACCCCGAGGGCACCCGAAACCCCCGGCCCCCGATGCTGGACTTCAAGGACGGCGGCTTCCGCTTCGCCGACCGCGCCCACGTACCCGTGGTACCCGCCGCGCTGTGGGGCGCGCAGGACATCCTGCCCGTCGGCGGCAAGATGCCCCGCGCCGCCCGAGCCCGAGTCGTGTTCGGTCCACCGCTGTTGCCCGATCCCGCGCTGCCGCGCGCCGCCCGGATCCGGGACCTGACCGAACGCGGCCGTGCGGCGATCAGCACCCTCCTGGAACACGCCACCGACCCCCTGCCGCCCGCCGCGGCCGACACGGCGGAGCGGATCAGCGCGCTGGCCGAAGCCGTCCTGGAACGAGGACTCAGCGGCGTCGACACCACCCATCTCAAAATCCGCCGCCGACAGGCGGCCCTACTACTGCGCATCGCACGCCGCGCCGACCCGGACAGCGTCGCTGTCCGGTCCGGCGCGGTCCGACTGGCCGGACTCCGCGTCATGGACGCTCCTCTGCCACTCAAAGCGTTCGGCGTGTTCCAGGTGCGCGCAGGAGCACAGAAGGTACTGAGTGAGGACGCCGACAACCTGATGGCCCACTACGTCCTGGGCCGATGGCACCTGAAGATGCCAAGGGTCCTGGGAGGCCGACCCGACCTGGCGGTGGAACACCTGGCCTGCGCGGAACGGCTGGGAGGCGCCGACTCCCGCTACGCCATGGCCCATGCCGAGGCGCTCCTGGCCGCAGGTCGACACGATCAGGCAGCGGCTGCCCTGGACCGGGTGGTCGCCGCCCCTGCCCCCGACCAGCGCACCCGACTGCGGCGCGAGCGCGCCATGGCCCTGCGTGAGCGCGATCCCTCTCGTACCACTGCTTGAGGCCCCTATCCGCAGAGCCGCACGACCTCTGTGCCCACCGCCGTCCTGCTCGCCGCCATCGCCCCCTTCTGCGACCTCATCCGTCGCGAGGCTCCGCGCCCGAGAAGAGCGACCCCACCACACCCGGTGGGCCCCGGCCGGCCGTGTGAACCAGGCGGCGTGGAGCGTCTCCGCTCTCCCGACCCGAGGACCAACTCATGAACCGCCTCACCCGCCTGGTGATCTCGCGCCCCAAGGCAGTCGTAGCTGCCTGGATCCTGCTCCTGCTGCTGACCGCTCCCTTTGCTCTGCAACTGAACGGAGTCCTGAAGGCCGGCGGATTCTCCGACCCCAACGGCGAGGCGGCCCGCGCCCAGAGCACCCTCACCCGCGCCTTCCACGAGGCGCCCAACACGCTCCTGGTCGTCCTGCACGACCCGAGCCGTCCGGTCGCAGGGCAGGTCGCCGCAGCCCGCGCCGCCATCCCCGACGCGGGAGTAGCCGGCGTCGCGGACTACCGGACCCACCCCACCTGGCTCTCCAAGGACGGCCACACCACCTTCGTGCAGGTCGGCTACGGCAGCAGCAACACCACCGTGCAGAACCTGGTACCCCGTCTGCGGTCCAACGTCGCGGCGAGGGTCGGGTCGGGCGTGCAGGTCGAGGTCACCGGCGCCCCAGCGCTGGACTACGCCCTGAACATGCGCTCCGCGCAGGATGGGATCCGGGCCGAGCTGATCGCCTTCCCGGTCCTGATCGTCGTCCTGCTGTTCGTCTTCCGATCCATCGCGGCCATGGCCGTACCACTGGTACTGGCCGGCGTCACCCTGGGCATCACCCAAGGGGCCGGCTACTTCTTCGGCAGGGCCACCGACCTGTCCGTACTGTTCACCAACATCGTCTCCCTGGTCGGTCTCGCCGTTTCCGTCGACTACTCGCTCTTTATCGTGAAACGGTTCCGTGGGGAGCTGGACCAAGGCCACAGCGTCCCGCACGCACTGCAGCGCACCATGCAAACCGTCGGGCATTCGGTGCTCTTCAGCGGACTGGCGGTGATCGTCGCCCTCTCCGCGCTCTTCATCCCGCGGGCCATGTCGTTCACCAGCATCGCGCTCGGCGGAGTGACCGTCACCGTGGTCGCCCTCGCGATGTCGATGACGCTGCTCCCAGCCGTGTTGAGCATCCTCGGAACCCGAATCAACTGGGGCACGCTGCCGCGCCGCTCCGCCACCACGAACGATTTCTCGCCCGTCTCCGGAACCGGGGCAGCCCGAGCACTCAAGCGTCCCGCCGCCCTGCTCGTTGCCCTCGTCGCGGTCTTCGCCGCATGCGCCTTCCCCATCACCGCCCTCACCCTCCAGGTCCCGGTAGCCAGCGCCGGCATCCTGCCCGCCAGTGACAGCACGCGCGTGGGCATCGAGCGGATCAAGCAGGACATCGGCCTGAACGGCCTGTTTCCGGTACAGATCGTGCTCACTGCCAGGGCCGCCGACGAGGCAGCGCTGCTGCAGGCCGTACAGAAGGTCACGGACTACGCCCGCAGCAATCCCGAAGCCTCCGGTGTCCAGTCAGTCACCACAGTCGGAGTCCCGGCCGCAGCACTGCCTCAGGCGCTCTCCTCCGGTGGCGCGGGCCTGCCGGCCGGCGCCACCACGGCGATCGGGCAACTGTGGACCCGAAGCGGCAACAGCCTCTTCGCCCAGGTCGTCGTCACTTCCCGGGCGGACCCCGACACGCTGGCCTCCCACAATCTGGTCAAGGACCTGCGCAGCCGACTCAGCTCGCTGACAGGCAGTCAGGTCACCGCGCAGGTGGCGGGCGCGACAGCCGTGGGCGTCGCCTTCGACGACCTGGTACTGCGCTCCATCCCCCTGGTGGTCGGGGCTGTCGCCCTGGCCACGTTCCTCCTGCTGCTCTTCGCCTTCCGGTCGGCGCTGCTCCCACTGCTGGCACTGGCCTTCAACGCGATGGTGGTCGCCGCGAGCCTGGGCACTCTGGCCCTCATCTCGCAGAACGGCGAACACGTCATCAACAGCGTCACCCCACCCATGCTCTTCGCGGTGATGTTCGGCCTGAGCATGGACTACATGGTGATCATGATCGCCCGCATGAGGGAGTGCTACCGCGAGGGCGCTACCCACTCCGATGCGGTCCTGGGGGGCCTCGCCCGCACAGCAGGCATGGTCAACGGCGCCGCAGTGATCATGGTTGCCGTTTTCGCCTCCTTCACCAGCGCGCAGATCAGCATCGTCAGGGAACTGGGAATCAGCCTTGCCGTAGCCGTCATCCTGGACGCCCTGGTCATCCGCCGCTTCGTGATGCCCGCAGCGCTGCTCCTGATCGGCCCCCGGGCGTGGGGCCGCCGGGCCGACCCCGTGCAGCCGAGTCCCGATTCAGTACCGGACCAGAAAGGAACCGTCAGTGCCCTTGTCGACTGAACGTTTCGCGGACGTCCTGGTCATCTTCGAGGGGTTCCGCCAGATCGTGTGGCACCCCCTGGGAGACGGCTGCGCAACTCCGGCGGCACTGTGGCCCCGACAATTCTGAGCGGGCCGCAATCGATCACCATCTGCGGATGAACCTGCCCGCCATCGGAGCAAAAGCCTTCCGGCACACGCGATGCCTGGCGGGGCTGCTGTGGATGCTCCACGGATTCCCGTAGGGCGTCCACAGCAGCAGGCGACAGTTACGGCTTGGGGAGAGCGCCGAACGGGTTGGTGATCTCCGCCTGGGCCGTGAAGATGAACATGGGCTCACCTTCTGCTGTCGGGCTGGCACCGAAAGCCTTGGTGAACGCCGCCTTCGCGGCGTTGGTGAGCGTGACCGGGTTGTCCTTCGCGGTCACTGAGGTCGGGGTGATCGCGACCCTGCTCACGGAGACAGGCCAGCGGTCGATGGTGAGGTTCTTCGCCGGCTCATCGTCCACGGTGACGTCCGCGGTGTCGAAGCCCTCCCCGATACGGATGTGACTGTTCATGTTGGTGATGCCCAGGCGATGCCCTGTGCCGGCGAACCGCATGCCTCCCTGCAGGAGGAGTTCACCCCCCGAGATGTCGCTCGCCAGCGTGCCGGTCCCCGGCATGGTGAGGCAGGTGCCGGAGACCGTGGCGGGAGCGATGGCCTCAAGGGTCACGCTCTGGGCTGCAAGGGTGCGAGCCGCTTCCGGGGAGAGGCAGAAGGTGGCCTTGCCCCGCAGTTTGAGTTCGGTGGTGATGGCACTGGCCTGGACGGAAGCGGCCCCCATGGAGACCACCGCCGCGACCGAAAGAACCGCCAGACGCTTCTTGAAACCATTGGTTTTCATGCCTGCCGTAACGACTGATAGCGCGATAGGGAGTGCCCAACTAATCAAGATCACTCCGATGCGCGGTGTCCGAAACTGCCTTGCGGCGACCTCGCGAAGGGGTGCGGCGCCGGCCTGAGCCTCTACCGCGTCGTCCGCGAGCTGCAGACCCTCCTCGCGACACGGACCGGCGTCTGCCCGACCTGTCACCGCGGCATACCCACACCAGCCCCGACCTGACCAATCCCTACTAGGCAGCCCAATTTCTGACCGGCCACGGACGCAGCGATGAGTTTTCCCGGCCCGGCAAGTCTCATTACCGTTGTCGACAACACAGGAGGAACACGTGGCTCAGCTGCTGAGAGTCCAAAACTTCAACGTCTCGAGTGACGGAATCGGTGCCGGTGAGGACCAGACCCTCGAGAGGCCATTCGGTCATGTCGAGCCCGAGAGGCTGTTCGCCTGGGCCGGCGCCACGGCGAGCTGGCCCATGCGCACCGACCCCGGGGGGAGCCGGGGCTTGGACGACTACTTCACGCGGGACTACGCGCGCAACATTGGCGCCGAGATCATGGGCCGCAACAAGTTCGGGCCTCAGCGCGGGCCCTGGCACGACCATGAGTGGCAGGGCTGGTGGGGTGACGAGCCCCCGTTCCGCACCCCGGTGTTCGTCATGACCCACCACAAGCGTCCTTCGTTCACGCTTTCCGACACCACGTTCCACTTCGTCGACGGCGACCCTGCCACGGTGCTCGAGCAGGCCCGGGAGGCGGCGCAGGGCAAGGACGTCCGACTCGGCGGCGGAGTCACCACCATCCGGCAGTTCCTCGACGCCGACCTCGTCGACACCATGCATGTGGCGGTTTCGCCGATGAAGCTCGGGTCCGGACTACGACTCTGGGATTCCCCTGATGAGCTGCTCGACCGGTTCCACCGGGAGGTCGTCCCCAGCCCGAGCGGGGTGACGCACCACCTCTTCTGGCGAAAGTGACCGGTCCTCAGGGCAGCCCCGCCGGCTACTTTGCCTCTGGGGCCTGCCCTGAGGGGGGCCGTTGAGTCGCACCTCGGACGGTCAGCTGGCCTTGGCTGTTTCCTCAGCTCGTGCCCGGGTGGAGGCGAGCCGGTAGACATGACATCCGCAGCGTTGCGGTCGTGTCCCCGGCAGTTCAAGATCGTTGAGGTGGCGTGAGCAGCACCAGCGCCCAGTCGCCACGGCCACCGCCGGGACCGCCTCGCCGCTCGGGTGAGGCAACCAGAGGCGGTTTGTCCCCTTCGCCTTCCCAGCTACGGAAGTGAAATGCAGTCGTTTGCCATGCCGCTCAACGACGCGCTCTTTGTGTTGAGTGAAGATCACTTCGCCGGAGTTTCCACCACCTGCACGGTCGTGGGCTGGTTCCAGGGGGCCGCACCCGCGCTGGGTGAGCTCCGGGCTGCGGTGCAGCGCCGATGGGCGGGCATTCCGCGGTTGTCGATGAAAGTGACGGAGCATGCCGGTCTGCCCGTGTGGCGTCTGGGTGAGCCGTTCCTGGCAGAACGGCATGTGTCGAGCCGTCCCCCGACCACGGACGAGGGCCTTCAGAGGCTGGTCAGCGAGATGAGCGCTTCTCGTATGGACCGCGACTCTCCGCCCTGGGAGCTCCTCCAGGTTATTCAGCCCGGTGGCGAATTCTGTCTGGTGTTGCGGTTTCACCATGCCCTTCTTGACGGAGTGTCCGCCAGCACTCTGCTGCGCGTGCTGCTGGAGGAGACCGAAGCGGTCAACCCCCTGCCGGCGGGGTGCCTGTCGCCGGTTTCCCTTCCGAAACCCCGGGTCACGCTCAGCGGGGTGTGGGAAGCGGTCAAGGCGCAGTCGCCCATCGATCTGTGGCGTGCGGGCGGATGCCTTCCCCCTTCAGGGCCCGGCGACCTGGCCTGGCAGCACCTCCCGTTCCAGACCTTCGCCGCCGCCCGCGCCAGCCTGCCGAAAGCGCGTGTCACCGTGAACGATGTCTTCATGTCCGCTGTGGCCGGCGCTCTTCATTCCCACCCACACCTGATCAGGGACCGTTCCCGCCCCCTGCGCGTGATGTTCCCCGTGGACCTGCGCACGCCCTCCCAGGCAGAAGCTCTGGGCGACATCACCTCCATGGACACGGTCGCCCTCCCTCAGGCCGCGGACAGGCACCGACGCCTCCTCCTGACCCATCACGCGATGAGGAAAGTGAAGCAGCACGGGCGGCCGGCGGGCGGCCTCGCGCTGCTCAAAGCGCTGGTCCGCATCGGTGGACAGCGGGCCATGAAGTGCGTCGCGGCCTACATGATGAGCGAGAGCTACGCCGACGTGCTCTGCTCCAACGTCCGCGTCCCATGGACCGACGCGAACCTGCTGGGCCGTCCCCTGCTCAGGATGTGCATGCTGCCACCGCACCTGCACCTGGATCACACATTCGTGCAGCTGACCAACTTCGGGGACACGCTGACAGTGACGGCGATGACACCGCAAGGCCATGCCGGTTCGGCCGCCTCGCTGGTCACCGCCGTCTGTGAGGAAGTCCGTGCGCTGGCCGATGTGAGCAGAACTGCCGACTCCCAGCCGGCATGACCAGACTCAGGCGGGAGCGCCGGTCACCCTGGTCCGGGAGAGACGAGCCCCCGGTAGCAGCCTCCTCCCCACAAGGCCGGTGAGCCGGCCAGCCGTACGCGCCCTGGCCGTCCCGCAGACCGTGCAGACATGCACCAACCCGCGAGCATCCCGCCGAGCAGGCCCGGCAGGGACTCCGCACTTCGACGCGGCCTACCGGGGGGCCAGGAGGATGGGTTAAAGGGCGCCGAAGAGGCGATTACCGGGGGCGTTCGGGTCTTCGCTGGTCCAGTACTCCTCGGTGGCGCGCCGGATCTCTTCACGGGAGAGAGTGCCGTCGCCGTCGGCGTCGAGCTTGGCGAACGCTGCCTTCAGGTCCTCAGGAGAGCCGCCCATGGTCTTGATGAGCATGGTCTGGTATTCGTTCTCGTCAATGAGGCCGTTGTCGTCGGTGTCGCAGATGTCCATCCACGCGTCGACCATGACACCGAGGCGCCCAAGGATGCCGCCGAGGTCGTTGGCAACCGCCTCGCGCAAACCGGCGATGAACTCGGCCCGATCCAGCTGCCCGTCACCGTCGGTGTCCATGGGGGACAGGTCTTGGGCCCACAGCTGGGTGTGCGCGCCACGCAAGCGGGCGATCTTTGCGGCATCGCCGCTCATGCCGAATGCGGCGGCGAGCCGCTCGCTGAGAACCAGCAGGTCCTCCTCACGCAGGTGGCCATCCCCGTCGACGTCAAGCATGGCGAAAGCACGGCTCAGCTTCTGGTCCAGCACCCCAGCAGCAGCACTCATCGATCGTCTCCTCTACTTCCGCCCGATCCGGGCACAAGATCACCCGCTGGTGATCACAAAGGGGAACGATCCGCGAACCGCTTCGAAACGGTTCCCACACCACAAACCGGGGGTGGGCCGCTTCGGGCCGCCGTGACCGTCTTGCCCCACGAGCCGCCCCACCTGCCCCCCGAGCCTGCGGCTCGATGTGGTCGTTGCGGCACCGCACCATGCACGAGGGCCAACCCGTGACCGGGACCGCGGTCATCCTGGAGGTCCAACGCCCCGCGACCACTCCCAGTACGTAGACAATGGCCTCGCCCCGCGTCGCTGGTGCGGAGAAGGACCAAGATCAGAAGACGGGACACCACCGAAGCGATCGTCGGCGCCGTCACCGGCACCCTGGCCCGCCCGCAGCTCCTGGTCCTCGGTCGGCGCGACGACGCGGGCCGCCTGCGGGCGGTGGGTCGCACCGTCGCGCTGCGCCCGGAGCAGGCCCGCCAGGCAGCGCACCTGGCCGCCGCCGGCTCCGGGCATCCATGGACCCGCCGCTGCCGACCGTTGACCTGCCTTGCCCGATTGCACCGGGCCCGTCGGCTGAGGCGGGAACGGCGGCCAGGAGCAGGGCCGCCACAGCGAACGGCAGGCGCCTGCAGAGGCACACCTAGTGCGCGGCCCAAAACTGAGCCAGGGCCGCCTCCTTGTACGGCGCCGGGCTCACGCTCAGGTCCCCCGCGAAGGGCCGGTCCAGCGCCACCACCAGGAGCAGGCTGAAGCCGATGAGCCCGGCCACCGCCGACACGAACAGCAGCTGCGTCTTCAGGCTGCGCAGCCCGAACAGGAAGGTGAGCGGGACCATCACGAACGCGCCCCCGTACACCAGCACCTGCAGCAGGACCGGCAGCGAGGTCTCGGCCATCGTGACGCGCGCCCGACGCTGCGCGGCGACGTCGTTGAGGCGGGTGACCGCCTCGGCGTAAAAAGTCTCCGCCCGGGCGCCTTTCGGCTCGTACGCCTGGAGAGCCTCGTACAAGGCGTGCGTCTGCGGGCCGGTGGCCTCGTAGCTCGGCTGCCCCTCCCGCATCAGGGGCCACTGCACCTCGACGACGGCGTGCGCGTACGCACTCACCGCCTCGTGCACCCTGGCCCGGTTCGCCGGCGGGAAGGCGTCGGCGCTGCGCACGACGAGGGCCAGGTCGGTGGCCTCGCTGGCGACGATGTTCTGCGTGTTCTCCAGCTGCGTCCAAAGGGTGACGACGACAAAGGCGAGGATGATGCCGTAGATCGCGCCGAACATGCCCAGCGCGACGCCGACCATCTCGTTGTGCTCCCCCTGCGCCAGGTGCGGGAAGCGGCGACGCGCTGCCAGGCTGCCGACCACGGCGAGGGCGGTGAGGCCGCCCACGACGAGGACGGCAATGGTGAACGTGCTGAGGTGATTGAGCAACCAGAGGATCATGCGCTGCTCAACGAGCGCCGCCGCTCCTCGGCCCCGCCTCCGTGCACGTCGATGAGTCCGAGATCCGCTGAGCCGCACCGACGTAGCCGTGGGCGCTGACACCCGCGCCGAACGTGCCGCCTTGGACACCCTCGTACTGCCCGGTCCGCACCACCGTGCACTGCTTCACGAGGCACGCGGTCGTGGACGGTCGAAATACGCGTCAGCTGACCCGAAGACCGACTGCCAGCGTCAGTTCAAGGACCCGGTGTGGCGATGCGAGATCCGGAAACAGCTCCCGCAGCTGCGACATCCGGTACCGGACTGTCTGGGGATGGACGAACAACGCCGCCGCCACCTCGTCCCGCCTGCCCTGGTGCAGCAGCCACGCCCGCAACGTCTCCTCCAGCCGCCGTGCGGTCGCGACAGGCAAGGTCCGCAACGGTGCGAGGGCTCGGGCACGCAGGTCCGCGAACGCGTCCACGTCGGCGCTCAGCACCAGCTCGGGCAGGTGGTTCTCGGTGTCGCGAATATCAGCGGAGAGGGAGCGCGCGCGTACGGCTCGTGCGTACGACGCGGACGCACGAGTCCATGGCCGGGCCGGGCCGACCACGGCGGTGCGGTCGGTCAGCTGCCGCAAGAGATGTGATCGGTCGGCATCGGGGACGAGCAGCACACCGGTGGCATCCGGCAGATCGTCGAGGACGAGGGTGCTCGGGTCGAGCGCGCGGTAGGCAGGTCGGGCCTGGTCGGCAGGCAGCAGGACGGCGGTCAGCGAAACCGGAGGCTGCCACCCGGCCCGTTGACCAGAGGCCAGCAGGACATCCGGGCTCGCGCCGGCGAGGAGGTCGCGGGCCAGGTGTTCCAGGTGGCGCTCGTGGGCCCTGCCCCGGGCGGCCAGTTCGTCGGCGTGGCCCGCGGCGCTCGCGGCGGAGAGCTCGTCGATGTAGGCGAAGGTCAGCTCGGCGAACTTGGCGACCTCGGCGGCGGGCAGACCTGCGGGTACGGCACCCGCTGCCAGGCATCGCCAGGCCACGCGGGCGCCGACGCGGTAGGCGCTGAGTAGGGCGTCCATCGTACGGCCGTCGCGCACCTCGCCGCGGCCCAGCTCGTAGGCTGCGTCACCGGCGTCGCCGCCAGTAGCGTTCCCGCTCGCGAGGTTCAGGTAGTGCCCCAGGGCGGTGCGGACGGCTCGGCGGATGGTGCCGCCCATGCGGCCCGAAAGGGCGTTGGCGTAGGGAGGGACCTCGTCGATGATCGCCTGGACGACCTCGTCGGCGGTGGTCTTCAGCGCAGCCCGAAGTGCGGTGACCGTCTTCTCATCCAGGGCCAGTTCGCTGGCCCTCCGGATTGCATGGCTCACGTTTTGTTCCTTGCGAACAATTTAGCCGACCAGTTTTACGTCCTACGGTCAGGACTTTACGCCTTGAGGCGCAGCAAGCTGGAGTCATGACGAGTACAACCCTCCGCAGCAGGGCGTGGAAACTGCTGGAGATGGTCACGACGCCGCTGCTGCCGTCGGACTACCTCGACCTGGTCGGCCCGCTGCGTGCGGGCGCTGACCTGCGTGGGCGCATCGAGGCCGTGCACCCCGAGACGGGTGACGCCGCGACTATCGTGATCAGGCCGGGACGGGGCTGGCGCGGCCACACAGCCGGTCAGTACGTGCGGATCGGGGTCGACGTCGACGGGGTGCGCCTGTGGCGTGCCTACTCCATCACCTCGCCGACGAGCCACCAGGACGGCCGCGTCACGATCACCGTGAAGGCGATCCCGGACGGCAAGGTCAGCAACCACCTGGTCCGCAGGGCGAAACCGGGCACGCTGATCCAGCTCGACCAGCCGACCGGTGACTTCGTGCTGCCGCAGGCCAAGCCCGCCAAGGTGCTCTACCTGACGGCCGGCAGCGGCATCACGCCCGTGATGGGCATGCTGCGCGACATCGAGTTCGACGACGTCGTCATGGTCCACTGCGCGCCACGGCCGCAAGACGTGATCTTCCGCAACGAACTGCACGACCTAGTCGCGGACAAGAAGCTGCGGCTCACCGAGGTGCACACCGACACAGACGGCATGCTCGACATCGCCCGTCTCGACGAACTCGTGCCCGACTGGGCCGAGCGCGAGACCTGGGCTTGCGGGCCCGCGGGCCTGCTCGACGCCGCCGAAGAGCACTGGGCCGAGCACGGCGTCCAAGAGCGCCTGCACACCGAACGCTTCCGCCCCAGCATCGTCGTCGCCGGCGACGGCGGCGAGGTCACGTTCAGCGCCACCGGCAAGACCGTCGACGCGGACGGCGCCACGCCGTTGCTGGACATCGGCGAGGAGGCCGGCGTGCTCATGCCCTCCGGGTGCCGCATGGGCATCTGCTTCGGCTGCGTCACGCCGCTCAAGGCGGGCGCCGTCCGCGACCTGCGCACCGGCGAGATCACCGAGGCCGAGCCGGGCGTCCTCATCCAGACCTGCGTGTCCGCCGCGGCGGGCCCATGCGACATCGAACGGTAGGAGCACCTTGACCGCCATCGACCCCACCGCCCACCTGACCGCGGAGCAGATCGAGGAGCTAGGCCGCGAGCTGGACGCGATCCGCGACGAGGTGATCGCCGGCCGCGGCGAGAAAGACGCCGCCTACATCCGTAAGGTCATCTCGGCGCAGCGCAAGCTCGAGCTGGTCAGCAGGGGTGTGCTGCTGTTCTCGATCTTCCCGCCGGCGTGGCTGCTCGGCACCGCCGGGCTGTCCGTGGCGAAGATCATGGACAACATGGAGATCGGCCACAACGTCTTGCACGGCCAGTGGGACTGGATGCGGGACCCGAAGATTCACTCCACCACCTGGGAGTGGGATCACGTCTCGCCGTCCGAGCAGTGGAAGCACTCGCACAACGAGCTGCACCACACGTACACGAACGTGATCGGCAAGGACAACGACCTCGGCTACGGCATCATGCGCGTCGACGAGGACCAGAAGTGGCACCCCTTCCACCTCGGCCAGCCGCTGTGGAACTTCCTCAACGCCTGCTTCTTCGAGTACGGCATCGCCGCGTACGACCTGGAGCTCGGCAAGAACCTCCACAAGCGCCGCCGCAAGAACCCGGAGTTCCGCGCGCGGGCCAAGGCCGTGGGCCGCAAGATCCGCAAGCAGGTGCTCAAGGACTACGTGATCCACCCGCTGCTGTCGGGCCCGTCGTTCCTCACCACGCTCGCCGCCACGTTCACCGCGAACCTGGTCCGCAACATCTGGTCCCACTCGGTGATCATGTGTGGGCACTTCCCCGAGGGCGTACAGGTCTTCGAGCGCCGGTCGATCAAGGGCGAGACGCGCGGCCAGTGGTACCTGCGCCAGATGATGGGCTCGGCGAACATCAGCGGCAGCAAGGCCATGCACTTCATGACGGGCAACCTGTCGCACCAGATCGAGCACCACCTGTTCCCGGACCTGCCGAGCAACCGGTACGCCGAGGTCGCAGTGAAGGTGCGCGCTCTGTTCGAAAAATACGAGCTGGAGTACGTCACCGGCCCGCTGCCCAAGCAGGTGTTCTCCGCGTGGCGCAAGGTCTTCCGGCTCGCGCTGCCGAACAAGAAGCCCAAGGTCAAAACGCCGGACCGCGAGCAGGAGCTCGTCGCCGCCTGATTTCCGGTATTGGTTCAGACCTCTCGGCCGTGCCGTACCGGCGGCACCGCCGGGTTCGTGAAGTTCCGTTGCGGACGGTGGGCGACCGCGACGTCAAACCGTACGACACGGGATCCGGGGCAGACCAGCAAGGCCCGCATGCGAATGACGGAGCGTTGGCTTCAGAGCAAGGACCAGCCATATGGACTTGAGAACCCGTACGTGACGCCACGCCTCCTCGGGCATCACGTGCGGGTTCCACGAGTTCGAGCATCAGGAATTCTCGATCTCGCGCGCTTCGGCGTTCGACCTCCTTGACTACCCGGACTTCGGAGATGACCGCGGGCGGCCGTACGCCGAACGCCGCCGGCTGGTGCTGGAAGTACTGGAAAGCCTCGGCCTCCGATCCAGCCGGTACCGGCGAGGCGACGGATGACCGGGAGACCGCCTTGGTCTGGCACCAGGCCCTCCAGCAGCCGGGCGTCGAAGGTCTTGTCATCGAGCCCCTGGCCAGCCGTTACTCCCTTGCATACAGAGGGTGGACCAAGATCAGAAGACGGACACCACCGAAGCGATCATCGGCGCGATCCCGGGCACCCTGACCTGCCCCGCGCTTCTCGTCCTGGGCCGCGACGACGCGGCGGGCCGGCTGCGTGCGGTGGGCCGGACGGTTCCGCGGCGCCCGGAGGTGTCCCGGCAGGTTGGCGAGCACCTCGCGGCGGCCAGCCCGGGCACCCCTTCGAGAGTGTGCGGTTCACGGCGGCGTGGGGGAGTCGTGACGTCCTGGACGTGGTGTTGGTCCGCTCGGATCTGGTGGCGGAGGTCAGCGCTGGTCGGGCCGTTGACCGGGGTGTTTTCCGTCACCCGCTCCGCTTCGAGCGGCTGCGCCTGGACGTGACCGCGGACGATGTCCCGCGGTTCGGGCAAGGGATGGCCGGATCCGCAGCGCCCTCAAGAAACCGGCGGCGCCGCCGGTCTGTCCCTCCACGCGATCAGCGCCTACGGCGACATCACCGTCCGCAGCCTTTAAGGACTGTTCGGCGTCGCGCCGAGCGCTGCCGAGAGGGCGGTCGGCGAATCCACGGAGCCGTACACCGTCCTCGTGTCCACCACTCCGGCCGCCCCCAGGTCTAGGCGGACCGGCGGATCCAGGTACACGGCCACGTTCAGCGAGCCGTCCACCGAACAGGCCACGGCTCCCGGCTCGCCCGGCACGACCCGCGGCCCCCTGCCCGGGACGGTACGCACCACCGCCGAAACGGACCGCACCGCCGAGCGCGGCAACGTCACGTCCCCGAGAAAACCGGTGCGCAGGACCAGCCGCTCCGCGTCCACCTCATGCGGATGCCGCAGCACCGCGGCTACCAGGGCAAGCCCGGCCACCACCAGCAGAGCCTCCACCACCGCGTGCACCGGCCGCGCCGCAGGCGGCAGCATCGAGGACAGCAGAGAGGCCACCACGACTTCCATGACGACCAGCGGCAACACCAACTGCCGCACTCCCGCCGAATGCCGCAATCCCACCGCCGACCGCCGCCGCACCAGCACCGCCACCAACGCCCCAGCCCACACCCGCACGACCCCGACCCTGCCCGGCCCCGCCGTCACCGTCCCCACCACCCAGTCCGCCGCAGTCACGCCAGCACCCCCTCCTCCGTCGCCCCAACAACTCCTCCCAGCCTCAGGCGCCTCCGCCGCGGAGGTAAGTGACAAACGTCAGCGCAGAGCCCGACCAGGTGCCCCGTCCCGATCACCGGGCTGGTCCTGCCTGCTCAGTCCTGCGTCTTTACGGCGCGGCCCGATCGACGGGCCGCCGATGTGCGATCGGAGTGGGATTCATTGGCGCGTTCGGTGCGGGAGCAGTGCGACGAGAATCAGTCTGCGGGCCGGCTGCGGGTGCCTCTGGCGGCCTGACGGTGGGCGGCCGGCTCGGGCCTTGTACCGGCCGCCGACGCCGGTCCGGGGCTGTGGTCGCGGGCGGTGGTGGAGGCTGCCGACCCGGAGCCAGGTGCGGGCCGCGCTGCGGGGCCCGATCGGGGCCGGGGTGGCGGCGGACCGGCCGACGGAGGCCCTGGGGCGCGGTTGCGGTGCGGGCGGCGGGTGACCGCCTCAGCGGTCGGCCACCTCGCCCGAGCCGGCCTGTTGGTCCGCCGGCGGGGACACCGAGTTCCCCTCGTACCAGTGAACCCGGGCGACGGAGAGGCCGTTCGAGGCCACCGATGCCACCTATCGCACTGAACCGTGGTTGCGACCCCCCGGACGTTCGGTCAGATCTGTGAGCGGGGGTACCCGTTCGTCGATTCGAGCGGCCGTCCGAGGGGTTCACGGGCCTGGCCGCCAGGTATGGGCCGACCGACGGGCACATATCCATCGTCCCAGATGAGCAGGCCGCCCCGCGGCCCCTGCCGGAAGGAACCCCTGCGCCGTGTCCCAGGTCAATGAATCCATCGAGGTAGATGTCCCCGTCCGTACCGCCTACACCCAGTGGACCCGGTTCGAGACGTTCCCGCTGTTCATGGACGGTGTGCAGCGCGTCGAGCAGGTCGATGAGACCCTCACCCGCTGGGTGACCAGGATCGGCGGGGTCGACCGGGAATTCGAGGCCGAGATCACCGAGCAGGTTCCGGACGAGCGGGTTGCCTGGGTCACCGTCGGCAGAGAGACCGAGCAGTCGGGCGTCGTCACCTTCCACCCCGTCCACCCCACCCGCACCCAGGTGACCCTGCGCATGGACTTCAATCCCGACGGACTGGCGGAGAACATCGCGGACAAGTTTGGCCTCATCGACCGCCACGTCAGTGGCGACCTCAAGCGATTCAAGAAGTTCATCGAGGAGCGCGGCACCGAAAGCAGGGCCGGGCACGGCGACGTCTGATCCCTTGGCGCCGGTGAGAGAGCACGTCGTAGGCAAACGGGTGCACCCCAGGTGCCCGGCGACGCTATGCGCGCGCGGAGGGGAAGCGATGGACGGTGATGCCGGAATCAGCCCGGCACGCCGTGAGAGAGGAATCGCGCGATGGAGCAGTCCGAGCTGGAGAGCAAGGTTCAGGAGCTGGAGACGGCTCTGGCCGTCCAGGAGGCGACCATGGCCGGGGCGCAGGCCACGCAGGCGGCGACGCAGGCGGGAATGACCTCGACGTTCGGCGCGACGCACGCGGGAACGTGGTCCGTGATGGTCACCGGCAGCGTCGCGCTGCTGGTGGGAATCTTCCTCGGCATGGCCATCACCAAGGAAAACTGACGGCCCGGTCCCGCCCTACCGGGAGCCGGCGTCTGGTTTGCGCCGCCCTCTGCCCGGCCTGAAGGCCGGTCGGGGGGCGGCTCGCTGTGAAATGCCGGTGCTGCGGGAGCAGATCCGGCCTTGTCTGACAGGTGAGCTATCCCCGTAAGGGGTGGGCGACGACCGCGGCGGTCCCGGGATCACCCATTTGCGGATCACCGGCATCCACACCCGACGTGACGCACTGAGTGCGGCCAGGCTGTGCCGCGGACCGCGCGCCCGCCAGCCGGTAGCAGGAGCCGTCGTAGTGGTCACGGCTGCCGGATTCGGCCAGCCCGCGGCTGATCATGTAGCCGAAGGTGAGGATCACGACGTATCGCCACGCCATGTCGGCGCGGAAGCGTCGTGACGCGGCTAGCGACGAGGGCCGTGCCAGTCCAGGCACAGGACCGTGGCGTCATCGCGTGGGGGCCGGCCGTCGTAGGCGTCGCTGACCGCGCCGACCAGGGTGCGCACGACCTCGCGCGGGTGCTCCTCGGCCGTCTTGCGGAGAAGGGCGGGCAGGTCGACCGCCTCTGCTTGACGTTCTTGCATGCCGTCGGTGTGTAGGAGGAGACGGTCGCCAGGTTGCAGGTCGAGGTCCTGGACCTGGTAGACGCCTTGGTGGTGGGCGACGCCGAAGGGCAGGTTCACGGTCAGGGGCAGTTCGTCGACTGCGCCGTCGCGCAGTCGTAGTGGCCGGGGGTGGCCGGCGTTGACGAGCTGGGCGCCGCTTCCGTCGAGGGCGATGCGCAGGAGCTGGCCGGTGGCGAAGGTCCGGTGCCCGTGGTCGATGAGCGCCTGGTGGGTCTGTCGGGCTTGTTCGGGGAGGTCGCATCCGGCGCGGCGGGCGCCTCGGGAGGCGTTGACCAGGAGGGTGGCCATCAGGGAGGCGTGGACGTCGTGGCCCATGGCGTCGGTGACGGAAAGATGCAGGGTGCCGTTGTCGAGGCTGTAGTCGTAGGTGTCGCCGGCGATGGTGGCAGCTGGGACCAGGGCGCCGGCGAGGGTGAACTCGGGGGCCTCGCAGGAGGCGGCCGAGGGCAGGAGTTGGCGCTGGATCTCGGCGGCGACGCTCACGGTGGTGGTGCGGTTGCCCCAGTGGTAGAGGTCGGTGAACCGGCGGTCGGTGACGATGATGTACGCCAGCGCGTGCGCGGCCTCCTCCACCTGAGCCAGCACATCGGGGGTGACCTCGGTGAGGAACAGCTCCAGGACACCGATGGTGTCGCCGCGGTTGGTGACCGGGGCGAGGACCCGCTGCCCCAGTCCGCCCTCGGCAGCCGGTGCCCGCACCAGCCTCTGGCTGCGCAGGACCTCGTCGTAGACGCCGCTCCCTGAGAGCGGGACCTGCCCGGTGCGCCCTTCCTGATCGGATGCGGCCGTGTCGTGGACCCGCAGCAGACGCCGGCCGACGACATCGACGAACAGGAACGACACATACGTCGCGTGGAACCGGTCGCGCAGATTGCGGGCCACGACATCGAGGGAGTCCACCGGCGCGGCCGCCTCCGCGGCCGCCAGCACCTCGGCCAGTCCGATTCGATCACGCGCCATGTCAGCCTCCATCAGTTACGCACTGCCCTTCCCGCCGACACCGCAAGAATCACGCTCGGCACGTCTGGGACCGCTTCGTTCTGTACTTCGTCCTCGTGCTGCCCTTCGGTTGCACAGACGGGCCATCCCGACGCCGTGGGCGCGGGGACGCCTGCGCTCGATGATCCTGCCAGTGGATTGTCTGGACGCCAGCAGGGTGTCCGCGGCGATGCTCGACAAAATGCCCTCCCTTGTTGTGTGTCCGGCCTTGCCTGGCCGGCGGTTGGGTTCCCGCCCGCAGCGGTCGAACCGGGCAGCATCCGATTATCTCAAGAGAGGGCACCTGAAAATCTATGTCGGCTGGAGTAGACATTGGGCGGTGTCGTGGTTATGGTTTCTCTCGTAGCTCAGAGAGACCGCAGGGCCTGGCAGGGACGAACTGCCGGGCAGTTGTACACGCAGTCGCAGTACCCGTAGTTGCAGTTCGCAGGGCGGTGCGGTGGTGGAGTGTCGAAGCCAGAGCAGGTGCAGGACGGCGACGGGACTGGCGACCGGACCGGGTGGCCCGCAGTGATCAGGGGCCACCGTGAGCAGTACCGCAGTTGACGCAGTGGCAGTACCCGCAGTACCCGCAGTTAGCAGTACCCAGCAGTGAAGTGAGTGGAGCAGTACCTCGGTGAAGGCGTCGGCTGCGGGCGCACGCAGCGGGAGGTTCGGCAGTGGGGTTCTAAGCCAGAGCAGTTGCAGGATGGGCGACGGGGCTGGCTGCCGAAGAGTGGCGCTTGGTCAGGTCACACAGCAGTTCGCATCACCAGCAGTACACGCAGTTGAGCAGTACCCCGCAGTACGCGGTCCCCCGCAGGTAAGTAGTTGATCACCAGAGGGAAGAACGGAGGAGCCGAGCGCCATCAGGATCGCCCGGACGCCACGCGAGTCCGGGTACCGCAGGACATCGTTAGTGAGGTGGTCTCCGGTCAAGCAACCGCGATCCCCGCATCCCCGACAGCCTTCCAGTCGGGTCGGCGGATACAGAAGGCCGGCGCAGTTCCAGGGCCGGCAGATGGTGTAGTCAGTTCCTTCGGGGCCCTGGTGCCATAGGCGCCAGGGCCCCTCCGTGTTCCAGAAAGAGGTGCGATGACCGCAGACGACTCGTTCGGCCGTCTCGATGACGATGACTTCCCCGCCTACACGATGGGCCGGGCCGCCGAGATGCTCGGCACCACCCAGGGCTTCCTCCGCGCCATCGGAGAAGCACACCTGATCACCCCACTCCGCTCCGCCGGCGGACACCGGCGTTACTCCCGCTATCAGCTGCGGATCGCCGCCCGCGCCCGTGAACTCGTCGATCAGGGCACCCCGATCGAGGCCGCCTGCCGGATCGTCATCCTCGAGGACCAGCTCGAGGAAGCCCGGCGCATCAACGCCTGATACCGCCATGCCGCTGGTTCGGCGAACCCGACGGCAGCGGCCTGAGACCGTCCCGCGCCCGCCGGACACCGGCGGGCCTCGGGCCCCACATTGGTATCTGGCTTCCGGGTCGTTTCCTCTGGTGACCGGGTGTTGTTGGCGTGTAGCGTTTACGTCAGCTGTCGTGGTTCGGAAGTTCCCTTTGCCCACGCCTTTGGCGTGGGTGTTTTGCTGTGCTGTGCCGCAGGAACCAGGACGATCACCTCCGCCTTCCACACGTTGTGGGAGGCGTTCATCGACTGGAAGGCATGGATATGGCTACGGGAACTGTGAAGTGGTTCAACGCTGAGAAGGGCTTCGGCTTCATCGCCCAGGAGGGTGGCGGCCCGGACGTGTTCGCCCACTACTCCGCGATCAACTCCTCGGGCTTCCGCGAGCTCCAGGAGGGCCAGGTCGTCACGTTCGACGTCACCCAGGGCCAGAAGGGCCCCCAGGCCGAGAACATCACCCCGGCCTGACCCTCCCCGACCGGCCGGCAGGCACCGCGATCGGCCCGGCTTGCCGGCCGGCCGTAGCGGGCGACCCGGACATCGAAACCGGGGCCGGTTCCCGGCGGGAAGGGGCACGCACTTGATGAGGGCCGCGCTCCTGCGCGGCCCTCATCCGTGTGGCAGGGCACCGTGGTCTCCCATGCAGTCACCCGCCGCCGAGCTGCATCGTTCCTGATGACATGCTGATCGCCCGCCGCAGCGGAACGGGCGACATTGCTTTCCCGACCGAGGGCAGGCGATCACCCATGGACCTGCCCGCAGCCGCACTTCCGGCTCCGGCCGCCGTCAGGGCGCCCACCACCCGGGCATCTACCAAGTCCAGTACCTCGACCTGCGTCCCGGCGACCGCCTCCTGCTCCACACCGACGGCATGCAGGAACGCGAAGCCGAAGCGGTAGTTCTAATAGGTCATCGGTGAACCCAGGCGTGTGAGTGCAAGGGCCACCAGGCGAGGTCGAGGTCTGCCGCCCTTCGGGGACTGGGTCCCTCTGGTCAGGCCGGCCCTGCCTCGCCCGCGCCCTGCCGGGCGGAGACCTTCGGTAGTTCCGTAGCCTTGAGCTCTCGTCAAAGACCGGTCCCGCCCGGCAGAGGCTCGAAACAGCTTTCATGTCCTCAGCCCGCCACCAGGGGCCGACCTCTCAACAGTTCGCGAGCCGATGCGCTCTCCAACAGACCGAGGTCCCAGCCGGTCGCTGGAGACACGAACACTTCATGAGATGGCGTGCCCGATTGCCTTGCTGCCCAGCCCCGCCCTCGGGGCACGGCCTTGCACGGCTGGGGGCTGTGTCGCATCCACATCGGCCGCTACCGCGTCCCGTACGCGATCACCACTGCTCCAGTGGCGGTCGTCATCAAACACGTCGGCCGCCTCGGGCGAGGGGTGCTGCGATGGGACGCATCGCGACGATCGGCGTTTACGGCTTCACGGCCGGAGTTTTCCTCGAGAAGCCCGCCGGCGGGGCGTGGGGCTGCTGCTCGACCTCCGCCGGCGCCGCGGCGTTCGGGGCCCCGACTATTCCTGGTCGAACTCGGCGCGGCTCCAGCGCGCGCTCGCCGCGGCGGGCATCGGCTTGCAGGAGCTGGCGCCGACGACGGAACTGCGTCCGCTCCAGTACCGCGAGGACGACCGCCACGGGGTGGGCGCGCGCAACCGCATTGCGCCGGCGCCCGAGTACGCCGAGCGCTACACCCGTGAGACCCTCGACCCGTTCGGCCTCGGCGCGCTCGTGGCCGAGCTTCCGAGAGGCTCGGTGACCGCCCTCTTCTGCGTCGAGCGCGATCCGGAGGCGTGCCACCGCTCGCTCGTGGCCGAACGCCTGCGCGCCGAGCACAGCCTGCCAGTCACGGACATCCGCCCGGTCTGATCCGTGCCCGTCACCGGCGTTCGTTGCCCTACAGACAGTCGACGCTACTCACGGTCACAGCTTGGCGCTGGGGACGGCGAGCGGCTCACCTGGAGCCTTCTTCTTGGCCGCTTCCATCCGGTCGCCGAGTTCGGTGAGCCGGTTGCGGCCCATGGCCTTGCGGACGTCGGGGAACCACTCCTTCTCTTCTTCCTCGACGTGGTGGCGGACGTTCTCCATGAGGACACTCATCTTGGCGTCGAACCGCTCGTCGGCCGGGTCGAGGTCCTTGAGCTCGGAGAGCATCCACAACACGACGTGGTGCTCTTCGATGCTTTCGAGTACGTGGTCCTTGGTGTCGGGCTCGGCCTCGCGGGCGGCCGGGTAGAAGATCGTCTCCTCGATCCAGGTGTGTGTGGTGAGTTCTTCGATCACCTGGTCGGCGATCTTCCGCTTCTCGGCGTGGTCGCTGTCGCCGGCCTTCTCGAACTGCTTGAACAGCTTCTCGACCGTCTTGTGGTCTTCCTTGAGCAGCACGATCCCGTCCACCAGTGCCTCCTTGGCGTCGCCGTACGAGGCGGCGCAGCCGGCCACCCCGACACCGTGTACCCCGTCCGTCGACGCGTAGCTCGTCAGGGACGGGGGTTGACCCGGAAAGGCGACGTGCATACGCCGTACGCCGCCCAGGTCACATGCCTCCGAGGCGGGCGGAGGCGGCAGCTGCGCCCACCTACGCCGCGGAGCAGCCGCGCGGAGTGGCATCGCGAGTGGGCCCTCGCGGATGAAGGAGAGGCGGCCTCCCTCATGCTCGTCGACGAGTCCTGGTCCCCCTGCTGTTGGCGCTTTCCGGTACGGCAGCCGACGCGCGGGTGGCGCCAGGCTCCGCCATCGGCTGAGCAGCATCGGTGGAGCAGCGCCGTGAGGACGCTTGCGGGGCCCGGTGGGAATGCGCGCGGCCGGTCCCACCCGTGAGTGCCAGGGTCACGGCAGTCGACGTCTCCTGGCCTGCTGTGGCCGCGGGCCGCCTGACGCGCTGCGCCGGCGGCTGCCTCTGCGGCTCGCCCACGGAGAGTCTGCTGCCCGCACCGCCGGGCGATCATTCGACCTGATCATCGCGAATCGGCCGTACGTTCCCGCCCCGGGCAAACGCATGCCGTCGTGTGGGCCTGAGCGAGCGTGGGCGCAGGCCGTCCATGGCCTGGGCCGCGGCCGCCATCGGCATCTGGACCTGCGTCGCCCCCTGGGTCGTCGCCGGGGACGTCGCCCACACCCGCTCGATCACCAGCAACCTCATCACCGGCGCCATCGCCACCCTCCTCGCCCTCGCCGCAGCCTCCGCCGCCCGCGCCCGCGCCCGCGCCCGCGCCCGCGCCCGCGCCCGCGCCCGCGCCCGCGACACCAACCGCCACAGCCCCGGTTCGCGCCGCCCCATGCCCGGAGCTCACTGACAACCGAACTACCTCCACTGCATGGCCACGCAACAGCGGCGATGGCAGCCGGCCGCCCGACCCCGGCAGACACTGATCCGGCAGCGGTATGCAAGCAGCAGCAGCGGTATGCAAGCAGCAAGGGAGCGGCGCTGCTCCCGGCCCCATGGCGCTGCCGACTGCGGGCAGGGCCGGCAGCCGTCACACGTCTGTCTCACTACCCCGGCCGACAGCATGCCCCGGCCGCTTCCGGCGCCCCACCGCCTGGGCCGTCACACGGACTCTCGGCGCCGCGGCCAGAAACCGGCGTCGTTCTGCGTCACGGCCGGGGGCGCTTGGGCACCGGTGACCGATCCGACCTCCACACTGGCAACGTCAGGCACCTGCTGGCCGACGAACACCGCACCCCCTTGCCATGCCACCTGGGCCTGGACGACGACAAGGCCCCTGCCGAGGCCGTCACCTTCCAGCCCGCTTTCGGTCCGGCCCGCCGGGTGAGCCTGTACGAGCCTCGTCTACGCCGGCCGCCTGCTCCGGACCCTGGACAGCGACGCGATCATCGTCCTGCGCCACGTCCCAGCCGACGACCTTGCGCTGCACTCGCTGCACTCGCTGCGCCGCCTAGGACCTGTCCGGGCGATCAAGCGCGGATGCGGAATTGAGCCATGTCGAGCTACTCCTCGGTTGCAGGTATCGATCAAGCATCGATGGGCATGATCACCGGGCTGTTGGATTGCCCTGCGCGGGCCCACGGAGACGGAGTGTTCATGGAAGTCGTCAAGCACCAGTGGCAGATCGAGCTGGGGGATCGTCGAGTGGAGACGCTCAAGAGCGTCTCTGGGGTCTCGGTCAAACAGGAGTACATCCAGCTGCTGCAGAACTCGCCGGACGGGAAGCCGATCCCCGACCTTGTCCTGGGTGCACCGGAGTCCTTCGGGACGCTGACCCTCACGCGGGGCTTGGACAAGAGTGAGAAGTTCACTCAGTGGATCTTGGACTCCAAGGATCCGGCCAAGGCGGAAGCCGGTTCCCAGACCATCGTTCTGGCTTATGTGAACGAGCAGAACGAGGTCGTGAGGCGCTTTCGGTTCGAGGGTGCCCGAGCTTCGGGCTGGAGCGCCCCGGACCTGTCGGCAGGTGACTCCTCGGCGGTGGAAGAAACGCTCGAACTCACCTATGTGAGTGCTAACCCGCTCTAAAGCCTTCTGAGCCGCATCAAGCGGTCCGGCCGTACATGCGACTGCTGCGTGTCTGGGTCGTTGATGTGGACATGGGGCGGGGGGATCTGAGTGATGCCGAGTGGGAACGGCTGCGGCCGTTCCTACCGGTAAGCAACAGGCGTTGTGGCAGGTGGCGGGACCACCGTCAGGTGATCGACGGGATCCTGCATCGAGTGCGGACCGGGGTGCCGTGGCGTGACCTGCCCGAACGGTTCGGTCCGTGGAAGACGGTCTATGAACGGCATCGGCTCTGGCCGGCCGACGGTATGTGGGAGCGTCTGCTCCAGCAGGTCCAGGCGGCGGCCGATGTCGCGGGTGAGATCGACTGGGACGTCTCGGTGGACTCGACGATCGTTCGTGCGCATCAACATGCGGCCGGCGCCCCTACCGATCCGCCGATGGACCCCGCCGCTACAGGGGGCGAAAACGCCAGAGCGCGAGGGCGAATTCGCGTGGCGGAGCCTGCTCGGCTGCCTGGTGGAGGTGGAGGTGGAGCGGGAGGTGAGGGCCTGGGGCGCTCGCGGGGTGGGTTCACCACAAAACTCCACCTGAGCGCGGACGGACGCTGCCGCCCGCTGTCCCTGATCGTCACGCCGGGGCAGCGAGCGGACTGCTCGCAGTTCCAGGCCGTGCTGGAGAAGATCCGTATCCCGAGAGTCGGGCCGGGCCGAACCCGCAAGACTCCTGACAGCGTCATGGCCGACAAGGCCTACAGCAACAGGCCGTGCCGGGACTATCTGCGGCGCCGGGGCATACCGCACACGATTCCGGAGAAGACCGATAGCCAGGCCGCTCGCTCACGCAGAGGCTCACGAGGCGGCCGACCGCCGGGCTTCGACCAAGAGCGGTACAAAAAGCGCAACACCGTCGAACGGGCGATCAACCGCTTGAAGCAGCACCGGGCCGTCGCCACCAGGGATGACAAGCGTGGCTTCGTCTTCCTCGGCACTGCGACAGCGGCGGCCCTAGCCATCTGGCTGCGAACTTGATCGCCCGGACAAGTCCTAGTCGACGTCCTCGCCACCGCAGATGAGCAGCCTTCGAGAAGACCTTCCCCGGACGCCGCCACGATGCCGTAGGCGCGCGGCGGTGCTGGTGCCAAACGCTCCGCCGGGGAAGGGGGTGTCGTCGGTCGCAGCGGGGTCACGGGTGGGAGTGGGGGTGGGACTGACTTACGTGACCGCTGACAGTTGCCCACAGCGGCTTCGCCTCAGCGGCAACGCCGTGCCGCCCCGGCCGGCGTCCGGTCGCCGGGAGTGGGAACGGAACGGGCGGGCCGAGGCGTACGTCGATTCCGTTATCCCGGGTATGCGCGGTATGCGGAGCGCCACCCGCGTTCCGGGTGGAGCCCCGGGTAGGGCGCGATCCGCCCGTGCCGTGGCCCGCTCCTCTGTCCGGCGGAACGGAAAGTGACTTCTGATCATGAATTTCTCCCCGACGGTGCGTCCCCTTCCCGTACGGGCGGATGCGGGTAGTGACTTCGCCCGGCTCTCCCGGAAGATCCAGGAGGCTGGGCTCATGGCCCGGCGCCCCGGGTACTACGCACTGCGCATCGCAGCCGTGGCGGTGCTGTACGCCGCCGGGTGGACGGCGTTCGTCCTGATAGGCGACAGCTGGTGGACGCTGGCTGTAGCCGGTTTCCTCGCCTTTGTGTTCGGGCAGGTGGCGCTGCTCGCGCACGACGTCGCCCACCGGCAGGTCTTCCGGCTGCGCAAGGCCAGCGAGGTGTCCGGGCGCGTCGCCGGGAACCTGGGCATCGGCATGGGGTACGGCTGGTGGCAGGACAAGCACACCCGCCACCACGCCAACCCCAACCACGAGGACCTCGATCCCGACCTCGACCCGGACATCTTCGTCTGGACGCAGGACCAGGCCCGCGCGGCCAGGGGACTGCCCCGGCTGCTCGGCCGCTCGCAGGCGTTCCTCTTCTTCCCGCTGCTCACGCTCGAGGGATTCAACCTGCACGTGTCCGGGGTGCGGTCGCTGTTCGACCGCTCCCTCAAGCACCGCGTGTGGGAGGGGGCCCTGCTCGCCGCGCATCTCGCCGCCTACCTCGGCGCGCTGTTCCTGGTGCTGCCGCCCGGCAAGGCGGTCGTGTTCCTCCTCGTCCACCAGTGCCTCTTCGGCGTCTACCTCGGCTCGATCTTCGCCCCGAACCACAAGGGCATGCCGATCCTGAGGGGCGCCGACCGGCCCGACTTCCTGAGGCGCCAGGTCCTGACCTCCCGCAACGTGCGCGGAGGCCGGTTGACCGACATCGTCCTGGGCGGTCTCAACTACCAGATCGAGCACCACCTCTTCCCGAGCATGCCCAGCCCGCACCTGCGCAGGGCCCGGACCATCGTCCGCGGGTACTGCCAGGAGCTCGGGGTCAGCTACCTGGAGACCAGCCTGGTCAACTCCTACCGGCAGACCCTCGCCAGCCTCCACGCGGCGGGAGCCCCCCTCAGAAGGCCGCGGACCACCTGACGCCACGACCACCGGCCGGCGCGCGGGAGGATCGCCGGTACGCGGGACGCCGGCCGGAGTCAGGGGTGCGGCGGCCGACGCGGGTCGGACCGGGCGCAGCGGACACAGGTGGGTCATGGCCGTACCGGGATACGCAGCCCATGCATGCGTCAACGGGCCGCGGTTCCCGATTACTGAGGATTTCAGGGTGGGGTCGGTGGGTTGATAGTCAGGCCTGTGGCGGTGAGGCAGCCGTCGATGAGGTGGGGTCGGAGCTGGATTCTGCGTAACTCGCGGCGGAGTGTGCGGTCGAGGTCGTCGGGGGTGCCGAAGGCGGTGTTGGCCGTGGCTCTGCGCACGAGTGACCAGACGGCTTCGACCGGGTTCAGGTCTGGTGCGTATGCCGGGAGGCGGATGGTGGTGAGCCAGTCGTGCTCGGCCTCGTACCGTTTCAGCCCGGCGGCCAGGTGGGTGTTGAGGTTGTCCCAGACCACCACGATGGGTCCGCCGAGTTGAATATGGGCCCTCACCAGCAGGTCGCGGTAGTCCTGCCAGGAGAAGCTCTTGCGTGCGCCCTGGAGTAGGAGATGGTTGCGGGGCCGGTGGATGAGGCGGCTCTTCTCGCCGGGTTTGTAGCAGCACAGGGCGGCGACCGAGGTCCTGCGGCGGGAGCGGCCGCGGACGCGGATGACGGGGGTGTGTCCGCGTCGGCCCCAGGTGCGGGCGCGGGGCGGCGTCATGGAGAATCCGGCCTCGTCCTCGAAGACGCCATGCCCCGGACGCCGCCGTGAGGCTTTTACCTCCGGCCACACCTCCTTCTTCCACAGCTCGACCGCGTGCTCGTCACGCTCGAGGGCTCTGCGGGCAGGCGTCTGCCAGGACCAGCTATGCCGTTTCAGCAGCCGCCACACCGTCGCCACCGAAAGCGTCAGGCGCAGACGGCGGCGGATCACCGTCTGGACCCTGACAAGAGTCCACCGTTCATCCTCGAAACCGTGTGCTGACGGGCCCTTGCCGAGTTCCTTCTCGAGCACGGCGAACTGGGTATCAGTGACAGTCGGGGAGTTCGCTGGACCCGCCGAGCGCAGGGCCTCCATGCCGCCCTCGCGCCAGGCACGACGCCAGCGTTCCACCGACCGCACACTCACCCGCAGGTCCTTCGCGATCACGGCGGTCTTCTCACCCGCCGCGAACCGCTCGCCGGCCTGAAGCCGGATCCCCGGACGAAACGCCCGACGCTCAGCGGTCAGGCCCCCACCCTCCGGATAACGCATACCACTGGCATAGCGCAGGGATCATGAACCGTCACTCCCCGACGACAACCCGCAAAGCTCAGTAGGTGACGCGGGCCAGGATCGGGCGTCGAGCGCGTTCCAGGACAGGACCGCGAGTTGCACGCACTGGCGCTGACCGGCGTGCGCCGGCCTACCGTCGCCGGTTATCCCTTCCCTCTCGGAGTCCGGGATGCCGCGCTGCCACCCGTTCCCCCGACTTCCTGTACTCAGGTGCGGGTCCGATGACCTCAAGGGCCATGATCGTCTTTATGTGACGTTCATTCTTTCCATTTGCGGTAGCCGCTCAGGTGGGACGGCGTCGATCTTGGCGTGATCCCGAAAACGCGTGGAGTGCACTACGTGCTTCGCACAACGGATCGGACACCTGCCATGACCACTGCGAACCCGGCCGGTACCCCTGCAGGTCGCTCCGCCGGTGCCGACGTTTCCGGCCACGGGACACGCCGCCTGTCGACCGAGACGAAGTCGGCCCTGAAGACGACGGAGTCCTTCGTGTACATCGCCTGCGTGGTCGCGGTCCTGATCGCCTCCATGGTGGTGGGCACCGAAGAGGGTCACCTCGACTACTTCCGCGCCGACAGGGCCTGGCTCTACATCGTGATCCTCACCTTCGGTTACATGATCAGCCGAGGGCTGGCCAAGTCCGGAAGCCGGGACCACTACGACGACGACGGCTCCTGACACGTGCCGACGGCGCGAGGGCTGCTTCACAGCCGGCTCAGGACCTCACGATGCCCCGTCGTGTGGGGAAACGATCGGCAAACGGGTGACCCCAGGCCCGCCGCAGTCTTCGCCCGCCCGCCCATGGGGAAACGTTCACCTGCGAGGCGAATGCCGGGATCTACTCCCGGACCACCTCGCAGCGAGCCGCCCTCCGACCGGCCGTGAGGCCGGGCAGAGGGCGGCGCAAAACCAGACGGTGGCTCCCGGTAGGGCGGGGCCGGTCGTCAGTCCCTGGCGATGGCCATGCCGAGGAAGATCCCCACAAGCAGCGAGACGCTGCCGGTGACCATCACGGACCACGTCCCCGCGTGCGTCGCGCCGAACGTCGAGGTCATCCCCGCCTGCGTCGCCGCCTGCGTGGCCTGCGCCCCGGCCATGGTCGCCTCCTGGACGGCCAGAGCCGTCTCCAGCTGTTTGACCTTGTTCTCCAGCTCAGACTGTTCCATCGATGCGGTTCCTCTCTCACAGTGTGCCGAGATGCTCCCGGCATATCACCGTCCATGGCTTCCCCGTGATGCGCCCACGGTCGCGCCGGCTGCCTGCGGTGCACTCGTTTGCCGACGACGGGTGCCCTCTTTGGAGGTCGGCGGGTTACGCGGAGAGAGTGGGGGGACATAGCCGTACCGGCCTGCCGGCACCATCTGGCCGTCCCGCGCCGAATCCATGAGCGCCTGGCGGGACAGTAGGTGTGCCAGTCGATGATTCGCGCCGGCTTGGTAGCTCGTTGGTTGCCGGCAACCGCCACAGGCGGAGCCGGTAGCGGTCATCCTGAAAGCGCCCATGGGGGTGTCCGATGCACGGCGGCGCGTGGCACTGGAAACAATGGCTTATATGCGGATGTACTGGGTGTATCAGTTTCGGGACGGCCCGGAGTGTCAGGTCGTCGAGGTCCTGGCCGAGGGGGATGGCAAGCCCCGGCAGGTTCAGGTACGGGAGTCCCGTTCGCGTGGGCTGGTGGACGGGTACGTTCTGCGGCATGCCGACGGCTCGACCCGGGTTGCCGTCTACACCTGGGTGCGGCGGGGCAAGCCCGAGCCGGTGACCGCCCATCTGCTGGAGCTCTTGGCCGAGGTCTGCCCGCAGGAAAATGCCTGATCCGATCTATTTCAGACCGATGGCTATGACGGCGCAGGGCTGCCCGTGGCTGCCCAATCGGACTTGTGTGATCCGTTGATCGCCCACCAGTGGCCCGAGGGTGAAGCGGAGCCGGTGAAGTACTGGGGCTCGAACCTGCCCGTCGACATTTCCGCCAAGGATCTGGTCCGCCTCGCGAAAGCGCGGTGGCGGATCGAGCACGACTACCGCGAACTCAAGACAGCTCTAAGCCTGGATCACTTCGAGGGCCGCTCGTTCACCGGCTGGCACCGACACGTCACCCTCGTCACCGCCGCCCATCTCTTCCCGACCGAACAGCGGAGGACCCCGAAAGTCCCTGCCAGGGCCTGACCCTCTACCAGGCCCTGGACCTCCTCCAACACCTCATCGCCACCTGGACCGGCACCTGCCCCACCTGCCGACAAACCACCAGACAACCCTTCGACACCAGCTGACAAAGCACTAAGAGGTGGCTTCACCGGGGGCAGTCGCCCCTGCCCGGGGCTGTATCCGGAGGTGCGCTGTGTCCCGTACGGCTCTGAGTTCGGGTGAGCCTCTTTCCGACGGCTTGATCGTCCCTCCGGGGGTGTACCGTCCGCAGGCGGATACCAGGTTCCTTGCCGAGGCTCTCGCCGGTGAGAGCCTCGGTCCCCAGAGCGACGTCTTGGAGATCGGCACCGGTAGCGGGGTGCTCGCCCTGCTTGCCGCGGGCAAGGGGCGCCGGGTCGCAGCGGTCGACGTCTCCTGGTCTGCTCTCATCGCGCCTCGCCTGAACGCGTTGCGCAGCCGGCTGTCGCTGCGGCTGGTGTACGGCGACTTCGCACCCGCGGCCGGACGGTCCTTCGATCTGATCGTCGCCAATCCGCCGTACGTGCCCGCGCCGGGAAGCGAGCTGCTCTCGCGCGGACCTGAGCGAGCGTGGGACGCCGCCCCCGACGGACGTGCAGTCATCGACCGGATCTGCGAGCGCCCCGACGCGGTGGCAGCCGGGCGGAAGACTGCTCATGGTGCATTCCGGGATGTGCGGGGCCCAGGCCATCGTTGACCGGCTCTCCCAGACCGGGCTTGTCACGCAGGTGACAGCGAGAACCCTCGTCCCGCGGGGTCCGGTGCTGCGCTCACGGCGGACGCGGCTGGAGCAGCGGGGCCTGGCGGCCGAAGCGCAGGAATGGGAAGAGCTCGTGGTCATCCGTGCTCAACACCCCTGACTACTTCCAGCAAGAGGGGCCGGCGCCGTGCGTGGCGCGTGTGCCCTGGCCGCGCGGCTTGACACGGCGAGGTCCGTCTTGCGCCCTCGCCCCACTACCTATCCGCCCGTGGTCGATTACCTCTCCGTCTGACGAACGAAAATCTGCGATGGCCGGAGTAGACATTGCATGGTCGTGTGGCTATGGTTTCTCTCGTAGCCCAGGGAGACCGCAAGGTCTGGCAGAGACGAACTGCCGGGCAGCAAGCAGCAACCGCAGTTGCAGTGCGCGCGACGGTGCGGTGGTGGAGCTCCGAAGCCAGAGCAGACGACAGGACGAACGACGGGGCCGGCTGCCGGAGAGTGGCGCTCGGAAAGGCCACGAGCAGTTCGCAGTACAGCGGTAGGCAGTACCAGCAGTACGCGGTGAAGCAGTACGCAGTCCACCGCTAGGCAAGTAGTAGTTGATCACCGAGGGATGAACGAAGGAGCAAGAGCGCCATCAGGGTCGCCCGGGCCGGCAGTTGGAAGCCCGGGTACCACAGGACATCGATAGTGAGGTTGTCTCCGGTCAAGCAACCGCGATCCCTGCATCTCCCGTTTCCGATCGGACGGGTGGGCGGACACAGTAGGCCGGCGCAGTACCAGGGCCGGTAGGTGGTGTAGCAGTTCCTTCGGGGCCCTGGTGCCATAGGTACCTGGGCCCTCCGTACGCTCCCCGAGAGAGGTGCGATGACCGCAGACGACTCCTTCAGCCGTCTCGATGACGATGACTACCCCGCCTACACGATGGGCCGGGCCGCCGAAATGCTCGGCACCACCCAGGCCTTCCTCCGCGCCATCGGCGAAGCCCGCCTCGTCACCCCGCTCCGCTCCGCCGGGGGCCACCGCCGCTACTCCCGCTACCAGCTGCGCATCGTGGCCCGCGCCCGGGAGCTCGTCGACCAGGGCACGCCCGTCGAGGCGGCCTGCCGGATCGTCATCTTGGAAGACCAGCTCGAGGAAGCACAACGCCTCAACGCCGAGTACCGCACGACCGCCGCCGCCGCGGCGGCCCCCAAAGCCGTGGCCTGAGACGGCACAGCCCTTCCCCCCTCCTCTGCCAGGCACGCGCGCCGCCCGAGACGCACAGCGATCGGAATCCGAGGCTGGATGTCACGGCGGAGGCGTGCCGGGATGTGGGCCGGGTGGGCTGCGGCTGCCGGGTGAGGGCGGTGCCCTGTGTGTTGGATCAAGACGGAGCGTGCAGTCTGAGGCTGTGCTCTGGGTCGTTGTGCCCCGAGGGGGTCGGCGCGGTATGGCGTCGTTGGTCGAGGTGGGGAGTTGCTGGTGGAGCTGCGGGTGCGGGTACTGCCCGATGAGGATGGCGTGCGCGTCATCGTGTGTGCGGGTGAGTTCGACCAGGACACTCTGGGATCCCTCAGAGCGGCCTGCGCGGCGGCCGCTGACCACCCCGGCCTACGGCGGATCGTTCTGGATGTAACCCGGGTGACTTTCGCCGACTCCGCCATGCTCAACCTGATGCTGATCCTGCTACGCACCGGCCGCCTGATCCTGGCCGGACCGGTGCCGACTCGGCTGGGCCGGCTCCTGGACCTGACCGGGGCCCGCGAGGTGTTCCCGACCGCCGACGGCATCGAAGCCGCGCGCACCCTGTGAGGCCAGATCGCCACCCGGCGCGTGCCTGTGTGCGATCTATCGGTTCCGTGCGAGCGGTGGCGCGTTGATGCTGTTCGGTGGCTGTTTCGGTGTGTGGGGCCACTGTCCGAGGTGAGAGATCCGGGGTGTGTCACCGGGCGACAGACGTGCAGGTCGTGTCCTGACGCGACGGCGAGAGACCGCACCGTTCCGCACCCGTTCAGCACACAAATGTCGGCATCTCCATCCACTATCGAAATAATCCTTTATGTCCGTCCGGTCTCTGAGCGCCGGACCTCATGAAAAGTGGTGAGAGACATGTGGCGGGTCACATATCGCAGGTGCATGACGGCACTCGCCGGCTGCCTGGTCGTCGGCGGCGTTCTTCTGCCCTCCTCGGCTGAAGCTGCTCCGCTGGTGACCACCAGGTGGTCTTGCAACGGGGGGCCGGTCTTCACGGTCACCACTACCCCGCAGGCCACGTCCCTGCTGAGGCAGATCTACCCGCGGTACGGCTGCCAGCAGGTGGGGTAATCCGCACCGTCTCGGGCTGCGCGCCGCCATGGCCGCAGCCCGAGACGGACGGCTGCCGGACGCCCTGCCTACAGCTCATCCAGGAGGCGCTCCGCCGTTCCCGGAGGCCCCAACGGGTCTCGCCACCCGAGCATCGACCACGTCCCGACTGGTCACACTGGCGCCACAGACGACGACCTGAACCGTTGGTTGCGGCTTTCCTGCCAGTGGTTTGTTGGCCGGTGATCAGTCGGCTCCTGGTTCTGAGTCAGCCCAGTGGGCTGCCTCGAACTCGTTGGGACTGATCATGCCCAGGCTTGAGTGCAGCCGGCGGTTGCTGTACCACTCGACCCATGAGGCGGTCTTTGGGCGGGGGATCAGCGTCTACGGGGCGGTGTAGGTCAGGATCACGCAGCCGTGTGCGCCCTTTTCGCCGTCGTCTGCGGCCTGGTGGGTGGTGGTGGAATCGTTGCCCGTGATGACCTCGGCGGCGCCGCTGCCGCCGTTGGAGCCGTGGCCCGCGCCGACGCACTGGTCGAAGCTCTTCGGGCTGAATGCGCCGTGCCCCGCCACTCCGTAGCTGTTCTTGCGGCCGTCGTCGCCTTTGTCACCGGCTTTACCTGCATAAGTAGCGGGGTCGGAGCCGTCGCAGAAGGTATCCAGGCTGGCCGTTCCACCAGCCCCACCGCTACCGCTGTGGAGGAGAGGCGTCACTCCCTTGCCTCCGCTACCGCCGAGGCCACCCGAGATGGTGACCACAGGCTTCACCCGGTCCTCCTCCACAGCGACCCCGGAGTCTCCCCCTGTTCCCCCGGCTGCGCCGTTTTGGTTCCTGCCGCCGCCCTTGCCCGGCGCGCCGCCTTTAGCGACCATCACCTGGAGGTCCAGGCCGGAGCCGACCTCGATAGTGCACGAGACGACCGATCCGCTGGCCCCGCCTCCGCCCCCGCCGCCGGTCAGGGGGCCGTTGTTGTTGCCGCCACCGCCCCCGCCGCCGCCTCCGCCAGCCACGGCCGTCACCCGGATGCTGGTGACCCCGTCCGGCACCTCGAACTCGAAGACGCCGGGAGAGTTGAACGCCTTGACGACCGGAGCCGGGCCGGCCGAACTCGGCGCCGCCAGCAGCGGCACCGCCGCAACAGCCAGCACCAGCGCCGCGCCCGCAGAGCGTGAGGGGGAAAGAAGCTTCATGAAAAGGCCTCCAGAAGATCGGTTGGACACCCTTGTCAACGAACTCATCCGAGTTCAGCCACTCTCAAACCGTGATCAATCGCAGTGCCAGACCTCGGAGCGCCTGCCGTGCGCACGGCACGCGGCGCCATCGTCCAGGCGTCCTGGTGCGAGGAACACGGGTGGAGCGCTGCGCCGGTGATGGAGTGGCACACCAGGGGGCGGGATCCGCTGTACTGAACTGGCCCGGGGGAGTAGCGAGCTGCCCGTATCGCAGTGAGGTCCACGGCGTTCGCGTTGTGCGGGGCCGGCACCCGGAGGAGTCATGAGGAAGCCGGGTCGGCGTGCGCCGGCCCGGCTTCACCTCTCTGCGGCTTGGCTACGGCAAGGTGTCGATGACGGACCCGGCAGCGTTGCCGGGGTGGCCGTCAGACCCGCCGTTGTTCTGGAGGACGGTGGGGTGGTTGGCGATCTTCTGGAGGGCGTTGGAGGTGATGACGTTGGAATTGACTCCGTCATCAGCCTGCGCTGCGGGGGCCGCACCGAGTACGAGCGCTGCCGTGATGACTGCCCCGGCCGGGACAAACGACTTCATGAATGGATTCATGCCCCGTGAACGAGTCCAGCGCTGGGCAGGTAACCCGCGCGTAGGTGTCGCGGCCCGGCGCTGCTGACACAGGGGGGGGTAGACGGGGCGCGGTGAGTACGGGCCTGCGTAGCGGGCAGGTCGCCGAGGCGGCCGGGGTGAACATCCAGACGCTGCGCTACTGGGAGCGGCGCGGCCTGCTGGCCGAGCCGGAACGCAGCAACGGCGGCCATCGCCTCTACGGCGAGGAGGCGGTGACCGCGCTGCGGGTGATCAAGTCGTGGTGGCGCAGGTCCTCCGCGATGGCCAGGAGCTCGGCGGCGCCGCGGCCCAGTCGCTTCATCTCGTGCACGGTGAAGATCACCCGCTGGTGGGGGACAGCCGTCTTGATGGTGCGGGCGAACTCCATCGCCTTGACGAACTCCGGGCGGACCTTGATCCGGGTACTGATTCTTTTCCGAGAAGACCGGGTCGCACCCGGTTTCGGCGAGGGCGTCGAGCTGGCTCTTGAGCTCTTGCCGGGCGGTGCTGCACTTCGGGTAACCCACTCTGGTGGGCTTCGTGGCGGTTCCGCAGGTTGTCGGTGCGGAGCGGCCACACAACAGCGGCTCTCAGCCACGACTCAGCCCTCGGTGCCTTGGGCGGGCAGCAGGGACGCTTCGGTCCCGACGTGCTCTCCGCGTAGCTCGACGCCAACGACTACCTCGCCGGGGAGGACGGACAGCCCGCGTTCCACGACACGATCATCGGCGGGCCGCCCGCGGACGCAGATCGTCCTGCAAACGTCGGTGCTGGTCAGCGCCACGGGCCGGGAGCGGCGCGCGGCTCTGTAGTGGGTGCAACTGCCTGCACGCAGGGTCGTGGTGGACTGAAGTCACGCCAGGGTCGATCGTGGGGAATGTGCGGGCAGGGCGAGGCGTGATCCGAGGCGGAGCCGCATTTCTGCGGCGGCCTGGCGTACCTCTTCGGAGTGGGTCTCTTCTTCGAGGGCGTCGAGGAGCATCATGACCGCTCTTGCTTCGTCGCCGGTGAGGAGTTTGAGGCGGGTGTCGGTGACGGCGTCCAGGAGCACGCCGAGGAAGTCTTCGTCGTCCATATCCATGCCGGGACAACGCGGCGCCGAGGCACGGGTCACCCCGCCAAGCGGCCGGGGCTTCTGTTGGGGGAGTACTTCCTGGCGATGGTCGAGGGGGTCAGGGACAAGCCGGGAATCCTGACGCGCCCTGATGTCCGCCGCGGTCCTCGTCGTTGCGCCCGGAGCGGGCGGGCAGGGTGCGGTCTGGCGGTCGGAATACCGTGATGTGCGATCGGGGTGCGTTTCGCGATAGCGGCGTCTGCGGGTACTGGTAACCCGGCGTCGTGCGGACGGTGGAGATCGCAGGCCGGGACCTGGTGGAGGGCGGGGACGAGCAGGCGGATGCGCGCGTCCGCCCGCGGCACCGCCAGTGACCTCGACTGACCGCACAGGCCGCCGCCCACCTCGGACTCGACGAAGACGCCGCACGCCAGCTCATGGCCCGCTTTGGCCGCTGGAGCCCCTACCGCTGACTGGACCCGCCTCGGGCGGATCACGCTTCCGTGGGCGGGCCGGGCTCGGCGCCGGTGGTCCCGCCGTGGACCAGTCCTCGCCTCCTCGTCGTCCGCCTTCCGTCACCGCGGTCGCGCGGCGGCGCAGGCGGCGGAGGCACGGAAACGTCAGCGGCCGAGCACGTATCCGGACGCGATTCAGAAGGCCGGGCCGTCGCGGAGCAGGGTCTAGAGGAGGTCGCGTGCTTCGGCCTTTCCGGCTTCGGCGGTGTAGGTCGCCAGGTTTGTTGCGGGTGGTGAGGGTGTCGGGATGGTCCGCGCCCAGGACGCGGGTCTGGTCGGGGAGCAGGGCTTGGTAGAGGTCGCGTCCTTCGGCCGGATTCCCGGCCAGCCCGGTGTAGTGCGCCGGCGCTGACCGGTTCGTCGTGTCGGACGAGGTGCGTGCGCTGCTGGCGTTGTGGCGCGGGAACGTGCCAGCGGTCCAGCGTGAGCTCGTCGAGAGCACTGCCGCAGTCTCCTCCGGAGACGGCGCCGTCGTTGACGACGTTGCATCGTGCGATCCGGCGGGATCTGACTGCGGGGGAGCGGGCGGGGCTTGCCGGTGGTGGGGGCGAGGGGCGAGGCCCGGAAGATGGCAGGCCGCTCTCGTCCGCCCCGGTGTCAGGGGTAGCCGCAGCTACTGGCGCCGCCGGGGCAGGTAGCGCTGTCGTTGGACATTGCGCCCAGGACCATCAGCACCAGGACTGCGAGTGCCAGGAGGATCACGGGAATGTGGTCAGATGCCCACCTGCCCTGGCCGGCCCCTGGACGCGGTCTTGAGGCGATGCTCTCCGGTGTTGAAGGGCGGGCTTCGCTCTCGCCGCTGGGGGCATCCCCCGGGCCGTCCTGATCATCTGCCGCCATCGCGCCGCCCCTCGCCGCCGTTTTCCCCACCTCATCACACGGCATGCCGGCCGCACCCGTCAAGAACGCGGAAGTCAACCACCAACTGGCCACCAACGATTGCGGGACGCGTACGCAGACCGGAGCCGGGACCTCAGTTGAGATGTCGTCTCCTCAGGTCCCGGGTGAGGCCGATGGAGCAAGCGCCCACTTTGCTGTACCAGGAGGACTGGCGGTGCCGGCCACGCCGGTCAGGAATTCGCGTCGCATCACGGGCTCCTCCACGCGATGCCGCGTGTGAGTGTCATTGGGGGGCGCAGGCATGCACCGGTGGTTTGGCGCGATGGTTGCTGGTGGGGGATGTTCTGGTCGCTGGTGGAGACCTTTCGATGCGGTTTGTGGTGCGTCATCGACGTGCGATGTCGCTGGCCAGCGATGTGCGGTGCCTATGGCCCCGCGGGGTCGTCACGCCCCGCTCGCCGCCAGAGTCGCGCTCGCCGGCGGTCGGCCGTCTGCGATTCGGCGGTGGTTCTTCAGTGCTTCAGCGATTCGTTTTCAGTGGATGCTGGATCTTGTGACCTGGTGGTTTCGGCGGGACGGTGGCCTTGGAGGTCATCTCATTTGGCCAGCCTTCGGTAGCAGACGATGGTGCAGGCGATGTTGGTGAAGGCGAGGCAACACCGGCCCGACATCGGCCGGCGGTCGGTGGTGGCCTGGCTCCTCGCCCACGCCGGGCGAACACGGCGCGCAGCGCAGAGCTAGTGGCTCTGCTCCATAGGTCGACCCGCAATTGATGCGGCGCCGTTTGGCCGTTGTGCATTCTCGCGAGGGATGGAACACGCACGCGGGGTGTCGTCGCTTCGCGGAGCTGACCCGCAGGTTATTCCGGGGATCGCGAGGATCGCATTCGATGCCAAAACGGAACCCGGAAGCCCTTTCGAAAGTTTTCCTTTTGTGATATTCTGTCAAATTATCCGGCTAATGTCCGGCATCATGATGAACAAAGGGCAACCCAGCCAGACAGCTCTCATGTCGGCCGCAGCGCGCGCGGCACACCTCCTCGTCGACGAGACTCCCTCGATTTTCGCCGACACCCTGGCGCAGACCTTCCTGGGCGAGCGTGCTGAAGAACTCCTCGGCTACCACCGGTCCTATGGTGGGCACCCAGTCCTGTCCGGCGCGCGGACGACGGCCGTAACCCGCAGCCGCTACACCGAGAACCGGCTGGCCGAGCTGGTCGGCCGGGGCGTCGACCAGTACGTGATCCTCGGTGCGGGGCTGGACTCCTTCGCTTACCGGTCGGAACTGGCCGACGGCGTGCGGGTGTTCGAGGTGGACAAGCCGGCGACCCAGCACTGGAAGCGGGCGCTGTTGGTTGAGACGGGGACGATGGTGCCGCCGTCTGCCTTCTTCGTCCCGGTCGACTTCGAGAAGGAGTCCGCCCGGTCACTTACCGATCACCTCGTGCGGGTCGGCTTTGACCCGGGCCGACCCGCGCTGGTCAGCTGGCTCGGGGTCACGATGTACCTGACCCCGGAGGCGATCAGGCAGACCCTGGCCGTCATCAGCGGCTTCGCACCCGGAACAGAGCTCATCGTGGAGCACCTCCTCCCGGCCGCACTCCGCGATGAGGCAGGTCAGTCGTATGCGGAGCTGGTCATGGCAGCGGCGGCAGAGCAGGGCGAGCCCTGGCAAACGTTCCTCAGCATCGAGCAGATGGACGCCCTCCTGCTTGAGCACCGGCTCCAGCCGATCGAGTACGTCCGGCAGCGCGAGACGATCGATCCGGGGGAGTGGGACCGTACCGACATGCTGCGCCCGTTCGAGTTGTCCGTCCTCGCCCGCGCGAGCGTCCCCACCCGCTAGAGCGTGTCTCGTTGCTGGGTTGATCAGTCGATCAGTTGATCGGATGAGCCTGTCCGATTAGTGATCACTGATGTGACGGGGGGCCGGATCGAGCCGCTGATGCCAGCCGATCCGTCCGCGGCAGGCGGTGGGCCGACCGCCGCCGCACCCTTGAGGGCATCGCGTGGAAGTACCCGCGCCAACTCGCCCTGGCAGGACCTGCCCCACGAGCCAGTCCTTTCCAGACACGCTCCCTTGAACGGCGCCAGGCCCTGCCGCCGGCACGGGGCCTGAGTGTGTGCGGTGATGCTTTTCGCGTCCGGGGCTGTTACGAGCAGTCCCGGACGCGCTCAGCGGTCGACGACGGGCTTGTCGAAGTCGCGATGGACGAGGGCGACGTCCAGGTTCCGGTCGGCGTGCGGCTGGGCGGGGCCCGCGATGCCGAGCTCGGCGGCGGTCTCCTGGTCGCCGGTCAGCGCGGCCTGGAGGGCGAGGGCGACCGTTCCGGCGCTTTGCCCGTCCACCGGCACCGGC
This sequence comes from Streptomyces sp. NPDC060049, assembly GCF_042736715.1. Classification (NCBI taxonomy): domain Bacteria; kingdom Bacillati; phylum Actinomycetota; class Actinomycetes; order Kitasatosporales; family Streptomycetaceae; genus Streptomyces; species Streptomyces sp. NPDC060049. Next base: position 42,167 of record NZ_JBHWVV010000016.1, read on the forward strand.
CGGCGGGGAGGCCCGCGTCCGTTGCGCTGCCGTGGCCCGCACGGGCCGGCCGTCAACGCGTCCGCCGTCCCCCTCTACGAGCAGCCCCACCAACTCCCTCCGGGTACTGGGCAAGGACCACCGCTTGACGGGAGGGTTCCGAAGCAATCTCGCCCGTCGCCCGTCGCCCGTCGCCCGTCGCCCGTCGCCCGTCGCCCGTCGCCCGTCGCCCGTCGCCCGTCGCCCGTCGCCGTACGCAATGGCGGTGAGCGCGGGCACGAGGTCCTGCGGGCGGCCCCGTGGGCGGGCTTGGCCACAATCGTCGATCCTCTGCCGCCGGGACCAGCATCCTGAAACAATCATCGAAGAGGACCATCAATAGGGTGTTGACGCGGGGATCGAGGCGGGGGACATGGCGACTGGAGTGAAGCGGGACGACGCGGTCGAGCTCCGAGCGGGGAGCCCGGAGGATCTCGATGCCGTATACAACGAGTTGCGGGGTGCTCCGGGGGTGTCGCTTCGGGCCGTCCCCGTCCCGGGAGAGGCCGGGGAACAGGGGTCGGCGCTGGAGTTCGTCACGGTAGCCTGCTCCGGCGGTGCGATCACCATCCTGTTCCAGATCGTCAAGACGATGATCGAATCCCGTGGGGCCGGGGTCACGTTGAAGTTCCGCCGTGGCGATGCCGAGCTTGAGATCACCGCCAAGAACGTCGACGAGGTCCTGCCGGTTCTCGAGAGCCTCTTCAACGATGAGCCCTGATCGCTCCCGCTCCCGGGCGATCCTGATCGGCACCTCGCACTACCGTGATTTGAACCTCAGACCGCTGCCCGCCGCCACCTGCGTCAGCGCCATGGTGGAGCTGCTGACCGGAGAGGCGTGCGGGTGGCCGCGCGACCGCGTCACAGCGGTCGAGGACATCGACACGCCACGGGACGCGGTCGTGGAGCTGGTGCCGCTGGTGCGGGACGTGACCGATGTCCTGTTGGTCTATTACGTGGGTCACGGGATGCGCACCCGTGACGGACAGCTGGCCCTCGCGCTGAGCGGCACGGTGGCCGACCCGGAGATCCTGTCGGACTCGGCGCTCGTCTACCCCCGGTTGATGGAGGTGCTGCGCGGCTCGCCGGCTGCCACAAAGCTGGTGATCCTCGATTGCTGCCATGCCGAACTGGGGCTGGACGCCGAGTACCACTTCCAGTCCGGGCCCGGCGACCTGACGGGCGCCTATCCGGTGGATGGGATGTACTTCATCGGTGCCAGTACCCGTTACGAGAAGGCCAAGAGCCCGTTGGGCGGCCGGCTGACCCACTTCACGCACAGCCTCATCGATGTCATCGGGGCCGGCATCCCCGGCAAGCCGGCCGAACTGACGCTCCGACAGATCTTCGTCGAGTCGCGGGCCCGGCTGCTGCGGGACAAGCTTCCCCAGCCGGTCGACGGCGGCATGCGGGACGCGTACCAGTTCCCGTTCGCCAGGAACGCCGCGTACAGTCCGCCCTCCGGTGTCCTGGAGGCATCGGAGCAAGCGGTGGAGTGGAACGTCGTTGCCCCGGGCCAGAGCCCGAGCCGGCACCCGAGCCCCCGTCTCCGTGTTCGGCGTCCCGGACGCCGCACCGTGCTGCTCACCGCGATGGGCATCACGGCCGCCGCCATCCCGCTGGTACGCACCTTCGCCAGTTCGAACGGCCGCGAGGCCAAGAGTCCCGGTTTCGTGCCGGTCCCGTACGCCAGGATCAGCGATCCCGGGGTGGCGAGCGCGGCGTTCAGCCCGGACGGCAAGGTGCTGGCCGGCGGCAATGGCAACGGCACGATCTCCTTATGGGACGTCGTCACCCGCGGACGCCTGGCCACGCTCACCGATTTCACCGGCCCCTCGTTCCTGGGGGTGAGCTCGGTGGCGTTCAGCCCGGACGGCACGATGCTGGCGGGTGCCGACAGCCCGGACCGCAGCGATGACTCCCGCGACGGGAAGATCTCACTCTGGGACGTTGCCACTCGTAGACGCATCACCGTTCTCACCGACCCCGGCGTCGTTTCGGTCGGCTCGGTCGTCTTCAGTCCGAAAGGCGCGATCCTTGCCAGCGCCAACGGCATCGGCACGATCTCGCTCTGGAGCGTCGCCGCGCACGCGAAGATCGCCACGCTCACCGGTGCGGTCGCCAACGTCCCCACGGCGACCAAGGCGGTGAACTCCATTGCTTTCAGCCCGGACGGCACGATCCTCGCCGGCTCCACGGTCGCCGGACTGGTCGAACTGTGGGACGTAGCCACCTTCGCGAAGATGGCCACTCTCGCCGGGCCGGGGACGGGTGTGGGCACCTTGGCGTTCAGCCCGGACGGCAGGACACTCGCGGGCGTCATCGGAAACAAGACCGTCCAGCTGTGGGACGTCGTCACGCACAAGGAGGTCGGCGCACTCGGATACACCGACGACGACAGCCATGGGGCCGTCGCCGACATCGTGGTCTCGTTGGCGTTCAGCCCGGACGGCAGGTTCCTCGCCGGTGGTACCGGAGCCGGACTGCTGGTGGTGTGGGACGCCGCCACCCACACCATCGCCACCACGCTCGGCAGGTTCACCTCCTCCGAGGTCGAGGCCAGCGTGCTCGTCGAGTTCAGCCCGGACGGTGGAACACTCGCCGCCGTGCTCATCTCGGAGATCAGACTCTGGACGCTGCGCCGACCGTCCGGGGGAGGATCATGAGGCCCCTGCAGCCGTCTGACGGGGCCCAGATCGGGCCGTACGGACTGGTCGGAGAGCTGGGCCGCGGCGCCCTGGGCCGACTGTTGCTGGCCACCGCGCCGGACCGCCGGTTGGTCGCACTGAGGTCGGTACGCGCGCAGTTCGTCGAGTACGACGGTGTCCGGGCGCGGTGCCGCCGTGAGGTGGACGCCGCGCGACAGGTGTCCGGCGCACACATCGCGGCCGTGCTCGACGCCGACCTCGAGGCACCGGTCCCGTGGGTGGCGTCGGCGTTCGCGCCGGGGGTCCCGCTCGACCTGGCGGTGGACGCCATCGGCCCGTTGCCGGAGGAACCGCTGCTGCGTCTTGCCGCCGGACTGGCCTCCGCGCTGACCGACATCCACCGCGTCGGTGTCGTACACGGCGGCCTGCGACCTTCCGCCGTCATACTCGGCGACGACGGTCCGACCGTGACCGACTTCGGCATCGGGCGAGCGGCTGCGCACGATGGTGACAACGAGCCGACCCCCCTGAACCGGCTCCTCTCCACCTCGGCGTTCATGTCGCCGGAGCACGCCGAGGGCGGTCGGGTCACATCGCGGAGCGATGTCTTCTCATTGGGCGCCGTGCTGGCCTTCGCATGCGTCGGCAGGAGTCCGTTCGCCGGGTCCTCGACTCCACAGTCGCTCTACAACATCGTGTACAGGGAAGCCGACCTCGGCGCGGTCCCGGAACGGTTGCGTCCGATCATCGAGTCGTGCCTGGCCAAGGACCCGGTCCATCGCCCGACGCCTGATCAGATCCTTGAGTCCGTCGGCCGGATCGCACCGTCGGCCCGGCCGTGGCCCGCTCCGGTGCACACACTGATCGCCAGGCACGGCGAGGAGGCGACCCGGCTCGTCCAGACGCCTCGGGAGTCGGCGGCCATGCCCCTCCCTGAGGACGGCTCCCTCTCGGAGCAGCCGGAGCGCCGGAGCAGCCGGACCGCCCGGAGAGTCGGGTACATGGGTGCGCTCGCCGGCCTTCTCGTGCTGCCGGTCGCCACCGTGGTGTGGTTGCAGTGGGGGTCACCCGATGCTCCGGTCGCCGACCCACGGGCGGGGGCGTCCTCCGTGAGCGGGAGTGCTTCCCAGCCCCCTCCGTCGGTCACGGCCAAGCCGCCTGCCAAGCCGCCGGTCAACCTGCTCGGTCACACCGGCTACATCACCAGCGTGGCGTTCGGTCCGGACGGCCGCACCGTGGCCACCGGGGGCGCAGACGGCAGCGCGCGGCTTTGGAGCGTGGCCGACCGGGTGCAGCTCGGCGATCCCTTGATCGCGGGTTCGGGCCACTCCGTCAACGCCGTGGTGTTCAGTCCGGACGGCCGCACCCTGGCCACCGGGGGCACCGACGGTACGGCACGCCTGTGGAGCGTGTCCGATCGCCGGGAGCTCGCACAGTGGCCGGCCGTACGCTCCGACTCCGTCGACACCGTGGCGTTCAGTCCGGACGGGCGCACGCTGGCCACCGGGGGCAGCGACGGCGACACCCGACTGTGGGACGTGAGCACCCATCAGCAGATCGGCCAGCCCTTCGGGCGGTTCAAGTTCATCACCGTCAACGCCGTGGTGTTCAGTCCGGACGGCCGCACCCTGGCCACCGGAAGCAACGACGGCGTCACGCGCCTGTGGGATGTGACCACCCATCAACAACTCGGTCAGCCGATCGGGAACTCCCTCAACGTCATGAGTGTGGCGTTCAGCCCGGACGGACGGACCCTGGTGACCGGCAACTGGGACCACACCACCCGGCTGTGGGAGGTCGACAGCCATCGGCAACTCGCCCAGTTCGAGGACACGACCACCATCCTCGATGTGGCGTTCAGTCCGGACGGCCGCACGGTTGTCACCGCGAACACCTCCGACCTGCGGCAGTGGGACGTCGGCAGCCATCAGCTACGGGGCCAACTCGTCAGCGGCGCGGTCGCGAGTCCCTCATGCGTGGCGTTCAGTCCTGACGGCCGCACGATTGCCACCGGGAGCGGGGACAACGACGGCGCGGTGCAGCTGTGGGACGTCGACTCTTTCCGCTGAGCGCCCGAAGCTGTCGGCGACAGCGATGGCCGTGCCGTTCGGGTTCGAGGCCGGGTACCTACTGCTTCGACTGCCACACGGGGCCGTCGGTGTCGCTGTAGTACTCGGACCGACGACGGCCGGGTCGGCGGGGTCGCGGCGGACGCCGAGGGAGTGTCCCGGCCGGTGATCTGGACCTGCTTGGGCGAGCCGGCGTACCTGCCGAAGGCGAACCAGGGTAGTGAGATGCGCAGCGCTCGTACCGCATGCACACCCTGACTGGCGCTGACGGCGGGCATCGCGCTCGCCACGGTGGCCGTGGCCCTGCCCGCACCCGTGGCCTCGGCATCGACCGACACGGTCGGCCGCTCCCGGTACCGGCCCGCCTACTGGTTGGGCGCGGTGCGTGCGAGCCGTGCCGCTGCCTGCGGGATACGCCGTGGGCAGCGGGGAGGCGGTCAACCTCTTCGGAGTCATGGTCGGCCTTCGCAGTCTCCGAGCTCACGGAAACAGCCGTCGCCTCCTCCCTGAGCAACCATCAGGCCACGCTCGATCCCCGTCACCGCGTCAAGCATCCAAGTGATCGCCAAGATGCCGCCCGGCCGCCCCGAGAACCCGCCCCGCCCTCCACCGTAGCGGCCCCGACGGGCGGACAGCAGCGAGGGCTCCCTAGGGGTGCACAGACGAGCCTTACGGGCCAGGACCCTACGCACGCTTGTCGCAGCATGCAACCCAGCGGTGAAATATTTCTGAATCTACGTCAGTCATCTGTTGCAAGCTACTAGTTGCTCCCGCGGCGGCGGCCTGCTCCAGGTGTGGCCACTCCACCGCTGATCGCCAACACGGAGCAGGTGGAAACCGGCTGCATCAGGCCGCTGACCTGCCCATTCGTGGCATCGCCCAGGCCGACGCCATCCGGTCCGGGCGCACCGGGGCGGCGTACCTGGACCGTGGCACCCGACCCGCACGCGCGGGAAGCCGGCGCGATCGAACTGAACACATCTATTGACACCACTCTTCCTCAAAGCATCAATAGGCAACACAGTTCAACAACTTGCAACACGACGTGCGAGGAAGGGAGCCGCCTGTGCCTGCCGTCGCGTCCGGTGCGGCGCACGCCCTTCCCCCTTCCCCGCCGCGCGCATAGCCACCGCGCGGACCCTGCCGGCCCTTCGGCGCCCGGCCGGCACATCGGCCCGATCTTCCCGGTCCCGCCCTGCGGGACGCGACGCAACGGCGGCAACCACGCTCGCGCGACCGCGAGTACGCCTCAGGCGGCCTCGTCCGGCCCGACTCGCCTTGCAATGCCTCGGCGGTCGGCTTCGGGACGGCACGGATCGGCGTTCGAGACCAGCCGTCATCGCGCGAGGAACCCCCCATTCGAAAGGATCAATTGCACATGCGTCGTTCTGCTTGTGTGTTAACTGCCCTACTCGCAACGGTCGGCACCGCAATCGCCGTTCCCAGCACGCCCGCGGTGGCCGTGTCGGGGGCGAAGGCAGGGCCCTACGTGATCGAAGTCGAGAACATGTCGCTGACCAACTTCGCGACAGACACCGTGAATCACACCTGGAACGGCACGTCAGTCGACAACGTCACCTATGCACGGGGTGCGTCAGGACAGACGAGCACGGCCAGAACGACCTTCAACGGCTCTGCCGGAACCTACGACCTCATCACGCGCTACAACGGCAAGACCGCGAACGGAGTGAAGTACGAGATCTCCGTGAACTCCGCCCTTGTGGATTCCTGGGCCACGTCCCAGCGGTACGGCCGTGACTACACCGATCCTATGAGCATCGACACCCGCACGTCGAGCAAGGTGACGCTCAAGGCCGGTGACATCGTCGAGCTGACGGCCACGTCCACCGGCGAGGTACCGCGCGTCGACAAGATCACGATCCAGGAACACGCGGGGCCGCCGACCAGCACGCTGACCCTGAACTCGCCGAACGCGACACTGAACGACGGCTTCAACTGGGGCAAGGACCGGGCCTTGGGGATGACGTTCTACCCCGGGAACCCGATGATGGGGCACGAACCCGAGTGGTGGCGCCTGAAGAATTCCACGCACCCGACGGTGGAACCCGGCTACTGGGGTGCGTACACCAATCGGGAGTCCTACTACAACCGGGACATCTCCCACCAGTCGGACGGCGCGCACGCGCTCGGCCTGGACGCCGAGACGCTCCACATGATGAAGACGTTCGCCGCCGATGCCGACGATCCGGGTCAGAACGGCTGGCCGCTGTGGGCGCACAGTTCTACCGGAGCCATGTACTACATCGACGGCACCGGCTTCCGGGAACTGCCGTCGCCGTTCAACCTCATGACCAAGGCGTACAAGCAGTACCAGTGGACCGGCAACTCGGACTGGATCAACGATCCGGCCCTCTCCGCGTTCTACGACTCGACGATGGGTTCGTTCCTGGCCGGCCACGAGGTGAAGTGGAACGACGCGAACCCGTCCGGCGAGCAGCCGGTTTCGAGGAAGCAGCCCGGGGAGTACACGGCGACGTTCTTCGAGTTCCCGAACGAGAACCTCGTCTCCGCAGCCGATTCGCTCGGTTACCAGTACCAGTCGATGCTCGCCTACGCGGAGATCCTGAAGGCCAAGGGTGACAACGCCAACAGCGCGAAGTGGGCCGATCGTGCGAAGCGGGTGCGCGACCACTTCGAGACGAACTGGTGGGATGCGTCGACCAACCGGTACATCCGGGGCAAGGACGCCGGCGGCACCGGCTACAGCAGTTGGGGCCACGAGGCCAGCTTCCTGATGATGCTGACGGGGCTGGGCGACCACGGCGCCAAGACCGGCAGCTACCTGGACTTCATCGCCGCCAACGATGACGATCTGAACGTCGAGGCGACCTCCTACCTGCCGGAGATGTACTACCAGTACAACCGGTCCACGGAGGGCTGGGCGTGGCTCAAGAAGCTCATGACCGGCAAGAACAGCTATCCGGAGATCTCGTTCCTGGCGGTCAGCAGCGTCATCGACGGCATCATGGGAGTACAGCCGGACGCCCCGAACGACAAGGTGGCCACCGTCTCACGGCTGACGTCCGAGACACCGTGGGTGGAGATCGACCACCTCAAGGTCGGTGACAACGACCTGAAGCTCAAGCACACCGGTACGACGGGCTCCACGCTGACCAACAACTCCGGCGGCACCGTCAACTGGGAGGCCCAGTTCTACGGGACCCCCGCCACGATCACCGTGAACGGCACCGTACAGACGCCGCAGACCAAGTCGCTGTACGGCAAGACCGTGTCGTACGTGACCGTACCGGTGGCCGCCGGCGCGTCCGTGACCGCTACGGCCGGGACGCCGGAGGCCGACACGATCTCCCCCACCGCGCCGACCAACCTCGCATCGAGCAATGTGACGTCGAACAGCGTGGACCTCAAGTGGACGGCATCGACCGACAACGTCGGCGTGAGCGGTTACAAGATCTACCGCGGCAGCACGCTCGTCGGCACGTCGACGGGGACGAGCTTGACCGCGACGGGGCTGACGGCCTCGACGCCGTACACGTTCACGGTGAAGGCGTTCGACGCCGCCGAGAACGTATCCGGAGCCAGCAGCGCCGTCGCCGTCACGACCGCCACCAGCGGAAGCAGTCAGACGGCCCATCTGAGCGATCTCACCTGGAGCGATGCCAGGAGCGACTTCGGCACCGTGCGCAAGGACAAGAGCGTCGACGGGAACCCGATCAAGCTGAACGGCACGGCCTACAGCAAGGGCATCGGCACGCACGCCAACAGCACCATCACCTACTCCCTGAAAGGCGCCTACACACGCTTCCAGTCGGACCTCGGCATCGACGACGAGGTCAGCGCCAACGCAACGGTCACGTACGAAGTCTGGGGCGACGGCGTCAAGCTCTACGCGAGCCCGGCGCCCTTGACACCGACGAGCCCGACCCAGCCCGTCGACGTCGACATCACCGGCGTGAACACACTGGTACTGAAGGTGACGGACGCAGGCGACGGCATCAACAGCGACCACGCCGACTGGGCGGGAGCCAAGGTCATCGGGAAACCTCAGGCGCCAACGGCCCTCAGTGACCTGGACTGGACAGGTACTCCCACGATCGGGTCGGGCACCGTGCGCAAGGACAAGAGCGTCGACGGGAACCCGATCAAGCTGAACGGCACGGCCTACAGCAAGGGCATCGGCACGCACGCCAACAGCACCATCACCTACTCCCTGAAAGGCGCCTACACACGCTTCCAGTCGGACCTCGGCATCGACGACGAGGTCAGCGCCAACGCGACGGTCACGTACGAAGTCTGGGGCGACGGCGTCAAGCTCTACGCGAGCCCGGCACCCCTGACGCCGGCGAGCCCGACCCAGCCCGTCGACGTCGACATCACCGGCGTGAACACACTGGTACTGAAGGTGACGGACGCAGGCGACGGCATCAACAGCGACCACGCCGACTGGGCGGGAGCCCGACTGGTGCGGTAAGAACAGCCCACAGGCCGGCGGGAGCCCCCAGGCGCCCCGCCGGCCTGTGACCCGGACACCGCGCTCTGCCCGGCCCGTGACCCGATCCGACGGGGAGCCTGGCGCAGCAGCAGCGGTGGACGGCGCCGAGCCTCCGCCGTGGCCCTCGCGGCTAGCCCCGTCAGGGCCAGGTAGGTCTGCGAGTCGGTCAAGGCGGAGGAACCTGTCCGACATACCCCTCCCCGAGATCGCCGTCCGCATCGGCTGAGCCCTTACAGAAGCCCACACCCTCCTACCGGGACACCCCGGCACCCTGGGCAGCCGGACCGGGGGGCGGCAGAGAAGCCGGCGGCGTCGTGCCGAGCGTGCCTTGGTCGCGTGTTTACCAGTGGGTGAGGTCGAATAGCTGGGCGCAGTAGGGGTCTGTCTCCTGCGAGGGGTTGTATCGGAGTTGGTCGTCGGCGATGAGGCTGGGAAGAGCTGATGCCAGGCCGGTGACGCCCGGCTTGAGGACACCGTGTTCGTCGCGCAGCGCTACGTCGAGTCCGACCGTGTCCGGCAGGGCGTCGCCCGTGACGTAAAGGCGTGCCTGGCGCTCGTCGAGGAGCAGGAAGCCGAGCAGGAGCAGTTCCTGGCTCCCGGTGTCGGCTACCGGTGTGATCCCGGTAGCGGCCGCGTGGAGGGCGTCGGTGAGGTCGAGGAGTGTGGGGTGGGTGTCGAGGAGCCCACGGAGGGTCTCGCAGGGCACGACGGGGATGCCGTATCCGTCCCGGAGCGGGGCCGGCGCGCCCGGTCGGTCGTCGGGTGGGTGGCGTACGAGGTGACGTACGGCGGCTACCAGCTCGGCGGCGGGGATGTGGTTGCCGTCGCGGTCGAGCAGGGGTACGTCGTATGCCTGCGATGTCGTCACGCTTGCGCCGTCCCACACGATGACGCGGGCAAGATCTCGCTTCTGCGGGTGGGGGAGGACTCCCCGGACCACGGGGCCGCCTCCTAGGGGCGCAGCCGTGAGCCGGAGCATGGCCTGGACGAGAGCGGCCTGCAGTCGTGCCAGCCCCTCGTTTTCCCACCGAGGAGGGGTGGGTGGCAGGTCATCGTCACAGGGGGGAGAGGGCGTCATGTTTCGTTCACCGCGTCCGGGCACCTGTTGCGTGATACCCGCTCGCAGTAGGCCGTGATCGTGCCGATCTTCTGGCTCCGATCGGCAAGTTGGTACACGCCGTCTGCGGTCTTGTAGTCGTACTGTGCGACGACCTTGATCCGGGCCAGGATCGCGCCGAGACGGTTGGTGAGCACCCCTCCGTACTCGCGGCGTACGCCCTTCCTTGTGGGATGTTCGCTGGTCACGATCTTGATGACTTTGGGGTCGCGGATGTTGTGAGGTCCCGAGAAGTGCTGCCAGCCGAAGGCGCTGTTGCCCTCTCTGGTCGGGATGTACTTGCCTTCGCCGTCTTTGCTGACGAACTTGACGACGCTCCAGTGACTGCCGCGTGCTTGTGCTGTAGTGGCCTGGGTGGGTGCCGTGGCGGGGTGAGATTGCAGGACCAAGCCGGCGGCCCTGGCACGTTCCTTCCCGAAAGCGGCCGCGTAGTGCTCATCGGACATCACACTGAGATCTCCTCCGGCCGACGACACCGAGCGTGGGGCGGAGGGCGAAGCAGTGGCAGCGGTCGAGAGAAGCATGGCTGCTGCCGCGGCTAGACACGCTGTGATGCGGAGCTGAACGTGCAAGCGGATCTCCTCGTACGAGCCCTGATCTGGAGGTGCATCGTGCCGGTCTTGCTCGAAGGATGAAGCACGCACGCAGGTGCGTGGTGGGTTGAACGGAGAAGTTCACCCGGACCGCGCACCAGCCGTCTTGCCGCCACCCGGATCGTGACCTGCGGCGGCGAACGCGGCTGCGGCGCCGTTGCTGTCGCTGGTGTCGGGGGCCCCGGCCGCCGACGGGGCGGCAGGTGACCGGCTGGCTCACCCGTCACCCCGCCGCCCTGATCGAGGGGGACAGCGCCAGCCTGAAGGACGTTCCGACCCGGCAGATGCGGCGCTATTTCGGGCGGCCTGGTGCGGGGTGCTCCGGAAGCGGCTCTACGCATCCGCACCGCGCCGTGACATATTGTCAGCATGTCGGCGAACTCGGTGTCCACGTAGCCGACCACAGTCAGACGGCGGGTCACCGACAGGGGAGCCGGATCGTCGCCTTGGGCCCGCCCGCGCGGGTGGCACAGGCGGTGGCGAGCCGCACGGCCCCCTACCTCGCCCGCGTTCTGGAGGCGGGATCCCTGTAAGGCGGTTCCCTCCCGGGGAGCAGGCTGAAGACGGCGACGCTCGCGACCCACAGGACGGCCAGTCCGAGCAGCACGAGCAGCAGCCACGGCCAGCGCCCTCGGGTCTGTTCCAGCTCCCAGGCGCGGATCTGGTCCTGACAGTGCGGGTTCCCGGCGTTGCTGGTCATGCTGCATACGGGCTCGGGCTGAGGTGCCGGCAGGGCCTGGCTCGTGGCCTGCCCCTGGGCTGTGGGTGCGCGTTGCTCCAGCAGTCCGGGGTGGTTCTTCAGCCAGGTGGTGAAGGTGGCGCGCATGGCTTCGTGGCCGCGCTCGTTCGGGTGGAGGCTGTTGTGGATCCATTTGGCCGGGCTGAACCGCTGTGAGGCGAAGCCGTTGACCGATGCGATGTCCACGAAGTTGATACCGGCCTTGCTTTTTCTTCCCTGGCACAGCTGGAGCTGGTGGTCCTTGAGGCTGTCCTTCATCTCAGCCAGGTACTCGATGCCCGCCTTGGCGTCGGTCGCGGCTTCGAACATCGTCTTGTCCACCTCGTCCACGAACCGGTGGATGAAGTCCCGCTCGGTCTTCGTCAGGGCCACTCCTGTGCAACTTTCGGCCGTGGCGAGCGGCTGCGGGTAGGGCACCGCCACGATGGGCACGTCGGCGGGCAGGGCCTTCCTGAGCGACCGGAACGTCGCGGCGAGGGCCCCTCGGACCTTCGGGAGGTTGCTTTTGAACACCGACTCCTGCTCCTCGCAGCCGCCGGGCGCGATGCACGCTTCTCCTAGGATGGCGAAGCCGGCGTCGTTGCCTCCCAGCGCCACGATGACGAGTGCGGGGCGGAACGAGGACGCCTGACTCGTGAGTTGATCGATCTGGGTACCCGGCTCGTCCCCCTGCGCTTTGATCTTGGTGCCCGGCCTACCCTCCTGCACTTGGAGGAAGCTTGCGTCGGATTTCGCGATGACGTTGTAGGTCCGCGCCCCGGAGCACGCGAGGAACAGCACGCGGTCGAACCGCCGGTCCCCCGTGGTGAGTCCCACGGCGTATGCGGAAGGCGAGCGCCGGCATTCGTTGCGGCCGCCGTCGTCGGTTCTCTCGAAGTAACTGCTCGCGCCCTCGCCCGACATGTAGGAGTCGCCGATCGCCACGAGGACGCGCTGCCCTCCGGCGGGAAAGAGGGCCTGTGGTTTGGGGCGCTCGGGGGGAGCCGCCGCGAGCATGCAGAGCGCCGCGAGGATGAGGGCGACGTCTGCGTGCGTGTTGGAGACGATGGCCAGCAGCAGCACCAGTGCCATGGCCACGAGGACCGCGGCCAGTACCCAGTCCAGATACCCGAGCAATGCGACGGCCCCGACGGCCGAGACGATCCCCAGGCAGCCGACGATGGCGACACCGGCGCCGGGTCCCGCGGCAGAACTCCGCTGGCGCAGCCGGCGCACGCCCCACTCGGACAGGACGTTGAGCCCGAGCGGCAGGGCCACGAAGAGGGCCAGGCCGAGGGCGATGAGCAGGGCCAGGAAGAGGCCGCCCTTGACCTTGGGCAGTAGGAAGGCAGCTGCGCCCGCCGTCACCGCGGTCAGGGCGCACAGGGCCACACCCCACCACAGGAGGGCATTCCTCTGCTGGCCGGGCTTGGCTCCCCGCCACGCTTCGACGAACCAGCCCAGACCGAGCAGCAGCAGGACCGAGCCGACCAGCGGCAGGGCGTCCCCCTCGAAACCCGCCAGGTGGGCGACGAGTACCAGCACTCCTGCGGCGGTCAGGAACGCGGCCGCGCGCACCAGCCAGCGCGGGGGGTCCCCGCCCGGCCCTCGCTGATGCCCGACCCATAGCTGTCGAACGATGAAGACGGCACTGCAGGCACAGAAGACGTACAGGGCCCGCCGCAGCTCCGAGAGCGGCACTCCGCGGCTCGACTCCACGACGAGCACCACGGCGCCGCCGACGAACATGACCCGCGGTCCCCACCACAGCGGCATGCTGCGTCGGCCCCTTCGTTCGGCCGGCGCCGCCGGCTCGTCACCGTTCATTTTCCTGCACCCTTCTGGCGGTCGGAGAACAGCGGACGACGCTCGACGTGCTGGGCATCCCCTGACAGCAGGTGCTGCGGGGTTCGCGGAAGCTCCACCGGCCCTGCTGGCGGCTGAACACCCACACCAGCCCGTCGCGCAGGGGGGTACGCAGGGCCGCGGTCAGCGGCTCGACCGTCTGGCGGCAGCGGGCGGGTCCGGCCGATCCGCCGGTCGCGAAGAGGACCGCGGGGCGGGGCCGCGTCCAGCCGCCGTCGGGCGGGACGAGGTGATGCAGGTTGTCGCCACGGCGCCGGTCGAGCCCGGCCGGGGGCCCGGGGTCCTCGTTACCCTCCGCGTCCTCGCCGGTGTTTCCGGGGTACGGCTTCTCCGCAGATTGGATCACCATGACCAGGGCGTCTTTCGACCCGGGTTCCGGGACGTGGGCCGAGGCGGCGGTCGGGCCTTCCGCGGAGCAGCCGGCAATCGCGCGCGGGGCGAGGGCGGCAGCCGCCAGGAGGGTGCGGCGGCGCCGTCCTGACCCGGCGAAGGCTTCCGGCATGGGGCCCACTGTCTCCCACGTGCCGGACGCCGGCGGGGCACGACGCTCCGGACCCGCCGCCACGAGCGCCCGGTCGGCCGATCGGGCCAGCCGATCGCCGAGGCTTCTCGAAGGGGGTCGGGTGGGTTGTGAAGACTTCTTCGCACGGCCCACTCTGTGCGCGGCATGGGCGGGCGTGCCGGATGCCGGCTGTGATCCCTGGTGAGCGCGCGCGAGCAGGTGAGCGCGCGCGAGCACCGGAGGAGGTCTCGCACAGGTCCACTCCGACCGGCTGCGGTGCGAGGGCCGCGGCGACGTGGTGGGCGGTGTGGCTGATGGAGACGTGGAGGGCGGGCACCGGGCTGCCGCCGACGAGGACGTGGCGGCTGCCGTCGTCGCGCGGGAGCATCTTTACGTCGGCCGCCGGGGCAGCGAGGAACTCGCCGACCAGGCCCTTGGCGAGCACCCGTCCCGCCCCCACCCGTCCCGCCGGCCGGCCCCGTTGCGCCGCCCACTCGGCCCGCCGCCCACTCGGCCTGCCGCCAGGCCGGCAGAGCCCGGACCGCCTGCCGCTCGCCCGATGAGAGGGGCGCGAGGTGCGCAGCCCGGTGGAGGTCGGGGCGCCGGGCCACGAGGACCCCGGCCCCGCCCCCATCGGTGGACCTGTCCCGGCACGATCGGCGGGAAGACGGTGCGCACGGTGGCGGGAGGTCACGCGGGGGCGGGGGCAGCGGTGGCCGTGTCCGCGTCCAGCCGCCGCAGTTCGCGCTCCAGCGCGGTCACGGCCTGACGGATCTGGTCGGGCGTGTGGTCACAGGTGACGAAGAAGCGCAGCCGGGCCATTTCCTCCGGTACGGCCGGGTAGAGGATGGGGTTGACGCTGATGCCCTGCTGGAAGAGGGCCTCCGCGAGCTTCAGGGTCTTCAGCGAGTCCCCGACGATGCAGGGGACGACCGGCGTGTCGTGGCTGTCCCCGACGTCGATCCCCGCCCCGCGCGCCAGGCGGACGAACAGCGAGGCGTTGTACGCGAGACGCGTGACGCGCTGCGGCTCGGTGCGCAGGAGGCGCAGGGCGGCCAGCGAGGCGGCCGTGTCGGCCGGGGTCATACCGGCGCTGTAGACGAAACCCGGAACGGTGTAGCGCAGGTACTCGACGACCGCCCGGCTCCCGGCGACGTAGCCGCCGCAGCTCGCCAGGGCCTTGGACAACGTGCCCGACCACAGATCGACCGCCGTGCGCTCGATGCCGTGGTACTCGCCTATGCCGCTCCCGGTCGCGCCGATCGTTCCGATGCTGTGGGCCTCGTCGATCATCAGCAGCGCGCCGTGGCGGCGCTTGACCTCGACGAGCGCGGGCAGGTCGGCGATGTCGCCGTCCATGCTGTAGACGCCCTCGATGACGATGAGCACCCGCCGGTACTGATCGCGGACCTGGCCGAGCACGGCGTCGAGTGCGGCCGCGTCGTTGTGGGGGAACGGACGGCGGGTCGCTCCGGAGAGCTTGCAGCCCTGCAGGATGCTGTCGTGGGCCAGCGAGTCGTGGATGACCAGGTCTCCGGGACCGACGAGGTGTCCGATCACGGTGACGTTGGTGGCGTGCCCGTTGGCCAGGGTGATCGCGGCCTCGCACCCGAGCAGGCCCGCGAGTTCGGTATCGAGTTCGAGGTGGAGCGGACGGCTTCCGGACAGCAGCCGGCTGGCGGACACCGACGTGCCGTAGCGCTCGACCGCCTCCTTGGCGGCCGCCTTCACCTTCGGGTCGGTCGCCAACCCCAAGTAGTTGTAGCTGGAGAAGGAGACGAGTTCCCGGCCGTCGATGACCGTCGTGTCCGTCATGCCGCCTTCGTGGACGAGGAAGTACGGATTGGCGAGTCCCAGCCCGGCGAGCGCGTCGATCCGCTCACCGTGGGCGGCGACCTCCGGGAAACGGTCGATCCGCGTGTGCTCCTCCGGCGCGGCCGGGTCGTCCGTCGGCTGGTCCGGGGGCGTCGGGACCACGCGCAGGCGGGGGGAGTCCGCTGCCGCGGTCGGGTCGGGAGCCATCGCGACCGGCGGCAGGTCGGCGGACGTCGCCGGCGGGGTCCCGTCACCGTGTTCGGCGCGTTGCCCGGGGACGGCCGTCGCCGCCGTGGCGTCCGGGCAGGCGCCCGTGATCAGCGCGGCGAGCCGGGCGACGGTCGGCTGGTCGGCGGCCCGCTCGTCGAAGGTCCACTGCGGCCACTGCCGGTTGAGGGAGGTGAACAGGTCGGTCAGCATCAGCGAGTCGAAGCCGAGGTCGTCGATCAGCAGCTGGTCGTTGCTCAGCTGCTCCACCGGGAAGGCGCTGATCCGGGCCACCTGCGCGAGCACGGCTTCGGTGACCTCGCCGGTGACCTCGCCGGTGACCTCGTCGGCCGGCGCGCGCGGGGCGGGCGGGTCGGCGGGGGCGACGGCGGGGGCCTCGGACTCCTCGGGGGCCGCGGCGGAGCCTACGGCCGGGGCGGCGGGCACCGGCGCGGGGAGCGTCCCCGCGAGGCGGGCGAGCAGCTCCGCCTGCTGCTGGACCAGCTGGAGCAGTTCGTCCATCGGGGTCTTCGCCGTGTCGTACGTCGGGGCGTTCATCGAGGTCTCCTCGGGCTGTGCGGGTTCTACGGGCTGTACGGGCTGTACGGGCTCGACGGACCGCACGGGCTGTGGCGGGAGGGAGGCTGCGGCGGGGTCCTGCTTCGCGGCGCGCCTGGCCGGCACCCAGTAGGACTGGGTGGCGAGCCCAGCCACCGGCAGGTCCAGCAGCCGGCGGTCCGTCTCGGCGATCAGGGCGCGCGGGTCGACCGGAACGCCCAGGACCGCGAGCCGGGCGAGGGCCAGGGCGAAGGTGCGCCCGCCGTCGGCCATCCCCTCGACGGGGACGACATGGACGTCGCCGTGGCCGGTGAGGTTGCGGCGCACCGAGGTGAGGAGCGAGCTGCCGCCCGTCACCTGGAGGAAGACGCGGGCCCCCTGGTCGTAGGCGGTGCGGACCGCGTCGCCGAAGTGGACCGGCGTGGACGCGTGACGGGTCCACAGCTCGCGCAGCCGACCGGGGTCGGTGCACACCTCGGCGTTCACGGACGAGACGAACGGCAGGACTGGGCTGGCGATCGGGCGGGCGTTGAGGCCCGAGCGGATGGTGTCCTCGACGGCGGCCAGGTGCGGCGAGTGGAAGGCGTTGGACACGTCGAGCGTCGCCGTGGCGACCCCGGCTTCCGCGCAGGCCTCGCGCACGGCGGCGATCCCGTGCGGCGTGCCGCTGACCACGATCTGTCGCGGCTGGTTGAAGCAGGCGAGCCAGACACCGTCGATCCCGTTCGTGAGCCGGCGGCAGGTCTCCTCGTCGGTCTGCACGGCGAGCATCCCGCCCGGGAAGCGGGATTCGGCCTGCCGGAGGGTCGCACCCCGGTGGACCAGCAGCCGGATGGTGTCCACGTGGGTGAGCGCTCCGGCGGCCGCCGCCGCGGCGAACTCCCCGACGCTGTGCCCGAGAGCGAGGTCGGGACGGATGCCGCAGTCGGCGAGGACGCGGGTGGCGGCGATCTGGACGGTACCGAGCAAGGGCTGGCACACATCGGTGGCGGCGAGCCGCCTCCTGAGCTCCTCGGTGTCGCCGTGGGTCCGGGCCTCATCGCCGTACAGCAGGTCGGAGAGGTCGAAGCCGACGTCCCCGCGGGCCACGGCGTCGAGGACGGCGACGGCCGACCGGAAGGCGGAGAACCGCTCGTGGAAGTCCCGCATCATGCCCGGCCGTTGGCTGCCCTGACCGGGGAAGAGGAAGGCCACGCGGCGCTGCGCGGCCGGCAGCGGGGCGTCGGCGGCGAAGGCGCCCTCGCCGAGGTCGCCCCGGGCGCCGGCCAGGAGCTGCTCACGGGCGTGGCGCAGCCGCTCGACGAACGCGTCCGTGCCGGTGGCCACGATCGCCAGCCGGGCCGTCAGCGGTTCCCGGGAGCCGAGGGTGTGGGCCACGGCGGCCAGCGCGGCACGGTCCGCCGTGTCGAGTGCGTCGAGTACGTCGCCGATGTGCTGGTCCAGCAGTTCGGCGCTGCCGGCCGAGAGGAGGACGAGGTGGGGTCCGGCGTCTTCGGTGCGGTCCGGGAGGCGACCGGGGGCCGTGTCGGACTGTCGCTCCTCCAGCACCACGTGGACGTTCGTGCCGCCGAAGCCGAACGAGCTGACGGCGGCGCGTCGCGGGGTGCCGGTGTACGGAAAGGTCAGCGCGGCGGCGGCGAAGCGCAGGCCGGCGGCGGAGATGCCCAGGTCCGGGTGGGGGGTGGTCTCGGGCTGCGGCACGATCGTGCGGTGGTGGACGACCAGGGCCGTCTTGATCAGTCCCGCGATGCCCGCCGCGGCCAGGGAGTGCCCGATGAGGGCCTTGCCCGCGCCGAGGTAGCACAGGGCGGGGTCGTCGTCCGGGTACTCGGTGCGCAGCCGCCGCAGCGCCTCCGCCTCGGCACGGTCCCCGGCGGCGGTTCCGGTGCCGTGGGCCTCCAGGAAGCCCACGGAGGAGGGCGCGACGCCCGCATCCTCGTAGGCCCGGCGCATGGCGCGCAGCTGGCCTTCGGAGGTGGGGACCAGCGGTCCGGGGGACGCGCCGTCGTTGGCCGAGCCGATGCCCTTGATCACTGCGTAGACGCGGTCGCCTTCGGCCAGCGCGTCGGCGAGCGGCCGTATGACGACGACACCGGCGCCTTCGCCGAGGACGAACCCGTCGGCCCCCTCGTCGAACGGGCGACACACCCCGGCGGCGGACAGGGCGCGGAGCCTGGAGAAGCCGACCAGGCTGTCGGGGGTGAGGTTGAGGTACACGCCGCCGACCAGGGCGATCCGGCAGCTGCCGGATCGCACCTGGGCGATCGCCTGGTCGAGGGCGACCAGCGAACCGGAGCAGGCGGCGTCGACGGCGAAGCTGGGACCGCCGAGGTCGAAGTGGCGGCTGACGGTCCCGGCCGCCATGTTGAGCAGGCTCCCCGGCAGGGTGAAGGCGTCGATGCTGCCGAGCTGGCGCGCCCGCTCCTTGACGGCGTCGGCGGCGCCCTCGGCCTCGGCACCGTCGTCCGCCGCGTGCGCGTCCTCGGCCAGGGTGATGGCCCGGAGGGGGGCCGCCATGAGGTCCTTGTAGTCGGACACCGATATTCCGAAGAACACCCCGGTGTTCTCGCGGTCGAAGTCGCCGCGGCCCAGCCCCGCGTCGGCGAGCGCCTCGCGTGTGACGTCGAGCATCAGCCGGTGCTGCGGGTCCATGGCCCGGGCGCGAGCGGGCGGTACGCCGTAGTGCGCCGCGTCGAAGCGGTCCAGGTCCTCCAGGAAGGCGACCTGGTCGGTGTACGCCGCGTTGGGGGCCGAGCGGTTGCCCGGCTCGTGGAAGGTCCCGTGGTTCCAGCGTTCCCCCGGGACGGCGGAGAACTGCCGCTCCGCGCTCATCAGGAGCTTCCAGTAGGTGCGGATGTCAGGGGCGCCCGGAAAGCGGCAGCCGAGTCCGACGATGGCGATGTCAGTCATGGGTCTTCCTTGTCGTAGCGCCCCGGACGGCCGGCGGCCGGGGCTGGAGGGTCGGGATGGAGTGGGGGCTGGACCGGATGGGAGAGGGGGGAGCGCCTGGTGGTCAGCGGCGCGCGTGGGCGTGGGTACGGACGACGGTGCGGCTCGGGGAGCAACGGCCCGGCGCGCACCGCCTCGCGGTGGCCGGTGGCGGCCGGGGCGCCGGCTGCGGCACTTTGGGCCTCAGCACCTTCGGTGCCCACCAGTTCAGGCCGCCCGCCAGGCGCATGAGCGCCGGTACGAGGACACCCCTCACGAGCGTGGCGTCGAGGAGGACGCCCAGACCCGCGCCGATGCCGAAGAACTGCAGGAGGGAGACCTGGGAGGTACCGAAGCTCAAGAGGGTGAACGCGAGCAGGGCGCCGGCCGTGGTGACGATGCCTCCCGTCCGGGCGATGCCCGTGACGATCGAGTCGGTGTTGTCCTCCCCGGCGCCGCGCGCCTCCTTGATCCGGGCCAGGACGAACACCTCGTAGTCCACCGAGAGTCCGAAGAGGATGCAGAACAGCAGCACCGGCATGGTCGTGGTGAGCGGCCCGGGCGTGAAACCGAGCAGGTCGCTCAGATGGCCCGTCTGGAAGATCCACACCATCGCTCCCAGGACGGCCGTCAGGCTCAGGGCGTTCAGCGCGATGGCCTTGAGCGGCAGGAGCAGGCTGCGCGTGAAGCCGAAGAGCAGCAGGAACGTGGTGACGGTGATCAGGGCGAGCGCCAGCGGAATCCGGGCCCCCACCGTGTCCTTGGCGTCGACCAGTACCGCGCTCGGTCCGCCGACCAGCACCTTGGTGCCCGCCGGGGCGGGGGTCTCGCGGACGTCGTGCACGAGCTGCTGGGCCGCCCGCGAGCGGGGGTCGACCCGCGGCACCACGGAGAGCTGGGCCGGACCGTCGCCCTCGGGCCCGGCGACCGGGGAAACCTGGGCGACCTGGGGGAGCGCGGACAGCCTGCGGACGTAGTCCTCCCGCGCCGACTGGGGCGCCGTGCCCGTCACGGAGACGGTGAGCGCGTCGGCGCCCTTCATGTCGAACGCGTCCCGCACCAGGTCACCGGTCTGCCGGCTGGCCGCGCTCGTCGGCAGCGCCCGGTCGTCGGGGGTGGCGAAACCGGCGTGCGCGAACGGCGCGGCGAGGACCACCAGCAGGCCGATCACCGGCAGCGCCGCGAGCAGCGGGCGGCGTACGACGGTCCGTGCCAGCCCCTCCCAGAAGCGCGATCCGGAGCCCGCACGGGCCCGGCGGCGCCACGGCACGGGCCAGGCGTTCACGCGCTTGCCGAGCAGCGCGAGCAGAGCGGGCAGGACGGTCACGGCGCTCACGGCGGCGATGCCCACCACGGCGATGCCCGCGTAGGCGAAGGAGCGCAGGAAGTACGGCGGGAACACCAGCAGCGTCGCGAGCGCGGCGGAGACCGTCGCGGCACTGAAGGCGATCGTGTGGCCGGCGGTGCGCACGGTCCGGATGGCGGCCGTCCGCGGTAGGTACCCGGCGGCGAGTTCCTCGCGGAACCGCGAGACGATCAGCAGCCCGTAGTCGATGCCCAGCCCCAGGCCGAGCGCCGTGGTGAGGTTCAGCGCGAACACGGACACGTCGGTGACGGAGCCGAGGACGCTCAGGACCAGCAGGGTCCCGGCGATGGCGAGGACTCCGATCAGCAGCGGCAGCGCGGCGGCCACGACGCTGCCGAACGCCAGGACCAGCAGGATCAGGGTGCCCGGCAGCACGACGGCCTCGGCCCGCTTCAGGTCGGACTCCGCGATGTCCTGGAGCTCGGCGTCAATGAGCGCCGACCCCCCCACTTGCACGGTCAGGGCCGCGTCGGGAG
This sequence comes from Streptomyces sp. NPDC060049, assembly GCF_042736715.1. Taxonomy (NCBI): domain Bacteria; kingdom Bacillati; phylum Actinomycetota; class Actinomycetes; order Kitasatosporales; family Streptomycetaceae; genus Streptomyces; species Streptomyces sp. NPDC060049. Next base: position 63,522 of record NZ_JBHWVV010000016.1, read on the forward strand.
CGCCGCGGGCGCCGGGGGCGGTCAGCTCCTCGCTCAGCTGCTCGACCCGCGCACCGAGCTGTTCGCCATCCCCGTCCACGTGCGCGACCAGCATGGCCGCGTGGCCGTCCCGGCTGCGCAGCTCCGCCGCGCCGCCGGTCCAGTACGAGGTCACGGCGCTCACGTGCGGCTGGGCGGCGAGCCTGCGGGTCAGGTCCTCGCCCTCGCTCCGGGCCGCCGGGCCGTCGACGGAACCGTCGCGGGCCTGTGCGACGACGACCAGGTTGGGGGAGCCCCCCAGGCGCTCGTCGGCCACGCGGGCGGCGCGGCTGGACTGGGACCGGGGATCGTCGTACCCCTGCGTCTTCAGCCGGCCTGTGGCCTCCGCACCGAACACGATGGACAGCGCGAGGAACACGAGGGCGGCGAAGAGGACGAGTCCGGGACGGCGGGTCACGAAGACGCCTGCGCGACGGGACATCGGGGTCTCCGATCCGGGTGGCGGTTCGTCCTGCTCTGGTGCAGGACGGTGGATTTCCACCGTGCCCCGGTCGGGGACGGGGCCGTAGCCCCGGCTATTCGTTACTTGACAGGAGGCCTCCGTACGTCGTGACCATCGCTGTTCCCCTCCACGTCCCGGGTCGGGTCTCCGCCGTGGAGCGGATCCAGGCCCATGGGGGCAGGGGGGTGCCTGCGATGAGGTTGCCGAGGACGTCGTGGAGCAGGAAGTCGCGCTCAGGGAGCCTCATCGGGAGGGCCGTGGTGGGGGCGGAATGGGACGCCTTGGCCGTCCGGGCCCCGCTTCCGGGGCTGCTTCCCTGTCGGGGCAGCCGTGCGCGGAGTCCGAGGCGGATGCGAAGAAGCGCGCGTTCACCAAGGCCGAGCTGCACGCCTTCTTCGCGCACTGCGACGATGAAATCGCCCGGATCAGGGCCTTCGGCCGCAAGGGCTGGCTTCCCGTTCCGCGACGCCACCTTGTTCAAGACCGCGTACGTCTACGGGCTGCGGCGAAACGAGACGCGGATGCTGGACGCCTCCGACATCGGCCGCAATCCGTACGGCGCCGAGTTCGGCGACTACGGCCGGTGCCTGATCCGCTTCGGTAAGGCCAAGAAGGGCTCGCCGCCCAAGCGCCGCAGCGTGCTGACCGTGTGGGAGTGGACGCCCGGCATCCTGGACGAGTGGTTCACGGAGGTCCGCCCGCTGTTCGGCCGGGACGGCAACCCGGCAGCCTGGCCGTCCGAGCGGGGGCTGCGAATCGTCTGCCCACCACCCCTTCCGCCGGTCCTACGTCACCCACCTCATTGAGGACGGTTGGGATCCGAGGTTCGTCCAGGAGCAGGTCGGCCACGAGCACGCCAGCACCACCTCGCTCTACACCTGCGTGTCCTCGGACTTCCGCACCCGCACCCTGCGCCGGCACCTGGACTCCACCGTCGCGGTGGCCCTCCAGACCCAGACCGGGAAGCCAGCATGGAGCGCAAGGTCGGATACACGTGGCGGCTGCGTGAGCTCATGGCCGAGCAGCAGATCTTCACGGCCACCGTACTGGTGCCGCTGCTGCGCGAGCGGGGCATCGACCTGTCCGCCTCCCAGGTCCACCGCCTGGTCTCCGGCACTCCGGAACGCCTGTCGTTGCAGGTCATGGCCGCGCTCAGCGACATCCTCTCCTGCACCGCGGCGGACCTAGTTGCCACCACCGCCGAAAACGCTGGCGTCCGCAAGACCGCCACCGGCGACGTGCCCGCGCCGCCCGGAGATGTCGCGAAGCTGCGGCCCCGCCCGGCCCGCATTCTGCCCGACGCATGACCCGCACTTACGCCACCGACGAGCAGTACGAACGCTGGTACATGGCCGCGTGCTGCCGGTGCGGCCGCCGCCGACACAAGGCCGGCACCTGGCCGGACGGATACGTCTGCCGGACCTGCTCGGACCGCGCCGTCCGGACCCGGGGCACCTGCCCAGGATGCGGCCAGGAGCGTGCCCTTTCCGGGCTCCGCCCCGGTGACGGGGCCCCGATCTGCACTACCTGCGCCGGCTTCTCCCAGACCTTCGACTGCTCACGCTGCGGATTCGAGGGCAAGCTCCTGGGCGGTCGACTGTGTGAACGCTGCACGCTCACCGACCGCCTCACCGTCCTCCTGGACGACGGCACCGGTCGCATCCGTCCCGCGCTGGTCCCGCTGTTCGACCTGCTGGTGGCGATGGACAAGCCCAGAAGCGGGCTGGCCTGGCTGGAGATGCGCCGCAACCAGCCGGGAAACGCCTCGCAGCTGCTGCGACGGCTCGGCCTCGCCCAAATCCCGCTCACCCACGGCGCCTTCCACCAGCTCCAGCCCAGGCGAGCCGCCGCTCACCTGGAAGAACTCCTCATGACGTGCGGAATCCTGCCCGCGGTCGACAAGTACCTCTGTTCCTTCCAGCGCTGGTTTCCCGGGCATCTCACCGACATCGCCGACCCCGAGCACGTCAAGACGATCAGACTCTTCGCGACCTGGCGAGTCCTCCCTCGGCTGCGGGCCCGCGCCGAGCGGAGCCACATCACACCCAGCATCCGGCGGTTCGCCGCCGAGCAGATCAGTACGCCACCACCTTCCTGCAATGGCTCGGCGAGCGGAACAGCACCCTCGCGTCCTGTGGCCAGACCGACATCGACGCCTGGTTTGTCGAGAACACCGAACACGGCCGCACCCCGCCTGCGAGCCTTCCTCACTGGGCCATGCAGAGCCACCGCTGCCGACGCTGCCTCTCCATCCCCGCGATGGCAGTCTCCCGGCGAGCCGCACTCAGCGAGGACGAGCGCCTCGACGCCCTCGGTCGACTGCTGACCGACACGGAGATACCGATGCGGCTCCGAGTTGCCGGAGTCATCGTGCTCCTCTACGCACAGCCATGCCCGTGAGCCGCATCGTCCGACTCCACCCCTGACGACGTCATCCGCGACGGCGACACCGTGCTGCTACGGCTCGGCGAGCCGCTCTCGCCCGTCCCCGCACCGGTCGCAGCCCTGCTCCTGGAGCACATCGACAACCGCGACAACATGAACACCGCCACGAACTCGGCAAGCCGCTGGCTCTTCCCCGGCCGCCGAGCAGGTCAGCCAGCCCGCCCTGACCATCTATCCGCGCTCCTACACGAGGTCGGCGTCCCGGCCGCCGCTGCTCGCGGCGACGCCATCCGACAACTCCTCGAACTGCCTGCCCCCGTCGTCGCGGACGCTCTCGGCTACCACGACAAACCCACCAGCCGCCTCTTCAGGGAAACCGGTGGGACATGGAGTCGATACGCCGCTGGTGATCACACCAGGTCACCAGCGGGCTGGATTCCAGGCGATAGCCAAATACGAGCGCCCACCAGTACGGGGGCCGTGAGGCGCGCGCCGCCATAGTGTCAAGGCTTTGGCTTGGACAGCGGATCTGGCAGGAGTAGTCCTGCAGGTGAGGTTGTCAGGTGGTTGTCGTCAAAAGAGGGTGGCCTCGACCAGGCTGCCGGGTCTCGCATGTCGACGACACCGCCACAGAACTGTGCACTGTGGAATGGCACCGCGCCGCCGGAGAATACGGCGCCGTTGAAGCTGACCGTGCCGCCGGAGAATACGGCGCCGTTGAAGCTGACCTCGCCGCTGGAAAACGTGGCGCCGATGAAGCTCAGCTCGCCGGCGGAGAACGTGGCCTTGTAGAAGCTCACCTTGCCGCCGGAGAAAATGCCGTTGAAGCTCACCTTGCAGCCGGAGAACGTTGCGTCGCGGAAGCTCACCTCGCCGCTGGGAAACGTGGCGCTGGTGAAGCTCAGCTTGCCGCCGGAGAACGTGGCATCGCGGAAGCTCACCTCGCTGCCGGAGAACGTGGCATCGCGGAAGCTCACCTCGCTGCCGGAGAACGTGGCACCGGTGAAACCCACCTTGCCGCCGGAGAAGCGGGCGAAGGAGAAGTCACCGCCATCGAAGGTGGCGCCGGTGAAGTCGAGGTCGTATCCGCACCAGGATGTCTCGAGTGGGGTGTCCCATAGAAGGTGGTCTCGGATTGTCCGGATGACAGTGAGGCGGACTTCGCGGTTGGCTTGTCCGTCTGCGGGATCGCCGACTGGTATGCCCCCGTCGGGGCCTAGTGGGTAGTAGGGCATGCGTAGGTAGGCACAGAGGACGTCGATGCAGGTTTGTCGGCGTTCGGCCCAGTCGTCGGCGAGGCCGGCCATGGCGTGGACGCCGGCAAGGCGGCAGGCGGCTTCTTTGTGGCCGAGGAGTGCAGCTGCGGTACTGAAGCGTTCATTGAGCAAACGAGTCCGCTCGTGTCCAAGGCTCTTTTCGGCGCTCTCGCGGAGAGAGCGCGAGGAGCGCCGCGCGCCGAAGTACACGCCCGTACCGCCGAGCAGGCCGCCGCCGAGGCCCACAACGAGGATCGCCCACAAGGGACTGCTCATCGAGCCCGTGCTCTCGTTGGGCGGTGGGGAGACTGATGGGGTGGGTGTGGGGACGAGACTGACGTAGTCGAGGAAACTGGTCAGGATCGTCATGTTGGCACGGTAGGTGCTGCTCATGGACCCTGTTTGGAGGCCCGCCGCCGATGAAGGAGGGGTTCATCCGATCAGATATGGACTTGTGACTACAGCCTTAGCAATCACCCACCGCCAGCCAGCCTTCCGTGCCGTCGTTCGGAATGCTGATGCGTAGGGGCGCGCGGCGCCGGCTGCGTGACGACCGCGCCAACGTCGCCCGCTTGGGGTGACATCGGCACGCAGGCCCCGATTGCTCACGATCGACACACAGTCACCGAAGAGCTGGCCCGTGCAGAGAACTGGTGCCAGTTGAATACGCGAGCCCACCAGTACCGAGGTCGGACTCGCTGAGGTGCGACGACTGCCGCGGTCGCACCGAGGTGGCGTCCGAGGGGGGTATCGGCCGCCGACGCGGGGGCGGCCGCCGCGGCCATCTTCTTGCGGCCGGGCAGGAGCTAAAAGGAGGCTCCAGACGAGCCCGTCCCCAGTCGATCGGGGACAGGCCGGCTCCAAGCATCACCTGATCACCGACGGACACGGGACACCCCTCGCGGTCATCCTCACCGGCGGTAGCCGCAACGACGTCACCCAGCTCGTGCCCCTCCTCGATGCCATTGCGCCCGTCGGGGCAGGCCCGGCCGCCCACGCCGCAAGCCCCCAGTCCCTCTTGATGATCGACACCGGAGTCACCCCTCGACCCGGCCTGGCTCAAGCAGTAGACGGACTCCATGCCGCGCGAACAGACCGGATCTACTGGGCAACGATCACCGGCTCACCACGACGGTTCACCGTCTTCCTCGCGGAAGACCTCACGCCCTCATTGCCTGCATGGGCTGACCGGCGCCCTCATTGCGTTAGGCGTTCTTAGTCCACCGCAGTCACCGGACTGGGCGGACTTACTTCGATGTCGAAGGATGGTGAGCGGAGGTCCGTGGTAAACGGGAGCCAGGGGCGCGCCCGGCCCACCACGGAGGCTCATGGCGGCGGCATCGTCGTAGCTGTACCAGGCCCGGGCCAAACCGTCCCTACTGATCTCTTCGGAGTGTCGTCGCGGGTGACATGTGGTGATCCCTGCGGTAGGTCGGGGGTATGCGGTACGCGCGGGCGGCGGAGTGACTGGAGCGGAATCAAGGAACTCTGGATGGCCGGCGAGCCGACTCACGACGATTTCCAGGACCACTTCATCGACGTCATCGTCGTGGCCGACACCGGCGAAGGCACCGACGGCTGGAAGTTGGACGCAAGCGCGTACGCAGTCGACGCCAGGTGATACCCGTGTCGAGCTCGCATCGCCTGGAGTGGCCTGATGGCGTCCCACGCATCCGACCGGCGTCCCCAGCGCTGGTGAGCCCAGTGCACTCGCAGCTTGCCCTCCGAGAGACTCGGGGTACACCCGAGCCCTGGCAGGCCGTCACACGGCTTGCCAGGGCTCGTTGATGGACAACGGATTTGCTCCTGTGCCCACGTCGGTTCTGCGCTGCTGTATGCGGCAGCGGCTGGTGCATCGGTTCATGACCGGACCGGTAGCGGTCGGTCACCTGGCAGGTTGCTGCGTCCGACTCGCCTCGAGTGTGCGACTTGGCGAAGCGGAACTCCGTGCTGTACTGCAGGGGACTGACCGTCGATGGCAGGAATCGTTGCCCCGTGGGGCGGCGAGATGAGCTTCCGGGACGTCGCGTGTTGTTCCGCCCCGGGGCTGGTGTGGAAAGCCACTTTCCGGCCGGTCTGATGGGTCAGGGGCGGTTGTACCTGGTGCACTTGGATGAATTCGCGTTCGCATCGTCAATGCAGACCTTGACGTACGCGGCCCCGCCGGGCGCATCCGCAGGGATTCCGATATTGAACGGATACGTCACGTCGCATTCAGTGCCGGTGCTCCAGGTGCCGAGCTCGTTGCCAGAGGCACCGTACGCGCCGAACCACGCGCTGTGGCAGCCGACTGCCCGGAGCGTTCCATTGACACCGACCGACCGGTTGTACCAAGTCAGTGTGCCGCGGAGGTAGCTGGCACCGAATGTAACGTTGACAGCGGTGGTCGGGTAGGCCGCGGTCTGCGCGCCGGCGGCGGGTGCGCCCAGCACCATGCCCGCGGTCAGCACGACGGAACCGAGGGCGGCGGCGAAATGAGCCTTCATGCGATCTCCAGGTCTCTTCGGAGTTCTCCGCGACGTCGGGGCGATGGCAGCGCTGTGACCTGCTGGACAAGGGGTGAGGTACCTACGGTTCGCAGGCTCACCTGACCGAGGCGACGGCCGCGCCGGCACCCCCCACGTACGGGTCCCAAGCAGCTGCGACCGGGCGTTCCAGCCGGCCTCAGCTCGCGGGCTGAAGCGGCCTGGCGATGAGCTTGCACGCGAGGTCCTTGAGGTTCCCGTCATCGAGACAGACCCTGACGTACGCGGCACCGCCGGGCTGGTCCGCAGGAACGACGAAGTCGTAGGACTCGATGGTGCCGCAGGCGATCGGGGAGCCGCCGCCCTGGCCGATCACGGCACGGTCCCCTCGGAGGGTGTAAGCCCACGTGGTCCGGCACGTGACCGCACTGTCCCACACTGCGGACCTGTGCTGCCCGACCACTCGGACCGACCGGTTGTACCAAGTGACGGTTCCCCTGGTCCACGTGGCACCGAAATTGATGTTGAAGTTGCTGGTGGGATAGGCGGTCGCGGTCGCGGTCTGCGCGCCGGCGGCGGGAGCGCCCAGCACCATGCCCGCGGTCAGCACGACGGAACCGAGGGCGGCGGCGAAATGAGTCTTCATGCGAACTCCAGGATGGGATGAGCCGGTTGTGGCTTCACATCCTGGGCCGGCCGGCCACCTGCGGCCTACCTCTTAAGTCACGGCTTAAAGGGGGGGCCGGGACGGCAGGCGCGGCACCTCGCGCACCTCGGCACGAGTGTCCGGTGGCACCCGGGCAGGGCGGCGCGCTGCACTCACCGGTCTGACGCCGCGGTGCCCTCGGGCCTCACGGTGCCCCCAGGGCACCGGTCCGCAGCAGGGCCAGCCCGAGGGGGGTGATGTGGTGCAGCACGGACCCGCCTCGGCGGCTGGTGGTGATGAGGTCCGTATTCCGCAGTACGGTCGCGTGCTGACTGGCCGCTGCGGCCGTGACGTTGAGGCGGCGGGCCAGTTCGCTCGTCGTGCATCCTTCTGCTGTCACGTGCAGAGCGGCAGCTCGCGTGCGGCCGAGCAGAGACTCCAGGTTCCGCACGGCGGAGCCGTCCGCTTCCGCCGGTCCGGTACCGGTCAGCGGCCGCCGGAGAGCCGGCACGGTCAGTCGGGGTGGCTGGGCAGTATCGAGCGGGTCCCACAGAAAGCTCACCGGGTGCTTCGCGAAGACCGTGGGCGTGATGATCAGCCCCCTTCCCTGGAGACGCACCTCGACTCGGCGCGGGTAGGGAGCTTCGAGCACCGGCGGACGCCAGCGGACCAGTGGCGCGCAGATCGAACGCAGCAGCAGATCGATGCCTCCCTCCAACACCAGGTCCGCGCAACGGGTGGACAGCGCGACCAGTTCGGACCGCCCTCGATGCCAGTAGGGCTCCACGGTCAGCCGATGGCAGGCGCGCACGGCCTCGGCGAGCTCCCGCCGCGCATCACGGTCGCCCTCGGACACCCGTCTGGCCCATGGCAGGTGTCCGGGGCGGAAGTCGAGACCCTCGAACTCGCGTCGCAGCCGGGACACCGGGGCGTGCAGCAGGTTGTCCACGGCGTGGTCCAGAGAGGGCACATCACCCATCAGCGCCAGCAGATCGAGCCCGGGACCGCGCACCGGAACCAGGGACGTCAGGGGGCGCGTGTCGGCTCCCATCCGGCCCGCGACCGCTGACCGCCACGAGCGGAAGTGAGGAAGCGCCCGGTTCTCCCTCAGCAGCTCCAGGCTGTAGTAGACCTCCGCTGCGACACCGATCGTTGCGGCCACCCGTGTCCGGGCGAGGTCTTCCGTCGTGAAGTGAATGCGTAACACCGACCGGCCCCCTGCCACCGAAGTGAAGCGCGTGAGCGCACCCCCAGCATGCCCCAACCTGCCGCGCCAGAAGGGCTGGAGTCGAGCCAGCCATACGGGCTCCTCCAGGGGCCGGCGGTCGCGCGGGGCCAGTCGAGGTCCCAGCCGGGCCGGTAGCCGCAGGCGCCCCAACCGTCCGGCCGCCCGTGGGGAATCTCGAGTCCGGCCTCGCCGACTGTTGGCCTGCCCGGCGAAGACGTGCATTCCACGCAGGCCGTCCGTGTTGTGTATGGGGACGTCCACCTCGAAGTACGGCAGCGTCATGACGTCCATCTCCTTCCGGTTCTGAGGGGCCACCGCGACCGCCCCGGCCCCCGGGGGACGGGGTCGGGGCGGCACGGAGGGCTCTCAGGGAAGGGATCAGCTGGCGGTCTCGATGGCGTCCCGCAGGTGCGTGCGTGCCTTGGCCGGCAGCACCTTTAGGTCGCCCGGGTCTTTCCAGGGCGTCAGGCAGGCAGGTGACGGAGGACTGCCGGCACCTCCGCGTCGTCGGCGGCCAGGTCCCAGCGCATGACGAGGACCTGGCCGCCAGCTACCTCGCCGGGGCCTTCGGCGCCTCCCGCGGCCGGACGCGAGAGCCTCCGATTCCGCTGAACGGTCCCGTCGTACCTCGGCCCGATCGTCCGATTGAGCGGTGCGGCGGAGCCGTCACGCGCGGATCGGGCGGCGTGCGACGTGAACCCACTACGCTCGCAGACGATCAGGGAGGTCGGATGCAGGAGAAGACCGGTCACTGGATCCGGGTCGTGATGCTGGCCGTGCTGAGCGCGTGCAGCGTCGCCCTGATCGCCGGGTGCGGCCCCGACAAGGATGATCCGGCGGTGCCCCCGTCGCCGCCCGATGCGGTGTCCAGCCCGCCCACGTCCCCGCCGCAGCAGCAGCAGCCACCGCCAACGGATACCGGGGAGCCGTACGTTCCGCCTCCACCGCCGCCACCGACGAAGACCGTAGACGACGACAGCGACCCGACCTCCGCCCCGAGCGCTACGCAGCCCCCGCCCCCGCAGCAGCAGCCCGACTCGTCTCCGGCGCCGATCGAACCGCCGAATCCTGACGGCACGTGAACGAGCCGCCCCTGGACGACCCGTCCGAGGAGCCGGAGGCCGATCCATATCGCCCCACCGCGCTCCTCAGGACGGTCGTCGCGCAAGGGACTTTCATCGCCGCGCTCCTGTTCTACCTGGGGGCGATGTACATGAGCACGTTCTACGCGTACTTCCACATCTCGCTCAGCACGCTCAACCTGGGCTTCAGCGAGTTGGTGACCCAGAGCCTGCGGCTGCTGAAGCTCGAGGTCCTGGTGGCCGCCGGGCTGATCGTGCTGGTCGTTTCGGCACCGTGGGCCCGGAATCGGGCCCAGATGTCCGGAGGCATGGTGTCCCGTGCAGCCGCCAAAGCCGAGGCCGTGGCGGCCAAGCTCTCCGTGCCGGTGGTAGTCATCGGTGTCGTGCTGCTCGCCCTGTGGAACGAGATCCAGCCGTACGGCTGGACCGCCCCTCTCCTCATCGCCGTCGGGCTCCTCATGGGCCAGTGCCGCGACTCCCGGGGCCGGCGGCCGAAGGGCCTGCGCTCCAAGGCCCTCCCGGTCTTCGCCGCCGTGGCCTTTCTCTTCTGGACCCTGACCCAGGTCACCATCCAGACGGCTCAACGGGACGCCAGATCCCGCGCCAGCCATGTCACCGATTGGACCGGTGTGATGGTCCTCAGCAGTTATCCGCTCTCCCTCCCCACCGGGACGGTCAGGAGGGAAGTCCTGGCGAGCGGACTGCGTCACCGCTACCGCTATACGGGTCTGCGGCTGCTACTGGAACGGAATGGGCGGTATTACGTCGTACCCCAGGGCTGGAACGTGGAGCGCGACGCGATGTACATCATCCAGGAGAGCGACGCCGTGTGGATCGGTCTCACCCCGGGCACCCAGCCGCAGCTGCTCGGCTGACAAGCCCGTGCATGGTTGGCGGTGGAACCGGCCGTGGGGACGAGCAGAACTGTCAGTAATGTCAAGCAGCTGATCTTGATCGCCTAAGGGCTGTCCCGTAAATGATCTTTGGTCACCTCGGGCGTGCTTGGCCGCGTCCTCGCGGGTCCGGCACTCCGGTCGGCGAGCCGAACCCGGGGGCCTGCGGGGCATCCTCGGTCTGGGTGTTCGCGTCACCGCACATCGCTTGCCGGTACAGGGTCTTCAGCGCGTGGTCGATGGGGTGGGGCTGCGGCTTCCCTGAGGAGTCCGGCTTGTTCCACCTCTGGAGGTTGACCGCGACGGACATCTGGCGCTTGCCGTCGGCGCGGGTCAGGGACATGGTCCCGGCCCCCCAGACCGTGCCGTCGTGGCCCCAGAAGGTGCCGCAATCCGGGACGGTGACCTTGTGCAGACCGAGGCCGTATTCGATCGTCGTTCCGTCCAGGGCGATGACCGGGACCGTGCGCTGCATCTGTGCCAGCGACGACGCGTTGAGGATCCTGCCGTCGAGCAGCTCGGCGTAGAAGCGGTTGAGATCCTCCATGGTCGATACCAGAGCGGCCCCTGTCCCCGTCCAGGACATGTTGTAGATGCTGTAGTCGCGCGGCGGGTCGAGCGAACCCCACAGCGCCTCGTACATGCGCGAGTGCGGTCCCCTGATACGCGGCCCGGCCGGAAACTCGGTGTGCCGGAGCCCGGCACGCTCGATGACGTTCCGCGTGATGTACTCCTCTGCCGAGGTGCCGGTCACCTGCTCCAGGAGTTGGCCGAGGAGCAGGTAATTGGTGTTGGAATACACCCCCGGAGTGGCTCCGGGCTCGCCGGCGGGAGGCGCCGCAAGCCCCATCTCGATCAGCTCGGCCGGGCGGAACTGCCTGAACCGGTTGTCATCCAGGCTCTCCGGTGACATGTCCGGCAGAGAAGGGAACGCATAGCGGATGTAGTCGGGGATGCCGCTGGTGTTGTTGAGCAGCATCCGAACCGTGATCTTCCGGCCGCGCTCTCCCGGCACCAGGTGCGGCAGATAGCCGCCGATCGGCGCATCGAGCCGGATCCGGCCCTGCTCCACCTGCTGCATGATCGCGGCGGCGGTGAAGGTCTTGGTGATGCTGCCGACGCGGTGGCGCATGTCCGCCCTGACCGGACGGCCGGTCCTCACATCGGCGACCCCGGAAGCGTCGCGCCAGGTCCGGCCGGCATCGCGCACCTCGGCGTACACCCCCGGCACCCCGGCGCGGTGGACACCGTCCAGCGAGGATTGCAGCTCCGCGGGCTCGAAGCCGGTCGACGGGCTCGCGCTACCGGCCGTTACCGCCCTTGTCCCGTCGGGTGCGGGAGCCGCAGCCACCGTGCCTGCACAGACACTCAGAGCGGCCACGCCCCCGCACAACGCCATTCGGATCTTCAAGACATCCGTCCTTTCGTGATCAATGAGTGAAACGGGAATCTCCCCGGGCTTTCGACGTCCACGAATCAGTCGGCCAGGGCGCGGCGCAGTGCGGCGCCGAGTTCGGTGATCTGCCGCTGGGACACGGCGGCAGACAGAATCGCTTGCGATCCGTGGAAGGTGCCGGGCCACTGGTGCAGGTCGACCGACACGCCGGCTTGCAGCAGGCGCAGCGCGTAGGCGATGTCCTCGTCGCGGTTCGGGCAGAGCTCTGCGGTGGCGATGTAGGCCGGTGGCAGGCCGGACAGGTCGGCGGCCCGCGCGGGGGCGGCGTACGGCGTGGCGGGCCGGGAGCCCAAGTAGTGCCGCCACGCTGCGGCGACCTTGTCGCGATTGAACCAGGGCACATCGGTGAAGTGCAGCCGTGACCAGGTCTGTTCCCGGTCGTCGAGCCCGGGCTCGTTGAGGAGCTGGAAGCGGATCGGCGGCCCCTGAGTGTCCCGTGCCCGCAACGCCACCGCGGCCGCGATCCCCGCCCCGGCGCTGTGACCGCCGACCGCGATCCGCTCCGGGTCGATGCCGAGTTCGGCCGCGTGCACGGCCGTCCATGTCAGTACGGCGTAGGCGTCGTCCAAGGCGGCTGGGAAGCGGTGCTCGGGCGCCAGACGGTAGTCCACCGAGATCACCACCGCCCCGGAACGGTCTGCGAGCCGTGCGGCCCACGGGTGCTCGGTGTCCAGGTCACCGAAGACACCCCCGCCCCCGTGCAGCCAGACGATGGCGCCCTGGGCCTGGTGCGGGTGGTAGATCCGCACCGCAACGTCCGGATCGGCGGGCACGGTGCGGTCCTCGACCTCCATGTTCGAAGTGTCCGGGGCCGGCGCCCCGGCAGCACGCTCGGCGAAGTTCTTGCGCGTGGTGACCGGGTCGTTCAAGTCGAGTTCGGGCAGGAACGGGACGAATGCTTCGAGTTCAGGATCCATGGCGACCATCCTCACGGCCATCAGTCCCAGAGGTCACCCGCCAACTGTCGCGTGAACAGCTCTGATTGCGCGCCGACCGGCGCACCCTCGCCCCTCTATCCTTCTGCCATGCAGGCACTGGCCTTGAGGCTTTCGGGACTGGATCCGTACGTCGACGGCGCGATCCGCATCATCGCGTTCTACGACACCCTGATGCGCAGGCGGGTCGATCTCCCGGCGCTCGCCCGCGCTTCGGCGGGCCTGGCCGAATGCGTGGCCGGCATCCAACTCCATGGCACGGGGCGGGCCATCCGCATCACGCCCGAAGGCAGGCCGGCTTCCGCCTCGCAGGCATCCGCGTCCACCACCGCGCCGATCACCCTCGACGAGGAGGAGATCGGCACTGCATGGCTGGAACGGCCCGGCCCGCCCCACAAGCTCGACGAAGTACTCCTCGAACGCCTCGCCATCGCCTCCGCGGCCGTCGCCGAGAGGTACGGCCCTGCCCGTACCACCATGGCCGACCCCGCCCTCGTCGAATTGGCGATCAGCTCCGACAGCGACGAGGCGGCCCGAGCGCGGGCGCTACGGCTCCTGGGTTTCGCGGCCGGCTTGCCGGTCCGCGTCATCGCCGTACGGTCGCGGCTTCCCCTCGAGCATGTCGGCCGCCTGATCTGCCCGGCGCGCCCGGTGAAGGCGGCACCACTTGCCGACGTGGGCGTCATCCTGGCCACCACCGTGGACGGGGCCGGGTTTCCGGCGGGCGTCCACGCGGGCACCGGCGCCGCAGACAGCCCAGACCGATCCTGGCGGCAAGCCCGCACCGCCCTCCGCTTCACCACCTCCCGCCAACCGGTCATCCACTACGCCGACCTGGGCGCGCTGGCGCTCCTTGCCGACATACCCCAGGACGCCGCCCGTGACAACGCCGACGTGGCCGCCATCGCCCGAATCGCCGGCAACCCGGAAGATATGGAGACCCTGGACACGTACTGCGCCACCGGCTCCCTACGCCGGGCCGCCGAACTCCTCCACCTGCACCACAGCAGCATCGCCCGCCGCACCGAACAGATCGGCAAGGCCCTGGACATCGAACTCACCGAACCCGCCGGACTGACGCGCGCCAGGATCGCCCTCATCGCATGGCGGCTACTCGACAACTGACGTGGCCGTGTCGCGTAGACAGCCCACAAGGAGATCCGGCGCTGATCACGGCCAGCGGGTGGCGCGGCACGACCCTGATAGGGCTCGGCCGGCCGGCGTTCACCGGCGCCACCAACCCGCACGCACCCGCTGCCGTGCAGGTCCTGATCGTCACCGCCGGCGTAGCCGCCGTCGTCTCATCCTGCTGCATTGCGGCGGTGCCGGTAAAGCGGTCGTCCTTCCGAGGGGAAGGCCAGCCGGAGAATGCCGTCCTGCCCCCCTTGTGGGGGGCCGGGGTGAAGCTACCCAGGAAACGCAGGCAAGACGGAGGTTCCCGGTCTGCGTGGCCAGAGATGGAGAGGCTCCCGAAACCGCCCGCTGCCGTTTCTGCCACGTCGCTTCGCTCCCGACGTCGTAGCCGCCGAGTACGGGCAGCGCCCACTGACGACGCTGGGCACCGTCACCCTGCCGTTGTCGAGGCACCTGCGATCGAGAGCACCGTGCGAAGCCCACGCGGCCCGGGGCCTTTACGCCGTCGCACGTGCCTGCGGGCCCGAACCCCCGTTTGGGGTCGGGCCCGCAGGCACGTGCGTGGATCAGGCAGGGCGGCCGCCGAAGGGAGCGCCGCTGCCGTAGTAGGTGCCCAGCTCCTCGTGGTAGCCGACGTTGCCGAGGTGCTGGTCGCGGTGGAACTCGGGAGCGCTCTTGATCTGCTCCTTGGTCCGGTCGACGTAGATCTTCTTCTCCTGCGGGTCGACCCGGGTGACCGTGCTCGCCGGCAGGAGGACTTCCTTGCCGAAGATCCAGACTCCGGTGTCCACGACCAGGTAGGCGTCACCGACCTCGTCGGAGTGCTTGTCGACCTTGCCGATGCTGCCGTCGGCCGCCTCGACCTTGTAGCCGGTCAGATCGGTGCCGGCCAGGTGGCCCGAGGTGGACTTGTAACTCCACACATGCTCAGTCACGCGAAACAACTCCTCCGATAAATCGGGAACGAAAAGGGAAGTAAATTCCCGGCAATTCCCGCGCGGCGCATATAGCGTGTAGGACGGTTTCATGCTTTCCGCCCGAGCCGCTCATGCCCCGATTTCGTTCCGTCACACCCTCGGATCGAGATCGGGGCCGGGACGGCCGTCGATCGTTGGAGGTGAGCAGGTCTGCTGCTGCGTGATGGCGACCATCCCGGTTACGCCTCCAAATACCCGAGATATCCGATTTCATCCGTTACCGGAAAACCGATGACGTCCACGACTGCATGGCGGTGGGGGGGGCCCCCCCCGCCGCGGGGGGGGGGGCCCCCCCCCCCCCCGCGGAGAGCTGGTTGGAGTGGTTTTGCAGCGGGGGCCGGCGCCCCC
>NZ_JBHWVV010000016.1:78817-189898 GCF_042736715.1 Streptomyces sp. NPDC060049
TCCGTCACCCGGGGGTGGGGGGGGCCCCCCCCCCCGGTGGGGGGGGGGGGCGCCCCCCCGCCACACTGCCTGAACTGCATCTTTCTTGGCTTCTACCAGCGGTACCAGCGGCCACTGCCACCCTTCGGGCGGGCGACGAAACCGATCAGCCACAGCACCAGGACCGCGATTGCGACCCACCAGAGAATCTTGAGGGCGAAACCCGCACCGGCGAGGACCAGAATCAGTAGAAGAACGAGAAGCAGGGGAACCATAGTTATCAACCTCCAAAACCACTCTTGCCCGACCCCGTCGGAATCACGCACTCTGGCTTTAGGTGTTTCCTACTCGACGGGCCGGGCAGAAGGAATGAATTTCCCGCAGAGGAACAACTGGACCCTCACGGCGCCCTCGCCGCAAAGACCACGGCACGCGTGGCTCGGGCAGTACAAGCCGGGGACGCTGCGCGACTAGCGAGGAGCAGGGGCAGGGACCAGCGGCGCATGGCTGTCACCGTGCCGCATACGGGCCGTTCGGCGCTCCTGACGGCCCCGGCGGCCCCTCGGACGGATGGCCTCTCCGCGTGCACCGGGCCGGTTCTGTCCGGTCGGACCCTGGAAGGAGAGATGACGAGGGAGGCCTGCGGGTGATGCTGAGACCGCCGGTTGAGCCGATGCTGGCGCAGGCTGTGGAGTCGGTGCCGACTCTGCGTGATCTTGCTTTTGAGCAGAAGTTCGAGGACGGCCGCAGGGCGTTGCTGTTCACCCCTGCCGAGGCGGGCGGTCGGGTGCTGTTGCAGACCCGCCGCGGGTCGCTGGTCCAGGACCGGTTCCCGGATTTGGTCGCGGCTGCCGAGCAGCTGCCCGTCGGTCTGGTCCTCGATGGGGAGCTGCTGGTGTGGGACGCCGAGGCCGGGCAGCTCAGCTTCGCGGGGTTGCAGCGGCGGGCCGCCGCCCGCAGGCGTACCGCTCCCGGGCTGGCGGCCCGGTGGCCGGCCCACTTCGTGGCGTTCCATGTCCTGATGGCTGACGGCGTCGAGCTGCTCGCCCTGGCCTACAGGGAGCGCCGCCGACGCCTCGAGGTGCTGTTCGCGGCCCAAGCCCTGACGCCCCGTGGACACTGTGCCCGCAGACCACGGACGTGGCGAAGGCGCGGGAGTGGCTGGAGTCGTGGACCGACGTATCCGGCGTCGAAGGCCTGGTCGTGAAGAGCATGAACCAGCGCCACCTGCCCGGATATCGCGGCTGGTCCAAGATCCGAAGACGGGACACCACCGAGGCGGTCATCGGCGCGGTCACGGGCACCCTGACCCTCTGCCAGAAGTGCGACCTGCGGTTGCTGGGACCCCTGCCCCGCCAGCTCGCCCGCCCGTTGACCCTGACCGGCACGGACCAGGTGCTCACCATCGAAGTCGACCCCGCCGGCCAGTCGGCCGGGTAAGCGGGCCGACGGGTCCCCGTGCGGACTGAACGCGAGACCGAGTTCGCTACCTGCAGGGCGCGGCTGCCCGCCGCCCGCTGTGCGTTCGCCTCTCAACGGGTCGCGAAGGTCCGTTCCGGCTCCCTGGGTGCCGTACGCAAGATCGGGGCGCAGGACCGCGCCGCGGCGTCGGCAGGCGCCGGCCCCGCACGCGTGGTCCGCCCTCCCGGTGGTGCTGCCGGAAGCATTGTCCGAGCCTGCCCCTAGAGTCGCCCCAACGTGATCGCGGCGGCGCTGCGACCGGGGGTGTGCCATGCCGTGCCATGCCCCGGACCAGGCCGTCTGACCGAGGAGACAGCACATGGGGTGGGTTCCGGCCGGCGACTACGAAGTCGCCCTCGACGACGGGAAAGTGGTTTGCCGCAACGCGGCGGGTCGCCGGCTGAAGACGGTCCCGGGGAAACTCGCGGACGACCCGGCCGTGGTCGGACTGCGTCAGCTGGTGGAGTGGCTGGACCGGCACGAACGCCAGTGCGTCGCCGACGTGGAGCGCTGGATGGTGCGCTCGCTGCCCGTCCCCGTCGCGGCGATCGCCCAGGTGTGGCAGGACACGGCCTGGCGCTCCGCGCTGCGCGACCTCGTCGTCACGGGTGAGGACGGCGACGTCGCGGGGTTCCTGCGCGACGCCGACCCCGTCCGGGGCCTCGGCCTCGTCGACCTCGACGGCGACACGGTGCGCATCAGCCCCGAACTGGTCCGCATCCCGCACCCGGTGCTGCTGGCGGACCTGGAAGAACTTCGCGAGTTCGCGGTCGAACTCACCGTGGACCAGCGGGTGCAGCAGCTCTTCCGCGAGGTCTGGCACCGCCCGGCGGACCTGGACCCGGAGACCGCCTCGGTCGACGACTACGCGGGCGGCGCCTTCAAGGAACTGCGGTTCCTGCACGGGCGCACCACCCAGCTCGGCTACCGGGCCCGCGGCGGCCAGGCGGTCTGCCCGGTCGTCGAGGACGGTGCGACGGTCGAGGCGCGCATCTGGATCGGCGACTACGACAGCTACGAGCGGACCGAGACCGGCTCGCTGACCTGGACCGACGCCGCCGGCCGGGCCCTGACCGCCGGACAGGTCGGCCCGGTCGCCTGGTCGGAAGGCATGCGCATGGCGGCGGCCCTGTACGCGGGACGCGACATCGAGGACGAGGAGCAGGCGGCATGAACACCGACGACACCACCCGGGCCGCGGCCCTGCTGGACGCCGGGGCGATCCTGCGCGCCGGCACCGTCGCCCGCGACGACGCCGACAGCCTCACCGCCCGGACCTACACCCACCCGGCCTTGGACGACCGGCGCGTGGTGCGCCTGGTGGCGGGCACCCTGGGCGAGGCCGAGGACCTGGCACTGGACTTCCTCGGACTCGCCCGCGAGCCCGACGCCCCCGAGGTGGGGCAGGTGCGCCGCGAGACGCTGGGCTTCCCCGCCTGGGCCCTCGTCAACGATCCGGCCAACGGACACCACGCGCTGGCCCTGGTCAAGGACATGGAACGGCTGGCCCGCCAGGCCAAGTCCCGGGCCGGCGCCGCCAAGGACGGCTTCGAGGCACTCGCCACCCG
Source organism: Streptomyces sp. NPDC060049 (assembly GCF_042736715.1). Lineage (NCBI taxonomy): Bacteria > Bacillati > Actinomycetota > Actinomycetes > Kitasatosporales > Streptomycetaceae > Streptomyces > Streptomyces sp. NPDC060049. Next base: position 81,826 of record NZ_JBHWVV010000016.1, read on the forward strand.
GCTCGGTCGCGCCGTACCGCACTTCCTGCCAACGTTCTACGAGCAGGCCGCGCGCGTCTTCCTCCAGCACGACAACAGCACCTACGCCGCGACTCTCTTCGGCAAGGCACGCGCCGCCGAGCGCGTCCACGGCCTGCCGGTCGACGAGGAGCGGCAGCGTGCGGTCTTCCTGGAGTTCGCCTTCGCCGGGGCCCTGACCGTCAAGGCGCTCAAGGACCACGCGCAGGATTTGTCGCACCGCCTCGACCCGGCCGAGGCCTGGGCGCAGTTCCGGCAGCTCGCCGTCGAACGCTGCGGTGCGGGCATGGCGCCGTACGCCGCCCTGCCGCAGGACGCCCGCGCGCTCATCAAGGCCGCGGGACTGGACAGGGAGACCGCCGAGAGCGCCTTCGTCGGCGACCTGATCGCCTCACCGAGCATCGTCCGGGCCCCCGCGTCCTTCTGGACCGCCTACCGCCCGACCCTGGTGGCGCTCGCCGCCGCACGACCGGAGATCCGCACCCGCCTGCTGGAGATCATGCCGACCGGCCTCGGCGACGACCGGAAAGCCGACGAAGCCTGGCTGTCGCTGCTCGCCGAGACGGGCGCGGACGCCCTGCTCACCGACACGCGGAGCACGGACGGCGTCGACCCGGCGGACTGGCTCAGCCGCTGGGCCCTGCACCGCAAGCACGGCTCGTCCAGCTCGGAGCGCTGCGCGGGCACCCTCGCCCTAGTCGAGCGCATGGCCCCCCGGCTGCGCTCCGACGGCCGCCCCGCCGACCTCTTCCAGGGACGCTGGCACGCAGGCGCCGACCTGGACCTGCTCGACGCCTGCGTCGCCTGGGACATCCCCGTCAACGAGCCGGCGGCCGGTGCCAACGTCCACCTCCCGCTGGAGCGCTGGATGGGTGACGACACCCCGGGCCGCCGCGACCTGACGGCCGTCGCCGGCCGCCCCCGCTTCCGCGGACTGCTGTACGACGCGCTGAACGGCCTGAACGGCCATCGCTCGAAGGACTCCGTACTCACCGCGATCGCCGCCCACCCGGTGCTCGGCGCCGTTCTCCACGACTGGCTGCGCGATCGCGCCGCGGAACTCACCGGGGCGGCAGGACTGCCCGGTTCGCGAGCGGCGCTCCGGCGCCTGTCGTCCTTCCGCGCGGTCGCCGGAGCGGTCAACCCGGAGGCAGTCGCCGAGATCGCCGCGTACGACCCGGCGCCGGTCCTCGGCGCCACCCTGCGCGCCGGCGTCCTGGACGAACTGGGCTGGCCCGCCCTGGAAGAGGCCTACCGGCGCCTCGACACCGACCGGACCGACCAGAACCACTGGATGGTGGTCGCCGAGGCCTGGCCCGCCCTGGTCCTCGCCAACCGCCACACGGCCGTCGTGGTCGGCCCCGAAGGGGTGCTGCTCGAACACGACCTGCGCCTGCCCGCCGACCTGGACCACTGGCGGCGCCCCCGCTTCCGGTACACCGACGGCGAACTGCTGGTCATCTGGGCGCAGGACGGCAAGCAGCGCGCGTACTGGTCGGCCCGCCCCGCCGACCCCTTCACCCTCGGCGGCGAGCAGCTGCCGCAGTGGTGGAACGGGCAGGAGGTCGGCTCCCCGTCGCTGCCGCTGCCCGGCGGCGGCCGCGCCACCGGCGGCCGCACCCTGCACGCGGGCGACACCACCCTGCCGTCCACCCGCCCCGTGCTGGGCGACGGCACCGGACACTGGCGCCAGGGCAAGCAGGGCCGCGACCACTGCTGGGTCGAGTACGACCCGGCGGGCGGCACCCACGGGCGTGCTTCGCTGCCCGCCTTCCTGCAATCGGGAATCCGCGACGGCGCCCGCCTCGTGACCGAGGAATGCGAGGTCCTGCCGCTGCTCCCGGGCCTGGAGACCACGCCGCTGGGCACCGACGGCACCGTCCTGGGCCGCTGGGTGCGCACCGAGGGACAGGACCCCGACCGCCGCGTCACCTCCGCGACCCCCGACGGGCGGACCGTCACCCTGGCCGTCGCGCCCGGCCGCCGGGACCACCCCGTACCGCTGGGCGCCCTGCGGCTGCCGGGCGGAGCCGCGCCCCTCGCCGCCATCGTCGGCGGCACCGTCGAGCTCTATCCGGCGGGCGCCGTCACCACCGACGCGCTGGGATCGGTCACCCTCGGCGACCGGGGCGGCGAGTACGCCGCCGGCACCCGGTACGTCCCGCCGCCCGCGTTCTGGCACGCCCTGCGCCCGCGCGACGCACGGGGCTCGGCCGCCCTGCGCGCGGTCACCGACGCGCAGATCGCGACCCTCCTCGACGCCGTCGACACGGCACTGGCCGGGCGGAAGGCCGCGGTCGCCGCCGACAAGTCGTACAACGGCCCCACCGCGGACGAGCTCATCGAGGCCGCCGTCGCCACGGCGCTCCCCGCGCTGACCGACGCCCGGCTGCTCACCGGCGTGAGCGCACTGGTGCGGACGGCCGCCCACCACCGCGCCGCCACCGCCGCGTACGCCACACCCCCGCAGGACGAGCCGCACGGCGGGAAGCGGCACGGCGACGGGATGTACGCCGACCACCGGCCCGTCCACGGGGACGACACCACCCTGACCGCCGCCGTGGACGGGATCGCCGCACCGGGCGGATACCGCTACTGGGGGCACGAGGCGAAGTGGAGCGGACTCCAACAGATCCTCTCCGTCAACCAGGTCCTGTCCGGCAAGCCCGCCGACGGCAAGCCGATGCCCGACCCCACCACGTTGCCGGCCCTCGGCGACGGCTGGACGAGCGAGACCCGCACCGTCCCCGGCATCGACCTGGCCTGGCTGCCGTTCCTGGACGCCCTGGGCCCCCTCGCCTACCGCGCCGCCGCCCCCACCACCACCGACGAACACCGGGAGGCGCTGCTGCTCCTCCTGGAAGCGGTCGCCACCGGCCCGCTCGCCAACCCCGCGGGCGCCCTGCGACAGGTCCTGCTGTGCGAGGAGGACAGCGAGGACCAGGCCGGCAAGAAGCAGCGGCTCGGCCAAGTGCTGCGCCGCGGCGACCGCACGGTGGTGATCCTCGGCCGGGAGCACACCCACCGCGACGACCGCGTCCACTGGCTCGCCCTCGACCACGACCCGGAAGGGGCGTTCGGCCAGATCGCCGACTTCACCCACCACGAGGACCAGCGGTACACCCCCGCCCTCCCGCACGAGCGCCTGCTCCCGCTGATACGCCTCGTCCGCGAGCGCGGCGCCGCGCCGTGGCGGCCCGAAGCGCCCGTCACACTCGACGCCGCCACCGGCATCGGGCCCGCACAGGCGACCCTGCTGGTCGCGGCGGGCACCGGTGAACCGCACGCGGCCGCACTGGCCCTGATGGGCCTCAAGGCCCGGCAGGCCGAACGGGCCCACGACCGGCTGAGTGCGCTCGGCGGCACCAACCGGCTGGCACTGCTGGACGCGCTGCTGCCCGCCGACCCCGCCGACCTGTGGGAGACCGGCCCCGACACCGCGGCGGCCGCCAAGACCTGGGCGGAGCGCCTGGGATCGCTGGTCCGGCTGCCGGAGGACCTGGGAGACGTCCTGGCCGGTGTCTCCATGGCGTCGGCGGAAGCCGTCCTCAACCCCGATCGCACCGCGTGGCTCAGCCGCACCACCGTCATGGGGCTCGACAAGGACGGCGACCTCGTCGCGGAGGACCCGGCCGCCGTCCCCGGCCGCGGCCACCTCACGAGCGCGGTGGCCGCGCTCAGCGGGCTCGCCTACGGACTGCCGTACGGCCATCCGCTGCGCGCCCACCTGCCGGCCGGACTCGCCGCGCTGCGCCGGCGCCTGGCCGACCCCGGCCTCATCCTCGACCTGAACGTGGAGTGGACGGAGAAGGGCACCGCGACCGCGGTCCCGCTGCGCACCGCGTACGGCATGCCCGCGACGGGAGGGGCGGGAGCCGACGGCCTCACCCGCCTCGGGGACGCCGTCGTGCTGCGCCCCTGGTACGGCGACATCGAGATGGCGTTGGTGCGTACGGCCGGGCTCACCGGCGCGGACGATCCCGTCTTCGGGCTGCTCGAAGGGCTGGTCGGCCCGGGCCGTGGCCACTGCCTGGCGGCGGTGCGGGCCCTGCTCGGCGACGACCTCGAACAGGCCGTCCTGGCCGGTTCGGTTCCCGGCGGCTTCACCGGCTACGCCCAAAACCCGGCCCGCTCGGTCCCGGAGCTGGTCGCCGAGGTGGCCGCGGCCCACGGGCTGGGCGACGACGCGGCCGCGCTCTACCTGCAACTGCTCGCCCTGCCCGACCCGACCGACCGCGACCGCGCCCGGTGGACCGGCTGGACGCCGGGCCGGTCGAAGAAGGCGAGGACCGAACTGGCCGCCACCGGCCTGATCCTGGAGGCCAAGCGGTCCCGCGCGGGCCGGACCCTGTTCCTGCCCTGCGGCTGGCACGACTTCAAGGCCCCCGCCCTGCCGGTGGAGACCTGGAAGGAACCCCTCTACCCGCTCCGCGACCACACCCGGGCCGTGCCGCACCTGCCGGTGCCCGCCCTGTTCGCCCGCGCATGGGGCCGTGTCAAGGACGGCGACGCCCCCGCCTTCGAAGAACTCACCACCCGTGCCACCCGGAAGGGCCGCCGCCGATGACCACCGACACCACCGTTTCCGCACCCCCGTCCGCATCCCCGCCCGCCCGGCAGGTCAGCCCGCCCGAGGACCGCCACGCCACCGAACTGGCCTTCCTCGCCGCCTACGACAACGGCCCCCGCCCGCCCGCCTGGCTGCTGAGCCCGCGCGCCGTCGTCACCTTCGTGATGGGCAGCGGAGGCGAGGCCCTGCGGCTGCCCGAGGGCGCCGCGGCGCCCCACGGCGTCCCGCGCAAGCTGGTCGTCGAGCAGAAGTTCGTCGGCGACCGCGCCCTGGTGGAACGCTGCGTCGTCACCCTCGCCGGAGAACGCGGGCTGCTGCTCGTCGGCGAGCCCGGCACCGCCAAGTCGATGCTCTCCGAGCTGCTGTCCGCCGCCGTGTGCGGCACCAGCGGCCTGGTGGTGCAGGGCACCGCGGGCACCACCGAGGACCAGCTCAAGTACGGCTGGAACTACGCGCTGCTCCTGGCCCAGGGCCCCACCCGGCAGGCCCTGGTGCCCTCCCCAGTCCTCACCGCCATGACCCGAGGCGCGGTGGCCCGCGTCGAGGAGATCACCCGCTGCCTGCCCGAGGTCCAGGACGCCCTGGTCTCGCTGCTGTCCGAACGGCGCATCGCCGTCCCGGAACTGGCCGGCAGCGCCGACGCCCTCGCCCACGCCGCACCCGGCTTCACCCTCATCGCGACCGCCAACCTCCGCGACAAGGGCGTCTCCGAGATGTCCGCGGCCCTCAAGCGCCGCTTCAACTTCGAGACCGTCGGCCCCATCGGCGACCTGGACGCCGAGACCGCCCTGGTACGCCGCCAGGCCCACGCGGCCGTCACCCGGGCCGGAGCCCCCTTCCAGGTGGACGACGCGATCCTCGAAGCCCTCGTGACGGCCTTCCGCGACCTGCGGGACGGGCGGTCGGCCGAAGGCTGGGAGGTCGAGCGCCCGTCCACGGTGATGAGCACCGCGGAGGCGGTGTCCGTGGCCGGTTCGCTGGCCCTGGCCGCCGCGTACTTCCCGGGCGACCGGGACGTGCTGTCCCTGCTCCCCGGCCACCTGCTGGGCGTGGTCCGCAAGGACGACCCGGCCGACGCCGCGCGGCTACTGGGCTACTGGGACGGCGCGGTGCGCCGCCGCGCCGAGCAGGGTTCGGCGACCTGGCGCACCCTGTGGAACCAGCGCCCGGCCCTGGAGAGCTGACGCCATGACCGTTCCGTCCCCGGCCGACGCCACCGCTGCGGAAGCCTCCATCCCCCCGGCCGACGCCACCGCCCCGGCCATGACTCCGGACGAGGCGGTGGAGGCCCTGACCGACCCCACCGCCCCGTACCTCATCGGCGTCCGCCACCACGCGCCGTCGATCGCCGCCGTCATGCCGGAACTGCTGGACGCAGCGAGGCCCGAGGTGCTGCTCGTCGAGCTGCCCGCGGATCTGCAGGAGTGGCTGCCCTGGCTCGCCCACGCCGACACCCGGGCCCCCGTCGCCCTGGCCGCCGTCCCCGCCACCTCCGGCGGGGACGGGCGCGGGCCCGCCTTCTACCCGTTCGCCGATTTCTCCCCCGAACTCGTCGCCCTGCGCTGGGCCGCCCGCCACGGCATCTCCGTGATCGCCTGCGACCTGCCGCTGTCCGACCCCGCCCGGCACGAGCCCCGGCGCCCGGCCGGGGCGGCCCACGAGGGGCCCGGGCTGCGCGAGGCGCTCACCGCCCGCCTCACCGGCCGTCCCGGCGAGGACCTGTGGGACCGCCTGGTGGAGACCGCCGCCCCCGGCTCCCCGCCCGAGGCGCTGCGCCGCGCCGCCCTGCTCACGGGCTGGGCGCTGCGGCACGACGCCGAACGGGCCGGGGCGGTGGCCGAGTCGGACCTGGCCCGCGAGCGCTGGATGCGCGCCCGAATCGACGAGGCCACGGCCGCCGGGCGCCGGGCGGCCGTGGTCGTGGGCGCCTTCCACACCCCGGCGCTGCTGGGCCCCGGGACCGGCCCGGTGCCGCCCGCGGACGCGCTCCCCAGCGGTCCGGCCTGGACCGTTTCCCTCATCCCGTACACCTATCCGCTGCTGGACGAGCGGTCCGGCTACCCGGCCGGCATCCGCGACCCCGAATGGCAGCACCTCGTCCTGGAAGCGGCGGGCCGTACGGCCGCCATCGACGAGGCACTGCTCACCACGGCCGTGCGGATCTGCGGCGAACTGCGCGCGCAGGACCACCCCTCGGGGCCCGCGGACGCCCGCGAGATCGTCCGGCTGGCGGGCGACCTCGCCCGGCTGCGCGGCCTGCCCGCGCCCGGCCGCGGCGAACTCATCGAGGCCGTGCAGACCGTACTGGCCCAGGGCGAACCGCTCGGCCGCGGGCGCGCCGTCGCCCGGTCGCTGGAACGGGTCCTGGTAGGCACCCGCTCCGGCCGGCCCGCGCCCGCCGCTCCGCGCAGCGGCCTGGCACCGGCCGTGGAGGACGAGGTCGCGGCCCTGGGCCTGCCCGGCCCCGCCGACACGGGCCCCGCCACCCGCGACCTGCGGCTCGACCCCTTGCGCTCGGACCTCGACCGCCGCCGCGAACTCCTGCTGCGCCGGCTGACGGTCTGCGGCATCCCCTACGCCACGTCGACGCCCGTGACGGGCGCGGGCGCCGGCGAGGCCGTGACCACCCGGTGGGAGGTGCGCTGGACCCCGGCCACCGCCGCCATGCTCACCGCCGCCGGAATCCGCGGCGTCACGCCGGCCCAGGCCGCCGAAGGCCTGCTGCGCGAACGGCGCCGCGCCGAACAGGACGACGGCGGGCCCACCGCCGCCCAGAGCATCGACGGCCTCGCGGAGGCCGCCGCCTGCGGACTGCCCGCGCTGGCCGACGAACGCCTCACCGAACTGGGCGAGGGCGTCCCGGCCACCGGCACGCTGCCCCAACTGCTGGCCGCCCTCGAACTGCTGGACCGCATCCGAGCCGGCCACGTCGCCGGACTCGGCCTGGACCCGGCCCGCGCCGCGCGGTCGGCGGCGGTCGGCGAACTGCTCACCTCGGCCGCCGTCCGCCAGGTCGACGGCCTCACCGGCTCCGACGACCCCGACGACGCCCGAGCACTGCTCGAACTCGCCCACCGCGCGGACGTCTTCGGCGGGATCCGGCTCACCGACGCCCTCACCCGGCTGGCCGCCGACGGCTCGCCGCTGATGTCCGCCGCGGCCGGAGCCGTCCGAGTCCTGCTCGGCCACGAGGACGCCCATGCCTTCGGGACCCGCACCGCGTCCTGGGTGGACGCGGCCACCGACGCCGCCACCCGGACCGCGCTGACCGCCCGCCTCACCGGCCTGCTCACCGCGGCCGGCCCACTCCTGGAGACCATGGCGCCCGTCCTCGACCCGGTGCTGGACCGCGTCACCGACCTCGGAGACACCGCCTTCCTGGACCGCCTGCCCGCACTGCGCGGCGGCTTCGACACCCTCAGCCCCGCCTCCCGCGACCGGCTGCTCACGGCGGTGGAAGACCGGCTCGGCGACGCTGGGGGCCGGGTCACCGACACGGACGGCATCGACCCGGCCGCGCTGGCGCTGTGGACCCGCGCCGACCTCGCCGCCCGCGAGACCCTGGACCGGCTGGGCCTGCTGCCCCCCGCCCTCCCGGCGGGTCCCGACGTCTGCGGACCGTCCGCGACGCCGCCGCACGACCGCGGTTACCGCCCCGGCGAACCGTCACCAGCCCTCCAGGCGGAGCCCACGACCCCTGATCCGACCGGTACGCCACCGCACGCCCCCGGCCGGCCATCGGCCCCGGACGCCGCTGCGACCGGTGGCACCGGCGACCGCGTGGCCGCGCAGCGGGCCGGCCTGCCGTCGGCAGCCTTCCCGGCGGTGCCCGCCGGATCCGGGGGAGCGGGCGGGAAGGCCGCACCCGCGCGGGACCGCGTCCTGGCCCCCGCCGACCGCTGGCGGCTGGTGCTCGGCCGCCGCACCGACCAGCTGCCCCCATCGGCAGCACCGTTGGCCACCGCGCTGGACGAGCTGTACGGCAACGGCAGCGGCGAGGGCTCCCGCAGCGATCTCGGCGCGGGCAACCGCGGCGGCCGCCAGGCGCCCTACCCCGGCGTCCGCGAATGGTCCGAGGAACTGTCCGCCCTGTTCGGCCCCGGCATCCGCGAGGAGGTCCTCGCCGCGGCCGCCGCGTCCGGCCGCCGCGACGTCCTGGGCGAACTCGACCCCGCCGGCGTCCGCCCCTCCGTCGACCTGCTGCGCACGGTCCTCCAGCACGCGGGCGGCCTCCCCGAGGCCCGGCTCGGCGCACTCCGCCCCCTGGTCCGCCGACTCGTCGACGAACTCACCCGGCAGTTGGCCACCCGGCTGCGCCCCGCCCTGACCGGCATGACGCTGCCCCGCCCGAGCCGACGCCCCGGCGGACAGCTCGACCTGGCCCGCACCCTGCGCGCCAACCTCGCCACCGCGCGCCGGGCCCCCGACGGCAGCGTCCAGGTCATCCCCGAGCACCCGGTGTTCCGCTCCCGCGCCCGGCGCGCCGCCGACTGGCGGCTGGTCCTGGTCACCGACGTCTCCGGCTCCATGGAGGCCTCCACCATCTGGTCGGCCCTCACCGCCGCCGTCCTGGCCGGGGTGCCCACTGTCTCCACCCACTTCCTCGCCTTCTCCACCGAGGTCATCGACCTCACCGACCACGTGCACGACCCGCTGTCCCTGCTGCTGGAGGTACGGGTCGGCGGCGGCACCCACATCGCCGCCGGGCTGCGCCACGCCCGCACCCTGGTGACCGTGCCGTCCCGCACCCTGGTCGTCGTGATCAGCGACTTCGAGGAGGGCCGTCCGGTCGGCGGGCTCCTCTCCGAGGTGCGCACCCTCGTCGGAACCGGGTGCCATGTACTCGGCTGCGCGAGCCTGGACGACGCCGGCCGCCCCCGGTACTCGACCGGCGTCGCAGGGCAGCTCGTCGCCGCCGGGATGCCGGTTGCCGCCCTCAGCCCGCTCGAACTCGCCCGCTGGGTAGGGGAGAAAATCGCATGAGCCAGCACCTGCCCGCTGTCGCGCCCGCCGTGACCGCCGAGATCGTCGGCGCGCTCTCGCCCAGGCTGCGCAAGCGGCTCGACGCCGCCATCACCAAGATCGCCGACCGGCCCGTCATCCGCGACGGCGACACCGTACGGATCGCGGTCGACGACGAGACCGGCCTGGAACTCCACGCCCCCGACGGGGTGGTGTCCACGGCGGACGCCATCCGCTGCGGCTGCCTGCTCGCCCCGGGCTGCCTGCACCGGGCGGCGATCGCGTCCGCCGCGCCGGTGGCCGACCCCGCCGCCCCGTCCTTTGACCCGGACGCCGGGCAACCGTCCCCCGGCGAGGACGCCGGACCCCCTCAGCCGCCGGAGGCCGAAGAGAGCACGGCCACCCCCGAGCAGCGTGCCGCGGCCGGCCACCTGTGGGCAGCGGGCGCCGCCCTGCTCGACACGGGCATCGAAGGTGCCGGAGCCGTCCTGCAGTCCGAACTGCTGCGGGCGGCCCACACCGCCAAGCTCGGCGGCCTGCCCCGCCCGGCCGCGGCCGCCGTCTCCGTCGTCACCGCGCTGCGCTCCGCCCGCTCCGCCGACCCCGCCCACCGCCTCGCCGACCTCACGGCAGCCGTCCTCGAACTGCTCGGCACCGCCCACCGGCTGCCCGACGCCACCGGCCCCGAACTGGCCGCCCTGCGCGGCACCGCCCGGCAGACCTACGTACCGGACGGATCCCTGCGCCTGTACGGCCTGTTCACCGAACCCCTGATCACCGCCGGCGGTTACGCGGGCGCCGTCACCTGGACCGCCGCCGCCGACGGCCGCCTCTACACCGTCTCGGACATCGCCCCGGGCGGCCCCGGCCGAGCCACGGCGGCCGCCGGGCGCACCGTACGCCTGGGCGACACCGCGCTCACCCACCGCCAGTTGTCCCAGGCAGGGCTCGCCCTGTCGGGGGCCACCGTCTCGCCCACCGGCCGCCTCGGCGCGGGCGCCGGGGTCAAGGCGGTCCAGGCGGCGGGCGCGGCCTGGACGGACGAACCCCTCGCCGCCCTGTGGGCCCCGCCCGCCGCCGGACAGGTCGCGCGCGCCCTGCACTCCCGGGCCCCGGGCGCCGACCTGCTCTTCCTCGACGTGACGATCCTGGGCCCCGCCCGCGAGACCGGCGGCGACTGCCTCCTCGCCACGTGCGACGACCTGACGCTCCGCCTCACCGCGGCCCACGACCATCCCGCGCTGGCGTACCGCGACAACCTCCGGATGCTGGCGGCCCTGCCCGGCACGCGCCTGCGCGTCGTCGGCCGCCTCCTCCCCGACTCCCGGCCCAGCCTCCAACTCCTGGCGGCCGCCCATCCGGCGGATCCCGCCCGGCGCGTCGACCTGGGCCTGGACCGGCTGCAACGTGCCGACCTCCCCTCCGCCCCGCCGCCGCCCGCACAGGTCCCCACCGGCCGGGGGGCGGACCCGGCCCCCCTCCATCTCCTGCGCCGCCGCCTCGAACAGGCCGTCGCCGCCGGACGCCCCTTCCTGGCCGTCCCCGGATCGCTGCCTGCCGACGCCGGGCAGCTGCGCCGCTCGGCCCTCCCCACCGCCGCCGATCTCCTGGCCGAACTGCAACGCACCGCCACCCGGCGCGCCCGCGACCCCTTCGGCCGCCTGCTCCCCGCCGACCCGACCGACTTCGCCCGCGCCTGGCTGGGCGCGGCCCTGTACACCGAGGCGGCAGAGACCTCGCTGTGTGCGGCGGCATGGCAACCGGAACGGTGAGGGCCGGGACGGCGACGGTGGCGTCCGGCGCCGGGCGTCAACCGCGGAGGTGCGCCTCGCGGTCCTGGCGTACGCATGCGACGGGGTAGTCACCGGTGCCGGGGTCGACGGTGACGCCGTGGTCTCGCTGCGAAAGCCGGGCGCCCATCTGTCGAGTTGGCGATACATCGTGCTGAGGGTGATGTCGCCGAGCTGGCGGGCGAGGTCGCGGGTGTGCAGTGTCAAAGTCCCAAGCTGGCTGGAAGTCCCGCTCGACCAGGTCCGACCTGGCCGAGACCGGCGACCTCGCCGAGGACATCGCGCTGCGGCCGGCCGTCTACGCGAGGGCGTAGAAGCCGCCCGGGTCTGACCGGCAGATTCCCCAGGCGGACCCGCGCCGATCTGGAGGGTTCGGTAGTTGCTGCTGGATCAGCCAACGTTTGCTTGCCCACACGGCGCGTAGGCGCTGGCTGTCCCTGCAACCGTGTGTCGAGCTGCTACGTCCAGAGGGCATGAGGGAAAACACTCCAGGGCGGACCGGTATGAAGCCGGAGGGAGAGCGCCAGGCCAGATACTTCTTCGCCGGCCTCGGTGCATTGACCGGGCTGGTTGTCTGGGTACCACGCGCCGCGTTCAGTATCGACGGGGGATTTGAGGCCCACGCGCGTGATCTGAGCGTGGTCTTCGTCGACCTGCCGCTTATCCTGCTCGGCGGCGTACTGGTGCCGCTCATCTCCTGGGCCTTGGCCGTCAGGCGGGTGCCGCCTTGGGCTGGGGCAGTCGTGGCCTTTGCCGCGCTCGCGCTCGGGGTGTGGGGTCTGTCCGAGTGGTGGACCCCCCGTCAGCATCCAGACCCCGGCTACGGCATACCCGGGATGTGACAGCGTCCACTTGTCGCCACACCCCCGCCGGCAGGGCGAGCCCTGCCCCTATGCGGTACCAGCCGGCGTTAGGGCCGTGGTGACGAGTCCCGGGTGCGCGCAGCGCATCGCGTGAGCGACGCCGAAGGCGTCCTTTGAGCAGGCTCGGCCCGGACACTGAACGAGCGGGCGGCCCTGGCTTACCGACGGCCTGCCGCTCACCGAAGTTCCCCAGGCCGTTGAAAGCCGGACCGCGTGGGGCGAAGAGCACCCTTGGTCGTTGCAGGCTGTGACCGCGCTTCCGTGATGACTGCGGCTGGATGAGGATTCCGGCTCTCAGCGCGCGGAACGAGGATCGGCCGTACAACTGCCGCTTGATCGTCTTGATGCGGTTGACGTGGCCTTCTACGACGCCGGAGCCGTACTGCAAGGTCAGGCCGGCTGTCACGGCGTCGATGTCGAACTTCATGAACCGGGCGAACCAGCGGATCGGCTGAGGTGCGTCACGCTCCACTTCGCTGATCCAGTCCTGCAGCAGATGGCCGGTGCGGTCGCTGACCGGGTCGGTGAACCGCTGCGCGATCTCCCGGGCGCGGGCGATTGCCGCCTTCGCCAACCCCGAAGAACGCAGGCCCCGGCCGAACAACCGGCAACGGGTTCCACCCGAGGGGCATCTGATGCTCGTGACGCCGGGGACAGCCGCCACGGCGACAGCACGCGACGGCTTACCCAGCCGGCTTTCGCGGCACCGTATCGCCTGTGACCAGCACCAACAGTGAATCGACAACGAGTACAGGCCGTAGCCGCTCGGCGAGCGGGAGCTTTGGACGAGCGGGTTTTCAGGGCGTGCGCACCAGCGCCTCGACCGCGGTCGCCGCGGCCTGCTCGATGAGTGCGATGCCGGTCTCCCGCGTGGGCTGACCGTCGGTGAGTACGACGACGAGCAGAGTGTGTCCCGCGCGCTCGACGACGCCCACGCTGTTGACGGCCCATAGCTGAGGCATCCCGCCCGGGAGCCAGCCGTTCTTGAGTACGGGCAGACCGCCGGGTGCTCCCGCTGCGCGGACGCCCCAGTTCTGTCCGTCGGTGACGGCGCTCATGAGGGCTCGTACGTACGACTGAGATGCGGCGCTCAAGGGGGAGTCCTGCGTGAACACGGCCTTCAGGAGGGCGATCTGATCGCGGGCCGTGGTCCGGGTGAGGCCCCAGGGTCCCCTCTGGCCGGCGTGCGCCGGGGTGAATCCGAGTCGTGCGTTGGCCGCGTCCAGGCCTTGGCGTCTGCCCACGCCGATCCAGAGTTCCTGCGCCGCGTCGTTGTCGCTGAAGCGGATCATGTCGGAGGCCAGCTGTCGCTGAGCAGAGGTGAGCCGGCCTCCGCGGTCCTGCGTCTGCAACAGCAGGGCGGCCAGGATGTCGACCTTGATGATGCTCGCGGAGGTGAAGGTCTCGCTGGACGAACCGTAGGCGGCCGAGCGGCCCGAGGTGAGGTCCTCGACGGCGAGCGCGTACCGGCCGTGGTGCGCCCCGAGCCCGTCGAGCGCGAGGCGCACGGCCTGCTCCGGAGTCGTCGTCTCCGCGGTGGCAGGTCTTACCTCGGAATCCGTTTTTGGCGCTGTCGTCGGCAGTGGGCCGGACGGCGCGCCCTCGGCGAGACCCGAGGCCGGGATCAGGATGTGGGCCACCATGGCGGCGCCCACGAGCAGGGGTATGACGAAGGCTGTCCGATGCTTCATACGGGCACTCGTTTCCGGACGTCCGGGCACGCGGACATCGCCTCAGGGCGTGTAAGGGCGTGAAGGAGTTCCGGACGAGCGCCGCCGTGCGTGCTCAGTCCGGTGTCGTCTGCCTCAGCGGCAGCGGCAGCGGCTGCTGCGGCTCACCCGCCGCAGGATCTGGCGATCTTCGCGTTCTCGTCGATGTCGATCGGGAAGTCGTGGTGGCCGCCGAGGTTCATGGTCCATCCGTGGGTGAGAGTTCCGGATGAGGGGTTGTGGGCGAGCCAGAACGGGGGTGTGGTGAAGGAGCAGGTGCCGGCGGCCGGGCCCTGGGCGGATCGAAGGTGCTCGGTCACGAACTGTTTCCCGAGCGTCGCCAGTGCCGTGGAGTCACCGGACTTGGTGGCCGCCACCAGCCCGCCGTAGAAATCGGAAACCGTGGGGTCGCCTCCTTTGCCGTCTCCGGAGACCGCCGCGCAGGTCAGGTCTGTCACCTTCCCCGTGGCCCCGTCGAAGTCCAGGGACGGGGTCCGGTCGAGCCGTCCGGTCCCCTGGTACAGCAGGACCTCACCCGACGCCAGCACGCCGTCGACCATGGCACCGCAGGTCACACCGCGGGAGTCGGCGCCCCAGATCCGTTGGTACGTGGAGTCGTTGGCGAACAGTGCAGCCACCTCGGCCGGATCCACCTCGGAGCGGGTGGCCGGGTTCTGGTAGCGCAGGGCGGAGAGAAACAGGGTGTTCGTCGTCCGCGCCGGGTCAGCCGGGGAGGCCGAAGCCGTGGGCGAAGGAGGCATATCGGCACTAGGCGGCGCAGTCGATGCAAGTACGGGCGCCGAGGCGCGGTCCTGACCCACTTGGGACACGAAGCCGGCGCCCAGGGTCGCGATCACCACGGCCGCCGCCGCACCTGTCTGCAGGCGCCGACGGCGCCGCCGTACCGAGCCGATGAGGTCATCCACGTCGTAGCTGCGCGGCGGTTCCTGCCGTGACCGGTCGAGCATGGCTGCGGTCAGCTCCTCCTCCAGGTCGAAGTCCTTCATGCCGCCCCTCCCGAACGTGTGTGCAGTGCCTGTGTACCGACGGTCGACCGGAGCTTCGACAGGCCCCGGGCCACCTGGGATCGGACCGAGCCGGCCGAGATGTCCATCAAGCGGCCGATCTCCGCGTCGTCGAGATCTTCGAAGTACCGCAGCACCAGTACGGTGCGCATGCCGATCGGCAGGGACTGCAGTTCGCGCATCAACTCGTCGCGGACCACGAGACCTCTGTACGGATCGACGTGTCCACCCCCGATACCGTCGTCCAGGGTTACTTCCGCACGCCCGCGTAATTTGCGCCAGCGGTCGTTGGCAAGGTTCACCAGGATTCGGCGTGCATAGGCCTCCGGTGCGTCGGCGGTGCGAACCCGGCGCCAGTGCCGGCACACCTGCTCCAGCGTGGACTGCACCAGGTCGTCGGCCACATGACGCTCGCCGGTGAGCAGCAGCGCGGTCCTGAAGAGCGCCGACGACCGTGCCTGCACGAAGGCCGTGAAGGCAGGAATGTCAGCGGTTCGCATGGACACCCGGCTCGTATCCCTTGGGCATGTCCGCCCCTCCCGAAGCCCCCTTGGCTCCCCCGCTCAACCTGACGGAGCCCACCCCCCGATTGCTGCACACGATCTCCGGTCGTGACCCAAGCGTTACTTTCTTCAACAGCCTCCCGTGCCCGCGGCCGGGGACGGCTGGATCTGCCCTTCGGCCTCGGACGGGACCGTCTACGCAACTACCAGCCGGTCCATGGAGTGGACCGTTGGTCCTGGAGGCGGGCGGTCGTCGTCGACGCCCGCAGCGAGGACGGCCACGAGATCCGGCTGCTCGCCGAGCCCTACACGGCAGCCGACGGCGAAGAACCGGAGGGCGCGCTCGTCGCAGCCGTGGACATGTCCGCAGACCAGGCCGCACACCGCCGGCTGACGCTGCTCCTGACCGGTGGCTGCGCAGCCCTGGTAGCACTGTCCGCCGCAGCCGGACACCTGCTCTCCGGACGCGCGATCCGACCCGCGCTGACGGCACTGCGCCAGCAGGAGGAGTTCCTCGCCGACGCGGCCCACGACCTGCGCACCCCGGCCGCCTCACTGCGCATCCTCGCCGAAACCGCGCTGCGCGACGACACCAACCGGGACGCCGCCCTGGAACGGACCGTTCGCCTGGCGAGCCGGATGGGCGACCTCATCGACGGCCTGCTCACCCGGGCCCGGATGGCAGCCGGCGTCAGCGCCCCGGACCGCCAGCCGATGCGCCTGGACCAGCTCGTAGAAGCCGTCGTCGACGACACCGAGACCGGCGGGCACCACGTGACCGTACGCACCGAACCGGTCGTCGTGGTCGCCGACCCCGACCTCCTGAAGCGGGCAGTGGCCAACCTGCTCGGCAACGCCCTCGTCCACGGCCACGCCCCCGGCCGGCCCGCGGAGGTCGAGCTCACCGTGACCGCCGACGGCACGCTGACCGTCGACGACGCCGGGCCGGGCGTACCCCGGGAATTGGCCGACTCCCTCTTCCAACGCTTCCGAAGCGGGTCCGCCTCCGGCTCCAGCGGCCTCGGCCTCTCCATCGCCTCCTGGATCGCCCACGCCCACGGCGGCACCCTCGACGCCACCACCAGCCCACGCGGCGGCGCCCGCTTCACCCTCCACCTCAAGCCCCAGGCGAAGTAAGAGGGAGAAGAGTGAACGCTCTCAACGGAGTTGCACAGATGCGCGCCATTGAAGAGCCCGGCCGGTAACGGCCCGGCCCGGCTTTTCACAGGGCAGCCAATGACGCGGCGGCGCCCGCTGAAGGGGCGAAACCCAAGGGCTGTCCCGTAATCCCCGGCGGGCGCACGACGACGGCTACGGCACCTCGCCGCCTTGCCGGAACGCCTGAATACGCCCAGTATGCGGACGTCCTCCGCTTTGCGAGGCCCTCGCGCCGCATCCCGGAGGGCGGGGACGAGGAACGTCAGGGCGTGGGTCAGCTTGAGGAGGGAGAACGGCGAGGCGTCCACAAGTCCGTCCAGGCTCGGGAGCAGGACATCCGCACATGGGTCGCGGCAGGGAACACCGATCCCCAAGCTCTATGCCTGGACCGAGACCGCGGACGGGATCCCCGAACGCCTCGCCGTTCGGACGGGCGTCAGAAGTAGAGGACTTCCGCGCCCGCGGCGCAGGTGCCCACGTAGATGTTGCCGTCGCCTCCGCGGTACAACAGGCATTCCTTGAGCTCGATACGACGCACGTTCCCCGCGAAGGTGTACTCGCCGATGCCCACGACCGCCTGGTTGCCGCGGGTGTTCCATACCTCTTCGTCGCGGGTGCCCCCGTCCGAGTACACCGCGTGGATCTTGAGCGCCGCGCCCTTGCCGTCGCCCGCCGTGTCCTTGAGCTCGCCGCTCAGGTGGACCCGGCCGTCGGCCGCCTTTCCGTAGTATCCGTGCGCCCAGGCGCCGCCGATGTCACCGCCGGTGCCGGTGACATCGAAACCGGAGCCGGCAGAGGCCGGCCCCGCGAGCAGCAGCAGCGCGGCCGGGACCGCGGCAAGGGTCAGGGCGGCCTTCGTCGTGAGCTTCATCGTTCCTCCGTCGTCTGGTCCATGTCGCACGGGACGGCGGAAAATGTAGCCCGTGCGGTGGAGCCTTCTCGACCCACCCCGGGTTGATCTTCGGGCCCACCGCAGGGGTAGCCGGCCTACCCCCTGCGGTGTACCCGGCCCGGCGTCGCCGTCCTCAGCACCGGATCAAGGCGGGTAGGGGAGCGCGACGGGGTGCGCCGCGCGAACGGCCCAGGCCCTCACCTCCAGCACCACCTCCACCAGCCGGGCGACGAGACTCTGCCACTCAGCGAACACAGCCATTTCGTCGCCGGGGCTCACCAGTGAGCGGCGTGTACCCGATCGTGCGAGGCGGTCTGCCGCGCTGCTGCAGGTGGGCCGGTCAGCGTGGGTCCGCCTCCAGGGTGTCCTTGGCCACCAGAACGTCGTCGGACCAGCAGAGCCGGTAGAGGTCGACCTGGTCCAGCAGGTCGCGGCCGGAGCGGTAGAACCCGCAGTCGGTACCCGGCGGCCGGTCCGCGGAACGGACGTGGTCCGGAGGGTACGGAAAGGCGCGGGCCGGGAGCAGCGGGCCGAGCTCGGCGCGGGACCGCCCCGGCTCCAACGCGTCGAATCGAGACGGCGGCAGCACGCCCGTCGTCAGCTGCCAGGCCAGGTAGGCGGCGGCCGGGACGAAGAACGCCGCTGCGGTGACCGGCGCCGCGAAGGCGGCAACGGTGCGGCGCCGCGCGGCGCGCCGCACCGCCGCCAGCCGGTCGGTGGATTCGGGGGCGGCGCCGCGGTCGATGTGCCCGCCTGTCCCGGGGGTGGTTGCCCGCGTCGCGGGGCGCGCCGGGGCTTGGTGCGGGAGGACGGCAGTGACACGGAAGCCGCCCTGGTGCGGACCGGTCCGCAGGGTGCCGCCGAGGACCGCGATGCGTTCCCGAAGCCCTGTCAGCCCCCGGCCGCCGGCGTCGGGAGCCTGGTCTTCATCAGCCCTGGCCCGCCCGTCCTTCGGTGCAGCGCCGTTCATGACGCTCACGCGGGTGCAGTCGCCCTCGTGGTCGATTCCCACGCTGACCGCGCTGCCCGGGGCGTGCTTCACGGCGTTGGTGAGGGCTTCCCGCACCACCCGGTACATGCCGCGTTCGACCAGCGGCGGTAGCACGGGTATCGCTCCACGCTGTTCCCAGCGCACCGGCACTCCGGAGGCGGCCGCCCGGCCGATGAGGTCCGCGACGGTGTCCTTGACGGACGGCCCGCTCGCTCCGGCCCCCGTTCCGGCCCCCGTCCCGGTCCCCGGTTCCCGTGGTTCGTGCAGGACGGCGACGGTCTCCCGCAGTTGCTCGACGGCGTCCGCGATCGTCCCGCGCAGTTCTGCGAGGTCGCCGCGGTCGCGGTCGGTGAGATCGGGTGAGAGTTCCAGGGCGCCGGCGCGCAGGGCGACCAGGCTCAGGACGTGGCCGAGCGAGTCGTGCATGTCGGCCGCGATGTCCGCGCGTTCGGTCAGCCGGGCCCGCTCCGCGACGAGGTGCTGGCGCTCCTCCAGGCTCTGGGCCAACCTCCATCCTTCCCGTACGAGTTCACGCCGACCGCGCCAGTGGCGCCCTGCCAGCCACGGCAGCAGGAGGGCGGCGGGCAGCACGGCCAGGGTGTAGAACCACCACACGGCCGGCACCCTCAGCACGGCGCAGGCCGCGACGTCGACCCCGAGGCACGCCGCGAGCACCACCAGCGGGCCCCGGGCCTGGGCGACCCGGACACCGAGCAGGAAGCTCAGCGCGGCCAGCGACAGGGCGTGGGCGTTGGCGGGGGTCGCGGAGTCGGCCAGCCCCAGTGCGCACAGCCCGTTGACGGCGAGCACCGCGGCCCCGGGTCGGCCGTGCGACAGCGGTACCGCCACCGCCAGCACGGCCAGGGGGAGCAACAGGTCCACCACCACCGAGGCGGCCCCGCCCGCGTCTCGGAACCCGAATCCGGTGGCGGCGGCGAGCACGGCCCACAGTGCCCCGTCGGCGAGAACGAACCTGGTCGGGGGGATGCGCGGGTGCCGCATGGTGTGTGGATGTCCTTCCCTCGCTTTGATGACGTGCTCGTGTCGATTCTCCGGGACGTGCCCGGGCGCCCGCCGGTGCCGGCCGTTGGAGAGTGCCCCGGGGCCGGAGCCGACGCGGTGTCAGGCGTCCCTGCGGCGCAGCACGTACAGGCCCGTCCCGTGTGCTGCCGCGGTCCACGCGGCCACGATGAGGACGGCCGTCGCCGAGGAGAACGGGGCGTCGCCGCCGACGTGCATGAAGTGGGCGCCCGCTCCGTTCGGCAGGACGTCGTTCACGGCCCCGAGCGGTTCGCTGCCGAGTCCCAGAAGCACGCTCGGCAGCGCCCACAGCAGCGTGACGAGGATCGACAGTGCGCCGGCCGGGTGCCGCGTGGCGAAGGCCACGCCGACGGTGAGCACGGCGACAAGCGCCTGGTAGACCCCGACGGCAAGCACCTGCCAAAGGGTCGTGCCCGCCTCGAACGAGCCCCGGCCGTCGAACGCCCCCCAGGCAACGGCGGCGCCCAGCACGGCGTACACGACACCGCCGAGGAACGCGACCAGGCCCGTCACCAGTGCCTTCGCCGCCTGGACCCGATGCCGTCGGGGCACCCACAGCAGAGAGGCCCGCACGGTCCCCGTCGAGTACTCGGAGGTCACCACGACGGTGGCCAGGACCACGAAGGCGAACTGGGTGACGACGGCGGAGGCGGCCGCCGCGTTCCCGACGGGCTGGACCGGGTGTTCGTTGATGCCGGCGATCGACGCGTAGTAGTACGTGAACACACCGGAGACCACGAGGCCCACCACAAGACAAAGCCCGGAGGCCCGCACCGACCAGAGCTTCGTCCACTCGGAGGCAACCGCCCCGGCGAAGCCGCCGGGCGCGCGCCGTCCCGGAGTGCTGTGCACGGTCCGAGGCGGAAGCGTCCGCCCGCCAGATGTCGTCGCGCTGTTCACTGCAGTCCCCCTCGTTCGGTGGAGCCCGTCGCGTACTCGACGCTCCGCGCGGTCAGGTCCATGTACGCCTGCTCCAGCGACACCCGTACGTCGCTCAGCGCGTGCAGCCGTACGCCGCAGTGGTGGGCGAGGTCGCCGACCTCGGCCGCCGTCATGCCGCCCACGGCGAGTTCTCCCGGCGCGGACGCCTCGACGCTCACCCCGTCGGCCGTCGTCAGACAGCGGACCAGCGTGGACCGCTCCTCCGGGTCGGGCACCGTGGCCCGTGCCGAGGCGGGCGACGCGGCGGCCAGGAACTCCGTCATCGAGGTGTCGCTCAGCAGCCTCCCCCGCCCGATGACGACGAGGTGATCGGCAGTCAACTGCATCTCGCTCATCAGATGGCTGGAGAGGAACACGGCCCGCCCTTCTGCCGCCTGGTCGCGTACGAGTCGGCGGATCCACCGCACACCGTCGGGGTCGAGGCCGTTGACAGGTTCGTCCAGAACCAGTACCGGTGGGTCGCCGAGCAGAGCGCCCGCCACTCCCAGCCGTCCGCTCATGCCCAGCGAGTACGTGCCTGCCGGTCTGCGCGCCGCCTTGCCCAGGCCCACCGTCTCCAGCACCTTGTCCACCCGCCGTACCGAAATGCCGTTGGACCGGGCCTGGGCGAGCAGGTGCGAGCGGCCGGAACGTGCCGGATGGACGGCCCTGGCGTCCAGCATCGCTCCCACCGCCCGCAGGGGACGGCGCAGGTCCGAGTACGGGCGGCCCCCGATCAGGGCCCGCCCGCGCGTGGGGTGGTCGAGACCCAGGATCATGCGCATCGTGGTGGACTTCCCGGCGCCGTTGGGGCCGAGGAAGCCGGTCACACGGCCGGCCTGGACGTCGAACGTCATGTCGTCCACGGCGAGGGTGCCGCCGTAGCGTTTGGTCAGTCCTCGGAGGCTGATCACGAAAGTTCCTTCGCTGTCGGTCACAAGGAGTACGGCAGCGACGCTAGGAGCGCGCACAGCCGGCGCCCATGGGCCGAAAGGAAGAAGCGTCCTGCCTTTCGTCGGGGGAGCACCCCGACCAGGGACGGAACCGCGGCGCTCACCGCCGACCCGGCCATGAGCCGGCCGTAGGCTCCTCGCATGGAAGAGACGACACCGAGCGGTCGGCCGGTCCGGGTCCTGGTGGCCGACGACGAGGCGATGGTCCGGGCAGGCATACGCGCCATCCTGGCCCGCGACCCGCACGTCGACGTGGTCGCCGAGGCGGGCGACGGGAACGAAGCCCTCGCGCTCACCCGCCGACACCGGCCGGACGTCGTCCTGCTGGACATCCAGATGCCCGGCCTCGACGGGCTGACGGCGGTGGCGCGGCTCCGCCGAGAACCGACCACTGCCGGTGTGATCATGCTGACGACCTTCGGCCAGGACGAGTACATCACCCGGGCACTCGAGGAAGGCGCAGACGGCTTCCTGCTGAAGGCGGACGACCCGCGAGAACTCCTCAACGGGGTGAGGGCGGTCGGCGCCGGCGGGGCCTACCTGTCCCCACGGGTCGCCGGCCGGGTCATCGCCGGAATACGCGCCCACCGGTCGGCACACCCCCACCGCTCCCTGGACCGACTGACGCAACGGGAGCGCGACGTATTGGCCGGACTCGCCGCGGGACTGTCCAACGCGGAGATCGCGACCCGACTGCACCTCGTCGAGGGCACGGTGAAGGCGCACGTCAGCGCTGTCCTGACGAAACTGGGCGCCCGCAACCGAGTGGAGGCGGCCATCGCCGCCCACGAGGCCGGCCTGACCCCGCCGCGCAGCGGCTGACTCCGCTCGTCCCGCCCGACCGAAGGTTCCCAGTCAGTGCGTCAGCACGGACCGTCCAGTACCTCTGCCCGGACGACATCACCACGGGAACGCCCGCATGATTCTCCAAGCAGACAGGACTATGGACCAGCCCTGGGTCAGGGAGTGGCGATGAGTGCGCCGAGCCGCATGGCGAGCCACGGTCTGCGGCCGGAGGCTCGCATCTGGCCGCGCGCGATCGCCTTCCAGGTCGGCGTGCGCCGGAAGGAGACCAGCAGGAACGCGGTCGGAGACGCCGTGATCCTGCAGTCGTAGGCGCGTGGCGGAGCATCGCGGGCCACCGTCACCGTTCCGTCGTCGACGACGACCGCCAGCCGCGGGCCGCCCTTGATGGCGAGGTCGAAGGCAATGCTGACACCCCGTGCCTTCTCGGAGTCCAAGGCCAGTGGCACGGTCGTCGGTAGTGTCTGACCGAGTGCCAGGCGCGCCTCGTTCGGGCTGATCGGCCACGAAAGTCCGGCGCCGCGGGCGATGTCCAGACCGTGCACGAGGCTCTCGCTGAGCATCAGGCCTGTCACCGTCGCCAGCGTGATGTCCTGCCCGAACCAGGGCACGGTGACAGGGGTGTCATGGGCGAGGTGTTCGGTGACCCGCAGGAACACCTCGCCCCACTCGGCGACCAAGTCGCCCAGACCGGCCCTGTCGTTGCCGCCGAAGAGGCCTATTGATGTGGCGTTCATGGCCGCGATCCGCTCGCTGAACGGCCCTTCCCCCGCCGGCAGGATGCTGTCCCAGTCGATGGACTCGTCGGCGCTGCTGGCGGAGGAGTACCCGACGTACACGGCCGAGAGGTGCGAGCCGACGTCGCCCACCGTCCAAACGGGGACACCGGAGGCCGCGTCCAGGTCGGGGACGTCGCGCAGCAGCCGGACGAGCCGCGGGACTACGGCACCCAGCGCGGCGCGGGTCTTCTCGTGCTCTGTGGAGGGATCGAATCCCGTGACGGTTCCCATACCACTCCCCATGCTGCGGACCGGTCCGCAGATTACCGCCGGGTACGACAGTTGCGACAGTGCTGTGCACACGCCGGTGTACCACCCGTGAGTGCTATGCCCTGGTTCGGGTTTCCGGTGCTTGATCGCGACCCACATGACTGCGATTTCGCCCGCACCGACGGCGCCTCCGACGAGGACGACGATCCAGCCGAAGGAGTCCTTGCTTCCATCCTGGCTGCCCCAGACAGTCGAGGTCTCTGAGGCGATCATGTTCTTGCCGAGCATCATCACGCCGATCCCGACCGCGACGATCACCAGCACGATCGGCACCATGCAGCCCCACACGGGAACCTTGCCCTCCGTTGACGTCATGGCCTCGACGCCAAACACGAACAACCTCACGTGACCCGGGCCGCCGGGCTCTGTGCCGACCAGAGGCCGTGGCTACGGGTGAGCGGCCTGGATGGGGAGCGGCCAGAGTCGGACGGTGTTGTCCTCACTGGCGGTGGCCAGCGTCCGTCCGTCGGGGCTGAAGACCGGCTGCACCGGGATCCCGCCCCCAAGGGTGCTGCTGAGGTCTGCGGTGGTGATACGGGTGCGGGTTGCGAGGGACCACAACGCCAGTTCGACGGTGCGGTCGGAGATGATGACGGCGGCGATGGTGCTGCCGTCCGGGCTGATTGCTGCCCGCTGGACGATCTCCTGGCCAAGGACGGTGGTCGCGGTGCCGGCCGGGTTGGCCAGGTCCGTCAGGCGCAGCCCGTTCTTCCCCTTGCTTGCGGTGACGACGCCCCGTCCGTCGGGTGTGAACGCCACCGACTCCACTGCTCCGTCGAGGATTTCGATCACGGCGGGATCCTTGTTGGAGCCGGGGGTCCACAGCCGCAGCGCATTTCCCCGGCCTCTTTCTCCGCCGATGGCGAGGGTCTTCCCGTCGGGGCTGTAGGCCAGGACGTTCAGCCAGCCCCGGTCACCGGTCTGCGTGGCGGTGAGTGTGCCGGTGGCCGTGTCCCACATCAGGAGGTCGTCGTCGCCGGAGACGGCGAGCGTTCTGCCGTCGGGGCTGAACGCGAGCACGTTGCCGATGGGGCCGTAGCGGTCGAGGGTGGAGCGGCTGGTGCGGGTCGCCACGTCCCAGAGTTCGGCCTTGGACGCACCGAGCGCCGTGCCGGTGGCGAGGGTCCTGCCATCGGGGCTGAACAGAAGGTGCCGCACCTCCTCGGCCTTCGTGGCAAGGGTGGCGGCAGTGGTCCGGGTGGTGGTGTCGCAGAGCCGGACGGTGCCGTCCTGGCAGCCCACGGCCAAGAGCCTTCCGTCGGGGCTGTAGGCGAGCGACATCACGGTGCTGCCGGCAACGGTGAGCGCGCTCCACAAATCGCCGGCCCGGTTCTTGGCGGACGGGGCGTCGTGGTCGGCGAACCGGCGCACGGCGATGACCGTCCCCGATGCCGCGCCCACGGCAGCCAATACGCCCAGCAGGACACCACGGCGGCGCGGCCCGGACGACGCGAGGGCGGGGACGGCCGGTGCCGCCGCGGTGGGCGCGCTCGCGAGAGCGGCTACGTCTGCAGGAACCGCCGGGGCCTGCACCCTCACTGTGGGGATGTGCCCCGCGGCCACGGCGCTCGGCGCCGCCGACCGGGCGGCATCCAGCCGCGCCCGCGTGCTCACGGCGTCAGGGCGCCGTGCCGGGTCCTTGGACAGCAGCTCACCGAGCAGGTCCGCCAGGGCGCCCGCGCGCACCGCCGACGGCGCGGGCTGGGTCAACACGGCCGTGATGACCGCTGTCAGGGTCGACCCGTCGAACGGCGGGCGTCCCTCGACCGCGGTGTACAGGGTCGCACCGAGCGCCCACATGTCCGCCGAGGCCCCCACACGTCGGCCCTCCAACTGCTCCGGCGGCATGTACTGCGGAGTGCCGATGACGGTGTTCGTCCCTGTCAGATGCTGGGTGGCGTCCAGGATCCGGGCGATGCCGAAATCGGTGATGACCGGACTGTCACCGGCGAGCAGCACGTTGTCGGGCTTCAGGTCGCGGTGGACCACCCCGGCGGCGTGCGCGTGGGCCAAGGCGTCGGCGATCATCTCCCCGAGGGCGGCGACCCGCTCCCAGCTGAGGCTTCCCTCGGCCCTGACGAGGCCGGCTAGCGAGGGCCCGGTGATGAACTCCATCACGATCCACGGAACACCCTGATGGTGCACCACGTCGTGCACCGTCACGATGCCCGGATGCCGCAGCCGGGCTGCGGCCCGTGCCTCCCGCTCGGTGCGCGCGATCAGCTCCGACCGGACGTGCGGCGCCGTTTCGGGCGGCAGCAGCACCTCCTTGACCGCCACCTCGCGGTCGAGCAGCGAGTCGTGGCCACGCCACACGCGCCCCATCCCTCCGCGCCCGACCATCTCCACCAGGAGATACCGCCCGCCCACCAGGTCGCCCGCTGCCCCCATCATGTCGATCACCCTAGCGGCCACCGGAAACAGCCGACCACCGTCGGTCCCCGGGGGCCCACCCCGCAGAGCGGAGCACACGCGTACCTGCCCCTGACCACTCTCCGGCAGCGCTCCGCCGCCGCGCTTCGCCTCGCGACGATCAACCTCATGACGCGCTGGCTCACCTCGAACACGGCGCGACACCCGGACCAGCCGATCAGCGAATCATTCGGCCTGGCCGGCCAGGCCGAGATGGGCCAACGTGACGGAAATGCCCTTTGGTCCGGCTCCCTGTTCTGTGATCCTCGTCTCCGGCTGCCCACGGTGTGGGCGGCCCAACTCCGGCGTGCGGTACAAACGTTCCGCGAGCCGACCCTGGCTCGCGGGGGGCGCCTGAGAGGTGCCGCGTTCCGTGTTGGCCTGAAGCACACACCGGGGGATAGCAGCATGACCCGTCCGCAATCCGCACCCATGCCGCCGACAGGAACTGCGCGCCGCCGCGCTCGCTGGGACCGCTACCGTGTCACAGGGCCATTCTCCCCATCCGACCTCGCGAAGCTCTGGGGCCTCATCGGCGCCCTGGTGGGTTTCGCGCTGGTCCTGGGCTGGGCCCTGGACGTGAAGGGCGGGACGGTCATCGTGCTGTTGGTGCCGTACGTCTTCACGTGGTTCGACGCGCGGCGCGTCCTCTTCCAGTTCGACTCCTCCGGCGTGCGCATCGGCCACGTCCGGTTGCCGTGGACCGATGTCACCGCCTTCGTCGTCGCCGAGTCGGCCGCGCTCGGGCCGCAGGTACTGATCGGTACGCAGCTGCGCGACGGTGTGGCCGTACCCGCCGGGGCCGAGGTGCTGCCACCCGATGCGTCGATGCCCGCACAGCTCCATGTGGCGGTCGAGCGGCGGAAGTTCGACCTCGGGAAGCTGACCGCCAAGACGCGGCGGTACGCGCCCGCACACGTGCGGATCTTCGAGGTGGGAACCTCGGCGGGCCACTCGTCCGAGGGCGGGGATCCGTACACGGACTCCGCTCGTCCGTACGCGCCAGTGTGGCAGCCGGGCCCGGCCGCCGGCGCCCTCCGGCCTGCCCTGCCGGACGCCTACGGGCCTCGCTGGAGCCTCGTCACGGGAGCGATGCTGACATGTGCCGCAGTGTTGGCGGTGCTCGCCGCCGCGATGCCCTTGCCGGCCATGCTCTTCGAGTACGAGGGCGGAACCTCAAAGGGCGGTGTCTTCCTGCTGACAGAGGACGTCCTGGGGCTGGACCTCTTCCCGGTTGTGGACCCTTGGCGTGGGCTGCTGACCTGGCCCTGGTTGCTCTCATTCCTTGGCATGCTCACCATCGCCTGCCGCGCCATCCAGCCGCACGCGCGGTTTCGTGCCCTCAGGGTCGTGGGTCTTCTGTGCGCCGTCACCTTTCCGCTGGTGCTGCTCGGGAACGACGTGGTCTCGGCGGGCCGCGTCAGCAGCTTTGAACGCGGTTGGTGGGTGCTGCACCTTGCTGCGCTTCTGGGGCTGGGGGCGTTCGTCGCCATGGACCTGACGCTCACCCGGGGCCGTGTCGGCACGTCCTGACCGCCGACCGCCCGCAATCCTTTCGATCACCAACACAGGGGGAATCTTGAACACCCGTACCGTATTCGCCGTCCTCACCGCCACTGCCGCCGCACTCGTACTCACCGGATGCTCCGACACCCAGGAGCTCTCCTACGGCGCCAAGGCGAAGAAGGACAATCTGGAGGTCAGCGTGGAGCGCGTGGTCGCAGGGACCTCCGGCGACCTGTCCGTGCTCAAGGATGCAGCCCAGTATCAAGGCCGTACGCCGTACTACGTCCACTACCGCGTGACCAAGACCGACGCCGGCGACGTGAACGGGCCCTCCTTCGACGTCACGGCGGACGGCGACCTGCTGACCCGGTTGAACATCATGAGCGCCTTCCCGCAACCCATCGTGGGCGCGGACGGCAAGCTCAGCTACAAGGACGCCCCGAAGTTCGACAAGTGCCTCGACGAGCACGACTCCAGCAAGTTCAAGCAGGCCCCGGCTGGCGAGAGCTACGAGGCCTGCTCCGTCTACCTCGCCGCATCGGGCTCCAGCACGGCGCCCGAGAAGGTCGAGTGGGTCAAGGGCGGCCTGCTGCGGCGCAGCGACGACGAGGCGTTTGCCGTCTGGAAATGAGCCCGCCCTATCGGCGTCTCCTGAGACTCTGGCCTGTCCGGCTGGTGGAGGTTGGAGGAGAGGGCCGGCAGTGGCCTTGTAGGTGACAACCGTCGGGTGTCACCTACAAAGCCACCCTGTACTTCCCCCTGCGGTGCCTCTCCACCTTGCGGTCCGGCCGTCCAGGCCGGTGACGTCCATGAACCTCAGGTGTCGCAGGTCGAAGGCCACCACGTCGACGCCGTCGAGACCGGCCAGCACCTCGTTGACGGCCTGTACCCGGCCGCCGACCGCAAGGGGGAGCGCGGCGGGCCCACCTGGCTGCTTCGCCGCTCCCCGCGGGGGTCCGCTGCGCCCGCCCGCGCGGCCGGAGCGGCCCGGTCCCGGCGGCACGTTCTACGCCGGGCGGCGGCCGCGGCCCAGATCCGCTAGGCGCGGGGCAGCCATTCGGCAGCGAAGTCCGCGCTGTCCCGGGCGTTCTGGGCCCGCTCCTCGATGAGCCGGCGGAAGCCTGCCACCGCGTACCGCGTACCGCTCCCCGGTGGCCGAGCCGGGTCCCGGGATGCCGGCGACCTCGGCCATGCACACTGCTGGGGCTGGGGCTGCCAGCCGGTGACCAGGACCCACAGGCCCGGGCACTCCGCGCGCCGGTGCACGTCCAAGAGGTGCAGCCGCCTTCGGCGTTCATGACCGCGACGCCGTGCAGGTCCACCAGGACGTCCCGCACGTCGGTGGTGACACCGTCCAGCGCCTCCTGAAATGCCTGGCCCGCGTCCTCGTCGAGTTCGCCGTCGGCGCTGACCAGGACCGTGCTGCCGCAGTGCTGGACGTCGACAGTGATCAATACGTTCTTCTCGGGCGCAGCTGAAGGCCTGCTCGCTGCCGATCTGCGGCACGGACGAGAAGCTCAAGGGTGTGCTCACCGACCGGGACATCGTGGTGAAGGTCCTCGCGGCGGGCAAGGACCCCGGCACGGTGAAGGCGGGCGACCTCGCGCAGGGCGAGGCGGTCACCATCGGCGTCGACGACGACGCCGAAGAGGTGCAGGCGAGGAAGATGAACACGTCGTGGAGTTCGGCGCGGCGTTCCCATCGAATGGCGAGGCGTTTGAACTGGACGACCTGCCACTGGTGGGATGCCGTCGACCAGGAGGGCGAGGGTCTGGGTGACGTCGTTGACGTTCGCCGCGGTCGTGATGACCTTGAACGGGGTGCCGCGTCCGTCACAGATCAGATGTGGTTGCTGCCTGTCTTCCGCCGGTCGACCGGCGCAAGGACCGGTGTCGGCTCCCCGTGTTTCGCCCGGATGTGAGAGCCGTCCACGCAAGCCCTGGACCAGTCGAGGCGGCCGGCCGCGTTCAGTTCGGCGAGCAGGAGTCGGTGCAGCAGGTCGACGACCCCGGCCTGCTGCCACCGCTCCGTGCGCCGCCAGCAGGTCGGCCTGGAGCCGAACCCCAGTGCAGAGGGCAGGAGATGCCATGCGATGTCGTTGCAGAGTACGTACAGGATGCCTTGCAGGCATAGCCGGTCAGCTACTGGCCTCGGCCCTGGTGACCTCGTCGGCCAGGGCGGCAGCAGCGGCTCGGTCAGTGCCCACAAGTCACCATCACGATCCACGGCCGAGCATTCCCACCGCCACGAACGGCCGAATCATCACATCGGTCACGCCCGACCGGGGCCTCTCAGCAAGATCCTGTTACGAGCTCTCAGTAGACGAAGAGGCTGCTACGCGCGAGCAGTTCGGCTTCCATCGCCGCAATTGCGTCACGGCAGGCATTGGTGAACTTCCAGAAGTCCGCGTTGGCGGTGGCCGCACGGTTGCTCGCACCGGAGAAGTTGCCGAAGAGGCTCTGACGGAGTTCGGTGGTGATCTCCAGCTGGCCGCCGCCTTCGGCCGTCAGGGTGCGGTTGCAGATGTTCTCCGGCAGGTCGCCGTTGAGGTCCTCCGGGTTACCACCGAGCACCTGGAAGCCCGCAGCGCTCAGCCTCGCGGACAGCAGCTGGCGGAAACGGGGGTTGAGACCGCCGACCACGACCGCCTTGGGCTGACCCGTGGGCGCGCCGGCCTGAGCCGCGGTGCAGCCGTGCAGGCTCAGGACATTGGCGCTGCCGGCTGCCATGGACCGCGCAACCGTGTCGTCACAGTGCGACGCCGTGACGTGCAGCTCGCCGTTGTTGGAAGACCGCATGCCTTCGAGCATCCAGTAGTCGTACACCGGGGCGCCCGCCGTGACGGGTGCCAGGGTGTCGGGGCGGTAACCCGCTATGCCCAGGCAGAGCTCGGAAGTACCCATCTCGATTCCGCCACCGTGGATGGCCAGCACACTGGTCAGGCGGGGAAGAGGGGTGGTGGTCTTGTCGTTGTCGAGGACCTCGTGCCGCTTGAACCGGCGGGCGAAGTCCTGTCCTTCGATCGCCTTCGTGTACAGGTCTGAGTTCGAGGTGTAGAGGTCGCCGCCGACGGCGGCGGCCGGAGTCGCGGCGAGGCCGGTCAGGAGCGGACCACCCGCAGCTGCGGCCACGAGGGAGGCGAGGATGGTCCTGCGACTGGTATGAGACTGGGACATCGTTGATCCTTCAGTGCTGTGCGGGTGATCCGGGGATGCGTTCGACCCCGGATACCCGGCGCGGGAAGGAAGGAGGGCGCAGGCCACACGATGGCGCGACTGCAGAATCGGATCCCCCCTTCCGATGGCGGGAATTCTAGCGGCCGATTCGATCGGACGGAGGCGAGTCAAAGGGCCCCGGTTCCCTCCCCGTGCTGGCAGGTGCGGCCGCGCGCAGCTTTCGCCGGATACGACCGCCCAGCAAATCGATGATTTGAGGCGCCGTGTGGTGGGTCGGCCGTCCGCGCGAGAGTGCTTGGCGGCGCGTCGGATGCGCGCGCGGAGGGTCACGGAGGTGTGGTGGTGGAGTCAATCTAGCGGGAGTGGTCACGCTTCGTACGCGGGCCCGGGCCAGCGCGGCGAGATGCCCGCAGCGCAGGTCGCTGCCGTGGCGGACGCGCCCTCACCGAGGCGCAGACGGGCGAGCCTGGGAGTCATCTGCGGTGCCCGGGCGGTAGCGAGGGACTCGATGATTGCCTTCACAGACGGACCAACGAGACCCTCGCTTCATGACCCCCGTGGACCAGGATCCACTCGTTTAGCCGCCCGGGGTGATGGCCTCTCCGCCCACTCCCACGTAGACGGAGTCGAAGACGGGCCGGTGCTTCTGGTCGGTCAGGCCGGTCTGACGGGTGTAGTTGTTCGGGTTGGACGGATCACGGGTGAGCAGCATTGTCGAGCCGCCCCCGTCGAGGTTGATGGCGTCCATGACCTTGAGCTGCGTGAATACGGCCGTGACCTCCGAGAGGAAAGAGCCGTCGAACGTGGCAAGGGCCCCGGCGGGGTCCTCGGGCTCGTCGCGTGTGCCGGTGATCGTCACGATGACCGTTCGCCCCTGGTCATCGATTCCCAGCGTCGTGCGCGCGTCCTTGCAGATGATGTCGTTCGCGGTGAGCTCGGCCGCCGGGTCCGCGCCCTCCTTCTTCACCACGCGGCCGCACGAGGTCAGTACCGGCTTGCCGTCTTCGACCTTCGTCGAGCCGTCCGCGTTCTTCGCGTAGATGGCGGGCGCCCCGTTCCTTCCGTCGTCCATGAGGCGCGTGCCGCCGGAGAGGATGTCCACGGACTCGTCCAGCGGGATGTCACGGTTGTCGGCGAGGTCCGTCACCTTCTGGTCGATGGTGAGCTTGGCCTTCGTGTCGAACATCCCCTGCAGCCAGGCGGTGGGCTCGGTGCCGATGGCCTGGAGGATCTGCTTGCCCTGGGGGACCAGGTGTCCGCCGCGCGTGGTCCAGTCGGCCGGGCGGGTGAGGGTGCCGTCCGCATCGACCAGGACCTCGAAGCCTGCCTGGTTGTCCGAGCCGATCTTGGGGTTCATGCCGGGGGTCGGGGTGGGCATCCCGTAGCGGTCGTTGAAGAGGACGATCTCCTGCGGGTCCTGGAAGACGGTCATCTCCTTGCCGTGGGCGTCCGTGTAGCTGATCCCGCGGTCTCCGTCCACTGCTCCGTCGGCGACACCGTCCTCGTCGTCCCGCGGGCAGGCCAGGGCGCCTCCGGGATTGCGGTTGATGTCATCGATGGTGTGCGATGCCGAGCCGCCGGACGGTACGACGCTGCTGGTAACGGAGAGCGTCGTCGACAGCCTTGTCACGTACGGAATGCCGTGCTGGAGGATGACGGAGCGCCGGGCCGTCGTGGTCGGGTCGCAGGCCGCTCCCAGCAGGACGCCGTCCCGGGCCGTGACGCCGAAGCTCTGGATGGTCTCGGGCGTGGCCGGCTGTGCGGCGTGCTCGCCCTCCCTCATGAAGTAGCTCGCGTTGATCCCGGCCAGCGGGAGCTGGGCGTACTGATTCAGTTGATCGCGGACTATCTCGCTTTCGCCCGCCTTCTTGCCGTAGGTGCTCTCGATTCTCACGGCGCTGATGGCCGGGTCGATGCGCATCACGTTCAGCTCGCGCGGCTTGCCCGCGCGCAGCGGACTGGGGGACGTCTCCTTGTAGCGGAAGAGGTCCACTCCCGGGTCAAGTTGCTGGTGCTGGGCGTCCAGCGGCGTCCAGCCCGTGACGGTGGGGACGTTCACGGCGGCCGAGACGCTGGATGCGCCCGGGGTGACGAGTAGCAGTACCGAGGTCAGGGTGGTGGCGGCGGCGAGTGCTCCGCGGCGGCGCCCGGTAGTCGTGAGGGTCACGAGCAGTCCGCCTTGTCGCGCAGCTTGTGGGAAACGAAGGTGTCGGCGTAGGCGCCGGCGACGGTGGTGGAGTCACCGGGCAGGACCCGGAACGGCTTGTCCGCCGCCGTGATCGCCGAGGACGCCTTGTCGTAGAAGCAGGCCGACTTCTCGGTGCGGTTGTAGACCGACTCGATCTTCTTGGCCCAGTAGTCCGGGTGGTAGGCGTTGTAGTCAATCGTGGTCTGGAACATCGCGCCGCGGCCGCCGGGCTGCTGGAAGAAGCAGAGGTTGCCGTCTTCGCAGCGCTCATAGCCGGTGAAGCAGTGGCCCTGGGACTTCGCGAGCTTGTGGGAGGAGAGATTGCCTCCGAGGTTGCCGGCGAGGTCGGCGAGGTTGCCCTGGGTGGGGCCCTTCGAGGTCTTGGGCGGAATCGCCTTGACCTGGCCCCCGTAGCGGGTCTCCACGTACATGCAGGCCCAGTAGGGGGAGTTGTTCGAGAACGACTCGGCCCGGTTGTTCCAAGTCTCGTACGACTCTGATTCGCTGTTCTTGGCCAGATCGAAAGCGTGCACGGAGTCGCCCTCGTCGCTGGTGCCGTTGGGCCCGCTGTAGAGACAGAGGCTGTCGGCCTGGCAGGTGTCGTAGACGGCGGCACTCGCGGGGAGCGCCATGAGCACTCCCCCGAGGAGCGCCAGGGCGCCCGTGAACAGGGCGCCTCGCAGGATGGTGATCTTCACCGTGTAAGAATCACATACACGTGTCCACGCCAAGACGGGAGCCGGGTTCTCATCCGTGAGGGCACGTCAAGCGAACGGCCCAGTCTCACACACTGTGGTGACACAGAGTGGCGTAGGCCGTTGATATCGGCGCCGAGAATCGCAGCGAGCAGGCGTCGACAGTGAGCCTTTTCCAACCTCATGTTGCGGCGTGGTGGAGGACGAGGACTGCCTTCACGATGTCGGCAACCCGGTTCGTGCTGCAGCGGAGGTTCCGCAGGAGGCGCCAGCCCTTCAGCACGGCCATGGCCCGCTCGCCAACGCACCGGATCTTGGCGTGACTGCTGTTGTGCCGTAGCTTCCACCGCTTGAGCCGGCGGCCCCGGAAGGGGACTCGGATGTGTCGACCGGCGCCTTGGTGGGCCTTGTCTGCCCAGCATTTGAGTCCCGCGGCGGCAGCGCGTCGACGATGCCGTGGCTTCGGGCCGTGGTCAGGTCGTGAGCCGCTCCGGGTAGGGCTGGTGTTGCCCAGAGCAGTCGGCCGAACGGATCGGTGAGGGCCTGCACACTCATGCCGTGACGCTTATGTTTTCGCGAGTAGTAGGGGGCGTCGGCGGCGATCCGGTCGATCGGCAAGAGCGTGCCTTCCAGGATCACGAACGCCTTCGTCTGTGGCGTCTCCATCGCCTTGGCCAGGTCGGTGCGAGAGCGGCCAGGACTTCTATGGCCTCGCGTATGTACCGGTAGACGGTCGCGATGCCGATTCCGAACCCGGCGGCGAGCTGAGCGTAGGTGTCGCCGCACCGCAGGTGGGCCAGGGCGAGTAGGGCCTGACGGTCGGCGGGCCGTCGTCTCCACCGCGTACCTAGAAGGCCGTCATCGTGCGTGGCGATGTCGTGCCGCGTGCAGTCCGGGGTGAGGGCGAAATACGCGAAACCCGTCCGGCCGCCGGGTGGGCAGTACATGGGCTGGCAGGGGAGGTGCCGGAGGCGGCCAGGGTTCCATTACACACAATCTGCTATTGGCCGTGACAGACGGTGTATCTCACAGCCCCTCGGCCCCAAGTGCGCTGGTGGACCCGGGTAGCGGGCTGCATCATGGTCGTGTAGGCGGTTTGGGCTGTTCTCACCTGTCGGCCGCGGCTCTGCCGCTCAGCTGCCCGTGGTCATCCGCGGCGAAAGGGGCAGCGATGGCCACTGACCTCGAATTGGAAGTCTCCAGGACACACCCTGACGAGTACGAGGTGCGGGTGGTGCACTCAGCGGCCGGCGGGGAGCCCAGCGCCGCGCTGCAGCTCGACGTCGACGGGCTACTCAACCGGCGCGCGGCGCTGGAGGCAACGGTGTTGGCCTCCTCGGTGCAAGCGCGGCGGGCGGTGTCGGCCACAGAGGAGCCGGTGC
Source organism: Streptomyces sp. NPDC060049 (assembly GCF_042736715.1). Taxonomy (NCBI): domain Bacteria; kingdom Bacillati; phylum Actinomycetota; class Actinomycetes; order Kitasatosporales; family Streptomycetaceae; genus Streptomyces; species Streptomyces sp. NPDC060049. The sequence continues at coordinate 116,434 of NZ_JBHWVV010000016.1, forward strand.
GGCAAGTCGGGCAGCAGCTATTCGAAGCGCTCTTCACCGGCCCGATCTACGGGACCTACCGGGCGAGCAGCGGGGTGGCGCAAGAGAGGCAGGAGCGGCTGCGGATCGTACTGCGGCTGAAGACGCCAGAGCTCGCGCTGCTGCCATGGGAGACGCTGTTCGACCCAGATGCCGAGGTATACCTGTGCCGGCAAGAGCCGCTCGTCCGGCACGTCCCCGCCCGCTACACGCCCGAGCCGCTGCAGGTGAAGCCACCCCTGCGCATTCTGGCGGTGATCGCGTCACCGCGCGGGCTGCCCCTGCTGGACACCGACGCCGAACGCGGCCGGCTCGAGGAGGCGTTGGCCGATCAGATCGATGCGGGGCGGGTCGAGCTGACCTGGGTGCCGCAGGCCAGCTGGGACCGTGTGCACGGGCGCCTGCTGGAGGGTGAGTGGCACGTGCTGCACTTCATCGGACACGGCGACTACGACGAAAGTGCCGATGAGGGCCTGATCGGGCTGGTCGACAGCGGCGGCGGCCCCGATCTGGTGGAGGCGTCCCGGCTGGCGGACCTGCTCGGTGAGGCCCGGCCCACCCCGCGGCTTGTCGTGCTCAATTCCTGCGCCTCGGCGCAGGGCGGGACGCGGGACGTCTTCTCCAGCACCGGCGCGACGCTGGTCCGCAGCGGCATCAGCGCGGCCGCCGCGATGCAGTTCACGGTCAGCGACCGGGCCGCCATCCGTTTTGCCCATGGCTTCTACACCGCACTCGCCCACGGCCGCCGGATCGACGAGGCAGCACAAAGTGGGCGGATCGCGATCCTTGGTACCAGCCGCCGCACCCTGGAATGGATCACTCCCGTGCTGTACGTGCGCGGCGACATCACCCGGTTGTTCACGTTCGCCACAGAATCGCCCCCGCTCTGGGTACCGCAGACGCCGCCGACCGGCGGTCGGCGCGACGCGCCGTTGCGCGCCCTGTACGTGAGGGCCGCCGCGGAGCTGCGCGTGGGCCGCCACAGCCGTGCCATCGAGCTGCTCGACGACCTGCTCACGCTCGACCCGGATAACCCGGACGCGGTGGCACTGCGCGACACCGCTGTCCAGCAGCGCCGACTCGCCGAAGCTCACGAGCAGGCGACGGACGCCGAGGCCGCCGGTGACTGGGCCGCCGCGATCGACGCCTACACGGAGATCCTCCGGACCGACCAGGGCTACCTGGACGCCGTCGCACGACGCGAATCGTGCCGGGCTCGGCAGCGCATCGCAGATCTGGAGGCCGAACTGCGCTACCACGCGGATGACGGCCGGTGGCAGGCCGTCATCGAGGTCAGCGAGGACCTCCGTGGGCTCGACCCGGCCGCCGCCGACCCCGACGGCCTGGCCACCCGCGCCCGCCGGGCCCTGCAGGAGGCGGAACACGAGCGACTCTATGCCGAGGCCCTTATGGCGGAGGACGCCGGGGACTGGGCTGAGGCCTCCGCCCGCTACGGCGAACTCGCGGCCGACGGCGGTTATCGCGACGCTGCTCAGCGACGCGCCGTCTGTCAAAAGATCGTCGGGCTGCACACCACGTTGCACGAGCAGGTAGTCGCACAAGACCGGGTGAAGGTACTGGACACGATAACCGAGTTGACAGCCCTGCGAGCGGATGCGGCGGACGAAGACGCCGCACTGGCCGATCTCGCTCGGCGCGAAATTGCTTTAAAACCGCCCGAGCTGGCCAGCATCGACTTCGAAGACGAGGTCCTTTCCCTGTCGTGGAACCCGAGCGGCCGGAGCATCGCCGTCGCAGGCAACTCCCGGTGGGCCCGCGTCTACGACACCGCCGGTGGGGAGCGATTGAAGGTCAGGGGAGGAGGCGTGCGGTCCGACGTGTCCGCGGTGGCGTTCAGCGCGGACGGCCGCCGGATCGCCACGGGCAACGCAGGCCGCGCTGCGCGGGTGTGGGACGCCGCCACCGGCCGCCTGCTGCTCGAAGTACGCCACGCCGCCTGCGTCAACGCGGTGACGTTCGCCCCGGACGGGACCCGGATCGCCACTGGCAGTTCGGATGCCACTGCCCGGGTGTGGGACGCCACGGGCCGCCGCGAGGAGTTGCTCAACGTACGCCATGGAGGCAACGGGTGGACCTTCGTGGACGCAGTGGCGTTCAGCCCGGACGGCGCCCGGATCGCCACTGGCAGTTCGGATGCCACTGCCCGGGTGTGGGATATCCCTGCCGGTCGGCGGTTGCTCGAGCTGCGTCACGGTGCCGGCGTGAACGCGGTGGCGTTCAGCCCGGATGGCACCCGGATCGCCACCGGCAGTTCCGACCACACTGCCCGGGTGTGGGATATCCCTGCCGGTCGGCGGTTGCTCGAAGTGCGTCACGGTGCCGGCGTGAACGCGGTGGCGTTCAGCCCGGATGGCACCCGGATCGCCACCGGCAGTTCCGACCACACTGCCCGGGTGTGGGACGCCACTACCGGTCGGCGGTTGCTCGAGGTACGTCACCGTGCCGGCGTGAACGCGGTGGCGTTCAGCCCCGACGGCACCCGGATCGCCACTGGCAGCGACGACCACACCGCACGCCTATGGCCAGCCGGCAACCTTTAGCGAAGGAACTGCAAGGGAAGGGAACGCTGGAATGGGACGTCTGGTTGAATTTCCCACGGCGGATGGCGCCACCGTACTGATCGAGGTCAGGGAGCCGACAGCCGGGATGGTGACCCGCGGACTCCGCGACACCGCGGTAACCGAACGGGCGCAAAAGACCTTCGAGGAAGCCGTACGCTGTGCGCGGCCCGCAGTACAAGGCGTGGTCGCCCAACTCCGTGCCATCGCCGAGTCACCTGACGAGATCCACGTCGAGTTCGGCCTCGACCTGCACGCCGAGGCCGGTGCCTTCATCGCCGCTGCCAGCACCACCGCCAATTTCACCGTGGCCGTCACCTGGCACCGGAACAAACCTCATCCGACGACCGGATAACCCCTCTATGAGTAGCCGTTGTCATCCCGAGAGGTTCGCTGGCGGTCGAACGAGGGTTCCCGGTCGGGTGGTCTTCCGGTGGCACGGGCATGAAGGCAGGGCCTCCTGCGCAGCTCGAGGGTGTCGAATCCATCCGAGCAACAGGAGGCCCTGTTGTCGCAGTCTTCCGTGCCGACACCCGCGGAGTCCAACTCGGTTGCCTGACCGTGTGATTGCCTCGCGCATCAGTACGGGAACGGGGGCGACCGTGCCGAGCGTGCGCCCGCCTATCCCTCTGATATGACGGATGGGGAGTGGGCGGCGGTGTGCGATCAGCTGCCCGCGCCCGCGTGGATGAACGGGAAGGGCGGAAAGCCGGAGGGCTACTGCCACCGGCAGGTGATCGACGCGATCCGCTACCTGGTCGACAACGGCATCAAGTGGAGGGTGATGCCGGCCGATTTCCCCGTCTGGGACCGGGTCTACGCCTTCTGGCGGCGCTGGCGCGAGACGGGGCTGATCGCCGAGTTCCACGACCGGCTGCGCGGGAAGGTCCGCGAGAGCGAGGGCCGGGATGTCGAGCCGACCGCCGCGATCATCGACTCGCAATCGGTGAGAGCAGCCGCGTCGGTGCCGGCCGCCTCACGCGGCCTCGACGGCGGTAAGAAGATCAACGGGCGCAAGCGGCACATCATCGTGGACTGCCTCGGCCTGCTGCTGATGGTGCTGGTCACGGCGGCCGACGTGACCGACCGCGATGCCGCCTGCGGCATGCTGGAACGGCTCCGCGTCCGTTACCGGAGGATCCGCCTGGTGTGGGTCGACGGCGGCTGCACCGGGCGCCTGGTCGACTGGGCGAAGGAGACACTCCGGCTCACCCTGGAGATCGTCAAGCGCAGCGACGACACGGCGGGGTTCGTGGTGCTTCCGCGCAGGTGGGTGGTGGAACGCACGCTGAGCTGGCTGATGCGCTCCCGGCGCCTGGCCCGGGACTACGAGACCCGGCCCCAATACAGAGAAGCCGCCGTGCTGTGGTCGATGACCATGTTCATGGGACATCGCCTCGCCCGCCACCGGACCCGAAACGTCCCCGGCCACCCGCCGCGGCGTGAACACCCCGGGATGCGCCTCGGCCGGCCGGCCCCGCTCTACCAGTCACTTCACCTTCGACCGCACCCCCTCGACCTTCGCCGGAACCACCTCCAGACCCAGCCGCCCGGTCAACTCCCGCGCCCGCAGCCCGGTCCCGCCCGCCTCCGCCTCCGCATAGTGCCCAACTAGTGCATACGGACGCGCTCAGACAGGCGAGGCAGGGCTGGACCCACGTCGGGAGAGGTGAGGTTGAGGCCCACCGACGAGAATCACATCCTGCGCTCCCGATCGGGGATCATGGGCAGCATGGAACACTTTGCGCCGGTGAGCGTCCTTGCTCTCCATCCTGTCCTTCCGCATCCGCAGGCGATCATGAAGGGGGCGGGCATACGTCCTTTGATCGACGGCCGGGACGTGCTGGAGGAGGTACATCCGGACGGCGATTCAAGCTGCTGCCAGCAGAAGTGGCTCGGTTCATCGGAGACGTGGCCGCTGTGGGCCGCTCGCGAACCTCGCCGTGTCGAACTGTCGAACAACGACTGCGACACCGGTTGCTGTGGAGGAGTGTTCGTCACCATCCAGCGTTGTGGCGATCACGTCGAGTGGGTGAGCTGGGAGAACACCAACGACATCCGAATCCCTGTCCCTCCCGAGGTCCACTTCGACGCCGCACAGTACGACGCGGAACTGGCTCGGGTCGTAGCTGACCACAGCTGGGAGGAGCCCGTGGACACGGCGGCCCGTCTACTGACCCACCGGATCGCCGCAACCGACTGGTACAAGCGGTGGGACTGCCAGCCGTTCGTGCACGGCATCCGTGTTCAAGAGCGGGGGAGGTCTGCTGAAGTAGTTATGCCCTTCGTCACTGGCCAGTTCGACGAAGGCGGTACGTACCGCTGGCACGTCATGTCCGTGTCCGCGCAGGAGCCCGTCGAGGAACAGGTACGGCGCTTCGTTGAGCAGATCACAGCCACCGACCCCCGCGAGACTGCAAAGGGTCCCTGAGAGGGCGGTTCGTGAGTTGATGTCCATTTCCGGGCGAGGCTGGGGCATCGCTGCTGGTCACGGTGTTCAGCGGCTACTGCTTCCTGGTGAAACCGCTGGCGTCGATCTCCGTGAGGACATCGAGCTTGACCAGGCGTTTCAGCTTGGCCCGGGTGCCCTCGATGTTCTTGGGCAGCACTTCGTGGTCGAGAGCTTCGCAGACATCGCGGGCCCGGAGGGGGCCGATTCCCTCGTTGAAGACGGCGAGAATGCGGGGGTGGTCCGGGTGCTCAGGCAGGCCGGGCGAGACCGGGTGGGTAGGGAGCCGTTCGCCCAGCGCGGTGACGGTCTTCCGGGTGATCGCCAGGTGTTCGAGGTGGGTTTCGGCCTCCCGCAGTCGGCCCTGGGGTTCGGCGATCTGGGTGCGGAGGCCGTCGGTAAGGGCCCGGGCGGCGTCCTCCTGGATGCCGAGCGCGTCGAGCAGTGGCTCGATGTTCACACGGTCACCACCTGTGGGTCGCGCCAGGTGGGAGTGTTCACGCCGGTGAGCCGGCGGGCCATGACCTGGGTCATGGCCCGGTAGACGCGGGAGGCGGAGGAGGCCGGGTGGTGCTCGTAATCGCGGACCAGTCGCCGGTGCAGTATCAGGATCCCGAAGGTCTGCTCGACCGGTTCTCGGCGACCTGGTCGAGCAGGGCGATGCCCGCGGCGTTGTCGTGGGTGCTGGCGGCGAGGACGGTGACGGCGATGACCAGGCCCGGCACGTCCACGGCCAGTCTCCGCTTGCGGCCCGGCACCCGTTTCGCCGCGTCCCGGCCGGTTGTGGAGGCAGGGACCCCGGCGGCCGCGTGGACATCTGCGTGTCCAGCACCACCACGGCCGGGTCCTCTAATCGGCGGGCCTTCTCACGGACCTGGCAGCGCGCGAGTTCATGAATGACCTGGTCGGTACCGTCGTCGCGCCAGGCGGCGAAGTAGTAGTACGTCGCGCTCTTCGGCGGCAGGTCGTTCGGGAGGTAGGCCCACTGGCAGCCGGTTCGGCCCTGGTAGGGATCGCGTTCACGATCTCCCGCATCGCATAGGCGTCCTGGTGGCCGCTGACCGGGCGGTGCCGGTCCTTCCAGGCTGTGATCACCGGCTCGATCAACGACCACTGCCATCCGATAAGTCGCTTGGGTACGGCTTGCGTTCACTCACCCCGCCACCCCAACAGACCACCGGCTGCGGACCAGTGGATTGCGCCCACACCCACACCATCAGGCGACGACAGGAAAACCCAAAGACTCACGAACCGCCCTCTTGTGCTCGGTGGTAGTGGACGTCCCTCGCGTCGAGGTGGGTGCCGCAGTCCGAGCAGCGCAGGATCTGTTCGATCGCGCCGCCGTCGGGGCGATGCGTCAGGGTCAGGGGTGGCTCACCCGATAGCCACCGGTCTCCCCAGCTCATCAGGGCAACGGTGACTCCGTACAGATCACGTCCCTTGTCGGTCAGCAGGTATTCCTCGCGTGGCGGGCGCTCGCTGTACGGGCGGCGGTTCAGAATGCCGTGTCCGACGAGCTTGTCCAGGCGGTACGAACAGCTTGTCTTTGAGGAGGCCGGTGCGGTCGCACGGATCACCCTCAATCGGCCGCTGGCGCACAACGCCCTGTCGATCGCACTCTCCGATGAACTGATTCACGCGCTGGAGGTGGTCCGGGACAGCCGGACCATCAAAGTCCTGGTGATCCAGGGCGCCGGCGGCACGTTCTGCGCCGGTGACGACATCACGGAGATGCACCGATGGGGCGACGCCAACGACGTCATGCGCCGCGTCACCGGCTACCAGCACATGGCCGACACCCTGGAGGAGCTCGACAAGGTCACCATCGCCAAGGTGAACGGGTTCGCGGTCGGCGGCGGGCTGGAGATCACCATGGCCTGCGACTTCGTGGTCGCCGCCTACAGCGCTAAGTGGGGCATGCCCGAAGTCGACGTCGGCATCACCCCGGGGTGGGGCGGTACCACCCGGATGGCGCGGCTCATCGGACGGCGATTGACCAAGGAGATCAACCTCCTCGGTGCCCTCCACCCCGCCTCCCGGGCGGCGGAGCTGACCTTGTGGAACCGGGTTGTGCCCGACGGCCACCTCGACACCGCAGTGGACGAACTGGTCGAATTATTGCTGAACAAGAATCAGCAGGCAGTGCGGCAATTGAAGTTCATCATCAACAGCGGCGTCGAAGCCGACCTGAAAACCGCTCAGGCCTTCGAGAAACTCAGCGCAGGACTGACCGGAGCCGTCAACGGCGGTTGGCAGGTCAACGACGCCGACCAGGCGGCCGGAATACTCGCCTTCCGCGACAAGGACACGATCTGGCAGGAACGGCGCGCACTGGCCAGGAACTTCTGGACCGACGGCCCCGTCACCGCCTGCGAGCTGGCAACACGATCACGAGCGGTTCTTCCTGAGGCGTCGGTAGCAGATGAGGCTGCAGGCGAGAAGATGAAGGCGTCGTGGAGTTCGGTCCGGCGTTCGCGGCGGACGGCGAGGTGTTTGAGGTGGTGGTGGGGTAGGGCGAAGGTCTGCCCCACCACGTAACGGAGCTTGCCCAGGTCCTTCATGTTCGGGGACCCTTGCGGGGGATGACGGGCAGGATGCGCCGATGGCGCAGTGCGTCACGGAGGTGGGGTGTGCCGCCCGTCTTCGCCGGCGCTCCCCACCCCAGCAGAGCGACGCCCGCGGCGGCGTTGTCGTGGATGCTCGCGGTCGGGACGGTGACGGCGATGACCTGGCCCAGCACGTCCACGGCCACGCGCCTCTTGTCGCCCGGCGTCCCGGCCGGTCGGACGTCACCCCCAGGCGGCGGGCTGCCATGTCCGGACCGGCGACTGTTGACTCATCCGGCCTGTTCCTGAAGTCGGGTACAGACGTGGGGCGCCGTTCATGGCGCACCATGGCAGGGTGAGTGAGGAGCGCGCGGCGCGCCGCGGGGCGCATCGGCCGCTCTCTGCTCACTTTGCCGACCCGCTGACTACACCTCCCGGTGTAACGCGGGTCGGCCCGGCGGGTCAGCCGAACTGCTTGACCGTCTTGTAGTACGTCCAGGCAAGGCTGTTACAGGTCGCCTTCTTCGAGGTGTTGTACCCGTGTGAACCGCACACCCGCTTGAGGTCCTCGTAGAACATGCTGTCCAACCGGGGCTTGTTGGAGGTGAACTGTCCGGCGGCTTTGTAGTTGCGGTAGCCGAAGTCGTGCCGGGCGCAGGAAAGGCTGAAGGGGAAGTCCAGCGGATTGTCGGGCGACGAGGAGCAGTAGTCCGTGGACCAGTTGAAGCCGTAGGTCGACCAGGGGCCCTGGTTGTTGCGCGCCGAGATGAAGGTGTTGTAACTGGAGGCGCTGGTCTGGGTCCAGCTGGACAGAACATGCGATTTGTCGGCGGGAGCTGCCGAAGCCGGTGCTGCGGCACCTGCCCAGACGAGCAGGGTTGCGGCCGAAATGGTCAGGATTGCGGACATGCGACGTATCACGCGCTACCTCCGGGAGTTGGCGGCCCCGCGATTCGGCGGCCACGCATCGGCAGGAGTGCATCACGTGCAGCGGCGTTGGCCTATGCGCAACCAGGAAAACCTGACCGTCCGGCAATTTCCCGTTTGTGTAGAACGCTTTCTCGTTCTCTGTAGCCCTTGCTTGTCGCGACCGGTGTGATGAATGCTTGCCTCGCCTGTCAGGTGTACGGCACGTGCCGTGGTGGAAGAGGGCGTACCGCCTCCTGGTTCTTCCTCGGCAAGAGGAATGTGCACCCGGTCGCTGCGGGCGTTGGCAGGATTGACGCCTTGACTGCTCCGGCGTGATTCCGGCATGCGTAATCATGCTCCGGTCCGTCACCAGGTATCCAGTTCATTCCAAGGAAGGGCATTTCCATGTCGAAACGAGTTCGTGCGTCGCTCATCGGGTTGTCGTTGGCGGCAGTCGCGGGTGTGGCTGTGCCCCTGTTGGTGCAGGGGCCCGCCGCCGAGGCCGCGGTCCGTAAGCATGTGTCGGCGGATTACACGCTGTTGCGGCGAGCTCCGCACTCGTACGTTTTGGGCACGGCGTACCGTAATTGGACGGTCGACGTGCAGGGCGAGCAGAGCGGCGGGTACCGGTGGGGCCGGGTGTACGGGGATCTCAACGCGTGCCTGTGGACCTTCTCGGGAGCGGTCGCCGGCAGTGCGTCCGCCGCCGAGGGTTGTGGCGCTGCGGCCACGCTGCCGACTTCCGTGTTCACCAACGGCCAGATCGGGGGCTCGGCCGATGACGGAGCTACCGTGGCCACGGTCGCCCGGGCCGGGTGTAGCACCTGGGACGGATCGCACATCAGGGGTTACGGCAACGTGCAGCCCTGGAAGGTTCCTACGGTGGCCAGTTCACCGCTGAACAGTCGGGTTGCCGTCGGCCAGACCGTCCTGTGGCGCTACGTCTCGCGCGACGGCAAGTGGGTGATGATCCGCGACCCGCGGGCCGACAGCACCGATGGCGTCGGCCAGCAGGGGTGGTACTTCATTCCCCGCAACTGCCTTCCCGTCGCCCTTCCCGGATAGGCCGCCAGACGGCTAGCATCGCCGTCGAAATGAGGTGGAACCACGGTTGGTAGTACCTGCATGCCCGGGGCCTTTCGGGATCGGTGTGGACCGCCACGTCTGCGCCGAGGCCGGAAGGTCCTTGCATCTCTCCCGCCGGGTCGGTGATTTCATCCCATCGACGCCGAATTCGGCATCCATGTGCTGGAAATGATCGATCAAAAGCTCGTACCGTGCTCTCCCGGTGTGATTCGGGCGTTCCTTCGGTTGCCGATGGAGGTGTGTCACATCAATGACTCCAAGCTCGTCAGGCAGCTGAAGGCCCGACGCGACATCACTGTTTCAAAGATTCTCGACATGACGACGAGCGAAATTCCCAAAATAGCGCAGCTACATGCGAAACGCCCCAAGGAGATACCGGGTGAACTACATTTTGTGACGGTTCGTATGCTCGACATGTTCGACAACGGCCAGACCCCCTTCCTCGACTCCGATCTCGAGGTCTTCCGGAACATGGGATCGCGCCGGTGCCTGTTTGACTCGTTCTCCGCGTCCGACCTTCGAGACGGATTCGAGGTGGGGCATCTGGCCGGCCTGCGAGACATTCTTTCGGTGGCGAGCTCCGAGAACTACACAGAGTTCGCCAAGCTGATCACGTACGGGGCTCAGGAGAACGCCCGGATGATCGCGGCCGCCATGGCGGGCTACCACGACACGGCGCGCGTCGAACGGGGGGAGACCCTCCAGGCTCGCCAACAGCTGCTTGCAGAGTTGCTACGCGCGTCGACCGAGTCTGCGTCCATGGCCGCGGCCGCGGCCGCGGGCATCCTCCTCCCCGAGGGCTATCTCATCCTCGTCTGCAGGTTCTTGCAGGAGGAAGGCGCCCTCGAGCGTGCGCTGGACGAGATCGGGAGCCTGCTCCGGTCGTCGCCGGGGATTCTCTGGTCCACCCAGCCGCGGCGAGACGAAATGATGGTGCTGCTACCAGTGAACGGTGACGAGAACCTGGTGGAAACCCTGTCCGCAGAGCTAGTGGCCGCAGCATCGCGAAAGGTCCGGTCCGTACGTGCCGCCCACGCCCTGGCAGCCACTGTGGGATCGGTCCCCGACACTCTCAGAGAGCTGCAGCAGACCATTTCCGTGGTGGTGGCGATGCCCGATGCCCAGGCGCGTCCGTACAAGGCGACCGAACTAGTGATAGAACTTGCGATCTCCCGACAGCCGGCCATGCAGAACAGGCTCGTCGACCTCCTGGGACCGCTCGAACAGGGGACCGATCTGCGTCTCACCCTCGACGCACTGTTCTTCCACGAGCTCGACAGGGAAAAGGCTGCCAAAGCGCTGAACATCCACCGGCGGACACTGACTTACCGCCTTCAGCGAATTCGGGAGTTCAGCGGCCTCGATCCCAGCAGCCCGCACGGCATCCAACTCCTCCGCGCGGCGATGACGGCCGCCAACCTTTCCTCTTCCAGATGACGTCCACGACTGCATGGCGGTGGCCCGCCGCCCCCGTCATGGGGCTACGGGCCACCGCCACATACGACCTGAACTGCATCTTTTTTGGCTTCCACGAGCGGTACCAGTTGCCGCTGCCACCCTTCGGGCGGGCGACGAAACCGAACAGCCACAGCACCAGGACCGCGATTGCGACCCACCAGAGAATCTTGAGTGCGAAACCCGCACCGGCGAGGACCAGAATTAGCAGAAGAACGAGAAGCAGGGGAACCCTAGTTATCAAGCGCGCTTCGGGGACCGACGCGATCGGCACCGCACTGGGCTGGCTGCGCGCCGGGCGCTGCGACATCGCTGTCGCTGGCGGGGCGGAGTCCCTCACCTCCCGGCTCGTCTTCGCCAGTACGTGTCAGATGAAGGCGCTCTCCACCCGTGTGGAGAATCCGGCGGCCGCCTGCAGGCCGTTCGACGTCGACCGTGACGGCTTTGTGGTCGGCGAGGGGGCCGGGCTCCTCGTGCTGGAGCAACCGGCCCACGCCCGGGCCCGGGGAGCTACGATCCGGGCCCGGCTAGCCGGGTACGGGTCATCCAACGACGCCTTCTCCTCCGTCGCCCCCGACGAGGAAGGAGCCGGCATCGAGACGGCGCTGCGCGCCGCGCTGGCCGATGCCGACTTGGTCGCCGGCGACGTCGGTCATGTCAATGCCCACGGCACCTCGACCGTCATCAACGACCTCGTGGAAAGCGCCGCCCTGCACCGCGTCTTCGGTGAGAGCCCGCTTGTCCACCAAGGCCATGACCGGGCACGCCCTGGGAGCCGCGGGCGGCATCGAAGCCGCCCTCACTGTCCTCACACTGGAAGAGCAGCTCGTCCCGACGGCGAACCTGGAACAGCAGGACCCGGGCGTGCCCGTGGAGGTAGTAGCCAAGGCCGCCCGACGGGCGCGTCTGGACTGCGCGGCGACATCCTCGCTCGGATTCGGCGGGCACAATGCCGTCCTCATCCTCACCCGCGCATGAGCCGGACGGACACGTCGAGCTTCTGCCGACTGGCCGCCGCCTCCTTTTGAGCGGGCCAGTCGCTGTCGCTGACAGTCCCCGTCACTGCCCGGCCCGACAATGAACAGGAACAGCTATGCCGGACGAGGTGATCCGTCCCCTTACCGTAGACGGCGTTCAGTTGATCGCCCGGTACGTGAGGAGCCGGCGGCGCAGGAGGCCGGTGATTTTGCCTCGGCGGGAGTGCTTGGCGCCGACGTGCCCGGGCGGCGGTGTCGGGGCTGGGCCGAACACAGTGCTCGTGGGACGCGCGTGTTGTCCGTGCATGGGTCTCGTGTGCCCAGAGCAGCGTGCGATACCCGCCTCGGGTGTCAGCCCGCATGGCGTCCGTTGCCGATGAGGAGCTGCCGGCCGGTGCGAGTGGATGACGGGCTGCGGGATGGCGCCCGGCTTCTACCTGTGACGGCGCTCGCCGTCGCGGTGCGGGTTCAGCGAGGTGAGCTTGTTCCAGTACTGCTCGAGGTGGGCGTCGGTTTCCCGCAGGGTCGGGTCCAGGAACGAGGTGTGCAGCTCGGCCACACGAGCGAAGGCGCTGTCTGCGCTGGTGGGTTGGGACGCCGTGCGTCGCCAGGGGGCCTTGGCGGCGCTGGCGCCGTGGGTGTCGCGTTCCGCGCGGGTGGCCCGCCAGCGGGCGACCAGCACGGCGGTGGCGAGAGCGGCGGCGGTGAGGGCGTGCAGCCCGTGGTGTGCGGCCCGTGGCGTGCGGCCACGGCTTCCTCCATCGGCGGGCACTGAGCAGGCCCCGTGCCGCCGGCGGGGCCGGCGCCGCAGGTCCTCAAGGCGAGGCCGGCGCCGCCCTTGGATGGTTCAGCCGGGCCAGGAGCCGGTCAGGCGCCGGGTGGCGGCGGCGCCTGACCGGTCGACGGCGGCCTTGACGACGGCGAAGATCGCGCCTTGCAGGGCTGCGGCGATCAGGACTTCCTGCCAGGTGTGGTGCTCGTCGGTGGCGTCAGGGGCTGTCGTCGTGGCCGATCATCTTCCACGCCTGCCTGAAGCCGCGCCGGCGACCATGCCACTCGCGGCGCCGAGCACCAGACCGCCCGACTGGCTTGTAGGCGATCTTGGATGCTTTCACCGGCACCGGCACCGGCACCGGCACCGGCACCGGCACCGGCACCGGCACCGGCACCGGCACCGGCACCGGCACCGGCACCGGCGGCTGCGGCGCACGAGCAGGAAGACGATGCTTTCACCGGCACCTGCGGCTGCGGCGCACGAGCAGGAAGACGACGAACGCGGCAGCCGCGGCAATCAGGGGAGCGCGGACGGACTTCGCCATGGTCGCGGCCGACTCGGCCTTCTCACGGACCGGGTCCGGGGTCTTGTCGGCGGCGAGCTGCCCGGCCCGGGCCGCGGCCTCACGGACCTGCGTCGCGGCCTGGGCCGCCTTGTCCAGGACCGGATCGGGCGTCTTGTCCTTGACCAGCTGGGTGGCGTGCGCCGCCTTGTCGCGGATCTGGTCGCTCACCAGGGTGGCCTTCTCGGCGGCCTGTTCCTTGATCTCAGCCGCCTTCTCCTTGGCCTGTGCCTTGACGTCGGCCTTGGCTGCCAGCGCCTCCACGGTCTGGCCGAGTTCCTCGCGGGTGTGCTCGACCTGCTCGCGCAGTTCCTCGGGAGTGGGCGCGGCGTCCTTGTCGCCCTGGGCAGGGGTACTCATCGGTGTGCTGCCTCCTTGATCTCGGCCACGTCGGCCTTGACGCTGTCGATGGCCTGCTCCGGTGTGGGGGTGCCGGCCTTGGCGATCTGCTTTTTCCCGGCCGCGGCCATCACGGCTGCGACGGCCGCGAGCAGGGCGGCGATGATCAGGGCCGAAGCCCACACCGGGAGGAGCAGGGCCAGGGCTGCGATGACGGCGGCGACCAGGGCCTGCGCGGCCAGGAAGCCGACCAGGCCGGCCCCGCCGAACAGGCCGCCGCCCGCGCCGAAGCGTTTGCCCTTCTGGGTCATCTCCGCCCGGGCCAGCTGCATCTCCTCGCGGACCAGCTCCGAAATCTGTTGCGACGCCCGTGAAACGAGGTCGCCCACCGATTCCTCATGGCTGCTGTGGTCCGGGTGCCGTCCCACGGTGCTCATCTGGTCTTCACCTTCTCCGCATGGTTCGTCCGCTATTGCGCGATGGCTGCACGATGGCCGCCGTTCGTATCACCGGTGGGGTGCCGCGCCGGTCAACGGCCCTAATTGGTGCCGGTGTCATCCTGGATGGGGGCGTTGGCGTTGCGCTTGACGGAGTCGATGCCGTTCAGGCAGGACCGGTGGGTCTCGTAGTGCTCGCTGGTCGCGATAACCTGCCCGTTCGTTGCTATGAGAACGAAGTGATAGCCCTTGCCGACCTGGTGCCGGACCTCGAAACGCGCCGCCATGGCAGACCCCTCCCTGGTTGATGTGCACGCTGTTGTCACGGCGCGCTTACCCCTGAAGGAACCGGTCACCCGCCTGCGGGTGGTGGTCATCCCAAGCGGCGCACCAGGAAGCGGGGTGTCGCCCGGACGAGGGCGGCCGCGGCCAGGCCGATGACGGCTCCGGCTGCGACGTCTGAGGGGTAGTGCGCGCCGCTGTGGACCCGCTCGATCGCCACCAGCACGGTCGGGACGGCGCATGCGGCGCCGGCCGGTGGCCAGCAGGACGCGACGGCTGCGGTGAAGGCCACGGCGGCGGCGGTGTGCCCGGAGGGGAAGGAGGAGCTGTCGGGCCGGTCCTCGACGTCGTCGTGCGGGATCCACTCTTTGGGCGGTCGGCGCCGCTCCACGAACTGTTTTGCGACCCCGTTCGACAGCAGCTCCGCCGCTGCCATGGCCGTGATGCCGGCGGCTGCGGCCTTGCGTCCCCGCCAGCCCCCGCCGGCGGCCATGATCACTGCGGCGGCCCACCACAGCTTCGTGTGCTCGGCGGCTTCCTCGACCGGTGGGAGCACCTGTCGGGCCCAAGCCGAGTCCCAGGCGGCCATCCGTCTTGTCAGCCGATGATCACCGCGCCGCAGGGCATCCAGGATTTCCATGCTTCGCCGCTTTCCCGCCCGCGCTTGTTCCACGGGCCGCTCATTCCAGGCGGCGGCGGTCATCATCGCTCCACTTGCGGGTGTCGCGGGGTTCGACGTACGGCTCCTCGTCCTTGGGCATTCCGCCGGCGATCGCGCGCTGGCGGACCATCTCGGCATCGAACTCCAGCCCGAGGAGGATGGCCAGGTTGGTGATCCACAGCCACACCAGGAAAATGATCACGCCTGCGAGAGTGCCGTACGTCTTGTTGTACGAGGCGAAGTGCGCGACGTAGAACGCGAAGCCGGCCGAGGCGACCATCCAGATCACCAACGCCAGGCAACTCCCGGGGGTGACCCATTTGAAGCCGCGGGCCTTGGCGTTCGGGGCGGCCCAGTACAGGATGGCGATCATGATCGTGACCAGCAGGACCAGGACCGGCCACTTCGCGATCGACCACACGGTCAGGGCGGTGTCCCCGATCCCCAGTGCTGTGCCGGCCTGCCGGGCCAGGGAGCCGGAGAACACGACGATGAGTGCGCTGGCGCAGGCCAGGACCATCAGCGTGACGGTGAGGGCCAGGCGCAGCGGGAGGACCTTCCACACGGGGCGGCCTTCGGGCATGTCGTAGACGGCGTTCGAGGTGCGGATGAACGCGGCGATGTAGCCGGAGGCCGACCAGATCGCGACGGCCAGGCCGACAATCGCCAGGAGCGATCCGACGCCTGCGTTGCCCTGGAGCTGCTGCACCGCGTTGCTGACCACGTCGCGGGCCGAGCCGGGTGCCAGTTTCTGCAGGTTGTCCAGGACCTGTTTCGTCACCGACTCCCCGGCAATGCCCAGCAGTGACACCAGCACCAGCAGGGCAGGGAAGAGCGCCAGGACCCCGTAGTAGGTGAGCGCCGCGGCCCGGTCGGCGAGTTCGTCGTCTTTGAACTCCTCCACGGTGCCGCGCAGCACCGCCTTCCACGACCGCCTCGGCAGCTCGCTGGGCCGGTCGGGCGCCCGCTCCTCCACCTGCGGATCCGGTCCCGCCGTACTCTCGCGGCCGATTTCCTCGCGCTCTTGGTCCCTGCCCGGGCCGGGTGTCGGTGTGCGTGTCATACCTCGCGCCTATCCAGCGCAGCGCTACTCATGTCAGCGAAGGCACGGGAGAAGCCGGGGCCTCTCCCCAGGAGCGCCACGGCGGCCGGCTCCTACAGCCAGCCGTTGCGGCGGAAGGCCCGGTAGAGGGCGCCTGCCGCGAGCGCCATGAGGCCCACGGCGAGGGGGTAGCCGTAGGTCCAGCCGAGTTCGGGCATGTGCTCGAAGTTCATGCCGTAGACGCCGGCGACCATCGTGGGGATCGCGAAGATCGCCGCCCACGCGGAGATGCGCCGCATGTCGTCGTTCTGCCAGGTGCCCACGCGGGCCTGCTGCGCCCCGAGGACCGAGTCCAGCAGTTCGTCCAGGGTCCGCACCTCGATGTCCGTGCGGTGCAGGTGATCGGCAACGTCACGGATGTACGGGATGATCTTCGGTTGGTGCCTTTCCTCGCCCGGCCCGCTCAGGAGGCCCTGGACCACCGGGACGAGGGGCTGTACCGCGTCACGGAACTCGCGGACCTCCCGCTTGAGGGAGTAGATGCGCTCGGTGTGGTCGACGCGGGAAGTCGAGAACACCTCGTCCTCGAGCCGGTTGAGTGTGGCGCGCACTCTGCGGGCGGCGTCGCTGTACGCGTCGACGGAGACGTCCAGCACCGCGTGCACCACGGCCCAGGGGCCCGGGCGCAGCATGTCCGGATCGGCGTCCAGCCGACTGGCAGCCTCGGTACAGGGATCCATCGGTCCGTGGCGCACGGTGAGAACGCTGCGTGATCCCACGAAGATCATGATGTCGCCGGTCTCCACCGCCGTCCCCTCTTCCACATAGCGGAGGGTCTTCAGTGCTACGGCCAGCACGTCGCCGAACCGCTCGCGCTTCGGACGCTGCCGTCCATGCAGTGCGTCCTCCATGGCCAGCGGGTGCAGGCCCAGTTCCTCGGCCAGCTGGACCAGTTCGCTTTCCGAGGGGTCTGCCAGCCGGACCCAGGCGAACTCGCCGTCACCCAAGTCCCGCAGTCGCTTGAGGGCCGACTGGCAGGCGTCGTCCGGCAGCTCGCACTCCACATGCTCCGAGCGGCCCGAGTCCTGGTCGTATATGACGCATTCCATCTCCCGCGCATGCTTCGCCAGCCCACTTTCATGCGTCGGCGGCCGACTCTCTTCTGTCGCCCGCCGTGTGGTGGGAGACACCGGAGCCGGCAGGTGTAGGAGCACGCACGCGGGTAAGAGCGGATCCATGAACGCCGTGGGGGAGTTGCTGTCCGAGTCCGGCGTCCGGGAGATGATCGGGTGGCTGGTGCACGTTATCGAGGCTGCCGGCGCGCTGATCATCTTCGCCGGCACCGTGTGGGCCTTCGCCCGGTTCGCCACGACCGGTCTGCGCCGGCGTTCCCTCATCGGCGAGTTCAACAAGATCCGCCTCAGTCTGGGACGTTTCCTCGTCCTGGGGCTGGAGTTCCAGCTGGCGGGCGATGTCCTGCGTACGGCGGTAGCCCCCAGTTTCACCGAGATCGGCCAGCTGGCGGCCATCGCGGCCATCCGCACCGTCCTGAACTTCTTCCTCACCCGGGAGATCGCACAGGAACGTGCCGAGATCGAACGCGACCAGAAGGAGCCCGTGCCGCGGGCTGCGGCCCCCTGACCATCCGACTCCGCGCCACCGGTGTGTGATGCCGGGCGGCGGGGAAGACGGGCTGGCGAGGTGATCGACTGTGCCCAGACGGGGCGAGGTGGCCGGCCGGGTACGGGCGGCCGTGACGGGACGAATCGAATACCTGCGGCGGGCCGCACGCGGTCCTGGAAGCGAGCGGGACGACCTGGCTCTGGGGGCCAAATCAGTGGTCGCGGCGATGGCCGCGTGGGTGATCGCCCGCTACCTGCTGCCGCCGACCGTGTCCACGTTCGCACCGTTCACCGCGCTGGTCGCCCTGCAGGCCACGGTGTACCGCTCGGTCCGCGACTGCGTCCAGTACCTGGCGGCGATGGCGGCGGGGGCCGCACTCGCAGCCTCCCTGGCCGCTGTGGCGGGGATCCACGGGTGGACCTTCGGACTCCTCACCCTGACCGCGCTCGGCCTGGGAAGGATCGAGCGGTTCGGCCAGCAAGGCACCCAGGTAGCCATCATCGGCTTCTTCGCGTTCTCCTCCGGCCAAGGACGCATCGACTACATCGGCTACCTGGCCGCCTCGGTAGCCGTCGGTGCGCTCTGCGGCCTCAGCGCACACCTCGTCCTCCCTCCCGCCCGCCACGTCCACCACCGGCAACAAGCCGTCGCCGACCTCTACACCGCGATGAGCCGGCGCCTCGAAGACCTGGCCGAGATCTTCGTAGGAAACGACCCCGACACCCAGCGCATCGGGCACTGGCGTCGTGACTGGCGCAAACTCGCCGCCGAATGCGAGCACATCCAACACGCCACCGACACCGAGATCGAGAACACCCGCCTCCACCCCCGCCACCCCGCCGACCGCGCCGACACGGTCCTGCCCCGCGCCCGTGACGCCATCACCATCGCCGAACGCACCATGGACCACCTCCGCTCCCTGACCCGCACCCTCCACTACGCCCTGGACAGCGGAGAGATCCACAACCTCCCCGCGTCCTTCCGGACCGCCTCCAGCTCGCTGCTGCGAACGGCGGCCACCGCGATGCAGGAGATCGGCCAGACCTCCCTCACCGACACCGGGCATCTCGACGGCCTGATCGACGACGCCACGGCAGAACTCAACCGCGTCGAACAACACGAACGAGCAGCCTCCGAAGCCGCGCCGGCAGTACACACCCTCCAGGGCACCCTCCTCACGGACATCGGCCGCCTCCTGACCGAACTCCGCTCCGGCCGCAAAGCCCTCAGCCCGAAACCCTGACCGAAGACAGCCCGCACCAAGGACGTCCTCGCCGGCCCGTGAGCGCTCCCGTCCGTGGTGGCTGGCTCCTCGGTGGCGGTGTCCGTGCTGTCGTCCTCGTCCGGTCCCGGGACTGGATCAATGGAACCGTGGTTGGCGCTGAGATTATGACCGTCGCCGGTCCTTTGTGCTTCTAGGATTACGAGGGTGACGGTAAGAACGAGTGACATCGAGAAGGCGGCCGGTGTGCTGCGTGCCGGCGGCCTGGTGGCCCTCCCGACCGAGACCGTCTACGGTCTGGGCGCCAACGCCGAGGACCCCGCCGCCGTCGCGCGCATCTTCCAGGTCAAGGGACGTCCGCCCTCCCACCCGCTGATCGTCCACCTCGCCGGCGCGGAGCACCTGGACGACTGGGTCCAAGACGTTCCCCAGGCGGCCCGCCTGCTGGCCGAACACTTCTGGCCGGGGCCCCTCACGCTGGTCTTGCGGCGCGGTCCGCGCGTGCCCCTCGAAGCGACTGGTGGCCTGGAAACGGTCGCCGTGCGCGTGCCCGACCACCCCGTCGCACTCGCCCTGCTGGCGGCCTTCGGCGGCGGTGTCGCGGCCCCGTCCGCCAACCGCTTCGGCTCGGTCAGCCCGACAACGGCGGACCATGTCCGTGCGGAGCTTGGTGATGCCGTCGACTTCGTGCTGGACGGCGGAGCCTGCGACGTCGGTGTCGAGTCCACCATCGTCGACGCCACGGGCGATGCCCCGACCATCCTGCGGCCTGGCGGGGTGACGCGTGAGGACCTCGAAACGGTGCTTGGCTGCCCGCTCGCGGTCCCTTCGACCAGCCACGTTCGGGTGCCCGGCCAGCATCCGTCCCACTACGCACCGCGTGCGCGGGTCGTCCTCGTCGAACCGGAGAAGGTCGTCGCCGAAGCGGAAATCGCTCAGGAGCTGGGGCACCAGGTGGGCGTCCTTCTGCCTGCCTGCGGCGCCGACGTTCAGGTGAAGGCGCACGCCGTGGTGGCAGTCCCCGCCTCGATGGCCGCCTACGCGCAGGGGCTCTACGGGTTCCTGCGCGAACTCGACCAGCGGGGCTGCGACCTCATCGTCGCGTCCTTGCCGGCGGATGAGGGTCTGGGACTGGCGATCGCCAACCGGCTCCGCCGCGCCGCGGGGCCCCGGCCCACCGTGTGACCAGCACCGACGCCGTACCACTGCTCCAGCTCGTTGGGGCTGTGCTGGCCCGGGGGCGGCTCGGGGCGGGGCTCAGCACTCTGGCCGGGCACAACTCGTGCCGCCCCTCATCGGTGACGGCTGTTCCCCACCCCCGGCACACCTCGCAGTCCGCGGCCCGCGCCAGGTCGGCACGGGACGCGGTGCTGGGCGCGCGGTCTGCTCCGCGAGCCATCGAGGGTGTCCTTCCGAGGATGATCAAGTGGCGAACCCGAGAGGTCTTCCTCATCCACATGTACGGGTGTCCCCCCAAAACCTCGGCAAGTCACGCTGAGAACCCCGGGGCGGTCACGACGCGGTGGGAACCGCCGCATCAAGACCGCGAGAGGCGACGAGCCGTGCACTGCCGTCGGCCAACCGGTAGGACAGACCCACCATGCCGAGGCGGCCGGCGGCCACTCGCTCGGCCAGGACGCGGGAGCGTTCCAGCAACAGGTCCACGGTGTGCTCGATGTGCTCGGCCAGTATCTCGTCGGCCGTCTCGCGTCCAGCGGCGCGGGCCGCCAGCACGCTCGGGGTCACCCGCTCGACAACGTCCCGGACGAAGCCGCCCGGCGTCTGCCCGTCCTCCAGAGCGGAGCAGGCCGCGGCGACGGCGCCGCACGAGTCGTGGCCGAGGACGACGACCAGCGGCGCGTCGAGGACACTCACGCCGAACTCGATGGAACCGAGTACTTCAGCACCAGCGACGTGCCCCGCGGTGCGCACCACGAACAGGTCACCCAGGCCGCGGTCGAAGATGATCTCGGCGGCCAGCCGGGAGTCGGAGCACCCGAACAGCACGGCGAAGGGCTGCTGGGACGGTGCGGTCTCGGCGCGGCGGGCGGCGTCCTGATTCGGATGCTCGGAGGCGCCTGAGACGAAGCGCTGGTTACCCGCCATGAGCAGTTCGAAGGCGTCACGGGGCGTCGGGGTCTGGATCTCGGTCATGGCCGCAGCCTACGATCCGGCACCAGCCGTCGCACCCCCTGGTCCCGCCTGGTCCCGCCGGATCGGGCCACGCTGACGGCTTGGGCATCACTCCCAGGCGCCAGGCGAGGGAGGCTTCGATGTGGAACCTCAGCGCGCGGCGCAGCCGCCCTGCCCCGTACGGCCACTGGTCCAGAACCGTTCGTTGGTCGTCCACATCGGCATAACGAGCCAGGCGCGGCCCACGCTGTCGGCCTAACGAGGGCGGACCGCCCGGGATCTCTCGCCCTCCCCTCCCTTGCGGGCCTGAGCCAGCGGCTGGGCCACGACGTCGTCACTGCCGCTCCCGTCCGTGGGTGCGGGCACCGCGGCGACGGGCCCCAGGTCCTCGGTGTCCATCTCGGTTTCGTCGTCCTCACCCGGCGCGGGCTGCCGACCGAAGGGGCCGTCCTGGCCAGGCAGAGCCCCCAGCATGGGCGCCATGGAACCCAGCGGCTCGAACCCGTCCGATGCCATCAGGTGGGCGATTCCGCTCCCGTCGCAGCCGCCGAGCAACTCCCCGAAGGCCTGGTCCTCGACGGCGAGGTCGTCGTCTGGGACACGGCGGCCGGACGGCTGTCCTTCGAAGCGCTCCAGCGCCGGGCCGCCGCCCGCGGCCGCACCGCCGCCGCGCTCGCCGGGCCGAGTCCGGCGTTCATCATCGCCTTCGACATCTTGCAGGCCGATGGCACCGAGCTGTTGACCCTGCCCTACCGCGAGCGCCGGCGGCGGCTCGAGGTCATGTTCGCGGCCCGCGCGCTGAGCGCACCGTGGATGCTGTGCCCGATGACCACAGGCCCGGCCACAGCCCGGGAGCGGCTGGAGGAGTGGACGGACGTCTCCGGCGTGGAGGGCCTGGTCGTAAAGCAGCTGAACCAGCGCTATCTTCCGGGATCCCGCGCCTGGACCAAGATCAGACGCAGAGACAGCACTGAAGCGGTCATCGGCGCCATCACCCGCACCCCCGCACGCCCCCAAGTCCTCGTCCTCGGCCGCCACGATGCGACCGGCCGCCTCCGCCCCATCGGACGTACCGTACCGCTGCGCCCCGACGCGGCCCGCCGGCTCGCCGAGTACCTCACCCTGGCCGGCCCCGGCCATCCGTGGACCGGCGCGACGTTCTCCTCGGCATGGGGGACGCGCGACGTCCTCGACACCACCCTCGTCGAGCCCGACCTCGTCGGGGAGATCAGCGCCGACACCTCGATCGACCGGGGCGGCGTCTACCGGCACCCGATCCGGTACGTGCGTCTGCGACTGGATGCGACCGTCGACGACGTGCCGCAGTTCGGCGGGGGCGCTGCCGCAGCCGCAGAGTGAGCGAAGATCCAAGCGCCCTGGCGAAAGCTGCCTGGGCAGTGAAGGGAGACGGCCCTGCCTCCGGGCGGTGGACAGAGCCGTCATGCGCGGGTCACCCCTCAGGGAGGGCCGGGGGCCCTCGTCGCACCTACCAATCACCCGCGTCCGGCTCTGAGACACGTCTATCGAGCTGTGTGCACGCACCTGCTGCTGGGCGCAGGAGCGGAGTGGCTCAGGCGGTACAGGAGGCTGCGTGTGCTGTGCTCGCTCGTCATGTTCTGCCAGGTGACGTCCGGGTGGCGGAACCGCAGGTGGGAGAGGGCGCGGGTGTGGAGGCGTGGCCTGCTGAAGTGGTAAAGCTCCTCGATGTCGACAGTGGTGATCACGCCTTCCCCGCAGGTGGTGCAGACCCGGTAGTGGATCTGCCCGACGACCTTGCGGACACGGACCAGGAGCAGGCACTTCCCGGCGCCGGCCCCGCCTTCGTCGCCCGGGATGTAGGAGGACAGGATGTCGATGTCGCGATGGGCGCGGATCCTGCGCCGCAGCCGTGTGCCGAAACCTGCGCGCCGTCCGCGCCCGGCATGAGGCGAAGCCGCCGCGGTCGCGTGGGCGGGCCGTGCGAACGGGTTCTTGGGCCGTGCGTGGACTCCGGACATGCCTTTCCCGTGCCCGCCATGCCGCTCCAAACGCGGACCTTGACCATTTCGACACCAAACCCCGCCCCACTTGTCTACCTCTACATCCATTTATGTCGGTTTTAGGGGTAGGGGTTGTGCGGATAACCACTCCTTCTCTGGAGGTCATCATGGCGTCAACCCACCGCGCGCCCATCGAAGAGCACCCGGACCTGATGGACCTGCGCGCCCGACACGACCGCGCGGCCGCGACCCCGCGAGCCCAAATGGTCGAGGCACTCGCTCTGCTCACCGGGCTCTACCTCGCCGCGTCGCCGTGGATCGTCGGCTTCAACGGCTTCACCACCCTCGCCGTTACCAACCTCATCGCCGGCATCGCCTACATGCTCCTGCTCGGCGGACTCGGCAATTCCTACGAGCGCACCCACTCCATGGCCTGGGCCGCGGCCGCCATCGGCATCTGGACCTGCGTCGCCCCTTGGGTCGTCGCCGGGGACGTCGCCCACACCCGCTCGATCACCAGCAACCTCATCACCGGCATCATCGCCACCCTCCTCGCCCTCGTGGCCGCCTCCGCGGCCCGCGACAACGACGCCCACCGCCACGGTCCCGGCACACGCCGCCCTATGCCCGGCACTCACTGAATCCTTGCGCGGCTGCTCACCTCCAACGCGCGGCGCGGGCTCCCGCCGTCGTCTCGGCCTGGGGCACGCGCGATGTTCTCGACACCACCCTCGTCCGGTCCGACCTCGTCGCGGAGACCAGCGCCGACACCTCCATCGACCGGGGGCAGCATCTACCGGCACCCGTCAGGTACGTCGCCGTAGGCGCATCGCGGCTGACCCTCATGTTCCCGGACTTCACGCGGCTGGGCCCGCCCGGGTTTCGGCTCGCGTAGCGGGGCATGCGCGACATACAAGCCCGCTGGGCGGAAGGAGGAGAAGGAGGTGAGTACGGCCGTCCTGGATCAGCCGCTGTCCCGCGTGAATCGACCCGGCGCGGCAGCGCGTGACGCCACCCGTGCCTTCCTTACCCGGGCCACCCGCCTGCGGGCCCCGGCCACGGACGAGAGCACGGACAACGTGCTCCTGGTGGTGGGCGAGCTCGTCGCCAACGCGATCCGGCACACCGTCGGCCCCTGCGCCCTGCACCTGGAACTCCTCGACGGCTCCATCGACGTGTGCGTCGCCGACCACAGCCCACAACTTCCCCGGCCGCGGACCCCCAGCACGGACGGAGCCGGCGGGTGGGGATGGTTCATGATCAAGCGACTCGCCACCCACATCCGCATCAAACCGGTCCCGGAAGGCGGCAAGACCATCTGCGCGGAGCTCCCCTGGTAGCCGGCCGCCACCGGCCCGCGCGGCTGCCGTCGGCCGCGGCAACCCCTCAGCGTGACGGGTCCCACGCTTCGGGGCCGGTGCCGCGCCATTCCACGAAGCGGGGATCGGTGAGGTCCACACCACGAACGCGATCGAATCGGTGAACGCCAGGATCCGGCGGGCCGTCAAGGCCCGCGGACACTTCCCCAACGAGACTGCGGCCTTGAAGTGCGTCTACACGGCGATAGTGTCGCTGGACCCCACCGGCAAAGGCCAGGCCCGCTGGACCATGCGCTGGAAGACGGCCCTGAACGCCTTCGACGTCCCTTCGACGGCCGCCTCTCCACAGCCCGCCGGTAACCCCAACCACTCCGGTTGCACCGTTCGTTTGACAGACCCGCAAGTGGGCGGGCGAGCTGCCCAGTCAGTGCGGCGCGGACGCGTGCTGTGCCTGCAGGGTGCGTAGGAGGTCGAAGGCGGGCCGGTCGACCGGGCGCGGAGTGTTGCCGAGGGCGATGACCCCCAGCCGGTTCTCCGGGTCGAAGCTCACGAAGGAGGAGAATCCGCCGGTGCCGCCGTTGTGCCAGATCTGGAGGTGGGCGCCCTGTCGGGGGTGGAGGCGGTGGGCCATCCAGCCAAGGTGCACCCAGGCGAAGGCGCTCTTGCGGTACTCGACCTCCCGGCTCAGGCGGATCGGGTCCGCGAGGGGCTCGGGGCCGCCGTCCAGTTGGGCCCGGACGAAGGCCACCAGGTCGGTCGCGGTCGACCGCAGGCCGCCGGCTCCGGTCAGGTCGGCGAGGTGCCAGGGCGGGGTGGGCCGTCCGCGGCGGTCGTGGCCCCGGGCCGAGCGTTGCGCGCGTGCGGCGTCCACGCTCACCACGGTGTCCTCCATGCCCAAGGGGGTACAGACCGTGCGGGTCACGAGGGTTTCGTAGTCGGTGCCGGCCCGGCGGGCCAGGGCCAGTCCCAGCAGTCCGCTTCCGAGGTTGGAGTAACGGAACCGCGCGCCCGGTGCAGCTCCCAGGCGGGTCCGGGCCAGCCCTGACAGGAGCCACTCGGTGCTGCAGTGGGCGTACGGGTCCGGCTTGGTGGGACGCAGCAGGGCTGGGAGCAGCATGCCTCTGGGCAGCCGGGGCAGGCCGGAGGTGTGGGTGGCGAGGTGCCGCAGGGTGATCTGCTCGCCGTCGCGTGACGGTACGGCCGTCCCTTCGGGCAGCAGGTCGCTCAGCGGTTCGTCCAGGTCTGCTTCGCCGGTCACGGTCAGCCGTGCCAGGGCCAGGGCAGTGAACGCCTTGGTCACCGACCCGATCTCGAACAGGGTGTCGGACCCCGGTACATGAGCGTGGTCTCCGCCGGTGCTGCCCGCACCTCTGATCTCTACGTGGTCTCCCGCGAGGGCGGCCACCACCACGCCGACGCGACGGTCGGCCAGCTGGTCGGCGGTCTGCTGGACGAGGGTGCCGAGTTCTTGATCCATGACCGAAATCATCGCGGCGTCCGGCCGTCGGCCCGTGCGCCCTAATGATGAATTCCGGTCCGCGGCACTGCGACCTGAGCAGGAGGCCGATGCACTGCCTTCTGCGCCGGGGGGAGGACGCGACGGGGGAAGGGTGAGCCACGTCCCTTCGCGTGGTCACACAGACCACAATCGAGGTGCTCCTGGTGAAAGGGCTTCCTGGACAGCCGGGTTCACGGGCGACGGCCCACCCGCTCGGCGGACTGCTGGGCGCTGTCGGCCACGCTCACCCGCCCGCGGTCGCCGCGTACCAGCGTCCCCATAATCCCCGCCCCGGTCAGCACGGCCGTGACGTGCAGCGCCACGGCGACCGCGACGTTCTCCGGGTAGCTGACGTCGCTCGGATGCGTCAGCGCCACGTACACCGTGGCCGGCAGCCTCCAACCGCTCCACGCGAACATCGAGCCCGATCCCAGCCACGCCAGCGCAAGCAGGAGCGGATACGGCAGCCGGGTCGACCGGCGCCGGACGAGAGCCAGAACGGCGGCGGCCGCGGCGAGAGCCCAGCACGCGCTGACCCCAACCAGTACGTACCAGCTGGCCGGCCGCTCATCGCGGTGCGCGATGCCCAGGGAGCCACCGGCCGCCCAGTAGAGCCAGGCCATGCCGGTCACGGCGCCGCTCACGGCGGGCCACAGCGGTCCTGAGGAGGTGCGCGTGCTGGGTGGCTCCGGCCGGCGCAGCGCGTGAGGCCAGCGCCGCCACAGATAGGCGGGAAGCGCGATGGCCAGCGCGATCCCGGTACCCACGAAGCTGCACTGGAGCAGCACCGCTTCCCAGCCCGGCATCGCCTCGCCACTCCCCGAGCTACCTGAGCCTTTCGAACTTCCCGCCCCAGAGTTCACCAGCGCGCTGACGACCACGAACGGCAGGATCGACACCAGGAACCCCGACCCGACCCAGGCGAAGAATCCCACCAGCCAGCCGGGGATCCGCATCCCCCACGGCCGCACCAGCGCCAGCCCCAGCGTGATCCCGGCCGCAGCCATACCGATCGTGACGGTGTTGAGCACCAGCCACCCGCCCAGGCTGAACCCCCGCCCGACCGGCAACAGCCCCAGTAACGAACCGATCACCCACGACACCTTGATCACCAGATACGGCACGAGGGCCGCCGCCGCCCCGTACGCTGCCGCACGCCCGATCCGGTCCCAGCGCTCCACCACGTCTCCCTCCGATGGGGATGCCCATGCTCCGGGGCCCGCGCACCCCGCCGCATCAGCCCCCAGGCGCATCCCTCTCCGCCGCTGGTCTGACTCACCCCTCCACCCTGCGGACCACCCCATATGTCGCCCTGGACGCTGGCGCCGACGATCCGTCCGTCTTCGTCGCGCTGGATGTGGATTGTGCGCTGCCCGTGGGTGAGGGCGCGGGGGGCGAGCTGCTCGACCAGGCGCTCATCATGACTGCGGAGTCCTTGGAGGACCGCTACGAGAGGGCGGAACGAGGCGCTGGCGACCATGTCGGTCGGGTCCTCGCCGGCCTCCAGGAACACGGGCACGATGATGCGGGCGACCTTGGTGGTGCCGTCGCGGTTGAGGCGGAGCGCGCGGCCGATGTTCTGGACGATCTCGACTTGTGAGCCACGGGTGTCGGCGAAGCAGACGGCCTCGACGCCCCGCTCGCCGGTGATGTCCACGCCATCCCCGAGAACGCGCACGGAGGCGAGGAACGCCCGGTGCACGCGGTGGCCGTGGCGTCGATGCTGGGCCGCGCCCCACCCGTATGCCTGGGTGCGCCGTACCCAGGCATACGGATCGTCCTGGCTTTGCCGCCCGCCGTCGAAGGGCTCGCCGCTTGATGATCCGTCACCGCACGGACTACCCGCGAGGAGCTTCCATCTCCCCGTCCGGTTTGACCGCGGCCGGTTTGACCGCGTGGAGTACCCGCATGCCCCGCGGGCCCGCTGCGGCGTGCCGGACGTCGAGCCCGGCGCGCCGCGCTTCGTCGGCCAGCCAGTCCGCGGTCAGCCGCAGTTTGGGGTAGCTGCCGACCTGGAGGTGCCATTCCCCCTCCGAGCGGGTGTGGAGCAGGTCGTGGACCACGACCGTGTCCTCGTCGACGTACTCCAGGAAGCAGGTGAGCAGCCGGTCCTCGGTGGAGCGTACGGGGATGAACCGGGCGGTGCCGCCGAGCTCCCCGGTGAGGTCGCGGTAGGTGACGACCACGTGTCCGCCGGGGCGCAGGGCGTGCGCTATGCCGTCCAGCAGGGCGCTGACGTCCGCGGGTCCGGGCAGGTGGGTCAGGGTGTCGCCCATGCACACGATCGCGGCTGCGGTGGCGGGTCCTGCCACGCGGGGGAGTGCGTCGAGGAGGTCCGCGTGCACGGTGCGCACGGCGTCCGCGACGCCCGCGGTCCCGGCGTGTCCGATGAGTTCGTCGAGCAGGGCCCGGCTGGTGTCCACGGCGGTCACGCGGGAGAAGCCGAGGTGCGCCAGGGCCAGGGTCTGCGGGCCCGGCCCGGACCCGAGGTCGATGGCTACGTCCCCGTGGGCCTCGGGCTGTATGCCCAGCCCGCGGATGAGTTCGGCCTGGTCCGCGGCGTTCGCGTGGATGTCGTCGCCGAGCATCCAGGTGTAGTGCGCGGCGAGCAGCCGGTCGTAGTGCTCGGTGGGTGTGGTCATGGGTGTGGTCACGGGTGTGGTGTCCTCTGGTCGGTGGGCCGGTGGGGTACGGAAAGTGGGGCCGCTCGGTGAGTCGGCTTACAGGGAGTCCAGGTACACGGCGTCCGCCATCGCCCGGTACCCGGCGTCGTTCGGGTGGAGGCCGTCCCCGCCGGCGTATGCGGGGAGCAGCTGTCCGGGGTTCAGCGGGTTGGCGAGGACGCGGCCGAAGTCCACTACGGCGTCGTACGCGCCAGTGGTGCGGCTCCACTGGTTGAGCGCGGCGCGGGTCTCGGCGGGAGCCCCGCTCTCCAGGCTCTTGCCCGGCGGAGCGTCGCGCCGCGCTCCCGCCGCCTTCCCGGCCACGGCCACGCCTTCGAGGAAGTACCAGGACGAGCTGTTCCGCGTGAACGCGTCCGCGCCCACGTCCGCGCCCACGTCCGCGCGGTGGTCGCCGTCAGCCCGGTACGTGGTTTCCATGGCCACGTTGTGGAAAGTGGCCGAGCCCGAGGAACCGTTGAAGAACAGGGTGACGGCGAGCCGGTCACCCGCCTTGACCGGCAGCCGGACCGGGTCGCTGGCGGGTCGGTCCCCGGGTCGGATCGAGGGGGAGGCGGACCCGTCGAAAGTCAGCGTGCGGACGGTCCCGGGCTGGACGGTGGCTCCCCCGGCAGATATGGCGACGGTCGTGCCGGTCAGCTGGAGCGGGGTCGTTCCGAAGGCGTGGGACAGGCGTACGCGCAGCTCGGAGCCGCCCGCGCCAACACGTACGGTCGGCCGAACGGCCTGCTGCTGGAAGCCCGCCTCCGCCCAGGGCGGGTACCAGCTCTGGGAGGGGTTCTGTACGGCCGTGGCCCAGCCGGCGGTCCACCGGTGGGCTCCCGAGGAGGCGGAGGCCGCGTGCGCGGGGGCGGCGATCAGGAGGGCTGCCAAGGCGGCAGTCAGGGGCAGTCGGGAGAACGAGCGCATCGTGGGCTCTTTCGGAGGTGGACGACCAGTAGGAGGGGGGGAGAGGGCATGCCGGAGCGGCGGGCCGGTGGAACGGCGGGCCGGCGGCTCGTGGTGCGGTTCGGGCGGCCGAGCGTTCGGCGGGGAAGTCCTCCCGTGCACCGTGGCCAGGTGCACGGCGGTCCCGGCGCCGTCGACAGCCGCGTCGAGGCCCTCGCCGGTCATCAGGTACCCGGCCGTGTACGTGACTTCCTCCAGGGGCCCGTGGCCGCGCCGACTCAGGACGCGCACGCCCCGGCCCGCGCGTTCAGCCAGGGCACGACGTGGATCGCGAGCAGTCCGGTGCCTCCGGTGACGAGCATCGATTCGGTCATGGCTTCTCCCTCGTACGGGCGCTTCAGTGCTGTTCCACTACGCTGACCCGCCGCGACGGAAGAACGTGACGGCCGGGGCGACATTCGCCCCGGCATTTTTCGGACGCGCAGTTCCACCGCGGCCCGCCGGCCGACGGGATGCGCGAGACGAATGCCCGGCCGGTCAGGGGAACCGCCGCCCGGAGGGGTTTCGTGGAAGAGGCAGGGTAGGCGCTACCCGTGAGAGGAGCCGGGTGAAGACTTGCCAACACCGGCAGAGGCCTCAGCCACGACCCCAGCGCGAATGCCGTGCCCCACAAGAGACCAGCCCGCGGTAGACCGATTACCTTCCCCACCTCGGTCAGCGCCCCCGCCTGCCGGTCCGGGTCGGTGATGGTGCGGGCGATCTCCTCGGCCCGCCCAGGGTCACCAGGGCGGGTGATCTCCTCGGCCCGCCCAGGGTCACCAGCCGCGGCTACCGCCCCGACCACCCCGACCAGCACCCGTGCCTGCCCGTCCGGGTCGGTGATGCCCGGCACACCACCAGCGCTCGACCGCCCACGGCGAAACTTCGACGTGCCCCTGAGCACGCGCCCGACATCAACGACGAGGGCGATCCCGCGTGATACCGGTCGCGTGCCGCCGGCGAACCGTTTCCGTACCTGCCGGTCCCAACGTCCGGCACGGCCGTTGTGGCCGCCCGGTACCACCCTGCGAGGAGATTTCGTGCTCGAAGGATTCGGCGAAGCGCTCGCGGACCGGGAGTACTACCTGCCGCTGCCCAGCGTGGCCGACCCCGGGCCGCGCTTCGCTCCCGGCGAGGTCCCGCCGGGCCTGCGCGGCGCCGCCCAGGGCATCTGGACGGCCTGGGGCAGTCCGCGGACCGGAAGCGCCGAGCAGGGCTGGAAGATCCACGTGTCGGCGCGGATGGACCGGGCGCAGCACGTGCTCGACACGGTCGCAGGGATCTGCTTCTCCGAAGGCGTGCCGTTCAAGCACCTGAGCGCCCGGCTCTTCTTCCTGTTCCTCCATCACAAACATGCCGGGCGGGCCCAGGCGGGCAAGTTCTGCGCCGTCTACCCGCCGGACACGGCGACCGCCCGCCGGCTGCTGGAACGCCTGCGCGACGCGCTCGACGGGGAGGAGGGGCCGTACGTCCTCACCGACCGACGCTTTCGCGACTCGCGGACGGTCCACTACCGCTACGGCTCCTTCGGTGCCCGCAGCCGGCTGCGGGCCGACGGCACCCGGGAGGGGCTGGTCCGCGACGGCTCCGGCCGCGAGGTCGTGGACCTGCGGCTGCCCGCCTTCCACCTGCCCGCGGGGATCGCGGACCCCTTCGTCGAGCAGGAGGAGCAGCCGCACACGGGCCCGATCCTGATCCGCGACTACGAGGTGACCCGCGCGGTGCGCCTGAGCAACGCCGGCGGCACTTACCAGGCCCGGGACCGGCGGACCGGCCGCACCGTCTTCGTCAAGGAGGCCCGCGCCCACAACGGCCTGGTCTTCGACGGGGCCGACGCGCAGCAGCGGCTGCGGCACGAGTACCGCGTGCTGCGCGAGCTACACGCGGCCGTACCCGGGGTGGGCCCGGAGCCGCTGGACCACTTCACGGAGTGGGAGAACGACTTCCTCGTCACCGAGTACGTCGCCGGGCAGCCGCTGGTGGGCTGGCTGAGCCGGTCTTCACCGCTGGCCCGCGCCGACCGCACGGCCGAGTCCGTCGCCGCGTACTACGAGGCGTGCCGGCGCCTGTTGGCCGCGCTGGACGCTTCGCTGGAGCGGCTGCACGCCACCGGCTACCGGTTCGGCGACCTCAGCCTGGGCAATGTCATGGTCACGCCGTCGGGCGAAGTCCGGCTGGTGGATTTCGAGGCGGCCTCGGCACTGTCCGCGGCACCCTCCGGCATGGGCACCCCGGGGTTCACACCGCCGCCCGGACTGCTCCGCGCCGACACCGACCCACTGCTGCAGGACCGGTACGGCATGTCGGCAGTCGCGCTCGCCTTCCTGGCGCCGTTCAACGAGATCGCCGAACACGCGCCCGCCAACCTCGCACTGCTGCGCCGCGACCTGGCCGACGTGGCTCCGCCGCAGGACCTGTGGCAGCGGGCCACCGCCTTCCACCTGACGGACGACCAGGCGCAGGACCAGGACGGTCCCGACCGCCTGCCCTCCGCCGCCGAGTTGGACGCCGACCCGCGCGGCTGCCTCACCCGGCTGGCCGAGGAGGTGGCCGCGGGGCTGCTGGAGACGGCCGACGCCGACCGGCCGGACTGGGCCTTCCCGCCCTCGCCCGAGGCGTTCCGGACCAACAACGTGTGCCTGGCGTACGGCACGGCCGGGGTGGTGCACGCCCTGCACCGCGCCGGGGTCGCGGTGCCGGAGGAGATCCGCGAACGGCTGCGCCGCGAGACGCTGGCGCAGCGCGACGCGCTGCCCCCCGGGCTGCTCGTCGGCTCGGCCGGCATCGCCCGGGTACTGGCCGGCATCGGCCTGTTGGACGAGGCCGCCGACCTGCTCCGGGACGCCGACGACCACCCGCTCACCGCCTCCTGTAACACGCTGGCCGGCGGGCGGGCCGGGGTCGGCCTGGGCTGGCTCGCCCTGCACCGGCTGACCGGGGAGAGCAGCCACCTGGAGCGGGCCGCCGCGGCGGGGGAAGGCCTGCTGCGCACCCCCGACCTGCCGGCCACCCTCGGCGAGCACGACGCCCGCGGCCTGCTCCACGGCCGCTCGGGGCTCGCTTTCTTCCTTCACCGCCTGGCCCTCGACACCGACGAGGCCCGCTACCTGGAGGCGGGCCGCCTGCTGCTCCACCAGGAGCTGGACCGGACCTTTCCGCTGGACGACGGCGCCCTGTCCATCTCCGACAACGCGCGGCTCACCCGTGCCATGCCGTACCTGGCCACGGGCGCGGCCGGCGTCGCGGCAGCGCTCACCCGCTACGTGGCCACCGCGCCGGACGAGCGCTGCGCCGCGGCGCTGCCGAGGCTGGTCGCCGGCATCCGGGTCTCCTGCGCCACGAAGGAGGCGGGCCTGTACCGGGGGCTGGCCGGACTGACCTGGTTCCTGAACGGCCACGCCGAGCTCACCGGCACTGACGCCGCCCGCAGGGACGCCGTGCGCGCCGCAACCGGCTTGCTGAAGTACGCCGTCCCGTACCGGCGCGGTGTCCGCTTCCTCGGGGCGGGTTCGCAACGGTTCACCGCCGACCTGTCCAGTGGCGGGGCCGGTGTCCTGCTGGCCCTCCACCGCCTGCTGTCCGGCCCGCTCCTGACAGAGCCCCACCCACCGCCTCCCCGGATCCCGACGGCCGGCTGAGGGCGCCGGGCGGGCGTCCCATGATCGCCTGGGCACGGCGGCGAACAACTCCGTGCCCAGGTATGCAGGTGCCAACCGACACAACCCCGAAAAGAAAGGTGGTGAGCATCCATGAGCCAGATCCTCGCGCTCCAGTCACTGGACACCGAGCCGGAGGTCTATGCCTTCCCCTGCTTCAGCGTCGCCTGGAGCATGAGCGACATCTTCCCCGACCCGATGTAACGAGCCCGCACCCTCAGACGCCGGGACCGGTGGCCCTACCACCGGTCCCGGCCCTACGCACTCACCTGCCCGACGGCCGTCGGCCGCCGGACGACAATCGGGGTGTCGTGCCTGCGAAGTCCGACGTTCGGTCGAGATGTCTCGTAGTGCGCCGGCTGCCCTCCGCGCCTCGTCTCTTCTCGTGCTTTGGTGCGCTCCGGAGATCGGCATTCCCGGTAGCGTGACCATCTGCTGCATGGAGTGTCCATGTGTCCGGCTGGTCCATGCGAGGGCTTCCGACGGAGAGTGATGAGGCGGCAATGAGCGAACTGACGAAGCCCGAGGTCGACGTTCCGGACGGTGACGCTCCTACCGAGCTGACCGTCCGGGACCTGGTCGTCGGGGACGGGGCCGAGGTGAAGCCGGGCATGGTGGTCAGGGTCCACTACGTCGGAGTGACCTTCGCGTCCGGGAAGGAGTTCGATGCCTCCTGGGACCGGGGCCAGCCGTACAAGTTCGCCCTGGGCAGCGGCAAGGTCATCAAGGGCTGGGACCGGGGGGTGAGGGGGATGAAGGTAGGCGGTCGGCGCGAGATCATCGTTCCCCCGCGTCTCGGCTACGGCAATCAGTCGCCCTCACCGTTGATCCCGCCGGGCTCGACCCTGGTTTTCGTGGTCGACCTGCTCGACTCGTATTCCAGCACAGCAGGGTGGAGCAACTCATAGTAGTGCTTTGTTATTGAGGTTGAAGGTGTGGTGTCGTCTGCGTGGGGCCGGTCGCGGTGAGGCATCCGTCGATGACTTCGCTGCGGTACTGGATCTGGCGGAGGCCGTGCCGTAGCCGGTGGATGAGGTGTTCGGGATCGCTGAAGGCGGTGTTGGCCTGACTGGTCCGGCGAAGGACCTTCCAGATGCCTTCCACGGGGTTCAGGTCAGGTGCGTAGGGCGGCAGGTGGTAGGCGGTGACCCAGTCCTGGGCATCGATGAAGTCCCGCATGCGCCGGTCTTTGTGGCGTTGAGGTTGTCCCAGATGAGGACGATCGGGCCGCCGAGCTGCTGATGAGCGGCAATGAGCAGGTCGCCGTACTCGGTCCAGGCGAAGCTCTTGCGACCGCCGTTCCTGTGGTCGGTATGCCGTTTGGGCCGGTAGATCAGGCGGGAGGGTTCACCGGGCTTGTAGCAGCACAGGGCCGCGATGGAGAAGCGGCGCTTGGGAATGGCCGCGGACCCGGATGGCCCGCCGCCACCGCTGAACCGACCGGACGCTGACCCGTAACTCCTTGGCCATCACGGTGCTGCCCCGCCCATCGGCGAACATACCGACCGCTACCATCCGGACCCGTTCACGGAAGGCTTGCCTCTCCGCGGTCAGACCCCCACCCTGCGGATACCTCATACCTCATACCTCATACCTCCGGCATACCGCGACGATCACCAACCGTCACCCCTACGACAAGACGACTTCAAGCTCAGTAGTCGACGCCCGGACCGTCTTCTTCCCCCGCCTCCCCCCGCCACCGGACGAGGTTGTTCCGGGTGGTGAGGGTGTCGGGGTGGTCCGGGCCCAGCACCCGCGAGCGGTCCGCCAGCAGCTCGGTATATGCGGCGGCGGCGCCGGCCGCATCCCCTACCTCCCCTCGCCACCAGGCGAGGTTGTTCCGGGTGGTGAGGGTGCCGGGGTGGTCCGGGCCCAGCACCCGCAACTCGTCCTCCAGCAGCTTCATGTATGCGGCGGCGGCGCCGGCCCCATCCCCTGCCTTCCCCCGCCAGTGGCCAAGATTGCTCCGCGTGCTGAGGGTGTCGGGGTGGTCCGGGCCCAGCACGTGCAACCGGTCCGACAACAGCTCGGTACAGGCGGCGGCGGCGCCGGCCACATCCCCCACCTTCCCCCGACACCAGGCGAGATCGCCCCGCGTGCTGAGGGTGTCGGGGTGGTCCGGGCCCAGCACGCGCAACCGGTCCGACAACAGCTCGGTGTATGCGGCGGCCGCGCCGGCCACATCCCCTACCTCCCCCCGCCACCAGGCGAGATCACCCCGCGTGCTGAGGGTGTCGGGGTGGTCCGGGCCCAGCACGCGCAACCGGTCCGACAACAGCTCGGTGTATGCGGCGGCCGCGCCGGCCGCATCCCCCACCTCCCCCCGCCACCAGGCGAGGTTGTTCCGGGCGGTGAGGATGTCGGGGTGGTCCGGGCTGAGGCGGTGGTGGGCTGCCTGGGTGAGATGGTGGTAGTAGTCGCGGGCGGCGGTGGCCTGGCCGGTTTCGCCGAGGCTTCTGCCGGTGCGGTACAGCGCCGGATGGGCGTTGGGCCGGTACAGGGCGTCTTCTGCGTGGCTGGTGAGGGCGGTGGTGTTGGCTCGGAGGGTCTGGGCGAGGTTGGTGTCGCTTGGGATGTCGGGCCATGCGGCCAGGAGGGCGTCCGCGGCGGTACGCGCAAACCGGTCGTGCTGATCCGGCGTGAGCGTGTCGCGGGTGGCGCGTTGGATGAGCTGATGGACGCGTACGGTGGGGTTCAGGCCGTCCGAGGTGTCCTCGACCAGACTCAGGCGATGCAGGGCCCGGAGCGCACCTTCCGCATCGTTAACGCTCACCTGTACGGGCTCTCGATCGCGTTTCCGCTGCCAGAGCCATCGCCTTCGTAGGCCCTGCTCCGGGCCGTTGTCGTTTTCTGTGCGGTCTTCGGTGAGGTGGACGAGGGCGGGTTCGCTGGTCAAAACGGTGCGCGGGATGCCGTTGGGGTCGAGCAGAGCGGCCAGTTGGAGCATGGGTCGAGCCAGGCCGGCGGGGTGGAGCTGGTCGGCGCGTTCGATGGACAGGGTCCAGGCTGCGGCCACGGTTGCGGCCTGGTCGTCGGGCAGCGCACCGGCCTCGGGCAGGAGCTGGGCGAGTTTCCCGGCGCGGTCAGCCAGGCGGCGGCGGTAGGCGGCGCAGGCAAGGCCGGTATCGACGGTGTAGGCGGCGGCCTGGGAGAGGGCCAGGGGGAGGTGTCCGAGGTCGGATGCCAGGGCGGTGAGCTGGTCGGCGGGTTCCTGGCGGCCGTGCGCTGCCAGGGAGGCGGTGAGGTAGGCCGCGGCTTCGACCTCGGTGAACAGGCCGACATCGATCCGGCGGCGGTCTTCCCCGGTGAGGGCGGCCTCGCGGCGGCGGGTGGTGACGAGCGTGCGGCCGTGCGGGCCGGCAGGTGGCCACAGGCCGTGCAGATCGGCGGGATCGGCGACATCGTCCAGGACGATCAGCCACCGGCACATCACTGCTTGGGCCTTGGACGTGAGCCAGGCGCGGAAGGATTTCGCAGCTTGCTCCGGGTCGGTGGGATCGGCCTGGCAGAGCTCGACGCCGGCTTGCGCGTATGCGCTCACGATGGCGGTGCGATTGCTCGCCGTGATCCAGACCAGTACGTCCAGTTCGCCACTCTCCCAGGCGGTGTGTGCGTAGTCGGCGGCGAGCTGGGTCTTACCCACCCCGCCCATCCCGGTCAGGACCTGGCACAGCACCGCCGTGCCCCCGCCCTCCACCGCGGCCCGCAGCCGCTGCACCTGAGAGCGGTGCTGGAAGGACTGCGCCCGGGGCGGGATGACGCCGACCTGGTGCGGCCAGACGGCTGGTGGTCGCGTGGGGGAGAAGTAGTTGTTCTGCGTGTTGCGGTCGCCGTACTGGTTCGCGGTCGGGCCGTGGAAGGTGTTCCCGACGCTCCCGGATCCGTGCGCGGGGTTGCCGGCAGGACTGTTCAGGGTCCGGTCCCGAAATGGTTGTCCTGCCGGTTGGCGTTCCCGATCTGGATCGCGGTGGGGCCGTGGAAGGTGTTGCCCGTGACGGCATCCCTGCCGCCCGTGTGCGCGCTCTGCTCGGCAACCAAGTCGCGCAGCCCCTCGACAAGGCGGGCGCGTTCCTCCGCGTCCCTCACACTCTCCAGCAGCGCCTCGAAGCGGGCCTGCCAGGACGCCTCCTGCCGGATCCGCATCCGTTCCGCCTCTGCTGGTTCCAGAGCCTGCAGTTCGGTGGCCGTCTGGTCCAGACGCTCCAGCTCCACGTACTCGCGCGTCTGGTCACCCTGGCCCAGCAGCCGGGCCACTCTAGACCGCAACCCGTTCCACGCGTCGGTGCCCGCGGCCTGCACCACTGCAGTGCCGCCTGCTGCGGCCAGTGCCGCCAACGCCGCTTCCAGCATCCCCGCCCCCTCGCTCGCGCCTTCGGTCCTGCGACGGTACCGCCGCCCCGGAACGCTCGTAAGGACTCTGTGAAAACATGCCCCGCCGCGGCTGCCCGGGCTGCCTCTGCGCCGATCCGACGTGCTACTCCGTTGTCCTTTCGGCGGGGTGGCCGCGGCCGGTACTCGGTCTCGTCAGGGGGAGGGGGACGTCACCGCAGGACCCTGGCTTCCTCCTCTTCCATCCCCTCCTCGGAGCAGGCGTACGTTTCCGCCCTCGTCAGGTTTCCGGGTGACGTCCGCGTACACGCACAGGGAAGCGAGTTCCGCACGACCCCGGCCGGAGTCCACGACATTCACGCGAACCTGTCGATTGCCAACATGGACTTCGAGGAGTTCGCGGCAGCAGCTCACGAGGCCCCCGATCAGGTGTACTCATCGTTCTGAGGCACCTTGTGCCGGTCTTTGCCGAAGCGTCTGGCCGGGTCAGGCTCCGCCGTCGGCTACTGGGATCTTCTTGGTCCACCGGGCGGGGCTTGCGGGCGAGTCGCCTGGTCATGAGGGTGATGAGTGACCAGTTCAGGTGCGCTTCACTGTGCTGGGGCAGGCGCTCGCAGTCTCACGCGTTGCGGCGTACGTTCATGATCCAGCCGATGGTCCGCTCAACGCGCCCGTGCCGGGGAAGGACGACAAACCCCTTCGTTTCCTTGGGCCGGGAGACGGTTCGCAGGGTGATGTTGAGGAAGTTGCGAGCCCAGTCGACGAGCTGGCCGGCGTAGGCGGAGTCCGCCCAGACCTGGGTGATCTGCGGCTGGGTGAGGCATAGGCGCCAGAGGAGTTCGCGGGCGGCGTCGCGGTAAGGCGCCAGCGTGTGGGTGAACACCGGCTACGAGGCAACCGTCTACGACCGTTCGGGCAACGAGGTCGACTGCGGGCATCAGCGTCCGATCGAAGTCCTGCGTGCCTGGACCGAAGCCTCCGAGGCTGCCGCGGATCGCTCCGGCCGGACGCCGGAGCTTCAGGAGAGGGCTCGTAGTGAGGCGGAGACCATGTGGTGGCGCCTTTCAAGAGCCGAAGCCGCCGAGCAGGAGGCGCAGGACGGCTGACACGAGCTGGGAAGGACGGACTCCAACGGGGTCTGCCCAGTCCAGTTCAACGGCCGACGCCAGAGGTCAAATGCCAAGCTGAGGGCGTGACCTACACGCTGCCCTTTCGGAGCTGAGACGACAGCAACAGTCTGTGCGTCGGGCCTGACCTGTCGTCAGGACCGAGAGGTACCGTTGGGGGCCTGCCCGAGGGGGGAGGCCTTGCACTGCATCAGTGCCTGCTAAAAGGGGGTAAGGGTGAAGGTTGGTAGCGCGGTAGTTGGGGTATTATTTCTGGTTCTCGCTGTGGGATGTAGCGAGGACGACTCCACGAAGTCCAGGACGGCTGATCATGCGGCCTACGGGGCGCGATCCTGCGCTACCTGGTTCACCTATATGGATGTCGAGGACCGATTCCTCGGCGCCGAGTGGTTATTGCGCAAGGCGATGGCTGCGGACGGCACCGAGGGGGACGTGGACCCCGATTTGAGTACCATCGATCAGTTCATGGATGGGATAACCAAGGCGTGCGAACAGACGTCAATTGACACGCGCCTCGCGACAGTGGCGAAGGACCTGTTCGCCGCAAACGAGGATGACTAAGCCGCAGCCGGTAACGCCCAGTATCAGACACGCGACCGCCGACATCGAGTTCGGGCCGAGGCTGGCCAGGCAGTCCAGGGCGGCCCCGTCGTCGGGCTGTTCGAGGAGCGCGTTGGCCAGGGCGGCAGCGTCAGCGGCGTCTCCCAGACGGCGAAGTCGTAGACATCCGGCGCGGGCCCTGCCTCTCGAACTGCTGTAGAAACGCTGCTCTGCGACGGCGACGTGAACAGAACCAGGTTACCGCGCAGCGCCTTTCGACCCCCTCGGTTGGGTGGGTGTCTGATGGGTCCCCAGCGGGGCGTTGCGGCCCCCGGGACGGCTCGGGGAAATCCAAAGCCGGGCTTTGGATTTAGGGTGGGGCCGGTCCCCACCCAGCTCCGGCCGGTGACGTGACATCAGAGCGCGGCTGCGTCTGGCTGATGATCTGCGGGGTTTTGTCGGTGGGGTTCGGTGGGCTTCTGACACTGGTTGGGGTGTTGTCCTTCCAGGTAGGGGTGGGTTCGCGCTGACACGGGGTGCCGATTTGGTGCTGTCATGTTTGCTGTTTGGCTGGTCGTTTTGGTGCAGGTCGGGTTGGCGTGGGCTGGGATGTGATGGGGGGCGTGCGAGTGCGCCGGCCTCGTGGCTGGTACCGCTACGTCACCCTCGCCACTCGTCACCGCGCCCACCCGCGGGAAAATTTCGTGCCGGTGCGGTGCGTTACTCACTAGCGTGTGCCCATGAGTGAGGACACGTGGGCGGGAGTCCGGGAGCGGGTGCTCCGGCTTGCCGAACACCCCAGGGCAGACAAGGTTTTCGGGGCGCGGGGGGCATGGTTTTTCGCCCTGGTCCGGTGATGGGCGAGGAGCAGCTCCGGGCGCTGGAGGCGGACCGGGGCGTCGGTCTGCCTGAGCAGTATCGGAGTCTTCTGCTCCGTGTCGGGGGCAGGGGAGCTGGCCCTTACTACGCTCTGCTGACACCGGTCTTGGGCGACGGTGGGTGGCAGTGGCTCGGTATCGGGCTTCGTTACGCCGCCCAGCCCACTACCGCCGAGTTCGCCGGACGGCCCTTCGTGGCCGAGGCGCTGCAGCGGGAGCTCGCCGTGCTTGAGACGCAGGAGCCTGCGAAGGAGGCCTTTGCGGCCGATGATGCGTTCCGTCGCGCGTACGCGGCCTGGGATGCGCGCTACGAGGAGGTGTATGACGTTCAGGAGGCGGGCGCGGTGTTTCTCAGCGAGCAGGGATGCGGCTATGCGTCGCTGATGGTGATGACGGGCCCGCACCGAGGTGCCATCTGGGAGGACCTGAGACCGATGGATGGCAGGATTGTGTCGACTGGGCACGACTTTGCGTACTGGTACCGGAGTTGGCTCGAGCGCACCGATCAGCAGTTTGATTTCACACCTGCACCACCCAACCAAGGGGACACGCTCTAGTGCTCCAGTCATACTTTGCGATCTGGTTCGATGGCCCATGGGGGCGACTCGCCTCGGCCGAATCGCAGAGGGAGACAGATGGACGAGCGCACGGTCATGCTGAATATGCTCGCGCAGGAGTTGCGTCCGATCGAGCAGGGTGTCGAGTGGTTCGAAGCTCTGCCGGCTGATATCCAGTTCGAGGTTCTGCGGGCGCTGCGCGGACACTGCATGCAAGCCCGCGCAACGGAGGAGGACGGGCCTGAGAGCGTGCGACGCGCCGGCCTTCGGCCGACTTATACCCCAGCGGTACTGATCACGCGTGGGCAGCTGAACGTGCAGCTGGAAAAGATCATTAATCTGCCGCAGGACGAGCGTGTGAAGTCATTTCGGCTGTTGGTCGCGCTGCTGGGGGTGGCGGACAAGCGTCGCCGGGAGCGGTTCTGCGCCGACTGGTGTGGTCATGCCTGGCACCAGTTGGCGGGTGGAACCGATTCGGGAGCGGCCACCGCGTGATCAGCAAAGGTTGTGTGGACTTCTGATGATGGTGCAATGGCCGCGGGCCATAGCGTAGACCCCGCTCGTTGACGGGCGATGTTCGACCAGGCCATGGCCCGCACTGCAGGCCGATTCCGGCGGGTCGAGCCGAGGGCGACAGCGCGGGCTTTCGTGCTCGGATTGCTGTCCGGCGTCGAGCGCAAGAACTGCTGGCAGTTGGCTGAGGAGGCTGGCCATTCCCGCCCCGGCGCGATGCAGCGGCTGCTGCGAAACGCACGCTGGGATGCCGAGGAGATACGCGACGATGTCCGCGCCTACGTGCTGCCAGTCTCGGCGGTGAAGGGGTGTTGATCGTGGACGAGTCGGGGTTCTTGAAGAAGGGACTCCATTCTGCGGGCGTGCAGCGGCAGTACACCGGACCGCGGGGCGCATCGAGAATGCCCAGGTCGGGGTGTTCCTTGCCTGCGCGTCCGCACAGGGACGGGCGCTGATCGACCGTCGCCTCTACCTGCCCGAGCGCGCCTGGTGCCAGGACGGCGAGCGTCGCTCGGGTTCCGGCGTTCCCGGGCACGTCGAGTATCGACCAAGCCCCGCCTGGCCCTGCGGATGATCGAGGCGGCTCTGGACGCCGGGTGCACCTCCTCCTGGGTGACAGGGGACGAGGTCTACGGCCAGGACCCGCACCTTCGCTCCGGCCTGGAAACACGCAGGGTCGGCTACCTCCTGGCCGTCGCCCGCACCACCAGGGTGCGGATCAACCAGGACCGCACCGTGGTACAGGCCGATGCCGTGGCCGCCTCTCTGCCCGGGGATGCATGGCACCGGCAAAGCGCCGGCGCCGCAGCGAAAGGCCCGCGCTAGCACGACTGGGCCTGGATACAGACCGGAGCCGACATGAACCGGTGCCTGCTGATGCGCCGCAAGCCCGCCACCGGCGAACTCGCCTTCTACCTGTGCTGGTCGCCGGGCGCGGTAGCCCTGTCTGCGTTGGTCCGCGCCGCCGGGACCAGGTGGTGCATCGAGGAGTGCTTCCAAGCCGCCAAAGGCCAGGTCGACTTGGACCACTACCAGGTACGCCACTGGACCTCCTGGCATCGCCACATCACCCTGCCATGCTCGCGCTGGCCTTCCTCGCAGCCGTTACGGTCAGCGCGAAGCCCGGCCGAAGCGCCGACCCGAACCGTCCTGCCCGCAGCAGCGGCCCGATTGACCTGACCATCCCGGAGATACGTCGCCTCGTCGGCACGCTGTTCCGACGGCCGACCGCACCTCTGCACAGTCTTCTGAGCTGGTCAATCTGGCGCAGACTCCACCAAGAACAGGCCAGACGCTGCCACTACCAACGGCGGCTCAGCAGCTACCCAGACACCTAAATCACGAAGTCGGACTGGAGTATTAGGTCAGCGGTCCCCGATCGCCTACGAAAACGACCTCCAACCTGCAGCAACTACCCTGGCCCAAGCCGCATAGACGTATTCAAAATCCGGGGTCAAGGCTCTGACGTCCTGGATCGTGCACTCCTCGAAACGAGGGTCCGGCGAATCCAGCAGGGACGACAGTTCCCGCCGCGGCCCCTCGGGCTTGCCGGCGAGCGCGCCGGTACGTCTGCCCGGCCTGGATGGCGGGTCGGCGCGTCGGCTGGCAGTCTGGAAGAGAAACCGTAGCGGCGGGCCGTGCCACGTGCCGCCACTTGCGAGACGTGGCGCCTCCACTGCTGGAAACCACTGTTCGTGTTCGCGGGAGGTGGACCTCCTTGAGCAGGCACACTTTGTTCATCAGAACCGCACGGAGTCTCGCTGTGGCCGGAGTCCTGTCGGCCGCACTGGTACCGGTATCGGCAGCACCGGCGACAGCCGTCGCGTGCGACGCGGCGGCCGCTGCCCGAGCCCCGAACAGCAGCAACGACAGCGCCGTACGGAACGCACTGGTATGCCTCATCAACAACCAGCGCACGCAGAGGGGTCTGCCCGCCCTCACCACGAACCAGGCACTGACAACTGCGGCGCAGCAGCACTCCGCCGCCGCCGTGCAGCTGAAGTGGTGGGGACCGGGTAAGGATTCGCACCGCAACCCGCAGACCGGTTCGACACCGCAGAGCCGGATCAAAGCTGCAGGCTATTGCCCGAACCCCAGGTCATGGGCCGTCGCCGAGATCACGTACACCGGCTGGGGCGGCTCGGGGACCCCGAATGCCGCGGTCAACTGGTGGATGAACGTAAGCACGTGGGGGCACCGCCAGATCATCCTCGACCCGTCGATGCGAGAGATCGGCGCCTGGGCCCAGCCGGGTTCGGCTGACCCGGCCGGGGCCGGCGCGAGCCAGGCCGGAACTTACGTCGTGACCTTCGGGCGCTGCCAGCAGTGAACCGGTGGGGTCTACGGCCTCGGAAGACTGGTAGGCCCGTATGTTGGCTATGTCCTCCTTTCGGGAGGCGTTTGTCGATGGCGACGGATGGCACTGCGGCGGCAGATCGAAGATCCAAGTCAATGAGATTTGATGTCGCCTGCGTGTGCGATTAGGTGCTTTGCGAGGGAATTCGCCCCCGCTCCGTAGCACTCTCGGTTGACGAGTTCGATCGTGGCTGCTTGAGCCATGGGCAGCTGATAATTCGCTGTCGGCACCCGCTCAGCTGCGAGAGCATCTGGTGCATGGAAGAGCCTGCCGTAAGTCTCAGTTCTGACCTGGTTGAACTGCGCCGGTGGCGCATGAGCGATCTCGACGCCCTTGAACAGGCGATCTGTGAGTCTCTGGACCATCTGATGCCGTGGATGCCGTGGGCAGCCGGCCATGGCAGACAGTCAACCGTCGACTTCCTCGCCTGGAAGCCAGGAAGAGTGGGAGGCCAGACAAGGCTTCCACTATGCGATCACGTCTGACGCTGCGGTGATCGGCAGTTGCAGCCTCAATCGCCGCATCGGTGCGGGCGGCCTCGACATCGGCTACTGGCTTCACCCTCAGTCGACTGGACGGGGTCTGGCCACGATGGCCACGGCGGCTCTTGTCCGTCAGGGCTTCCGAATGGCGGGCGTCGACCATCTGGAGATCCATCACGATGCTGCCAACCCGGCCAGCGGAGCCGTTGCCCGCCGCTTGGGCTTCATCGAGATCGAACGCTCACAAGCACCGGAAGGGCCCGTCGCTCCTGGCGAAGTGGGGATCGACGTCGTATGGCGGATGACTGCGGATCAATGGAACACGCGGACAACAGCACGCTGAACGCGGCCAGCCGAGCAGGTTTTGTTTAGGTGGTTCCCGTTGACGGCCGTCCGCCCGGAGGGCGGCGGGCCGTATCGCCCGCGACGTCGAGCAGCTGCTGGAAGGCCGGTACCGCCCGGCGTGACCTCCCGGGCTACGCCCAACTCCTGGACGTCGCCTCGGCCGGCACCCTGTTCCTGACTGCCGACGGCATCGAGGCCGTCCGTGCGCTGCAGCCGGGGAGCCGCAGGCAGAGCGGGGTGGTCTCGCCGCCGGTGACATGGACCCGGCTGGGGGCGCGGTGCAGTGCCGTTTCACCGGTGAACCTGCCTCCCCGGCCGGGTGAACCCCTTGCCGAGGGCCTGTTCCTGATGTGGTGTGGGCCGGTACAACCGGCCAA
Organism: Streptomyces sp. NPDC060049; assembly: GCF_042736715.1. Lineage (NCBI taxonomy): Bacteria > Bacillati > Actinomycetota > Actinomycetes > Kitasatosporales > Streptomycetaceae > Streptomyces > Streptomyces sp. NPDC060049. The sequence goes on from NZ_JBHWVV010000016.1 coordinate 161,093, forward strand.
TGACGATCATGAAGTGGGTTGCGACCGCTGCTGCCGCGGCGCTCGCCCTGTCCCTGCCCGCCACCGCCGCCCACGCGGCCGAAGCACGGCCGGCCGCTGCGCCGCAGATCGCGCCGATCGGCGTTGCGGTCTCCGCGCTCCAGCTCGCGACCGAGGGAGGCCGGATTCGTCCTTGAGCTGCTGGTCGAGGCGGCGGTTGACCGGACCGGCTACCAGCGCACCTCCTTCAAGCACTGGAATGGCGGCGCCAACGCCTCCGACGGCTGCAACACCCGCGCCGAGGTCCTGATCGCGGAAGCTGTGGAGGCCCCGAGGTCGGCCCGGGCTGCACCCTGACCGGGGGTGTGTGGTGGTCGTACTACGACGAGCGGCCCGTGAAGCCGGCGGGGCGCTGGACACCGACCACATGGTGCCGCTCGCGGAGGCGTGGGACAGCGGGGCCTCGGCATGGACGCCCGCCCGCCGGGAGGCGTACGCCAACGACCAGGAGCAGCCGTCCTCCTTGGTGGCGGTGGCGGCCCGCTCGAACCGCAGCAAGTCCGACCAGGACCCGGCCCAGTGGCTGCCGCCGTCGGGCTCGGAAGGGGTGCTGTGCCGGTACGGAGCGGAGTGGACGGCGACGAAGCTGCGCTGGGGCGTGTCGGTGGATGAGCTGGAGCGGGACCGGCTGCTGGACATCGCGGCCGGCTGCGGCGGCACGGAGGTGGAGGTCACCCCGGCTCCGTAGGCAGGGGCCGTCACGGGGTGGCGGCTCTTCGTCGTCGGCCCGTCCGCGGGATCCGCTGCGCGTGGAACTGGCGCGCACCGTCAGACCTTGTCCGTCGGCTGCCCGGCGGCCCCGGCAGGCAGGGCCAGGCGTGATCCGAGGGGGAACCGCATCTCGCCTGCGGCGGCACGTACCTCTTCGGAGCGGGTCTCTTCCTCGAAGGCGCCGAGCAGCATCATGACGGCCCTGGCTTCGTCGCCGGTGAGCAGTTTCAGGCGGGTCTGGGTCACGGCATCCAGGAGTACGCCCAGGAAGTCTTCGTCCTCCATGTCCATGCCGGGACAACGCTGCGCCGCAGCCCCGGTCACCACGGCAGTGCCCGCCTGCGGCGACGGGTGCCGGCACTGCGGTCGCTCAGTGAACTCGTTCGACCCGGCGCTCGTCCCACACCGGCTCCGAAGTCTCCCGGACGACCCCGTCCGAGCCGAACACCAGGTAGCGGTCGAAGGAACGCGCGAACCAGCGGTCGTGCGTCACCGCCAGCACCGTGCCCTCGTACGCCTCCAGCCCCTCCTGCAGAGCCTCCGCCGACTCCAGGTCCAGGTTGTCCGTCGGCTCGTCGAGGAGCAGCGCGGTGGTGCCCGCCAGCTCCAGCAGCAGGATCTGGAAACGTGCCTGCTGGCCGCCCGACAGTTTGTCGAAGGGCTGGTCCCCCTGGCGTTCCAGCTCGTACCGCCGCAGTGCCGACATCGCCCCGCCCCGGTCCTTGGCATGCTCCGTCCAGAGAATGTCGACCAGGGTGCGTCCCACCAGCTCGGGGTGCGCGTGCGTCTGGGCGAAGTGCCCCGGCACAACCCGCGCCCCCAGCTTCCACTTGCCCGTGTGGCTGACGTCCTCACCCGCCAACAGCCGGAGGAAATGCGACTTTCCCGAGCCGTTCGAGCCGAGCACCGCGACGCGCTCCCCATAGAAGACCTCCAGGGAGAACGGCTTCATCAGCCCCGTGAGCTCCACGTCCTCGCAGACCACAGCCCGTACGCCGGTGCGGCCGCCCTGCAGACGCATCCGGATGTCCTGCTTGCGCGGCGGCTCCGGTGGCGGGCCGATCTCCTCGAACTTGCGCATCCGGGTCTTGGCTGCCTGATAGCGCGAGGCCATGTCGTCACTGCGTGCGGCGTACTGCTGGAGGTCCTGCACCAGCCGCTTCAGCTGCGCCCGCTTCTCGTCCCAGCGCCGGCGCAGTTCGTCGAAGCGCGCGAACCGCTCCTCCCGCGCCTCGTGGAACGTCCCGAAGCCCCCGCCGTGCACCCACACGTCGGATCCGGCCGGACCGGGCTCCACCGCGACGATCCGCCGCGCGGCCCGTGCCAGCAGCTCCCGGTCGTGGGAGATGAACAGCACCGTCTTGCGGGTCTCCTCCAGCCGCTCCTCCAGCCACCGCTTGCCGGGGACGTCCAGGTAGTTGTCCGGCTCGTCCAACAGGAGCACCTCGTCCGGGCCGCGCAGCAGCGCCTCCAGCACGAGCCGCTTCTGCTCGCCGCCCGACAGCGTCCGCACCTCGCGGAACTGGGCCCGGTCGTACGGCATGCCGAGGGCCGCCATCGTGCACATGTCCCAGACGGTCTCGGCCTCGTACCCACGGGCCTCGGCCCAGTCGCTGAGCGCCTGCGCGTACGCCATCTGCGCGGCCTCGTCGTCGACCGTCATGATCCGGTGCTCGGCCGCGTCCACGGCGGCCGCGGCCTTCTTGATCCGCGGCTGCGACACCGACACCAGCAGGTCGCGCACCGTACGGCCGTCGCACACCGAGCCGACGAACTGGTGCATGACTCCGATGCCGCCGCTGGAGGTGATGCTCCCGCTGTGCGGCTGCAACTCCCCCGAGACCAGCCGCAGCAGCGTCGTCTTGCCGGCGCCGTTGGCGCCGACCAGGGCTGCCACCGACCCCTCACCCACTCTGAACGAGGCATCCCCAAGCAACACCCTCCCATCGGGCAGGTAGTACTCCAGGTGCGAGGCTTCCAGATGTCCCATGGTTCAGAATCCTTACCTGCCGTGCGACGACGCACAACGCGATTTCGCGAGGCGGGGCGGGGCGGGTGCCCCCGCCGCGGCCGCTCAGTGCACCGGGGCCGAACAGCAGAGGCTCAACATGTCCTGAGCCGCGGCCTTGGAGGTCGTTCTATCCCGCTGTTTTATCCCGGGATCGGCTGTTTGGTCTGGGGTGTCGGGTCACGCCAGGAGATGGTGTTCTCGCTGGTGAGGCGGCGGGCCATGAGGTCGGTCATGGCGATGTGGATCACGGCTTCGGAGCGTTCGGGGAGGGGCTCGTAGTCGCGGGCCAGGCGGCGGTGGAGCATGAGCCAGCCGTAGGTTCGCTCGACCACCCACCGTTTCGGGATCGGGGTGAAACCCCCTGGTCCCGGGCTTGCGAGTGGTGATTTCCATGTCGATGCCGAGGGCCGCGGCATGTTCGACGAGGTGCTGGCGGTAGCCGCCGTCGACCAACACCTTGCGGATGCCGGGGTGTCCGGCGGCGACCTGGTCGAGCAGTGCGGTGCAGGCGATGGAGTCCTGCACGCTGGCCGCGGTGACCAGCACGGCGAGGAGGAGCCCGAGGGCGTCGGTGACGATGTTCCGCTCACGGCACTGACACGCATCTGTACCGGTCAACGGCGCGGACTTCAGCCAAAGGAAACGAGGTCTTTAGACGCAGGTATTGAGACTTCAACCCACGAGGTCACGCCAGAAGGGGATGGTCGCCGGGTGGGCATAGGCCTCGCCCTGACGATCCGGCTTGGGCCCGCCGAACTCCTGGTGGACGTAGTCGATCAGATCGGCGCCGTAGTAGATGATGTCGGTCTGATACATGGACAAGACGGGGTGGCCATAGGTGCCACGTCCCGCAGGCAGGTATCGGTGCGAACAGATGGGCACCATCTTCGGCACTTCAGCCAGACGTGCACGGGCTAGCACCAGGGCATCGGCCGGCGCTCCAGGCTTGGCCCCCCAGTCTTCCGACCAGAAGTCGTTGTGCTCAACGTCAAAGAGCACGCCGTCAACCGGCCAGGTAAGCCGGTCACGGAGCTCGTCAGGATCACCGTTGCGCCAGTCGGGCCACCTTGGCGAGACACGCCCCTGCCCGGACGGACGACCGATGGGCAAGCCTGCCGCCAAGAACGCGCGGTGGTCGTCACTGAACTCAAAACCGAATTCCTCTTCGATGCGCTCGAACTCTGCATCTGACAGGCCCGGCGAAATATCGAAACGCCCGAGTTGAGACAAGCGGCGGGCGGCTTCCGCCCCCAGCGGGGCACCTTCACTCGTGATCATGCCGCAATGGTAACGACGGCTTGACACGGCCCTCCATGAAATTTGCGTCCACTCCGATGCGGGGCACGCAGACCTGCTCCAGCACCCGCTCGAACTGGGGCCCGTTGCCGTAGTGTCCGGGCGTCAGGACGACGGCGAGGGGTCGGCATCGCCCGTCAGCGGCGAGGTGGATCTTGGCCGTGAATCCACCGCGGGATCGTCCCAGACACTCGCCGATCTGACCACTTCCTCCAGTCGCACCGCCAGTTCCCTCAAAACCGGATCGACCTGGTTCGTCCCCCGAAGGTTTTCCCTTTGAGGACCTGGGGCCACCGGAGCCTTCCTCGCGTCAGCGGCGTGCTGGTGGGCCCGCACGGCTGCCGAGTCGACGGACACGTCCCGGTCGATCCGGCCCGCGGCGTCCTCGGCGGCCTGGATCCGAGACAACAGCATCGTCCACGTTGCATCCGCCGACCAGCGGCGATGCCGTTTGTAGACGGTCTCCCACGGCCCGAACCGCTCCGGAAGATCCCTCACTGCACGCCCGTCCGGACCCGATAAAGCACCCCGTTGATCACCCGACGGTGATCACTCCACCGGCCCCCGCGGGCACCACCAGGAGGTAAGAACGACTCCAGCCGGTCCCGCTCCGCGTTCGTCGGATCCCCACGGCCCATACGGACGGCCTGACCCCAACACCCCACTCACGTCAGGAGATCCGAGAAACATCGCCTAATGCCATGGTCGAGATGAGCCCCAGGCAAGCGCGCGAGTTCTGGCAGGCGCCCGTGGACAACGCCTCGGCGTTGATTGCCGACGCCCACACCCTGCTGGCTGCTGGCTCGTACGGGCGGGCGTGGTCTTTGACGGTTCTGGCGCAGGAAGAGCTCGGGAAAGCGCTCTGGATCTACGACGTCTTCCAAGACGCCTGGAGTCAGGGGGATGCGGCGCCGCGCAGGGCGGATGCACTGGCCAGCCACGGGCGAATCCACACGAAGAAGTACGTCGAGGCCATCGTCTTCGGAGACGAGTTCTGGGGTGACTACAGCCGCATGCGGCCGACGATCTCGGACCACGCCTCGTCGGAGGAGGCCCACCGGCAGCGGCAGGCGGAAGCCGAGACCGCAGCGCGGGAGGGCAACCTCGCCAAGCAGCGTGGCTTCACGCCCTCGTATGAGGTTCCGGGGACGGGTCGTACGCGGTCGCCGGGCACGTCGACCTCGATGAGGTCCTGGCCGGTGCTGGCGGTGCGGCTGGCCCACGCGTGCAGGGCCACCACGTACACCCACCGCCCGGTATCGGTCTGCCACCTGCGCACAAGGCGCCCGCCGACCTCACGGTCGGGCAGGAGGACGCGAACGGGCGGGAGCCGGCCGGGCGGGTGGCGGCGGGCGGGATCACTCATGGTCGGATGCGGGCGAGCCGCTCGTCCCGCTCGAGCCGGCAGCCCTTGCAGAGGGGGTTCCCGCCCACCCCGTAGCGGCACGTGGAGGCGTGGCCCCGGGCGCAGGAGCCGGTCTGGCCGGGTGCCCAGGTGGCGACCTGCGGGCGTGGCTCGGTGATGCTCTGCTCGCTCATGCTGCACCCTCCCTTTCTGTCGATACGGAGGTGCGGGTGGCGCGCCGCAGCTCGACGCTGCCGGTCCGCCAGGCGGAGGGGGTCGCCCAGTGGGGGTGGGTGCAGAGGGTTCCGGAGAGGGTGATCAGCCGGCGCCGCAGCATGGTCGCACCGACCCCGGCGGGGGCCTGCGCGAGTTCGGCATAGGTCTGCTGCCACGCCCTTTGGAGCGTGATCAGATCCTCGGGGAAGCGGAACGGTGGTCTCACACCCCAAGCGAAACATGTGTTCGATTTTCTCTGCGAGCGCCACGCCCCGGTCCTCGGCCGTAGGTGCGACTGAGCGTGACAGTTGGCCTTGATCGCGTTAGAGGCCTTACGTTTCTGGGGCGGGACGCCGCCAACCCTTTATGGGTGGCGGCCCGCTGTGGGTTCAGTTGACAACTCACAATCGGGGCTGGTCAGGCTGCGGATTCGGCCTAATCTGCCCCGCACACCGGCTTGCGAGTGACCGAGGTCGGTGGTCACCGCACGGCAGCGCTGCGAACCTGTCGACTTCGCGTACGGACTGGTGAGCGGCTCATTCCGCCGGAGGGGTGTACCCCCAGGTCACGGGGGCCTCCTCCTCGTAAGGGTTCGGCGGAGCCTTCTCCGGAATGTCCAGCGGCTCCTCCGGAGGGGTGTACCCCCAGGTCACGGGGGCTTCCGCTGGGGGGTCCGGCTCGTACGAGACGGTGATCTCGTCGGTCGCCGGGTCCGCCATCGCCGTCGTGGCGGGAAGGGCGACGCCTCCCGTGACCGCCACGGCCGCCGCCGCGATCGTCGCGACCTTCATGCGCACGGAGTTCTTCCGGATCTTGCGAGCCATGGATTTCTCCCGGTGATAGTGAAGGGCTCCCATCTGGCGCCCTTGGCCTCGGTTCCAGTAGGCCGGAGCCACCCCGCGGGGTCATGTACCGGGATTTCGGGACTTGACACCGCCGGGGCGGCCGAACCCGTTGTCCTCGCGGTGGACCGGCGCGTTCCCTCCCTCGATGCCCTCCACCCCGGAAACATCCGTCGAGGTCTGAAGCGCGCGCCTTGGCCAGGTCGGTGGTCATCGGGCAGAGCGTCCAGGGGGCAGCTGCTCCAGGAGAGCGCGCCGCTCCGTGTACGGGCGCGATAGCAGCTCTTGCCCGTCGAGCTGAAGGACGTCGAAGGCGACGAAGTAGGCCACCGGACGGCCAGACCGGCGGCGCCGGGCCGCCACCCGCGCCCGAGGCGCGCTGCTCCTGGCCGCCCCCTGCGGGTACCGACCCCGGCCGACCGCGGACCGGGCCGGCCGGGGCGGCCGGGCACCCCGCCGCCAGCGCCGATCGACCCGGACCTGCCGAGCGCGGACATCCGCATCGGCTACGCCCGCTGCTCGACCCTCGGCCAGGAACTCGACTCCCGGCTCGACGCGCTCAGCAAGCACGGCAGCCCGAGGGACAAGATTTTCAGCGAGAAGATCAGCACCCGGGTGCGGGTCCCCCCGGTTCGAGGAGGCGCTGCGGACGGCGCGGGAGGTCAAGGCGCACGCCCCGCACTGCCGGGTCATCTTCAACGTGTACGAGATGAAGCGCCTCGGCCGCGACGCTGCTGAACTCGCCGCGCCCGCCGACCACCTCACCGCCCACGGCCCGGTCCTGGAGATGCTCGCCGGGCCCCTGCCCGGCATCTACGACCCCACCGGTCCGGGGAAGCTGCTGTTCGCGTTCTTCGCCGCGATGGCGGAGACCGAACGGGAGAACATCCGGGAGTCGACGCTGGAAGGGCTGGACACCGCGGCCCGCAAGGGCAAGCACGGCGGCCGGCCACCGGTCATCACCGACGACATGCTGCACACCGTGCTGCGGCGCCGGGCGCTCGGCGAGTCCGTCGAGAAGATCCAGCCCGACCTGATCATCCCCACCGGAAAACGCAAGGGACAGCCCCCAGCGTCGCCGGCATCGACCGCGCACTCGCCGAACACGCCAAGCGGGAGGCTTACCCCGAAGCCGCCGAACAGGCCCACGCCGACTTCGCCGCCGTCCAGGCCCGCGACCTTCCAGGCCCGCGACCTTCCCGGCCCGCGCTTGGCGGACCAGTCGGAACCCGCCCGGTAAGACCGCAAGATCACCCCATGGCCCCTTTTGGGCTTACCTCGGCGATACCCCATACGGGGCGGGCGCTCAGGCGCAGTCGAGGAGGTGGTTGCAGGTGTTGGTGCCGCTGGGGAGGTCGCTCTCACTGTTCAGGATGTAGAAGCCGTACTTTGCCGGAAGCACGATCATCGTCTGATACTGCATCCGGCTGTCGTCCCCGACCACGTGATGCCTGAGGGAGTAGAAGAGGTTGCCGCTGAGGTTCGGGGACTTCATCACCCGGTAGTTTCGGGTCTCCGATGCGAAGCCCGTCACCGGAAGCACCGCATTCTTCCACTTCGTCACGTCCGCAGTGATCTTCTGCTGCTTCTCATAGCCTTCTAGGTCGCGCAACGCCTGGGCGGCGCAATGGGACATGTGGATGTGCAACTGGTCTTGTCTGCGGGCCTGTTTGGAGTTGATGCCCAGTCCGGCCGCGGCTGGTTGACTGAAGTAGTGGGGGATCCTGCCTTGCGCGGCAGACCAGTAGTCGGTAGCGCCGCCGGCCCAGATCCTGGGGCATTCGATCCCTTTGAGGCGCTCCGTCGGAACCAGCTGAAAGTCCGTGGTGCTTCCCTTACGACCCGCCATCACGCCCCAACGGCTTTCCACTTCCAGGCAGGGTCCGGGCTGTTTCAGGACGCACACCTGGATTTCCTCCCAGAGGTGTCCGCCGTCCGTCTGGCTGCCGCAGTCGTCGCCGAAAGGATCGGCGCTGGGAGCGTTCTCCTGATTATCCGTGGACATGGCATGCCTCCGTGCCTGTGGAGTCGTCCGAGAGCCTGTGTGCAGGATCGGCTGAGTTCAGGAATCCCCCCGATATTGAACAGATAACCAGTCAGGTGAGCCAATCACCCGCACGACGCCGCCCAGGCCCTCGCCCACATCGCGGGCAAGCCGATCCCCGCCCTCCCCAGCACAGGCCCCCACCCCAACGACCTGCTCACTGACAAGGAAGCCGGAGCCCTCCTCGGCATCGACCCCTCCACCGTCCGCGCCTACGCCAGCACCGGCTACCTGCCCAAGGACACCGACCGGCACGGCCGGACCTGGTGGCCGCGCCACGCTGTCACGGCGCGACGCGACGCGACGCGGGCGACCTGCGTCGCCAGAATCCCGGTCAGCTGCCAGGCGACCCCCGCAACCGAGCGCCCCGTCCCCGCCACGACCCGCGCATCACCGAGATCGCCCACCTGGCCCGCAGGTCCCACGTCACCACGACCGAGATCGCCCACCGCTACGAAGTCAGCGACCGCACCGCGCAAAGGCCGCTCGCCGCAGCACGCCAGCACGCCAGCACGCAGCAGGGTGAGCTCGCGGTGGTGGAGCACCGTCCCCTCGGAGTTCCACCACTGCGGTGCGCCGCCACCGATCCCAAGTCCGCGCGGGCCCGGCATCACCACGACGCCCCGCAGAGCTGCGTGATCGCGGGACTCGTGACGCTGTGAGAGGCCCGGCAGAGTTCGGTCATGTCCGGCTTCTCCGGCACCGGGCGAGGGCTGCGACCGCCGAGGAACTGAGGGCACCAGCGGCCGTAGCTTCTTCACCTTCGGCTTGGCCTGCGGAACGCCAACCGAACGCGGTCGCTTGGGCTTCGCCGCCGACGTCGTCCTGCTGCACCGGCCGTGTCACCTGCCGAGGTCGTACCGACACCGGCTTCTCCTCGGCGGGGGCCGCCGCAACGCCTGCGGAGGCCGCGACTGCTGCGGGCGCCGGCTCCGAAGGCAGTGCCGACAGCGGCAGCGCGCGCTCCCGCCCAAGTTGGTCCGAGGTCGGGGCCGACGTCGGAGCGGCGATGCCCGCGCGGGCACGGGGCGGGTTGTCGTCAGTGGGGGCGACGGAGACGCACCCCGACGCGGCCAACAGGACGGCAATCAGCAAGGGCAGGGTCCGGCGGCGCATCCGACCACTTTGCCGCACCCAGGCCACCGGGGTTCTACCGCTCGCCCTGCGACGCGCGGTCACCGCAGCGATCGACCGCGGCATTCCTGCGCGAGTCTGCCGGTTCGCCTGCGCCGGGTGCTGCGCGTCGCCAGAATCGGCGCCATGCTCGACTGGATTCCCGCATGGGGGAGTGCCGCACTGATCTCGATGGCGACGACCATCTTCACCGGCCGCTACATCTCGCCGCTGCTGGAGGTCCGCAACCGGCGCTTCCAAGCGAAGATGGGCCTTGACCCCGGATTTTGAACACGTCTATGCGGCGTGGGTCAGGGTAGTTGACGTCAGTTGGACGGCGTTCTCGTAGGCGATCGGGGACCGCTGGCCGAGGCGGGAGTGCCGGCGGAGGGTGTTGTAACGGGTCAGCCAGCGGAAGGCGTCGAGTCGCGCCTCATGCTCGTTTGACCAGCCTTTACGGCCTTTGAGTGCCTCCCTCTTGAAGGCGGCGTTGAAGCTTTCCGCGGCGGCGTTGTCCGCGCTGGACCCGATCGCTCCCATGCTCTGCCGGACCCCTGCTGACCTGCAGATTTCAGCGAAGGCCCTGATCGTATATTGCGAGCCGTGATCGGTGTGCATCACTGCTCCGGCAGGCTCCCGCGGGTCCGCTCGGCGGCCGCGAGGGCGTCGATGACGAGCTCGGTTCGCATGTGATCGGCGATGGCTCACCCGGCCAGCCGGCGTGAGGCGAGGTCGATGACGGTCGCGAGATAGAGCAGCTTCGAGCCGCTGACCGGCAGATATGTGATGTCGCCGACGTACTTCGTCTTCACCGCGGCCGCGGTGAAGTCACTGCAGATCAGATCCGGAGCCTTGGGCGCCGCCTGGTCCGCGAGGGTGGTCCGGTGCCGGCGGCGCAGACGGACTCCCTCGAGCCCGATGGTCCGCATGATCCTCGCGACCCGCTTGTGGTTGACCACCGGCCCGCCCTCGTCACGGAGCTCGGCGGTGATCCTGGGAACTCCGTAGGTGCCGTCGGAGTCCTGGTGGGCCTTGCGTATCCGGGCTGCGATCCCGACCTCGACGGCCTGCCGGGCCGCTCTTGCGGCCGCAGTGCGGCGCCGGTAGTAGAAGCTCGAGCGGGAGAGGCCGAGGATGTCGCAGAGCCGCTTCACGCCGTGGCGGCGCTAGTGATCTTCAACGAACTGGCAGCGGTTCACCAGCGCGTCTCCGTCGCGAAATACCCGGCCGCCTTGCGAAGGATGTCGCGTTCTTCCTCCAGCTCACGGATCCGCTTGCGTGCCGCGGCCAGCTCCGCCTGAACGTCGTCACCGCCGGACTGCGCAGCGGCGTCTCGGTGTTCACTCCGAGATCCGCCGCGACCGACTTGATCGTCGCTCCTGGCCTCGACCGGTACAACGCGACCGCGTCCGCTTGAACTCGGCGGGTAATGCTTCATCCCCACGGGGACTCCGTTCTCCTGGACCATCAAGATCCAAGTCTCTCCGGTGTCCAAAATCCGGGGTCGGGCCCCGGCGCCTACCGATCAAGCCATGCAAGCGTTCACGATGCTGTTGTGGACACTGCTACCGTCATCGCCTCCTGCGGCACCGCTGTTGTCGGGCTCGCTGGGATCGTCGCAACGCATCTTGCCGGCCGCCGACAGCAGCAGACAGCGATCGAAGTGGCGCGCCTGCAAATCGAAAGCCAGGAACGCCTTGCTCTCGAGGAACGCAAGCAGCAACGGCTCGAAGCGATTTACGACAGGTTGCTGACCGAGTTCGAACGCGACGAGGAGCCAGTGGCTGACTGGCGACGGCGGGACGACCAGGAGACGCTCATGCGCATGTCAGTGTGCATGAGTGAGCCCGTCGACCGCCTGGTTCACCGCTGGTATAGCGAAGCGGACCCGACGGAGCGCCGAGCGATTGCCCAGCGCGCCAGGAACCAAATGCGCCGGGAAATGATCGGGCAAGACGACGGGGCCAGTCTCCATCCCTACACCGACGAAGACCCCCCGCCAGCCACTGCCTGAGCCCTTCTGCTCAGCCTTCTGGGCTAGCGGCACCAGCGTGGCGGTCCGAGAGAACGAGCTGGCACCGCCCCGTTGGCCACTGGCAGTAAGACCTATTGCGAGCCTGCGACCGACCGCAGGCAGTCGAGTAAGGGCAGTGGTGGAGGCGGACTGGATTCGGAGCCGAAGACAAGGACGCGGTCGGGCCGTTTGTGGCCGCGCCAGGTCGAGTGCGGTGCGGTCGTGAAGTCCGTTGCCGATGCCATGGAGGTGGTGGCGGAGGTGTGTGGGAGGGTGAGGCGGGGTTCGCCGGCGAGGCTCGGCAAGGGCTTCGAAGAGAGCAAGCTCTTCAGCCTCCTTGAGGGCGAGCGGCTGGACGATGTTGCGATGCAGGTCGCGAAGTCGTACAGGCCGAGTTGGATGAGCGGGAGAGAGACTGTGTGGAGGCCTGTTTCGGAGGCCGACCGCACCCTCACCCGATGGTTTCGAATTCTGGACGTCATAGCCAAGGCCGCTCGCTGCGATGACGATGGCGAGGACCAGGACGAGAGCCGCGAGGCAGTACTCGACGAGGCCGCCGGTGTATCCGCCGTCGGCCCAGACCAGGGCCAGCAGGTGGTGCGCGGCAGTGACCTGGGTGAGCAGGACCTGGGCCGCGGCGCGGTCGCCCACATCCGCTGCGGTGACCATCACCGCGAGCAGCAGGCCAAGGGTGTCGACCACGACGTGCCGCTTGCGCCCGTTGATCAGCTTGCCGCCGTCGAAGCCGCGGCTGTCAGAGCCGACGACCGCGTCCGCTTTGACCGACTGCGAGTCGATCACGCCCCGCGCTCGGCTCCGAGTCCCGCCCGGCCCGCTCGCGGACCAGGCGGCGGAGCCGGTCGTGGAACTCGCGGACCAGATCGTGGTTGCGCCAGCGATGGAAGAACGCGTAGACCCGGTCCCACGGTGGGAAGTCGGCAGGCAAGGCCCGCCACTTCGTACCGTTGTCGACCAGGTATCGGATCGCGTCCAGCATCGCGCGGTGGCAATAAGCCTCCGGTTGCCCGCCCCCGCCCCGGCCCCGCAGCCAGCCCGGCACCGGCAGCAGTGGCCGGACCACCGCCCACTCGGCGTCCGACCTGTCGGTGGGATACCGACGCTCGCACGCCCCGTGGTCTCTGGCGTTCCCGAACCTGTGAGCCAGACAGTCACACGCGAGAGTGGCTGAAGTGGACCCCACTCCCGCGTTGCCGTAGAAATGCCACAACAGGGCCTCCTGGACCGCACGTTGGATGCGACATTCTTCGAGCTACCAAGAGGCCCTGCTCTCATGCACGGCAGCCGCCGCAGTCACCCGATCGACTGACTTCTCGACGAGATCGGGACGACGGTAGTCGCGTCGCTTCTCGTGATCGCTGGGACGGACAAATTCGCACTGCCATCCAGGTAGACGGTCGGCTTGGTGACGCCCCGAGGCCGCCTCGCGGGTTTGAGCCCGGTGCCGCGACTGACGAACCTGGCGAAGAGTCGTGTCCTACCGGCTCGAGGCGCGGCCAACCGCCCCCGCTACGTCCTACTTCTCCTCCGGCTCCCAGGCGCGGAGCAGGTCGAGCAGCCCTGCGTCTCCGTCAACGTGCAAGGAGTCGGCCTGGATCCGGTCGTACAGGTAGAGGACCAGCTCACTGGCCGTGCCGTGGACGGAGGCGCCGGCTGCGTCCGAGTCTTCGCCGGTCACGGCGGTGGGCGCGGGGATGCGGGTGATGCGTGCGCCGTCGCCGTCGACGGTGAGGCGCCAGGAGCGGCCCTCGGCGGCGTGGAAGTCGAAGGCCGTGGGCTTGTGCGGCCAGGCACTCGGCGTTGCGCAGACGGTGAACAGGAACTCCTCCACACCGTCGAGTGCCAGCTCGACCGGCAGCGGCTGCGGGGCGCCCCCGGCGAGCTGGGCGTCGTAAGTGTGCACCGCGGTCTCCTGGACTCGGTGCCGGGCGGTGCCGCCGGCGGTCTGCGGTGACTGCGACGCGGGCCACCACGTCCAGCAACCGCTCTCCGGTCCCGCCGCGCGCAGGGCGCCCAGCAGAAGCTGCGTCGACGCGTCCAGCCAGGCCAGCAGGGCCTCACGCTCCTGCGGCACTTCCAGCGCGCCGCGCGCGGCGACGGCCTCGGCCGGGGGAGCGTCGGCAGACCCCGCGCCGACGATGGCGGCCCAGAAACGGTCTCCCCCACCCAGGTGCTTCACCAGATCGAACAGCGTCCACCCGGGGCAGGTCGGCACCTGCGCGTCGAGACCGGGCGCGGCGGCGACCACGGCGCGGAAGGCGGTCGACCGTTCATCGATCAGTCGCAACAGGTCAGGGAACTCAAGATTCTTTTCCACGCCGGATGTCTATCACCGTGCTCCGGTGATCGGACAGCGATTTTCACAGTCGCCGCCGGTTGGCCATTGCGGACGTCCTCGCCTCCCACCGCTCGGGTGACAAGCTGCGCACTGCTGCGAGGACGCTGGTGGTGGCGGTACGCCAGGCGTCGTGCCTGTGGGTGCTCTGGCTCGCCGTGCGGCCGGGCACCTCGGCGACGTGACGTCCACCCGGTGCGCGCGGTCATGCTGCCGTTCGATGTGATGGACGCGGAGGTCACGATGGCCGGGGAGGACCGGTCGGGTCGGGAGTTCAGGTGACTCCCGGTCGACCAGCACTCCTCAAGTTCGGAACAACAACAGCCACTGAGGCGTCTGCGTGTGTGGGTGGTGCGGTGGGGGTGGTTGTGGGCTGTCCCTGTCGTTGAGTGAGAGATGTGCTGGTCGCGGACCGGCACGAATGTGAGAGATCGCAGTCACCGGGTGGTTGAGGAATTGTGCGAGTTCTTCTGTTTCGAGGAGGGGCAGGTACTGGTCGGGTGCACCGTCGGGCAGGAGGGGAAGCACCTCGTCTGCGATGGCCAGTGTCAGGCCCGCCACGTCCTCGGCTGTCAGTTCACCGGCCGAAGCGGCGCGGTGCTTGACCTGCTCGGTAGTGGGGACACCTCGGCTTCACCGAGCCCACGAACTTCGGAAAATTCGTCACCCGGGCAGTCAGGCCTGACGCCCGGCACGTTCAGGGAGACGAAGGCACGCTAATCCGGCGCTGCGCTGGAAGAGCCGGTGGAGCTGGCCGAGCTTTTCACGTTCGTCATCGACTCGGCGGGTGTGCTGCGGCTCGCGCCGCGCCGGAGCGAGCACGTGGTGTGTGCCGGCGGCGGCCCCGTTCTGGGTGCCGGAGAGATGAGCTTCCGCAAGAAGTCCGGGCAGTGGGTGGTCGGTGAGGTGAGTAGCCAGTCGACCGGATACTGCCCGGACATCAGTTCCTGGCAGGAGGCTCTGGATGCAGCCGGGATCGAGCACCCTTCCGGCTTCACCCACGAGGTGGTGTTCCGGCGCCGTCCCGCCTGCAGTCAGCTGAACATCGTGCGAGAAGGAGACTTCGTCTGCGTCTTCTGCGATTGCGAACTGCCGCGGGAATGGAACGTGGACGGGTCCGGGAGTTCGAGGACCGGAGGTTTGGGAGGCTTGTCTGGGGGTTCTTGGGGCGCTTGTTCGGGCGGTAGCTGGGGCCGTTCATGATGACCTGGTGGCTGGTGTTGATCAGCCGGTCTAGAAGTGACTCGGCGACGACGGGGTTGGGGAAGAGCGGATACCAGTCGCTGGGAGCCCGGTTGCTTGTGATGATCAGCGAACTGCCCTGCCGTTCACTGACCAGACGTAGAGGTCATCGGCCTGGGCCGCTCCGAGCTGGCGCATGGCGAAGTCGTCGAGGATGAGTACGTCGGGCCGTACCAGTTCACGGATCCGCTTGTCCCAGGTGCGGTCCGCGTGCCCGTCGGCGAGGTCCGCGAGGATCCGGCTGGTCTTGGCGAACCGGACGCGGGCGCCCTGGTGGACGGCGAGGTGGCCGAGGGCCTGGGCGACGTGTGTCTTGCCGACCCCGCGTGGCCCGACGAACAGGACGTTGGAGGCGTTGTCGAGGAAGCGGAGGGTGGCCAGGTCCCGGATGAGCTTCTCGTCAACGCCCGGTTGAGCGGCGAAGTCGAAGTCGTTCAGGGTCCAGGGCTCGGGCAGGCAAGCGAACCGGAGCCGGGCCGCCAGCCGGCGGGCCTCGGTGGCCTCGACCTCGATCTCCAGCAGCCTTTCCAGGGCCGCGGTCAGCGACATCCGTTCGCTCCGAGCCTGGTCCAGGACCCGGTTGAGGGCCTCGGCAGCGTCGTTGAGCTTGAGGTAGGACAGATGGCCTCGCAGCTGCTGGAAGCGGCGTGCTTCGCTCATCTGCGTCGGCGACGATGGCGTACTCACTCCTCGTTCTCCTCCTTCGGTGAGGGAGCTGTCCGCAGCCGGTCGGCCACGGCGGCATAGTGGGACAGGTCGATCACGACCCGTTCGGCCGGATCCCCGGCCGCCGGAAGCCCGCGCAGACGCTCGGCCTCCGCGAGAGTGGCCGCCGATGGCGGCCTTCGGACCTCGCTTTTGCAGCGGTCGGACGGAAAAGGACGCGAGCACGGCTCGCTCCAGTGCGATGACGTGGCCGTCGTCGCGGATGGTCTGCGCGGATCCCCGAGGGGCCCGGCGGTGCTGGGCGATGACCGCCCGGCCCGCGGTGGCGATCCGCAGGACGTCGTCGCCCAGGCGGATGAGGACCCTGACCTGGACTCCGGGCAGGCCGGGAGGGACGGAGTGCAAGTTCCCGTCGAACTGGACCAGGCTCTGCGGGCTGACCGTCCGCTCGACTTCCAGCTCGGCCGGGAACGGCCGCACCGGGATCTCGAGCATCGGCTCGGCTGCGGCGAGCTCACCGACCGTGGTGGCGACTCCGTCGATGCGGCGGCGCCTCTCGTCCATCCGGGCAGCGAGTTTGTCGACGCCGGACTGGGCCTGGACGACGGTCAACCCGTCGGGGACCGTGCGCCACCAGCGTTGGGCAGCGGAGTGGTTGGTCTTCTCCACCACTCCCTTGCGGGTTGCCGCGGCGGGGTGGACAGATATCAACGCCAGCGCCGTAGTACTTGGCGACGGCGGCGAACGAGGAGGTCACCTGCCCGCTGGAGAGGTAACAGACCGTCGCCATACGGTCGAAGCGCCACCGGCGGGCCGTCCCGCCGAGTTTGCGCATGACCTCGGCGAGGGCCTGGACCAAGTGAGGGAAGTCCTCGGACTCCGAGAGAACCGCTCGCCATCGGCCCGAATGAGCGAGCGCCCCGACCAGCAGGTGGGCGTGCTCACCCACTCCCCACCCCTCTGGCGGGCTCGGTAGCTCCAGCCAGTCGAACTGGATCTCCTCGCCGGGCGGATGCGCGATCACCGCGACGTTCCTGCCGGTGGAAGCGTGGCAGGGTTGCAATGCGGGCGAACTTGGTAGCGGCGCAGTGCCCGGGTGAAGGTCGAGTACGCGCCCTCATAGCCGAGTTCGGTCACCTCGTCGAACAGGGTCGAGGCCCACAAATGCGGATCGTCGGCCAGGCGTTGGCGGCAGTAGGAACGGCACGAACGCATCCGGGCCCTCGCGTCGCTCGCCAGGGGTTCGCTCGCCGTTCAGATAGGCACGGATCGTCTTGCGATCACGGCCCAGATGCCGTGCGATCGCCGAGATCGTCCATCCCTGACGACGCAGAGCATGAGCGTCCACGTCTTCCTCCCGAGTGAGCATTCAGGCCCCCGAACAGGCCGAACTCCTAGCTCACGCAGGCTCTCCACGACACGCCGACACCAGTTCGACACGCCGGGAGGATCACACAATCGATGGGGAAATCAAGAGAGCAGGTTTGCCCCACCCCAGAGCGACAAGTGGGGAAATCCAAATATCCCCATCAGCACCGCAGGAGCAGACGATCGAACCGACGACACGATGCCCTCCTTTGGCAGACCTGTTCCCGTTGAAGGGTCGTCCTCTGCGGTTCTTGCCGGGCGACTGCGGCCAGTGGTGGAGTGCGGACTCTCAGCGCTGACGGGGAGTTCCTGTCGGTGACCTGGCACATCCCTGCCTGCCCGCACCATGCAGCCGATCTCATCCTCGCCGAGGACACCTGACGGCACCTTCTGCGGTGAACCGGGGAGACCTTGAGTAGGACCGACTCGGCGGTGGCGGCACAGTCTTGACTGGGGGTTCGGGCAGGGGGCCCGGGGAGTGTCTGTGTCCCTTCTGCCCTCGGTTCGGAACGTTTCCGGTCGGTGAGCGGCCGGGCGTGGCCTGGGGCTGGCCTGGCTTGGTTACCAGGTGGCGGTGAGGGTGTGGGGGCTGCGCAGCGCCGCGTTGGGTGGCCAGTTTTCGGGTGTGGCGTGGTGGGGGTCGGCCAGGGTGAGGTGGGGGCAGGCGTCTGCGAGGGCGGTGAGGGCGTGATGGGTGAGGTGGCGGGTGTAGGGGGCGCCGGGGCAGTAGTGGATGCCGGCCCCGAAGGCCAGGGTGGGTGGCTGGTCTGTCCGGTCGGCGTCGAAGTCGTCGGCGTAGTCGAGGCCGTGGTGTTCATCGCGGGCTGCGGAGGCGAGGAGGAGCAGGAGGCGGGAGCCTGCGGGGACGGGCGTGCCGCCGAGGTGCGTGTCGCGGAGGGTGGAGCGCAGCCAGCCGGTCAGGGGTGGGGTGTGGCGCAGGGTTTCCTCGACGGCCTGGGGAAGGCGTCCGGCATGCCGGCGGGAGTGGAGCGTTCCCGTCTGCAGCAGCCAGTAGAGGGTGTTGGTGATGAGTCGGGAGGTGATCTCGGCGTTGGTGATGAGGACTTCCATCAGGGTGGAGGCGACTTCGCGGGTGGTGAAGCGGCTGCCGTCGCTGTCCCCGTGGGTGAGCCATGCGGTGATCAGGTCTTCGCCCGGGCTGTGGGCACGTTGTTCGGTGAGGGCCAGGCAGTTGTCCCACAGCTCGTTGAGGGCGTGGGCGGCCGCGAGTTGTTCCACCACGTCGAGGTGTCCCCAGACCAGACCCGAGAGGGCGGCGGCCTGTCGGGTGATGGCTGGCTGGTCTTGGGTCGGGATGCCAGCCAGCCGGCCGAGGACGGCGTTGGCGAGCGGGCGGGTGTAGTGGGCGACGAGGTCGCCGGTTTGAGAGGGCCGCGAGGCCAGCAGGGCGGCCGCCGCGGCCGCTTCCTCGCGTAGGAGGTCTTGGTGGGTGGCCATGCGGCGGTCGGTGGTGGGGAAGGTGGCGTTCATTGCCCGGCGAAAACGGGCATGGTGCGGCGGGTCGAGGGAGGACAGGACCGGTACGGCGCCGCTCTGCTCCAGCACGGCCTGGGCATCGGGGTGGACCGGGTGCAGGGGGACGTAGCCCAGCGCGGTGGAGAAGATGCCGCCTGCGTCACGCAGGACGGTGTCGATGTCCTGGTGGCGGGAGACGACCCACACGTCCAGCCGCGGGTCGTGGTAGACGGGGTGCTGGCTGCGCAGGTGCGCGTACAGGGGGCCGGGTTCACCGGCCCCGTGCGCGGTGATGGCGCCTGGCTCGGTGACCGGGCAGCGCGCGAAGTGCTGGGTGGCGGGCGGGCCGGGAGTCGGCTGGCTGAGAGCGGCCACAGGGGTCGTGCCTTCCGGTCGGCTCGCTGTCAGAGCGTGGTGCGGGGGCGGGCGGTGAGCAGCACGCCGTCATCGTTGAAGCGGTCGGCGCCGTCGGCGAAGTGCTCGCGCAGGGCGGGCAGCAGAGCCTCGCGCAATTGAGCGAGCTGCGGATGTCCGGTGTTCCAGAAAGCGGCCAGTACCTCGGCCGCGGCCTGCGCCTTGGCCTCAGAACCTTCCTCGGGGAAGACGACATCGACGCGTGCGCGGGTAAAGCTGATGTCCTCGAAGCCGTTCAGGGCCAGGACGCGGGCGGCGCGGGTGAGCAGGTGACCCTGGTGATCTCGGCTTTCACCCGTCAGCGGGGCGCAGACGCGGTTCCACAGGCCGATGAGTTCGTTGTCCGGGGCGCCCTGCACGAGGATGATCTTCGCTTCGGGGTGGGAGCGGTCGACAGCGCGCGCCATCTCGGCGACGGCCCGGTCGGGGTCGTCGGTGTAGTGCAGCACCCAGGTCGCCACGACGCCGTCCACGCTCGCGTCGGGCACAGGCAGCTGCTCCGCACGTCCCGGCAGCACGCTCGCGCCGAGGGCCGCCAGAGCCCGCAGGCTCTCCTCTCGCGCCGCGTGCGGCTCGACGGTCGTCACCGATTCCACCCGGGATGCGAGTTCCTTCACAACTGCGCCGCTGCCGCCGCCCACGTCCAGAACCCGGTTGTTACGCGCGAGCGCCTCAACGACGGGTGTGATGTCGTGACGTTCGAAGCGGGCCTCCATGCCAAGCCAGCCCTGCTCGCTGAGCTCGTGCGGCCCCCGGTAGACCTCCGGAAGCGGGTACGGGCCGGCAAGCGCGTGCGCGGCCACGGCGGGGCCGCCGGGCTTGCGGGCGTAGAGGAACAGGTGCTCCTCGGCGCCCATGCCGGGAAACTGCGGGTGGAAGACGCTCAGCTGCTCGTGGACGACTTCCAGTCCGGCCTCGCGCAGCAGCCGGCCATAGGTCTCGGCCGGGTAGCTGGTGGCGCGGATGCTCTGGCCCATCCACTGGATTTCGGTGTCTTCGACGTCGAAGGGCACGGTGGCGAAGACGAACAGCCCGCCCGGGGTCAGCCAGTCGGCGATCCGGGTGAGGGTGGTGTCCAGGTCGGTGCGGGGCATCTGCAGCAGCGGGAAGAACGCGGTGATCGCGTCCCACTGCCCAGGCGTGTCCGGCAGGGCGCGGACGTCGGCCAGTTCGAAGTGTGCGCCCGGCACCTGGGTGCGGGCCAGCTCGACCATCGTCGTGGACACGTCGTAGCCGCTCACGTGGTGGCCAGCCGCGGCGATGAGGTCGGCGGTCGGCCTGCCGGTGCCCGATCCGATGTCCATCACCTTCGCTTGCTCGGGGAGCCGGGCCAACAGCCATTTGATCGCACCGAGTTGCTCGGGAAGGTGTGCGTAGGTGTCTTCGTACACCTTGCCGAGAAGATCGAACGGCCGGGCTGCCCGTTCGGTCGATTCGTCACCCTGGAGGGGGAACGTTACTTCGTGCGTCGTCATAACGGAGGGTCCTGTTCCGGATCTGGTGATCAAGGTGCGAGCGGTGACACTACACTCCGTGAACAGCTCTGTACCAAACGTAGTGCGCCGGAGTGTTAGCCCGGCGCACGCACGCCCCCACCTGCGCCCGGAGAACCTCCCGTGACCACCACCGCCGAAACCGGCCACGCCGCCTACTTCGCCTTCCGCGACCGGCTCCTGGGCGACCTGCGCACCACCGTCCTGACCGGCGAACAGCTCTGCGAGGCGGGCGAGCTCATCTACGGCCGTCCCGAAGGGCTCTCCCTATACGGGATTCCCGCCCCCGACATGGCGGCCAGGGGCATCAGGCTGCTGGGGCGCACCGTCATCGAATGCTCCATCGATGCTTACACCATCCCGGTCGCCGAGGAACTTGCCCGCCTCCAGGCCGGCACCCGGCCGCAGGGGCCCGACGCGTACGAGCCGATGGTCGTGGATCTGTTTTGCGGTTCCGGAAACTTCGGCCACCATCTCGGCCGGCACCTGGGCTGCCCCGTGCACGCCGCCGAACTCGACCCGGACGTCTACGAGAGCACGGCCGGCAACCTCGACCGCATCGGCTCACCGATCAGCCTGCACCTGATCGACTACCGCGACCTGCTCGGCAAACTCCCCGCCCGCAGCACCCACGACACCTACGTCGTGGAACCGCCCTGGGGACCCGCCTTCACCGCGGACGGCCTCGACCTCACCCGCACCTCACCCCCCGTGCCGGAGATCCTCGAGGACATCCGCCGCTCCCGCAACGGCCTGCCGTGCCACATCGCGATCAAAACCAACGACCAGATCGCGCACGACTCCCTCACCGGCTCCTTCACCGGCGCAAGGCACCTGCGGAGCATCACCCCGGCCCCCTTCCTGCCCTCCGGCGCCAACATGGACTTCCACCTCTACCGGCTCGGCACCACCGCCGACTCCGACGAATAGGCCCTGACTCCCGGCTTCCCCCCCCGGTGCCCCGCCCACCCGGGGAACAACACCAGGGGAGCCGTGGCTGCCCCGCCCCCGGGCTCTCCCCGAGGGGGCATGACGAAAGACCACGCACAACCACCTCGATCAAGGGATACGCAACAGTGACCAGCACCGCGATCACCCGCCGCTACGACCGCACATTCGACCTTCTCGACACCAACGGAAACGGCGTCCTGGAGAAGAAGGACTTCACCGGCCTCATCAAGTCGATCGCCCGCGCCACCGCAGTGCAGGGCACGGCCAAGGAGGAGGCCCTGCTGAAGGAATGGGGCAACTGCTGGCACACGCTGCGCGAGAACGCCGACGCCGATGGCGACGGCAAGATCAGCCGTGAGGAGTTCCACCAGGCGATGGCAGCCTCCTACGGCAACCACACCCAGCTGCAGGACGGCCTCGCCCCCGCCCTGGAGTCCTCGTTCGCGGCCATCGATGCCGACAACGACGGCGTGGCAACGGTGGAGCAGCTCGAGGCGTACCTCACCGCATGGGGACTGGAAACGCAGCAGGCGCGAACCGCCCGCGGCTTGCTTGACGCGGACGGCGACGGCCGCATCACCCGTCAGGAGTTCGTGGCAGGCTGGACAGCCTTCCTCCTCAGCGACAGCCCCGAAGGCGCCGCCCACGCCCTCCTCGGCCCGGTGAACTGACAACGACAGCGAGCACCTCAACGCCGTCGTTGCTTCTGGTCAGCGCCCGTAGTTCGGGCTGACCCGCTCCACCGGCGCGGACCACAGCGTGGGCCACCACACGGGTGGCGGCCCACGCTGTCGCGTGCCCGGGGCCGCTTCGTCTGAATCATGCGCGCCGGCCAAGATGCACGTACGGTGCGGTGAAGTCCGCCGAGGCTCCGCTGTACCGAGGAGCGCACCGGCGTACCGCAGGTCCTTCCGATCGGCGGATCGAGCAGCGTCGGGCCGAGGGCCTGCCGGTGGAGGCGTCCGTCGGCGCGATGACACGAAGACGGCGCGAGCAGCTCGAGGACATCGATCCGTCCAGAGCCGGTCAACGGTGGTCTGGGCCCCGCACATCCCGGAGTGCAGCATGAGCAGTCTGTGCTTCCGTGACCCGCGATGACTGCGATCGTTGGCAGGCCATGACCCCCACGAAGCGATTACTGGCCGCCGTCGCCCTCACGGGTGCCGCTCTGTCCTTCTCCGGCATCGCTCAGGCCCAGGAGAGCGAGCCGGCCCCGCCTTCATCCAACGCGGCCCTGCCCGTGAACGACGACATCATCGACGCTCTCGCCGACGGCTTCGTCACCGTCTTCAACAAGCAGACACGCTAGCTGCTCAGCAACGGCGTCAAGAGCCAGCTCGCCAACGAAGGCTAGCGGGCAAGCCGCGCCGGGACCTGGCTCCAGACGGCTGGGCCGCTGCCGCGCCACTGGATCAGCAGGGGATCGTCCAGGAGGGCGGTGTCCGGGTTCACGCATCCCCGCAGCAGGAACTACCGAAGGTCGCGGGGGGCTCAGGGCGCGCGGCTGAGGA
This sequence comes from Streptomyces sp. NPDC060049, assembly GCF_042736715.1. Lineage (NCBI taxonomy): Bacteria > Bacillati > Actinomycetota > Actinomycetes > Kitasatosporales > Streptomycetaceae > Streptomyces > Streptomyces sp. NPDC060049. The sequence goes on from NZ_JBHWVV010000016.1 coordinate 184,198, forward strand.
TCTCGCCGTCGCAGCGCACCCGGCGGCTGCCTCCGGGCCGCCAGGGTGGGGCGGACCATGCCCGACACCCTGTATGCGCACCTGACCCTCGGCGCGTGAACGCCTACGCAGTCGCGTAGGACGGATGCGGCATGGTGTCGCGGATGGGTACGGTGCCGGGCCCGCGGTGCCCGGTTGCCCCGTCGAACTGGGGCCGAGGTGGCGCCGCTCACGAGGGCACCGGGACCGGGGCCGGCTTCGACCGGGGTGGTCAGCCGGCGGGCGACAAGATGGGTCAGTACTGGATGGTCACTGCTCCGTCGTGGCCCTTTTCGCCCTTGCTGCCGCGTGCGCCGGCGTCGCCGTCGGCGCCGTCCGCTCCTGCGGACTGGCCGCCTCGGCCGCCGTCGCCGCCCTTCCCGCCGGTGCCTCCGTTGCCGCCCTTGCCGTATCCGGCACTGCCAGAGGGGCTGGCGCCGCCCTGGCCGCCGGGGCCGCCTTTGCCGCCGGACTCGCCGATCGCGTAGTCGTTGCGGCCGGACCGGCCGGCGGACCCGATGCTGCCGTTCTTGCCGTCGGAGCCCCGGCCCGTGTTCTCGACCTTGTGGCCCTTTCCTCCGCAGCTCGGCGTGTCGCGCGTGGTGGAGCCTCCGCTCCCGCCCTTGCCGTCGCCCTTGCCGCCGGCGCCGTTGCCCCCGCCGATACCGAGCAGCTTCCCGCCGCCGCCCCACTGGCCGCCATGGGGGCTGCCCACGGCCCCCTTGTAGTTCATGGCGCCGCCGCCGTCGGCCCTGGCCGAGGCCCCCCGGGCCGAGATCTTGCTTCCCCCGCCGGTATCACCGTCCCCGGTGTTGGACTGGGGGGCGTTCGGAGCACTGGTACCTCCGCTGCCACCGAAGTCCCCGTACTCGCCGCCCTTGCCGGCGGCCGTTCCGGCGGTCCCGGAACTGGCTGAGCCGCCCTTGCCGACCGTCACCGTGAACCGCAGGCCCGGGGTCACCTTCAGCGTGCACCGGATGAACTTGCCGCTGGCACCGCCACCGCCACCGGTGCCCCCGCCGCCGCCGCCCCCCGCTCCGCCCGAACCCACCCCGGTTGCGCTCTGCCCACCCGCGCCGCCGCCGCCACCGCCGCCCGCACCTCCGGTACCGCCCGCTCCGCCGCTGCCGGCCCCCCACACGCTGACCGTGATCTGCTGGACGCCCGCGGGCACCGTCCAGGCCCGCGCTCCGGGCTGGTCGAACGTCACCGTCTGCGTAGCGGCGCCGGCGGTTTGCGGGGTGGTGAAGGCGCCGGTGCCGGCGACCGCCGCGACCGCCGCGGCCACACTGAGCAGACGCCGACAACGGGAACTCTTCAGCTGTGTATTCATACCGAAGAAACGATCTTGAACGAGGGAGGTCACGCCTGACAGCCGCCGGTCGCATGGGCGAACCGCCTCCGCACTGGATGACAGAACACCCCGCCCCGGTCCCCAGCCCGGCCCGCGCTGACCTCCGCGTCAGCCCCCGGGCGCCCTAGGACGCCATGTAGGCGTCGCGTGCCCCGGACGCACCGAGCCGGCTAAGCCGGTGCCGAGTAACCGGGGAGTGCAGTGGCAGCCAGCCAGCGAGCAACCATGCTGAAGGGTCGGCCGCGGAGGCCTTCGCGGGCCGGGGGCGGGGTGGACGGTGAGGCATCCGGAGGCCGCTTTCGTGCGCAGAGTAGACGTCAGTGAGGCGCAGGGTTTTGTCGGTGCGCCGCCTCCTCGCGTGTGGACGGAGGGGGCAGGACAGGCCCCACGGGTGCATGCTCACCGCTGCCCCGCCGCGCGCGACGGGGCAGCAGGAGCGACCGGCGGTTGCCTTCGAAACCTGCCGCAGGCCGTAGAACTTCGTCTTCATCTCACCCGTGAAGTCGTCCTCCGCCGTGACCGCCTTCTCGTACGAATAGACGATGCTCCTGAACCCCATGCATTCCTCTGCGTAGCCGTAATGGACCTTCCGCCACTCCTCGCAGACCCTCTCCTTGACATGACCCGGGCCACTCGTCTGCCCGTCCTTGAACTCCCCAGTGGGCAGGTAACACCCCGACCCCCAGGCGATGAACTCGTTGCGGGTGCTCTCGACGTCCTCTCCGAACTGGACGTCGCCGTCGCAGCTGGTGAGAACCTCCCCTTCGGCGTAGGCGACCGACGTGCCAACCGACATCAAAGAAGCGGCGACCAGTACAGCCGCAGCAAGCTTCCGCATCATGACGCTCTGTTTCCTCCCGTCAGAGACAGATCCCAAATGATCTGCACTGGTGTCTGACGAGGTACTGGACCAGAAGTTGCGCAGCGAGTCTGTGTCGACGGCGGAAGCGGTCGACGATGTCGCCGCCGCCGACATGGTCACCCGCGGCGACATCATCGACCGCTTCCACGACAACGTCGCGTACAGCCTCCGGATGCTCTCCGATCCGTCACTGCCTACTGACACGGACTCTGCCATCCCGCTGTCATAACCCTGCGCACGACAGCCGCGAGCAGCGCGGCGAGGAGCAGGGGCAGAGACCAGCGGCGCATGCCGCCACCGAGCAGCTGGCAGCAGTCGATCGGCGAGCTGGGCCGTGCGCTCACCACGGCAACTGAAGGCCGACCGCTACCCGGCTGGTCCACCGACGCCGGCCGCACCGAGGACATCGGGTGGCGCCAGGCCCGCACCACGCTGCTCGAGGCCGTCGCACGCCACCACCACGCTCACCTGCTCGCCGCCATCGTCGAGCTTGGCGGTGAGCTGGAGCTCCCAGCTACCCGTAACGGGCGCTTCAGGGGCGCGGTCATCCCAGAAGGCTGCGCAGTCAGCGCCGGCCGCCGCCGATGCGGCGGTCGTCGGCCAGTGCGGTCAGCGGGCCGAACTCGCGGGCAAGCTGGTTCCACGTCAGAACCTCGCCACAGCGGGCCGGGAACTCCTTCGGGTTGAACTCGGGCATGGTCCAGGTGCCAGTGCCCCGGTCCCGCAGCCACAGGTCCCCGTCACCGTCGACCACAGTCGGCGGGACCGGTACGGGCTCGGCCTGATCGGTGGGCTCCCAGGTGACCCGGCCCGGGTGGGAAACGCGGCGCAACTCGGTGGTGGCCAGCCGCGCGGCCAAGTCACGGGTGGACTCTTCGGCGTCCTTGACCGACGCGAGTCGGAATGCGTCGTCAAGTACGGGCAGGGCTGGATTCTTGCTGCGCTTTGAACTCATACGCTGACTACCTCCGGTGGGGGGCGTCACATCCGTTATGGCACCCCGTAGAGGAACACGGTATCCGAGGCGGGAGCCGGGCCGGCTACGACCACTGTCCAGGTGGGGGCGCTGGCACACCGGGCGGCGAGCTCGGCGAAGATCGGCTCCAGGTCGGGCGAGGAACCGTTTCACCGCTACTTCGCTGCACGCCAATGACGGGCGTGAGCCGCATCGTCGTGGTCAGGCCCGGTTCAACGGCGCCCGGGCCGTCCGGGTTACCCACCAGCGTGGCGGACTTCGCGGAGGGCGGTGCGGGCCGCCCCACCCGCCCGCTGCGGCTGAGGCCGATGTCCGGGTGCCCGCCCAGCCGGACGGTGGCGGGTGATCCCCACCCTGCCCCGCTACGCGGTACTCAGAGCGGGGCCGGTGGGAGGTGGGCGACCGTACGCGGAGCCTGCTCGCGTGCGCGGAAGCCGAAGCTGACGAGGATGACGCTCTCTCCGGCGCCGAGGGGCGTCCGGCCGTGCGGCGTGAGCGCTCCGTCGAACACGACGCAGTCTCCCGGTGCGAGATCGCATTCGAGGTAGCCGTCGGCGTCGATGAAGACGGTGCAGCTCACCGTGGGGGTCGCGGCGAGGTGCTCGTGCTTGAGGCACAGGAGCAGGTTGGCCTCCCCGAAGCCGAATTCGTCCACGTGGAAGTCGAGGAACTGCCCCTCCTCCAGATAGGCGATGTAGACGTCGTTGTGAGGCTGATCGACCTCCAGACCGGTGGATCGCGCTACGACAGCGGCGAGATCGACTTGTCCCGCGATTCGGTTCGCCGCCTCGCCGCCTCGCCGACGGCCGCGTTCCACTTGCCGTTGTGCAGGTATCCGTCAGAGGCCATGGCCTTCTCGGCTTCCTGCGCCATGCCGGCGAGCACCTCGACGGGGAACGACTGATCACGCAGGTGGCAGGGTGCACCCGCTCGTGCACGGTGAGAGCGCGTACGGCGTCCCTGAGAGTTGGAAACCCTTCCTCCCACCGGGCCGACGTCCGGGCCGTGGTGCGGGATTGGAGCCATGAGGTCCATCGCCTGCTCCACTGTGCCGCTTCTGCCCCGCCATCCGCTGACGCGGGCGTATCAACACCGACCTCGTCACGTCGTGGTTCGACGAGAGCGGCCTCCCTGCGGACCGAACCGCCATCAGGACAATCCTGGCCGGGCGCAGCGGGACGCTGGTTGTTACCAGGGCGGGGCAGGAATACCGCACGGTTCTAATGACGCTCCCCGCCAACTGGTGCAAGTTCGTGGACCCCGCAGAGGCGCGACGCCTATGCGAACGACCAGGGCCAGGCCGCCTCGCTGGTGGCGGTGACGGCACGCTCGAACCGGCAGAAGGCGGACCAGGATCCGGCGCAGTGGCTGCCGTCGTCGCCGGAGGCGCTGTGCCGGTACGGGGCGGAGTGGACGGCGACGAAGCTCCACTGGGGCCTGGCCGTCGACGAGGCGGAGCGGGAGCGGCTGTGGGACATCGCGGCTGGCTGCGGCGGCGCGGATGTGGATTCACTCCCGCCCCGTAGCCAGAAGGGGCAGCCCGGGGCCCGTCATCCGCTCGAGGTGGCGGCCCTTCTTCGTTTCCCCTCTCTCTGACCGGTGGAACGGGCCGCGTCGGACGCCGGGCCCGATCAAGGGGGAGAGGGACGTCTGGGCCCAGGCCGGGATGAAGGGCTTCTTGGCTGCAGGCGGAGGTCGATCCACGGAAACCCCAGCTCAGATCAAATGCGGTACGACGACCAGGAATCCCGCAACGATCACTAGATCAGCAGCTCAACACATCGCTTATGCAGTGATCCTTCGTGGATTTGTCACACGCTGCCGCAATCCCTTCACAGCCTCGGCGTGACTATCCATACTCATTCAGAGGTGTCAAGTCCCGAATCTCCGTGCCTTTCTGTCGATGGCCCCAAACGGGCAATCTGGATTCAGGTAAAGCGCCAAACTGTAAGAGGGAAGGCGGCCTCTCCTCCCGAAGGCGCCTGAATTCAGGAGATGCGAGAAATCTAGGAGAAAATGTCATGGCTATTAAGAAGCGCGTCCCTTACGTCGTCGGCGTGTCTTGCGTGGCCGCGATATTCTCCGGGGCAGCCGGCGTGGCCAGCGCCGAGGCGGCGCCCGCGTCTGCACACACAGTGGTCCAGATCCAGCACGAGCACAAGCCGAACCAGGAGCCGCAGCCGAAGACGCCGAACGCCCCGCATAGCTCGGACACTCCTCCGGGTCAGGGCCCCCGCACCCCCGGGACCCCCACAGTCCCGAACGCCCCGCATAGCTCGGACACTCCTCCGGGTCAGGGCCCCCGCACCCCCGGGACCCCCACAGTCCCGAACGCCCCGCATAGCTCGGACACTCCTCCGGGTCAGGGCCCCCGCACCCCGGGGACCCCCACCTGCCCGAACGCCCCGCATAGCTCGGACACTCCTCCGGGTCAGGGCCCCCGCACCCCCGGGACCCCCACAGTCCCGAACGCCCCGCATAGCTCGGACAC
>NZ_JBHWVV010000017.1:0-167173 GCF_042736715.1 Streptomyces sp. NPDC060049
GGCCCGGCCCCCGCGCCCGGCCCCGGCCCGGCCCCCGCCCCCGGCCCAGCCCTCGCGCCCGGCTCGACCCTCGCCCCCGGCTCGACCCCCGCCCCCGGCCCGGCCCTCGCCCCCGCCCCCGGCCCGGCCCTCGCCCCCGGCCCCGGTCCGGCCCTCGCCCCCGGCCTCGTACCGGCCTGGGAGTTCGTGGCCGGGGTGGGGTGGCGGGCGTGCGGGGACCCCCCGGCCGGGTGGAGCCGGGGCCGGGCCTGGCTGTTGCTGGCGCTGGCCGACGTACTGCACCGGCCGGACGTCGCGGGGCTGCTGACGGGGAGTCCGCAGGCGCTGGCGGAGCGGTTGGCCGACGCGTGGGCGGGGCCGGACGCCGCGCTCGTCCCCCCGGCCGACGAGGGGCGTCCCGACGGTCCGTTCGACACCTCGGCCGCCGCCATCACGGCCGTCGCGCTGCTGAAGCTCGCCCGCGTCCCGGGCCCCGGAGCCGCGCGGTACGCGGCTCGCGCGGTCGAGATCCTGGAGCGCCTGGCCGGGGTACACCTGTCGCGGGGCAGGCTGCTGGACGGCTGCTACGACGCCGGGAAGGGCATCGCGGTCCGACACGAACTGGTCTGGGGCACCTTCTTCCTGGCGCTCGGGCTGGCGGAACTGACCGGGCTGATCGACCTCCGGGACATCTGACCGCCCGCCTGCTGCCCGGCGCGCCGCCCGCCCGCCCGCCTGCTCTCCGGCGCAACCGCCCGCCTGCTGCCCGGCGCGCCGCCCGCCCGCCCCCGGCCCGACGCGCCGTCCCCGACTGCCGGCCGTGCCCGCGCTACACCCCGTACCCCCGCAGGACCCGCCGCGCCACCCCCGTGATGTGGACTTCGTCCGGGCCGTCGAGAATGCGCGCGGTGCGGCCGGAGCGGTAGAGGGCGGGCAGTGCGGTGTCGGGGCCGAGGCCGGCCGCGCCGTGGACCTGGATCGCGGAGTCCGTCACCCGCTGGAGCATCCGCGCGGCCGCCACCTTGGCCAGGCCCACCTCGACGTGCGCGTCCAGCCCGGCGTCGAGCCTGGCCACGGCCTCGTGGACGAGGGGACGGGTGGTGCGCAGGGCGAGGAGCGCCTCGAAGACGTGCTGCTGGACGAGCTGGTGGCCGCCGAGCGCCCCGCGCGAGCCCGTACGGGAGCCCGCACGCTCGCACATGAGGTCGAAGGCGCGCTGCGCCTGGCCGAGCCAGCGCAGGCAGCGCAGCGTGCGGCCCAACTGGAGCCGTTCTGCGGCGATGTCGAGGGCCCGGCCGCGTTCGCCGAGGAGGTGGTCGGCGGGCACGCGGACCCGGTCGAACTCGATCTCCCACTGCCCGGACGCCCCGAACACGGGGAGCTCGCGCACCACCCGGAACCCGGGCGCCGAGGTGGGGACGACGAGCAGGGAGAGCCCCGAACGGTCGGCCGGCTCCCCGTCGGTGCGGACGAGTACGGTGACCAGGTCGGCTTCGGCGGCGTGCGAGGTGAACCACTTGCGGCCGCTCACCACCCAGCTCCCGTCGGCCTGTTCGACGGCCCGCGTGGCGGTGAGGAAGGGGTCGGTGCCCGGTGCGTCCGGCTCCGTCATGGCGTAGCAGGCCCGCAGCTCCCCGGCCGTCAGCCGCCCCGGGTAGAGGGTGCGCACCCGCTCGCCGCCGTGGCGCCGCAGCATCGTCGCGTCCAGCAGCGACGCCGATCCCAGGGCGGCCGGTCCGTGGTCGCTCGCCCCCTCGGCTTCGGCGAGCCGCGCGTACGCGGCCAGTCCGAGGCCCTGGCCGCCCAGTTCGGCGGGGAGCGGCAGCGCCCACAGGCCCGCCGCCCTCGCCTCGTCCTGCACCTCCCGCAGGGCGGTCGCCGCTGCCGGGCCACCCGCGTCGAGCACGGGCTCGAGGGGCATGACCCGCTCCCGCACGAAGGCGGCCACCCGGCCGCGCAACTCCGTCGAGCGGGAGCCCGCCGCTGCGTTCCGCGCCATCGCGTCCTCCACCACTTTCCTCCAGCCCGCCGGGAACCCGTGGGAACGGCAGTGCGACTGCCTCCCCGGGGAACTGGTCGGGTGCGCCCGCCCCTTGGTTCCCGCGGACGGATCAGCAGTGGCACCGGCCCACCGCCGGGGCCCGGAGAAGAGGAGAGGCATGGCGTCACCAGTCGTCACCCGGACCGCTCGGCCGCTCGACGGCCTGCACTTCACCGCCTCGGGACCGGCCGCCCTCACCGGCCCGGTGGCCGGGCACCTGAAGCTGCTGGGAGCCGCCGCCGGTACGGGTCCGGCCGCGCCGGGGCACGACCGGGCGGGCCGGATCACCCTCGGCGGCGGCGCGGACACCGCCTGCGCCGAGGAGGCCACCGCCACTGCCACCGCCACGATCGCCTGGTCGGCGGCCCCGCACACGGCGGACACCCCGTCGGGCACCGGCGTCACCGACGAGGCGACCGCGCAGGCCGCCACCGGCATCATGGCCGTGCACGGACGCCGTGACGGCGCCCCGCACGGCCTGGGCATCGACTACGCCCTCACCGCCACGGCCGTCCTCACCACGCAGGGCCTGCTCGCCGGCCTGCTCGCCCGGGCCAGGGGCGGCTCGCCCGCCGGCGTGGACACGTATGTCGACCGGGCCGGGCTGCTGGTCGTCTCCCAGTACCTCGCGGCCGCCGGAGCCGACGAGGGCGAAGCCGCCGAACTGGCCGCGGGCGGACCGCCCTTCACGGCCGCGGACGGCACGCTCTTCGAGCTGGAGACCCTCGACCCGGGCGCCTGGGCCGCGTTCTGGCGGGCCCTTCAGGCCCCCGCCGACGCGGTACGCGCCGGCTGGCGGCCCTTCCAGTTCCGCTACGCCACCGCGTGCGCCCCCATCCCCGACGCACTGCACGCCGTCACCCGCGGCCACGGCTGGCAGCGGATCCGGGACGCGGCGGCGGCCTCGGGGGCCGAGGTCTGCCGGCTCCGGAGCCTTGCCGAGCGGGCCGCCGAACACGACGGCGCCGCCCCCTGGTCCCTGGCCCCGTACGGCTGCGGCCCCCGGCACCCCGACACCGCCCCCGCCGCACCCAGGCCCGACGCCCCTCTGGCGGGGCTGACCGTGCTGGAGGCCGGTCGCCGGATCCAGGCGCCGCTCGCGGCCCACCTGCTCGGGCTGCTCGGCGCCGAGATCGTCCGGATCGAGCCGCCGGGCGGTGACCCGCTGCGGGGAATGCCGCCCGCCTGCTCGGGCGTCTCCGCCCGCTGGCTCGCGCTGAACCGGGGCAAGCGGGCCGTGGAGATCGACATCAAGTCCCCCCGGGACCGGCTCCGCCTCCGGGAACTGGCGGCCGGCGCCGATGTCTTCCTGCACAACTGGGCGCCGGGCAAAGCCGCAGAGCTGAGCCTGGACCACGACGACCTCGCGGCGGTCAACCCGGCGCTCGTGTACGCGTACACCGGCGGCTGGGGGACGGGCCGGATCGCCGACGCCCCGATGGGCACCGACTTCATGGTGCAGGCCCGCACCGGGGTCGGCGAGGCCGCCCGTCCCGGAGGCGAGGTACCCGCGCCCTCCCTGATGACCCTGCTCGACGTACTGGGCGGGCTGCTCGGAACCGAGGCCGTCCTCGCGGGGCTGCTGCTGCGCGAGAGCACCGGGCGCGGGGTGCGCGTCGACTCCTCCCTGCTGGGAGCCGCCGACGTGCTCACCCTCCCGGCCCTGCGCCGGGCCCGGCGCGGGGAGGACCCGCGCCGGGCCGCGGGATTCCGTACGCCCCTGAAAACCGCGGACGGCTGGATCGCCCCCGCCGACGCGGACGCCGGCGCGTGCGCGGGGGCCGCCGTGGGCCTCGCCGGCCTGAGCACCGAGGACGCCCTGCTCGCGCTGCGCGGGCGCGGACTGTCGGCGACCGCCGTCACCACCGACCTGGCCGACCTGCACGACGACCCGCGCTTCGCCGGCTCGATCAGCCGCGACGCGCACGGTGCCCCCGCCGTTCCCGACCCCTGGAGCTTCCGATGACCGTCGCCCTGCACGACCTGCTGCCCGCCGGCCTGCGCCGCTCCTGGGCGGTCGACGGGACCTGTCCCGACCTCGACCTCTACAGCCTCTTCCGGGCCCGCCAGATCGCCGACCTGCACCACACCGCGATCATCGACGCCAAGGGCAAGCTCTGCTACACCGCGCTGGACCGCAAGGTGCGCAGTCTGGCCACCGGGCTGGGGGAGCTCGGCATAGGGCCGGGTGACGTGGTCGGCGTACAGCTTCCGAGCGGGCGCAGCGCGGTCATCGCGGACCTGGCCCTGGCCGCCCTCGGCGCGGTGGTCCTGCCCTTCCCCGTCGGCCGCGGCCGCGCGGAGGCCCGGGGCCTGCTGCGCCGGGCCGAGGCCGTAGCGGTCATCGCCGCCGTGGAGCACCGGGGCGAGCGGCACGCCGCCGAGCTGCGGGACCTGGCCGCCGAACTGCCCGCGCTGCGCCACGTGATCGCCGCCGGGCCGGTGGGCAGCGCGCCTGAGGGAACGATTCAGCTCGCCACGCTGCTGCGCTCCGACCCGGCCGCCTTCGTGCCCGCCCGACCCGATCCCGACAGCGCCGCCCGCATCCTGGTCTCGTCCGGCTCCGAATCGGATCCGAAGATGATCGCGTACTCCCACAACGCGCTCGCCGGCGGCCGCGGCAACTTCCTCGCCGCGCTGATGCCCGACGGGACACCGCCCCGCTGCCTCTTCCTCGTCCCCCTCGCCTCCGCCTTCGGCTCCAACGGCACCGCCGTCACCCTCGCCCGGCACGGCGGAACCCTCGTCCTGCTCGACCACTTCACCCCGGAGGCGGCCCTCGCCGCGGTCCGCGAGCACCGGCCCACCCACATCCTCGGCGTGCCGACGATGATCCGCATGATGCTCGACCGCCTGGAGGCGGAGGCCGCGGAGAGGGGCGCGACCGGACCCGGCACCGGCCCCGCAGCGGCCGTCGCCGCCGAACTGCCCACCCCCACCGCCGTGATCCTCGGCGGCGCCCCCCTCGACGGGACCACGGCCGAGCAGGCGAGCCGCGTCTTCGGCTGCCCGGTGGTCAACCTCTACGGCTCGGCCGACGGGGTCAACTGCCACACCGGCCTCGAAGCGGGCACCCCGGAAGCGGAGCCCGACGGCGCGGGTGTCGCCGCCGGCCGGCCCGACCCCCGGGTCGCGGACATCCGCATCGCCGACACCCGGACGCACGAACCGCTTCCCGACGGCGAGATCGGGGAGATCATCGCGCGCGGCCCCATGACACCCATGTGCTACGTCGCCTCCCCCGACCTGGACGCCCGGTACCGCACCCCCGGGGGCTGGGTCCGCACCGGAGACCTCGGGCTCATCGACGAGGACGGCGTCCTGCGCGTCGTCGGCCGCCTCAAGGACATCGTCATCCGCGGCGGCGCCAACATCAGCCCCGCCGAAGTCGAACGCGAGCTGTCCTCCCACGCCCAGGTACGGGACATCGTCTGCGTCGGAGTACCGGACGAGGTGATGGGCGAGCGGCTCGCCGCGTGCGTCGTACCGCGCGGCCCGCGGACCCCCACCCTCGGCTCGCTGGGCGAACACCTCAGCCTGCGCGGCCTGGAGCGCCGCAAGCACCCCGAACGGCTCCTGGTGGTGGCGGAGTTCCCGCTGACCCCGGCGGGCAAACCCGACCGCGCGGCCCTGCGCGAACGCCTGGCGAGGGCCGGAGCGGACGCGTGACGAGGGCCGGAGCGGACGCGTGACGAGGGCGGGCGACGCATGACGCAGGGCGGGGCGGTCCCCGAGGGACCGCCCCGCCCGCGCCCGCCCGGCGCCGAAGGCCGTTCGCGGGCGACCGCCGGCTCCGGCGTCAGGAAGAAGATCCGCCCATGGCCTTCTTCAGTACGGTGCCCGCGTCGCGGTAGACCGGCAGCAGGTCGAGGTCCGTCCCCGGATAGTTGACGATCTCGACCTGCCTCGCGCCCGAGTCGGGCAGGACGGTCCCGGTCGACATGTGCGCGTTGTCCAGGACCAGGTCCGGCTTCTTCGCGGACAGCTCGGCCAGCTGCACCGGAGTGACCGCCTCGGGGCCGTAGGTGCCGACCGGGGTGGCGCCGGCCAGCTTCGCCGACCAGGCCGAGAAGACCTGACTGACGACCGCGGGACTCTTGCCGCCCGGCCACGCGGCCCGGACCTCCTGCGAGACCCGTCCGTACTCGGCGTCGAAAGCCGCCGTCCACTTCGCGGCGGCGGCCTGGGTGCCGAACAGCTCGCCCAGTCGGGCGACTTCGGCCTTGACCTTGTCGGCGTCGTTGTCGAGGGCCACCTCCACCAGCTCGGCCTTCGACCCGGCCGCCTCCTTGATCTTCGCTGCGTACGGCTCGAACGGCGCGTACAGCACGAAGTCGGCCTTCGCGACGGCGGCGAGGTCGGAGGGCTTGGGGTCGTAGTCCGGTGCGTGGTGCACGGACTGCGGCACGATCACCTTGACGTCCTCGGCGCCGGCTGCCTTGGCGAAGGCGCCCTCCCAGGTGGTGGTCACGACGACGACGGGCTTGCCGCCCGCGGCGGAGCCACCGTCGCCGTCGCCGCTGTCGCTGTCGCCGCAGCCGGTCACCAGGGCCAGTGCCAGGCCCAGGGCCGTGCTCAGTGTGAGGAGGGAAGTGCCGCGGACGCGGGTTGCGGACGCCATGAGCTGATTCTCCGTTCGGGAACGAGATGGACCGCGAGGACGAGGATCCCCGCGGTGAGGACGAGGACCGGACCGGGCGGCCAGTCCAGCCAGAGGGCGATGAGGAAGCCGGTCAGGTTCACGAAGACGCCGATGGCGACCGCCCACCCGGTGATCGACCTCAGCGAGGTGCCCAGCCGACGGGCGGCCAGGGCGGGCAGCAGGGTCAGGGCGTCGACGAGCAGGGCCCCGGTGAGCTTGATGGCCCCGGCGACCGCGACGGCGACGAGCACCAGCAGTACGGCGGTCAGCGCCCGCACCGGCACGCCCGAACACTGCGCGAGTTCACGGTCGTACAGCAGCAGCGCCACATCGCGCCGCCGCCACCAGAACAGTCCGGGTACCAGTACGGCCAGCACCCCGAGCACCACCAGGTCCGCCGCGCCGACGGACAGGATCGACCCCCACAGCAGCGCGAAGGCACCCGAGGCGTTCACCCCGGAGACCGCCAGGACCAGGAGCGCGGCGGCGATCGCCAGGCTCATCAGCAGCCCCATCGCCCCGGACAGCCCGTCCGGCGTCCGGGCCAGCGGCGCGACGCCGGCTCCGGCCAGGGCGCAGGCCACCAGCGCGCACAGCATGGGGTCCAGCCCGGTGAGCAGGCCGACGGCGATGCCCAGCAGGGCGACGTGCATCATCGCGAACCGCACCGGCATGATGTCCAGCCCGACGATGACGACCCCGATCACGGGCAGCCCGACGGCGGCCAGCAGCAGGGCGAAGCCCGCCCTCTGGACGGGGACCAGCTGCAGCAGGGTGCCGAGGTCGGCGCCGGCCAGGGTGGTGCTCACCGGACCTCCCGCAGCCGGCCGGCGGCCATCTCCAGCACGCGGTCGCAGCGCTCCGCGAGCGCCCTGTCGTGCGTGACCACGACGAGGGTCACGGGCAGTGCGGTGAGTACGTCGGCGGCCTCGTCCTGACCGGCGAAGTCGAGGGCGGCGGTCGGCTCGTCGGCGAGCAGTACGCCGGCCCCCGCGGCCACGCAGCCGATGGCGCGGGCCAGGTACATCCGCTGCAACTGCCCGCCGGACAGGGTGTGCAGCGGCCGCCCGGTCAGCGGACCCACGCCCAGCCGGTCCGCGGCCTCGGCGGCCGCGAGGGGGTCACCGCTGCTGGCGAGGAGCTCGCCGCCCAGCAGGGGGAAGCGGCCGCCGGCGGGCTTCTGCGGGATCCACGCGCACGCCCGGCGCCGCCAGGCCGCGTCCGTGCGCCGGCCGCCGACCAGGATCGAGCCGCTGACCTGCCGGTGCAGTCCCAGTACGGCGCGCAGCAGCGTGGTCTTGCCCGAGCCGTTGGTCCCGGTCAGCGCGACGCGCTCGCCGGCCGCGATCTCCAGGTCGACGTCGGCCACGGCCTCGACCCGCCCGTGCCGGCACCCCACCCCCTCCATCCGCACGTCCAGCCCGCCCATCCCACACCCCTCCGCTGTCCACCGGCGTCGTGTCACGCACGCAGGTAGTCGCGGGACGGGCGTCCCGGGTTCCGGCGGCGCGGGGTTCGTTCGGGGCGCGGCCGCGCGCGTTCGGCGGCCCGCCGCGGATCAGAGGCCGCGGCGGTACCGGTGGGCGGTCGCGGAGATCAGAGGCCGCGGCGGTACCGGTAGGCGGTCGCGGAGATCCACGCCATCGCGGTGACCACACCGATGGCCAGGGTCAGGGTGCCCGCCGTGCCGCCGCTCATCGCCCAGCCGTTGCCGAGCAGCAGCGCGGTGCCGGCGACGCGGGAGGCGAGGGCCCGGCCGCGGTTCCCCGCGCGGCCGTAGTGGCGGCCCAGTACGTAGCAGGCGGCGATCAGCGCGGTGAAGGTGATCGAGCCGGCGGCGAAGTGGGCGTAGCTGTGCCAGCTGAGCGAGGCGGGCATCCCGTACGGGGTGCCGACGGGGAAGCCGTCGGCCGGATCCATCACGAAGGCTCCCGCGGCGATCATTCCGATCCCGCTGATCCGCACCAGCCGGGGCGCCCAGGTGCCACCGGGAGTGCCGAGCATGGCCCGGCGCAGGCCGGTGGCCCCGATGACGGTCAGGACGCCCGAGAGTACGAAGTTGGCGATCTGGAGCCAGCCGAGCGAGCCGTTGCTCAGCGCGCTCAGCGGGTGGCGGGTGATGTCGTAGCCCTCGCGGGTGGCGGCCTGGGTCAGGGCGACGACCGCCCAGAGGGGCTGCGCCACGACCGCGATGCCGAGGAGGGCGCGGGGGGAGGCGGAGGTGGCGGTGGGGGCGGTGGGGAGCTGGACGGTGGTCATGGCGGGTTTCCCTCCCGGGATCGGCGTGCTCGGTTCTCGCCCGGACGTCGATCCGGCGATGTGACAGGGAATGCGGCCGTTCCCTGTCACATCGACCGTTCGACGTAGAAGCAGCAACACAAGGGGCGCAGAGCGGGAAGCGCCCCGGGACGCACCACCACGAGCCATGCCGACAAGCACCGGACCACCAGAAGAGAGAGCAGCCATGCGCTACTTGATGACCACCAAGCCCTCCGACACCGCCCCCGACGAGAAGCTGTACCTCGAGATGGGCCGGTTCATCGAGGAGCTGACGGCTTCCGGCGTCCTGCTGGCCACCGGGGGTCTGGAACCGGGCGGTGTCCGGCTGACCTCCGTCGGCGACGAGATCACGGTCATGGACGGGCCGTTCGCCGAGGCCAAGGAGGCCGTGGCCGGCTTCGCGCTGATCGAGGTCCGTTCCAAGGAGGAGGCGATCGAGCTGGCCCGCCGCTTCCGCAGGATCGTCGGGGACGGCGAGAGCGTGGTCCAGCAGGTCTTCGGCCCCTGAGCGGGTACGGTCACCCGCCCGGCTTGCGAGCGAGCCGGGCGGGTGCTGTCATCGGCCTGTGCCGGATGCCCATCGAACGATCGTCGCGGTCTGGAAACTCGAGTCGGCGAAGATCATCGCCGGCCTCACGCGCATGGTCCGGGACGTCGGCCTCGCCGAGGAACTGGCCCAGGACGCGCTCGTCGCCGCGCTCGAACAGTGGCCCGCCTCGGGTGTCCCGGACAACCCCGGTGCCTGGCTGACGGCCATCGCCAAGCGCCGCGCCGTGGACCACATCCGCCGTTCCGAGCGCCTGGAACGCAAGCACGAGCAACTCGCCCACGAGCTGGGGCAGCCGCAGGACCCCGGGCACGGCCTCCACCACGGCCCCCTTGACGACCCCCGCCCCGACCCCGGTCGGGATCCCGTGCAGGACGACGTCCTGCGGCTGATGCTGATCTCCTGCCACCCCGTACTGCCGGCCGAGGCCCGGGCCGCGCTGACGCTCCGCCTGCTCGGCGGTCTGACGGCGGAGGAGATCGCGCGGGCCTTCCTCGTCACCGGACCGGTGATCACCCAGCGCATCGCCGGTGCCAAGCGGACGCTGGCCGAGGAACGCGTTCCGTTCGATCTGCCGGACGGCGCGGAGCTGGCCGAGCGCCTCTCCTCCGTACTGGACGTCATCTGCCTCATCTTCAACGAGGGTTACTCGGCCACCTCCGGCGACGACCTGATGCGGCCGGGCCTCTGCCTGGAAGCCATGCGGCTGGGACGGCTGCTCGCCGAGCTGGCGCCCCGGGAAGCCGAAGTGCACGGCCTGGTCGCCCTGATGGAGATCCAGGCGTCCCGCGCGGCCGCACGCACCGGACCCTCGGGCGAGCCCGTCCAGCTGCACGAGCAGAACCGGGGGCGCTGGGACCAACTGCTCATCCGGCGCGGCTTCGCCGCCATGCTGCGGGCGAGGGAAATCGGCGCCGCGCCCGGCCCGTACGTCCTGCAGGCGGCCATCGCCGTCTGCCACGCCCAGGCGCGGACCAGCGAGGACACCGACTGGGCGCAGATAGCGGCCCTGTACGGGGCCCTGGCCAGGCTGCTGCCGACCCCGATCGTGCGGCTCAACCGCGCGGTGGCGCTCGGCATGGCGCACGGACCCCAGGCGGGGCTCGACCTCGTCGACTCCCTGATCACCGATCCCGCCCTGCGCGACTACCACCTCCTCCCCAGCGTCAGGGGAGACCTCCTGGCCCGGCTGGACCGCCGAGAGGAGGCGCGCCTGGAGTTCCAGCGGGCGGCCTCCCTCACCAGGAACGCCGCCGAGCGCACCTTCCTGCGCCGGCGCGCGGACGAATACGCCGCCGCCGATCCACCGCGATCGACCCTCGGCGCGAGCGCCCGTGCGTTCCTGGGCCGGGGCGACCTCGACGCGGCGACCGTCCGCTCCTACGGGCAGACCCTGCGCCGCCTCCGCCTGAGCCTCGGCGATCAGCTGCCGCTCGCCTCCCTGACCGTCGACCAGGTGACCGGGGTCTTCTCCGCGGCCTGGGGCGGGGCGGCGGCCGCGACCTGGAACCGGCACCGCTCGGCCGTGCGGTCCTTCTGTGCCTGGGCGGCCCTGGACGACCTCGCGGCGGGGCTGGAGCGCCGCGCCGAGACCCGGCCCCGCTCGCGACCGCTGGACCGCGCGCAGCTCGACGCGCTGTGGAGCAGCCCGGACCTGGCGCTGCGCGAACAGGTCCTGTGGAGACTCCTGCACGAGTCGGCGGCCGGAGCGAGGGCCGCCCTGTCATTGAACGTCGAGGACCTGGACCTGGACGACCGCCGGGCCCGCACGGGCGGCGCCTGGCTGCACTGGCGCTCCGGGACCGCCCGCCTCCTCCCCCTGCTGCTGGCCGACCGGACGAGGGGGCCGGTGTTCCTCTCCGACCGCCGCCCCGGCCCCGCCCGCACCCCCGCGGCAGCCGACCTGTGTCCGGACACGGGCCGCCGCCGCCTGTCCTACGAGCGGGCCGAACACCTCTTCAAGCAGGCCACCAAGCCCCTGGATCCTGCGAACACCGGCTACACCCTGCGCAGGCTGAAGCCCGCCCGCTGACCACGGCCCGACCGGGGTCGCCCGGGCGACGGATCCTCAGCCGCCGCCGGCGAGTTCGCCGCTGAGCGTCCCGTGCAGGCGGGCGCTGGGTCCGTTCAGGCCGGTGATCTCCACGTTCTTGCCGCGCTGGGCGTAGCGGTGCTCGATCGCGTCGAGCGCGGCCACGGAAGAGGCGTCCCATATGTGGGCGGCGGAGAGGTCGATGACCACCTCGTCCGGGTCGCCGGCGTAGTCGAACTGCTCGACCAGGTCGTTCGACGAGGCGAAGAACAGCTCGCCGGTCACGCAGTAGACGACCTGGCTGCCGTCCGGATCCAGGACGGAGGTGACGTTCGCCAGATGCGCGACCCGCCTGGCGAAGACGACCATCGCGGTGACGGAGCCGACGACGACGCCCACGGCCAGGTTGTGGCTGACGACCACGCACACGACGGTGACGGCCATGACGGCGCTCTCGCCGACGGGCAGCCGCTTGAGCGTCCTCGGGGCGATGGAGTGCCAGTCGAAGGTCGCGAAGCAGACCATGACCATGACGGCCACGAGGGCCGCCATCGGGATGTCGGAGACCACCGGCCCGAAGGCGATGCACAGCACCATCAGGAAGACGCCGGCGAGGAAGGTCGACAGCCGCGTCCGGGCACCCGACACCTTCACGTTGATCATCGTCTGGCCGATCATCGCGCAGCCGCCCATGCCGCCGAAGAACCCGGTGACGATGTTCGCGATGCCCTGGCCGACGGACTCCCGCGTCTTCGAGGACCGCGTGTCGGTGATCTCGTCGACCAGCTTCGCCGTCATCAGCGACTCCATCAGCCCGACGAGCGCCATGGCCAGCGCGTACGGGGCGATGAGGGTCAGCGTGTCCAGGGTGAGCGGCACGTCCGGCAGGCCCGGCACCGGCAGCGCGGACGGCAGTGCGCCCTTGTCGCCGACGGTCGGGACGGCGATGCCCGCTGCCACGGTGACCGCGGTGAGGACGGCGATGGACACGAGCGGCGCCGGGACCGCCTTCGTGACCTTCGGGAAGAACACCATCAGCGCCAGTGCGCCCGCCAGCAGCGGGTAGACCGCCCAGGGAACGCCGAGCAGTTCGGGGACCTGGGCCATGAAGACGAGAATGGCCAGCGAGTTGACGAAGCCGACCATCACCGAGCGCGGGATGAACCGCATCAGCTTCGCCACGCCGAGCGCGCCGAGCACGATCTGGAAGACGCCGGCCAGGATCACCGCCGCGACCAGGTAGCCCAGCCCGTGCTCCCGGTTCAGCGGAGCGATCACGAGCGCCACGGCGCCGGTCGCGGCGGAGATCATCGCCGGACGCCCGCCGACGAACGCGATCACGACGGCCATCGTGAACGAGGCGAACAGCCCGATCGCCGGATCCACCCCGGCGATGATCGAGAACGAGATCGCCTCGGGGATCAGCGCCAGCGCGACGACCAGACCGGCGAGGACCTCGGTACGGAAGACCTTCGGCGAGAGCCAGGCCGGCCGCGCGGGACGGAGGAAGCCGGGCAGCCGGACGGCCAGGGAGTCACGGGAAGAAGGCACGGGGGCACAGACCTCGGGCTCGGGCACGCTCAACCGGCAGGAGGACGCGCGAAGAAGACCTAGAGACGCAGGAAGGGCCTGACCCACCGAGTGGATCAAGCCCTTGACCTGGTCTTACGAAGTCGGGGTGGCGGGATTTGAACCCACGACCTCTTCGTCCCGAACGAAGCGCGCTGCCAAGCTGCGCTACACCCCGATGTCCACCGTTGCAGCGCTTGCTGCCCTGGCGACATCGATTACTTTAGCGGACCCTCGGCCGGAGACGAAATCCGGTTTTCACGCGCGGGGCGGCGGCAAGTCCAGGACGGCGCCGGCCCGCGCGCCGTCAGGCCTTCGGGGTCAGGGTCAGCAGTGTCGCCTCGGGCGGGCACGCGAACCGCACCGGGGTGAAGCGGTTGGTGCCGCAGCCCGCCGACACGTGGAGGTACGAGCGGTGGCCTTCCGCCTCGTGGGTCGAGAGGCCCTTCACCCGCTTGGTGTCCAGGTCGCAGTTGGTGACGAGGGCGCCGTAGAAGGGGATGCACAGCTGCCCGCCGTGCGTGTGGCCGGCCAGGATCAGCGGGTACCGGTCGGCGGTGAAGGCCTCGAGGACCCGCAGGTACGGGGCGTGCACCACGGCCATCGAGAAGTCCGCGTCCGCCTCGGGCCCGCCCGCGACCCGCTCGTAGCGGTCGCGCTTGATGTGCGGGTCGTCCAGGCCGGTGAAGGCCAGCTCCAGCCCGTCGAGCTTGAGCCGGGCCCGGGTGTTGGTGAGGTTGTGCCAACCGGCCGCGTCGAAGGCGTCCCGCATCTCCTCCCACGGGTTGTGGACGGCGCCGACGACCGGCGCGTTGCCGTTCAGCCCGTGCCGGCCCTGCGTCTTCTCGATCAGGTAGCGCCCGGGGTTGCGCAGGCGGGGCCCGTAGTAGTCGTTCGACCCGAAGACGTACACGCCGGGGAAGGACATCAGCGGGCCGAGCGCGTCGAGCACCTCCGGCACGCCCTCCGTGTCGGACAGGTTGTCGCCCGTGTTCACGACGAGGTCGGGGCGCAGCCCGGCCAGGGACTGGAGCCAGGCGCGCTTCTTGCGCTGCCCGACCACCATGTGGATGTCCGAGACCTGCAGGACGCGCAGCGGGCGCGCCCCGTGCGGGAGCACCGGCACGGTGACCCGTCGCAGGCGGAAGGACCGCGCCTCGAATCCGGCGGCGTAGGCCAGTCCGGCTGCCCCCGCCGCGGCGATCCCGGCGGTGACCTTCAGGGGTACTCCGTAACGCGCACGCATGCCCTCATGTTCGCAGACCGGCGGGCCCACCCGGAAAGGAACGGGCGCCGGGGCCCCCGCACCTGGCAGACTCGGGTCATGACCACGCTCAAGGCCAAGCTCCAGGAAGACCTCACCACCGCCATCCGCGCACGGAACGAGCTGCACTCATCCACGCTGCGCCTGACCCTCTCCGCCATCACCAAGGAGGAGGTCGCGGGCAAGGAAGCCCGTGTGCTCTCCGACGAGGAAGTCCTCAAGGTGATCGCCAAGGAGGCGAAGAAGCGCCGTGAGGCGGCCGACGCCTTCGCGCAGGGTGGCCGTCCCGAGCAGGCCGCGCGCGAGACCGAGGAGGGTGAGTTCCTCGACACCTACCTCCCCAAGCAGCTCGGCGACGACGAGCTCGACGCGATCGTGGCGCAGGCCGTCGAGGAGGCCAGGGCGGCGGGCGCCGAGGGACCGCGGGCCATGGGCTCCGTGATGAAGATCGTCAACCCGAAGGTCGCCGGACTGGCGGAGGGCGGGCGCGTCGCCGCCGCGGTCAAGAAGCACCTGTCCTAGACCGTCTCGCACGGGGCATGAGGGAGGGCCTCCACCGGATCCGGTGGAGGCCCTCCCTTTTGTCTGCCTGCGGGCTGCCGCGCGGCTACCGCTCGCGGCCGCCGATGATTCCCGGCGGGAAGCCGATCCCGCCGAGCGGGTCGTCGGTCCCGCCCGTGCCGCCCGGGTTTCCGCCCGTGGTCCCGGCGGTCTGCTGGCCGCCCGGCTGCCCGTCGCCGGGCTTGCCGTCGCGGCCCGGCCTGCCGGGCTTGCTGGGCTTGCCGGCGGCGGGCCTGCCGCCCGCGGCGGGGCTCGGGGTGTCGGGGATGTTCACGGTGGCGAAGCCGGGAGCCTCGCGGCCCGCGAGCGCGCCGGAGACCGCCTGCTTCCAGATCGGGCCGGGCAGCCCGCCGCCGAAGACCTTGTCGTAGTACCGGCCGCCGATGGTGATGTTCTCCATCGACACCTGCTTGGAGCCGCCGGAGCCGACCCAGGTCGCGCCGGACATGTTCGGGGTGTAACCGACGAACCAGGCGTTGTACCGGCTGTCGGTGGTACCGGTCTTGCCCGCGCTCTGGCGGTCGGTCAGGCCCGCCTGCTGGCCCGTACCGGAGTCGACCACGCCGAGCAGCAGCGTGTTGATGGTGTCGGCGGTCTTCTCCGACATCGCGCGGTCGCACTTGGACTTCGGCACCGTCAGCGCCTTGCCGTGCGAGTCGGTGATCGACTCGATGGCGACCGGGGTGCAGTACACGCCGCGGTTGGCGAAGGTGGCGTAGGCGTTGGCCATGGTCAGCGGGGACATGCCCTCGGTGCCGAGCGCGATGGCCGGGACCTCGGGGAGCTTGGTGCCGTTGGCCGGGATCACGCCGAGCTTGGTGGTCATCTCGGTGACGGGGCACAGGCCCATCTCGGAGATCATCTCCACGAAGTAGGTGTTGACCGACTTGGCCATCGCCTCCTTCATCCCGTACGGGCCGACCTCGGACTCGGTCTCGTTCTCCACCCGGTCCCTGGCCGTGTTGACCCAGGGCTTGACGCCGCAGGTCTGCACCGGGCTCGGATAGTCCATGTCGTAGGGGGCGTTGTACATCTTCGTCGGCGGCAGACCGCGCTCGATGGCGGAGGCCGCGACGAACGCCTTGAAGGTGGAGCCGGTCGGGAAGCCGAAGTTCGAGCCGCCCATCTTCTTGTCCACCGAGAAGTTGATCTGGGTCTCGTTCTTGCCGAAGCCGTACGGCTTGGACTGCCCCATGGCGAGGACCCGGCCGGTGCCGGGCTGGACGAGGGTGACGGCAGTCGCGACCTTGTCGTCCTGGTCGACGTGGTCCTTGATGGACTCGTTGACCGATTCCTGCGACTGCGGGTCCAGGGTCGTGCGGACCGTCAGGCCGCCCTGGTTCCAGACCTTCGCCCGCTCCTCGCGGGTCTTGCCGAAGGCGGTGTCGTCGAGGAACGTGTTGCGGACGTAGTCGCAGTAGAAGCCGGAGCCCTTGACGGCGGTGATGCAGCCGTTCTTCGGCTTGGTCACCTTCAGCTGGACCGGCTTCGCCTTCGCCGCGTCGGCCTCGGCCTGCGAGACGTCCTTTGTGTCGGCCATCCGCTGGAGGACGACGTTGCGGCGCTTCATCGCCTCCTGCGAGTCGTTCACCGGGTCGAACCGGCTCGGCGACTGCACCACGCCCGCCAGCAGCGCCGACTCGTCCAGGGTCAGGTCCTTGGCCGGCTTGCTGAAGTAGCGCTGGGCGGCGGATTCGATTCCGTACGCCTGCTGGCCGAAGTAGGTGATGTTGAGGTAGTTCTCGAGGATCTTCTTCTTCCCGAGCTCCTCCTCGACCTGGATCGAGTACTTCAGCTCGCGGATCTTTCGCCCGAGGCTCTTCTCCTGGGCCTCGCGCACCTTCGTCTCGTCGTCTCCGGCTTCCTCGACGAAGACGTTCTTGACGTACTGCTGCGTCAGCGTCGACGCGCCCTGTGCCGCGCCGCCCTCCTGGGCGTTGCGGTTGACCGCGCGCAGGATGCCCTTGAGGTCGACCGCGCCGTGCTCGTAGAAACGAGAGTCCTCGATCGCGACGATCGCCTTCTGCATGTACGGGGAGATGGCCGTGAGGGGGACCACCTGCCGGTCACGTGAATAGACCGTGGCGATCAAGCCACCCTCGGAGTCCAGAATCGTGGTGCGCTGGCTCAGTGGAGGCGTCTTGAGATTGGCCGGGATCTCATCGAACCCTTCGACCGTTCCCTTGGCCGCGAGACCCAGGGCGCCCGCGCCCGGGATCGCGATGCCCGCGAGCACAACTCCGGCGAGAACGGACACACCGAGGAACTTGGCGGCCTGCTGTGGCCCCGTGAGCCCGCCGCCCGAGCGCTTCTTTCCCATAGGGGGCAGCCTACGTTCTGATTCGCCGGACACGCGCGAATGCCTTGGCCTAAGCTGTCCTCAACTGTCACAGCAGTGCGGTGGGACATCAACCCCTCGGCTTGTTTTTCACCCTTCCCGAATGGGGTGGACGCATGTCCGAATCTCGCCTTCCGTGATCAGGTTGCCCCGCCGATTTCACCCGAATCGCCGGAATGGTCGGGCATGTCGCAGGATCACTCCGTCGGGTGATCTGCCGCTTACCCATAGTCCGTTCGGGCCATTCAAGATTGGGCCCGTCGGGGGTGTTGCACTGTGCCCACCTTCCGTAACGTCCTCAACTGGCAGCGGTGAATATGCCGCTACCGCCGTGGGGGAGCCTCGATTCGGGAGAGGACGGCGCCGGGATGGGCTGGGTTACCGACTGGAGTGCGCAGGCAGCCTGCCGCACTACCGATCCGGATGAACTGTTCGTTCAAGGAGCGGCACAGAACAGGGCCAAGGCGGTGTGCACCGGATGTCCGGTGCGGACCGAATGCCTGGCCGACGCGCTCGACAATCGTGTCGAGTTCGGAGTGTGGGGCGGAATGACCGAGCGGGAACGACGTGCGCTGCTGCGCCGGCGTCCCACCGTCACCTCGTGGCGGCGACTGCTCGAAACCGCGCGCACTGAGTACGAGCGCAGTACGGGCATCCTCACCGTGGATGTCGACGAGGAGATCGACGTTCCGTACGAGAGCTACGCGGCGGCCGGGTAGATCACCCGAGCCGTCCCGCGTACGGCCGCCCCCAGCCAGGGGGCCGCGTACGGACGCCTAAGCTCCGGCCGGAACCCCGGCCGCGAGTCGCTCTCCGATGGCCCGCAGCCCGGCGAGGTCGTGTACGTCGCCGGGCAGGGCGGCCACCTCGGCCACCGCCACTTCGGGGTGAAGCGAGGTGAAGCGGTCGCGCGTGCGCTGTTCGCGCGCGATCACCTGCATGCGCTCCGCGTGCAGGCGCAGCAGTCCTGCCGTGATCTCGTCCACGTCGGCGTCGCTGTCCGTGTCATGAAGTCCAGCATTCCCGGACTCCTGATCGACAATGCCGCCGTCCTCAAGATTCTCTGCCGCCGCCAACGCCCGCTCCGCGGACAGCTGGTCGGCGCCACTGCCGTGCACCCGGTTCAGTACGAGCCCGGCCAGCGGCATCCGTTCCGCGGCCAGCCGCTCGACGAAGTACGCCGCCTCGCGCAGGGCGTCCGCCTCGGGCGCGGCCACCACGAGGAAGGCCGTACCGGGAGCCTGTAGCAGCTGGAAGGTCGCGTCCGCGCGCGTGCGGAAGCCGCCGAACATGGTGTCCATGGCCGCCACGAAGGTCTGCACGTCCTTCAGCAGCGAGGCACCCATCAGCTTGCTCAGCGTGCCGGTCATCATCGACATGCCGACATTGAGGAACTTCATCCCCGCCCGGCCGCCCACCTTCGCCGGAGCCATCAGCACCCGGATGAACTTCCCGTCCAGGAAGGAGCCCAGGCGGCCCGGCGCGTCCAGGAAGTCCAGCGCGGACCGGCTCGGGGGCGTGTCCACGATGATCAGGTCCCAGTCGTCCCTGGAGCGCAGCTGCCCCAGCTTCTCCATCGCCATGTACTCCTGCGTGCCCGCGAAACCGGCCGACAGGGACTGGTAGAAGGGGTTGGCGAGGATGGCCTGCGCCCGCTCGGGATCCGAGTGGCCCTCGACGATCTCGTCGAAGGTCCGCTTCATGTCGAGCATCATGGCGTGCAGTTCGCCGCCGTCGCCCGACACCCCGGAGACCTTGCGCGGGGTGTTGTCGAGCGAGTCGATCCCCATCGACTGCGCCAGCCTGCGCGCGGGGTCGATGGTCAGGACGACCACCTTGCGCCCGCGCTCCGCCGCCCGCACCCCGAGCGCCGCCGCCGTCGTGGTCTTGCCGACCCCGCCGGCCCCGCAGCACACGATGATCCTGGTCCGCGGATCGTCCAGCAGCCCGTCCACGGCCAGCCGCGGCGGCGCCCCCATGCTCGCGTTCATGGCCTCGCTCATTCCTCGCCCACCTGCTTGCGCAGCTCCGCGGCGAGCCCGTAGAGCCCGGCCAGGTCCATTCCCGCCCCGAGCAGGGGGAGTTCGTACGCCGGAACGCCCAACTCCTCCAGCACGGCCCGCTGGGCGCGCTCCAGCTCCACGCGGCTCGCGTGCTCCACGGCCTGCGAGAGCAGCGGGTCCACCAGCCGCTCGGCCAGCCCGCCGCGCCGGGCACCGCCGAGACCGGCCCGGGACAGCGCCTTGGCCACGTCGGAGCGGTGCTCCCCGGCGGCGGCGCGCAGGGCGTCCTCGTCGAGGTGGTGCGGCCGGACCATGTTGACCACGACCCGCCCCACCGGCAGGCCCGCCTGCCGCAGTTCGGCGATCCCGTCCGCGGTCTCCTGCACGGGCATCTCCTCCAGCAGGGTGACCAGGTGCACGGCCGTCTCGGGGGACTTGAGGACCTTCATGACGGCCTGTGCCTGGTTGTGGATGGGCCCGAACCGGGCCAGGCCCGCCACCTCGTCGTTGACGTTCAGGAAGCGGGTGATCCGCCCGGTCGGCGGAGCGTCCATGATCACGTGGTCGTAGGCGTACCGGCCCGCCTTGTCCTTGCGGCGCACCGCCTCGCAGGCCTTGCCCGTCAGCAGGACGTCCCGCAGCCCCGGCGCGATGGTCGTCGCGAAGTCGATGGCGCCGAGCTTCTTGAGGGCCCGGCCGGCCGAGCCGAGCTTGTAGAACATCTGGAGGTAGTCGAGCAGCGCCCGCTCGGCGTCGATGGCGAGCGCGAACACCTCGCCGCCGCCCGAAGCCACGGCGATCTTCCGCTCCTCGTACGGGAGCGCCTCCGCGCCGAAGAGCTGCGCGAGGCCCTGCCTGCCCTCGACCTCCACCAGAAGTGTCCGCTTGCCCTCGCGCGCGAGGGCGAGCGCGAGTGCGGCGGCGACCGTGGTCTTGCCGGTGCCGCCCTTGCCGCTGACCACCTGGAGCCTGCTCACAGGGCACGAGCCTAATTCCTCCGGGGTGGCGGCGGTGGTGGCGGGGGGCCGCACGGCAGGCACTACCCTCGCTTCCATGACCAAGAAGTTCGAATACGCGACCGTCCCGCTGCTGGTCCACGCCACCAAGCAGATCCTTGACACCTGGGGCGAAGACGGCTGGGAGCTCGTCCAGGTCGTACCCGGGCCGAACAACCCCGAGCAGCTCGTGGCGTACCTGAAGCGGGAGAAGTCGGCATGAGCGGCGCCGTCGAGGCGAAGCTGGCCGAGCTCGGGCTGACGCTGCCCGAGGTCGTCCCGCCGCTGGCCACGTACCAGCCGGCCGTGCGGTCGGGCGCGTACGTGTACACCGCGGGCCAGCTCCCGATGGTCAAGGGCAGCCTGCCGGTCACCGGCAAGGTCGGCGCCGAGGTCTCGCCGGAGCAGGCCAAGGAGCTGGCCGCGACCTGCGCGCTCAACGCGCTGGCCGCGGTGAAGTCCGTCGTCGGCGACCTCGACAAGATCGCGCGTGTCGTGAAGGTCGTCGGCTTCATCGCCTCGGCCCCCGACTTCACCGGCCAGCCGGGCGTGTTGAACGGCGCGAGCGAGCTCCTGGGCGCGGTCCTCGGCGACCGCGGCGTCCACGCGCGCAGCGCGGTCGGCGTGATGGTGCTCCCGCTGGACGCGCCGGTCGAGATCGAGATCCAGGTAGAGCTGCTCCCTTCCTGACACGTTCCCCGCACGTCCCGAGGTCGCGCCGTCACAGTGGGGCCGGGCACCACTGTGACGACGCGGCCCTCCGCACGGGCCCGGTCGCGGCCCCCGGCGGGTGGCCCTCGAACATCGGGCCGGATGGCCGTAGCATCCCGCCATGCCGAATGGTCAGGAACACCAGCCGTCGCAGGACCCCGCCACCCCCGCCGGAGGCCAGTGGTATCCGCCGGAGTGGCCCGACCGCATCCGCGCGCTCGCCGACGGGGCCCTCACCCCGGTCCCGCCCAAGCGCGCCGCCACCGTCATGCTGCTGCGGGACGGCGAAGGCGACACCGGCCCCACCGTCCACATGCTCCGCCGGCGCGCCTCCATGGCCTTCGCCGGCGGCGCGTACGCGTACCCCGGCGGCGGTGTCGACCCCCGCGACGAGGACCGCGGCATCGGCTGGGCCGGCCCGAGCCGCCGCGACTGGGCCGACCGGATGGGTACCGACCCGGCCACCGCCCAGTCGATCGTGTGCGGAGCCGTCCGCGAGACCTTCGAGGAGGCCGGGGTCCTGCTCGCCGGCGAATCCGCGGACACCGTCGTCGGCGACACCACCGGCGACGAATGGGAGGCCGCCCGCGCGGCCCTCGTCGCCCGCGAGCTCTCCTTCGCCGAGTTCCTCGACCGCAGGGGCCTCGTCCTGCGCTCCGACCTCCTCGGCGCGTGGGCCCGCTGGATCACCCCGGAGTTCGAGCCGCGCCGCTACGACACCTGGTTCTTCGTCGCCGCCCTCCCGGAGGGCCAGCGCACGCGCAACGCCTCCACCGAGGCTGACCGCACGGTGTGGATCCGGCCCGCCGACGCAGCCGCCGGCTACGACAAGGGCGAGCTGCTGATGATGCCGCCCACCATCACCACCCTGCGCTCCCTGGAGCCGTACGCGAGCGCCGCCGAGGCCCTCGCCGCCGCCTCCGGGCAAGACCTGGCCCCGGTCCTGGCCCGGGCCGCCATGGAGGACGGAGAGCTGGTGCTCAGCTGGCCGGGCCACGACGAGTTCACCAAGCGCGTCCGCCTCGCGAGCCCCGGAGGAGCCCCCGCATGACCGACGCCGCAGCCCTGCCGGGCCAGCCCCGCGGAATGGTCGTCTCCGGACGCGCGACCGCCCGCGCCGTGAACATCCTGGCCCCGAACGCCTCCGCGATGACCCTCGACGGGACCAACACCTGGCTCGTCTCCGAGCCCGGCTCCGACCTGGCCGTCGTCATCGACCCGGGCCCGCTGGACGACGTACACCTGCGGGCGGTCATCGCCGCGGCCGAGGAGGCCGGCCAACGGGTCGCGCTCACCCTCCTCACCCACGGCCACCCCGACCACGCGGAGGGCGCCGCCCGCTTCGCCGAGCTGACCCGTACGAAGGTGCGCGCACTCGACCCCGCCGTGCGCCTCGGGGACGAGGGCCTCGCCGCCGGGGACGTCGTGCGCACCGGCGGACTGGAGCTGCGCGTGGTCCCGACCCCCGGCCACACCGCCGACTCGCTCTGCTTCCACCTGCCCGCCGACCGCGCGGTCCTGACCGGCGACACGATCCTGGGGCGCGGGACCACCGTCGTCGCGCACCCCGACGGGCGCCTGGGCGACTACCTGGACTCCCTGCGCCGGCTGCGGTCCCTGACGGTCGACGACGGGGTCCGCACGGTGCTCCCGGGCCACGGGCCGGTCCTGGACGACGCGCAGGGCGCGGTGGAGTACTACCTCGCCCACCGGGCGCACCGCCTCGCGCAGATCGAGACGGCCGTCGAGAACGGTCTGACCACCCCCGAGGCCGTCGTCGCGCACGTCTACGCGGATGTGGACCGCTCGCTGTGGCCCGCCGCGGAGTGGTCCGTACGGGCGCAGCTCGAGTACCTGCGGGACCACGGGCTGATCCCGGGGCGCCCGGAGTAGCCGGGACGGCTCAGGCCGGGATCCGGGGCGTCTTGGTCCCGTGCCGGGCCGCGTACTCGTCGGCGAGCCACGGCCCGAGGTCCTCCACGAATCCGCGCAGGACGGCCGGGTCCGCCACCGGGTCCAGCGCGGCGGCGGCCGCGGCCCGCATCTGGGCGGCACGCTCGGGGTAGTACCGCCCGAAGACCTCCGCGGACTCCACGAGGTCGCTGGTCCAGCCGCCCCACCGGGGCATGACCAGGGTGAACCCGGTCCGCACGAGGTGCCGCGAGAAGCTCCTGCAGAGCGTGCGGTACTCCTGCGGCGTGGCCGCGTCCTCGACCTTGGACCGCATCCGGGGCAGCAGGTCGGCCAGGTCGCCGTTGGTCTCGCGGGCGAGCAGGCTGTCCGGACGGTAGCGCGGCAGGTGCTCGGCGAGGTCGCCGCCGAGCAGCGGGGTGCACAGGCAGGCGAGGAACCAGCCCAGGTCGAAACGTTCCTGCTCGCTCAGCAGCCGGTCCTTGCCGTACAGCAGGATGCCGACCCCGTCGATCTCCGCGAAGTCCTCGTCGAGACCCCGTGCCAGCACCTCGGCGGTGTCGCGGTCCTGGTGCGCGGGCTCGTGCTGCAGGGCGATCAGCAGGTCCAGGTCGGACCGCCCGGGCCGGGCGGTGCCGCGCGGCACCGAACCGTAGAGGTAGGCGCTGTGCAGCCGCCGTCCGTACGCCTCCCCGATCCGCTCGCGCGCGGCGGCGACGACCCCCTTGAACTGCGCCCGCACCTGTCCGAGGGACCCCTCGCGCTCGAAGCACCCGTAGGCGTCCAGACCTTTGTGCTCCATGGGTCCACTGTGCCCCAGGCCCGGTCGGATCCGGCCGGGCGGCCTTCGAGCGGGCCCGGAGGCGGACGCCTCGGGGGGACGCGGGCCACGCGAAAGGGCCCCGCCCGAGGTACGGGCAGGACCCTTCACGAAGCCGTATGCGTCAGCGCGAGCGCTTCGCCAGCCGTTCCACGTCCAGCAGGATCACCGCGCGCGCCTCCAGGCGGAGCCAGCCGCGGCCCGCGAAGTCGGCCAGCGCCTTGTTCACGGTCTCGCGCGACGCTCCGACGAGCTGCGCGAGCTCCTCCTGCGTGAGGTCGTGCACGACGTGGATGCCTTCCTCCGACTGCACGCCGAAGCGGCGCGACAGGTCGAGGAGGGCGCGGGCCACACGGCCCGGTACGTCCGAGAAGACCAGGTCGGACATCTGGTCGTTGGTCTTGCGCAGGCGCCGGGCGACGGCGCGCAGCAGCGCGGTGGCCACCTCGGGCCGTGCGTTCAGCCAGGGCTGGAGGTCGCCGTGGCCGAGGCCCAGCAGCTTGACCTCGGTCAGCGCGGTCGCGGTGGCGGTGCGCGGGCCCGGGTCGAACAGCGACAGCTCGCCGATCAGCTCGCCGGGGCCGAGGACGGCCAGCATGTTCTCGCGGCCGTCGGGGGAGGTGCGGTGCAGCTTCACCTTGCCCTCGGTGACGACATAGAGCCGGTCACCTTGGTCGCCCTCGTGGAACAGGGCGTCACCGCGCGCGAGGGTCACCTCGCCCATGGAGGCGCGGAGCTCCGCGGCCTGCTCGTCATCGAGCGCCGCGAAGAGCGGGGCACGCCGCAGTACGTCGTCCACGAGTCTCTCTCCTATGTCGACCGGCCAGGGGATCGCTCCCCCATTTTGCCGGACGGCTCAAACAGTGCGATCAATCACGTTCATCACAAGGATGCCGGACGTACGGGTGTGCTGTGCGGCGAGGGGCCGATCGGGGTGGTGTTACCTGAGGTCCTGGGCGGGTGTCGGCGCTCGGCCCCGGACCGACCGGGTGTCCAACAGGCCGGTGGGGGCCCCGTCCATGGGGTGCGGAGGAGTGATGGGGACGAAAGATTCAGCCGTGGGCGAACATACCGCGACTTTGGTCCCTCCGGAGCCTTCGCCCCCGCTTCCGGGCAAAGCTTCGGCCAAGAAACCCCGCCGGGGCGGGGATCCCGTCCGGCCACGGGCGGCGGGCTGTCCGGCGTAGCCTTCGGGGATGGCAGAGAGCAAGGTCAAGAAGGCCGGGACGAAGCCGGAGAGCCGTCTGGCGATGGTGCGGCGGGCGCGCAGGATCAACCGCGAGCTCGCGGAGCTCTACCCGTACGCCCATCCGGAGCTCGACTTCCGCAACCCCTTCGAACTCCTGGTCGCCACCGTCCTGTCCGCGCAGACCACCGACCTGCGCGTGAACCAGACGACCCCGGCCCTCTTCGCCGCCTACCCGACGCCCGAGGACATGGCCGCCGCCGCCCCCGAGGCGCTGGAGGAGCTCATCCGGCCGACCGGGTTCTTCCGGGCGAAGTCGAAGGCCCTCCTCGGCCTCTCCCAGGCCCTGCGCGACAACTTCGGCGGCGAGGTCCCGGGCCGGATCCAGGACCTCGTGACGCTCCCCGGGGTCGGCCGCAAGACCGCGAACGTCGTCCTCGGCAATGCGTTCGGAGTCCCAGGGATCACGGTCGACACCCACTTCGGCCGGCTGGTGCGGCGCTGGAAGTGGACCGAGCAGGAGGACCCGGAGAAGGTCGAGGCGGAGATCTGCGCGATCTTCCCCAAGAGCGAGTGGACGATGCTCTCGCACCGCGTGGTCTTCCACGGCCGACGGATCTGCCACTCGCGCAGGCCCGCCTGCGGCGCCTGCCCGATCGCCCCGCTCTGCCCGTCCTACGGGGAGGGCGAGACCGACCCGGAGAAGGCGGCCAAGCTGCTGAAGTACGAGAAGGGCGGCCGCCCGGGGCAGCGCCTGAGCCCGCCGCCGGACTACCCGGGCCTGCCGGCCCAGCCGCTGGGCGCGGACAGGGCCTGACGCGGTCCGCGGAGGAACGAATCCGGCCCGGGGCGGCGTTGTCCCGGTGGCGGCGACAACTGGGAGCAGGGGTGCCTATGACGCGCGGAACGCGGGACGAGAGCGTGGCCGAGGCGGACGCGCCGCCGGAGCACGTCCACGACGACCACCGGGGCACGGCCCGGCTCCAGGGCCACGGCCGGGACGCCGACCGGGGCGCGGTCCAGGGCGGGGGTCCCGGCCCGGCGGCGTACGAGGGCCACGGCCCGTACGGTGCCCCGCGCGCCGGGAGCACCGGCAGCACCGAGCTCCGCGTACAGGGCCTGCCCGGCTGGCTGGACCCCGTCGTCGAGGCGGCCCGGACGGTACGCCCCACCGAGCTCAGCCGGTTCCTGCCGCCCGAGGACGGCGGTGGCCGCCAGTCCGCCGTGCTCATCCTCTTCGGCGAGGGCCCCCGCGGCCCCGAGCTGCTGCTCATCGAGCGCGCCGGGACCCTGCGCTCCCATCCCGGCCAGCCCTCCTTCCCGGGCGGCGCCCTCGACCCCGAGGACGGCGACCCGCACACCACCGGCCCGCTGCGCGCCGCCCTGCGCGAGGCGGAGGAGGAGACCGGCCTGGACCCGGCCGGCGTCCAGCTCTTCGGGGCGCTGCCCCGGCTCTACATCCCGGTCAGCGGGTTCGTCGTGACCCCGGTGCTGGGCTGGTGGCGCGCCCCCAGCCCGGTCGGCGTCGTCGACCCGGCCGAGACCGCCCGCGTCTTCACGGTTCCCGTGGCCGATCTCACGGACCCCGAGCACCGGGTCACCGTGGTCCACCCCGGCGGCTTCCAGGGTCCGGCCTTCACCGTCGAGTCGGCCCTGGTCTGGGGTTTCACCGCCGGAGTGATCGACCGGATCCTGCACTTCGCGGGCTGGGAGCTGCCGTGGGACCGGTCCCGCCAGGTCCCGCTCGACTGGCGCTCATGAGACGGTGGCACACGTGAACGTGCTGGACATCCTGTTGCTGCTCGCCGCCGTATGGTTCGCGATCGTCGGCTACCGCCAGGGGTTCGTCGTCGGCGTCCTGTCGGTGATCGGCTTCCTCGGCGGTGGCCTCGTCGCCGTGTCCTTGCTGCCCCTGATCTGGGACCGGGTCACCGACAACGGCACCCAGGTGTCCACCACGGTCGTCGTCATCGCCGTCGTCGCGATCATCATCTGCGCCTCGATCGGCCAGGCGCTGACCACCCATCTGGGCAGCAAGCTGCGCCGCCACATCACCTGGTCCCCGGCCCGCGCGCTCGACGCGACGGGCGGTGCCCTGGTGAACGTGGTCGCGATGCTGCTGGTGGCCTGGCTGATCGGTTCTGCTCTCGCCGGCACGTCACTTCCCACCCTGGGCAAGGAAGTCCGCAACTCCAAGGTCCTCCTCGGCGTGTCGCGGGTGCTCCCGGCGCAGGCGAACACCTGGTTCTCGGACTTCAGTTCCACCCTCGCCCGCAACGGCTTCCCGCAGGTTTTCAGCCCGTTCTCCAACGAGCCGATCACCGAGGTCAAGGCACCCGATCCGGGGCTCGAGCGCAGTCCCGTGACCGAGCGTGCCAAGCAGTCGATCGTGAAGGTCGTCGGCACCGCGCCCGCGTGCAGCAAGGTGCTGGAGGGCACCGGCTTCGTCTTCGCGCCGGGCAAGGTGATGACCAACGCGCATGTCGTCGGCGGGGTCGGCGAGCCGACCGTGCAGGTCGGCGGCGAGGGCAGGGTCTACGACGGCAAGGTCGTGCTCTACGACTGGGAGCGCGACATCGCCGTCCTGGACGTGCCCAAGCTGAGGGCGCCCGCCCTGGAGTTCAGCGACAAGGACGCGACCAGCGGCAGCGACGCCATCGTCGCCGGCTTCCCGGAGAACGGCGCGTACGACGTCCGCGCGGCCCGTGTCCGGGGCCGGATCAACGCCAACGGCCCGGACATCTACCACCGGGGGACCGTGCGCCGGGACGTCTACTCCCTGTACGCGACGGTCCGCCAGGGCAACTCCGGCGGCCC
The DNA here is from genome assembly GCF_042736715.1 of Streptomyces sp. NPDC060049. NCBI lineage: Bacteria > Bacillati > Actinomycetota > Actinomycetes > Kitasatosporales > Streptomycetaceae > Streptomyces > Streptomyces sp. NPDC060049. Next base: position 27,697 of record NZ_JBHWVV010000017.1, read on the forward strand.
GCTGCTGACGCCCGAGGGCAAGGTGTACGGGGTCGTCTTCGCGAAGTCCCTCGACGACCCCAACACCGGCTACGCCCTGACGGCGGACGAGATCCGCGACGACATCAGGATCGGCAAGACGGCCGACCGGCGGGTCGAGAGTCAGGGCTGCGCCCTCTGACGGCTCCCGTACGGGGCCCTGCGGCGGTTCGCGGGGCTCCCGGGGTCCGCCCGGCCCTCCGGGTGTCTGCCCCCGCTCCACGGGCGCCTGCCGGCCCTGAGGTGTCTACGTGCGCTGGTGCCGCAGTCGCGCAGACACCCAGCGGGCCCGGCGGCGCAGGATGTGCGGAATCCCGAGTCGGAGGTCGTGGCCGTCCTGGCCGTGCCCCCTGTGCGTGCTCGGCGTGACCGTCGAGCGGCTTTCGTGTGCGGTGTCACCGTAGTCGTGCGTCCAGCTCATACTCCGAGCTCTGCCCGGGCCCCAAGGTCGGTAATCGCGTTGGAGGCGGCCAATTGGCCTATGCGCCAGGCAATTGAATGGTTGTCACATAAGCCACCCCACGCGTCACGCCCCGTGCCACCGACCGTGCTCAGCGGTCCGGCTCGGGATCCTTCAGCCAGTTGATCAGCTCGGTCGAGAAGGCGGTCGGGTCCTCCTCGTGCGGGAAGTGCCCGAGCCCGTCGAACAGCCGCCAGCGGTAGGGGGCTTCGACGTACTGCCCGGAACCGGCCGCACTGCGCGTGCGCATCACCGGGTCGAGCGAGCCGTGCAGGTGCAGCGTCGGGACCCGCACCGGGCGCTTCATGCGCCGGTTGAACTGCAGTCCGTCGGGCCGGGCCATCGACCGCATCATCCAGCGGTACGGCTCCACCGAGCAGTGCGCGGTGGACGGGATGCACATCGCCCGCCGGTACACCGCGACGTCGTCCTCCTCGGGCAGCCAGGGCCCCGACCAGTCGCGGATCAGCTCCCCGACGAGCGCGCCGTCGTCGGCGACGAGCTGACGCTCGGGCACGAACGGGCGCTGGAAGCCCCAGATGTGCGAACTGGCGCGGGTCTGCCCGAAGTCGGACAGCATTGCCGAGCGCCAGCGGCGCGGGTGCGGCATCGAGGACACCACCAGCCGGCGCACCAGCTTGGGCCGCATCACCGCCGCCGTCCAGGCGAGGTAGCCGCCCAGGTCGTGCCCCACCAGGGCGGCGTCGGGCTCGCCGAGGGACCGTACGACCCCCGTGATGTCGAGCGCCAGGTTGGCCGGGTCGTAGCCGCGCGGGGTGCGGTCGCTGCCGCCCACCCCGCGCAGGTCCATCGCGACCGCCCGGTAGCCGGCGTCGGCGAGGGCCGTCAGCTGGTGCCGCCACGTCCACCAGAACTGCGGGAAGCCGTGCAGGAGCAGCACCAGCGGCCCGTCGCCTACCTCGGCGACGTGGAACCTCGCGCCGTTGGCCGCGACGTCCCGGTGCGTCACCGTCCGCCCGCCGGGCACGTCGAGCCGTACCGCCGAGGCGGTGGTGGGGGGAGTGCCGGACGGGCCGGATGCCGGGGAGGGCGCTGTCATGAAGACGAGCGTGCCACACCCACGGCCTGATCACTGACCGGCCGCGGGTGCGGCTTGACCGTCCCGACGAGCGCCGCGGTCTGCTTGACCGAGGCGATGGACCTCTCCGGCGGCCTGACCTTCTTGAACTTCCTGACGGCGAGCAGCGCGAGCAGGCCGGCCAGCAGCAGGAACGCCACACCGACGATCAGGAAGGACCAGGCCAGCCCGAGCCCGAGGTTGTGGATCCCGTAGGCCGCGGCGAAGCTCAGTACGGGGAGGGAGAAGAGCGCGAACACTCCTGCGATGGCGCCCGCGGTGCCACCGATGCCCACCCGCTTGACGTCCTGGCGGATCTCCACCTTGGCGAGGGCGATCTCATCGTGCACCAGGGCGGACATCTCGGCGGTGGCCGAGGCGACCAGCTGACCGAGTGTGCGCTCGGCTCCTGGGGCCCCTTGGTCCACTGCGCTCATCGCTCTCTCCCTCTGTCGTCCGTCGGCGACGGCTGTCCTCCGTCACTCAGATCATGCCGGACGGCCGCCGTCGGTGCTGGACCCGCCCGCTGCGGCGCCGCCGGATCCGGCCGCCGCGGCCCCGGTCGCTGCGGCCCTGCGCAGGTGCTCCGCCGCCTTGGCCTCGTAGATCTTCGCCATCCGCAGGTGGTACTCCGGGTTGTCCTGCTCGTAGACGTCCGGGATGCCGTCGAGGTCCTCGTCGAGCTCCTCGGCCTCGGTGAGCGCCCTGTACTTGCGGTTGCGCAGCTTGAGCATGACGCAGGCGACCATCGCGGCGATGAACGAGCCGATCAGGACGGCGGCCTTGACCTCGTCGGTGAGGACGGGGTCGTCGGTGAAGGCGAGTTCGCCGATGAGGAGCGAGACGGTGAAGCCGATGCCCGCGAGCGTGGCGACGGCGAGCACGTCCGGCCAGGCGAGGTCCTCGTTCAGCTCCGCCTTGGTGAAGCGGGCGGCGAGCCAGGTGCCGCCGAAGATGCCGACGGTCTTGCCGACGACCAGGCCGAGGACCACACCGAGCGTCTCGGGCCGGGTGAAGACCTGGGCGATGGCCTCGTCGGAGAGGGAGACGCCGGCCGAGAAGAGGGCGAAGAGCGGGACGGCGAGGCCCGCCGAGACGGGCCGGACCAGGTGCTCGATGTGCTCGCCGGGGGAGTGGTCCTCACCCTCCTCGCGGTGGCAGCGCAGCATCAGGCCCATGGCGACGCCGGCGATGGTGGAGTGGACGCCGCTGTTGTACATCAGGCCCCAGATCACCAGGGCGAGCGGGACGTAGACGTACCAGCCGCGGACGCGGACGCGGAGCAGGAACCAGAAGAGGACGAGGCCGGCGAGAGCGCCGCCGAGCGCCAGGAAGTCGATCTCGCTGGTGAAGAACACCGCGATGATCATGATGGCGAAGAGGTCGTCCACGACGGCCAGCGTCAGCAGGAAGGCGCGCAGGGCGGACGGCAGCGAGGTGCCGATGACGGCGAGCACGGCGAGTGCGAAGGCGATGTCGGTGGCGGTCGGGACCGCCCAGCCGTCCATCGAGCCGTCACCGAGCACGTTGACCAGTACGTAGACCAGCGCGGGTACGGCCATGCCGCAGAGGGCCGCGATCACCGGGAGCGCGGCCGCCTTCGCGTCGCGCAGGTCGCCCGCGACGAGCTCGCGCTTGAGCTCGATGCCCGCGACGAAGAAGAAGATGGCGAGCAGGCCGTCGGCTGCCCAGTGCTGGAGCGAGAGGTCCAGACCGAGGGAGGCGGGGCCGATGTGGAACGAGCGGACACTGTCGTAGCCGGCCGAGACGGCCGGGACGTTCGCCCAGACGAGGGCTGCGATCGCGGCCACGAGGAGCAGTACGCCGCCGACCGTCTCGGCACGCAGGGCGTCGGCCACGAAGCGGCGCTCCGGCAGCGAGAGGCGGCCGAGGAACTTGCGGCTGTGGCGGTCGGTGGGGGTGGGCGCGGCCACGAGTGGCACCTCCGGGGTGGTGGACGGCATGACGAAGCACGTTGCCGACCAGACTTCCCGGCGCACCCTGTGGAGCGATCATTTACGCTTCGGAGACCCTACAGGGTGCACGCGAGGATGTATCCGGCGATCTTCACTTTATGTGCGAAAAGGGCATCCGGCGCGCTGCGCCGAATGCCCCTCCCACCGTGTCGTACGGGTCGCACGCACGGCCCGCGTACGGGTCGAGCCGCTGCCTCAGTCCTCGCTGCCGGCGGCCGGCAGCTTGCTCTGGATCAGGTCCATGACCGAGGAGTCCGCGAGCGTGGTGACGTCCCCGACCGCGCGGTTCTCGGCCACGTCGCGCAGCAGACGGCGCATGATCTTGCCCGAGCGGGTCTTCGGCAGCTCCTGCACCGGAAGGATCCGCTTCGGCTTGGCGATCGGCCCGAGCGTGGCGCCGACGTGGTTGCGCAGCTCGCCGACCAGCGAATCCGTCTCGGTGGCGCTGCCGCGCAGGATGACGAAGGCCACGATGGCCTGGCCGGTGGTCTCGTCGTTCGCACCGACGACAGCCGCCTCGGCGACCGAGGGGTGCGAGACGAGCGCCGACTCGACCTCGGTGGTCGAGATGTTGTGGCCGGACACCAGCATCACGTCGTCCACCCGGCCGAGCAGCCAGATGTCGCCGTCCTCGTCCTTCTTGGCGCCGTCGCCCGCGAAGTACTTGCCCTCGAAGCGCGACCAGTAGGTGTCGATGAACCGCTGGTCGTCGCCCCAGATGGTGCGCAGCATCGAGGGCCACGGCTCGGTGAGGACCAGGTAGCCGCCTCCGCCGTTCGCCACCTCGTTCGCCTCGTCGTCGACGACGGTGGCGCCGATGCCGGGCAGCGCGCGCTGCGCCGATCCCGGCTTGGTCGCGGTGACGCCCGGCAGCGGCGAGATCATCATCGCGCCGGTCTCGGTCTGCCACCACGTGTCCACGATCGGGCAGCGGTCGCCGCCGATGTGCTTGCGGTACCAGATCCAGGCCTCGGGGTTGATCGGCTCGCCGACCGAGCCCAGTACGCGCAGGCTCGAGAGGTCGAACTTCGCGGGGATGTCGTCGCCCCACTTCATGAACGTACGGATCGCCGTGGGCGCGGTGTAGAGGATGGTGACGCCGTACTTCTGCACGACCTCCCAGAAGCGGCCCTGGTGCGGGGTGTCGGGCGTGCCCTCGTACATCACCTGCGTGGCGCCGTTGGCGAGCGGCCCGTAGACGATGTAGGAGTGCCCGGTCACCCAGCCGATGTCGGCGGTGCACCAGTAGACGTCGGTCTCCGGCTTCAGGTCGAAGACCGCGTGGTGGGTGTACGCCGCCTGCGTGAGGTAGCCGCCGGAGGTGTGCAGGATGCCCTTGGGCTTACCCGTGGTCCCCGAGGTGTAGAGGATGAAGAGCGGGTGCTCGGCGTCGAAGGCCTGCGGTGCGTGCTCGGCGGACTGCCGCTCGACGATCTCGTGCCACCAGACGTCGCGGCCCCCGGTGAAGGCGGTGTCCTGGCCGGTGCGGCGCACGACGAGGACGTGCTCGACCTGCGGACACTTGGCGACGGCCTCGTCGATGGCGGGCTTGAGGGCGGTGGGCTTGCCGCGGCGGTAACCGCCGTCGGCGGTGATCACCAGCTTGGCGTCGGCGTCCTGGATGCGTGAGGCCACGGCGTCGGCGGAGAAACCGCCGAAGACCACGGAGTGCGCGGCTCCCACGCGGGCGCACGCGAGCATCGCGACGACCGCCTCGGGGATCATCGGCAGGTAGACGGCGACGCGGTCGCCGGCCTGCACGCCCAGCTCGGTCAGGGCGTTCGCGGCCTTGGAGACCTCGTCCTTGAGCTCGGCGTAGGTGATCGAGCGGCTGTCGCCGGGCTCGCCCTCGAAGTGGATGGCCACGCGGTCGCCGTTGCCGGCCTCGACGTGGCGGTCCACGCAGTTGTACGCGACGTTCAGCTTGCCGTCCGCGAACCATTTCGCGAAGGGCGGGTTGCTCCAGTCGAGCGTCTCGGTCGGCTCGGTGTCCCAGCTCAGCCGCCGCGCCTGCTCGGCCCAGAAGCCCAGCCGGTCCGCGTCGGCCTGTGCGTACGCAGCCTTCGTCACGTTGGCGGCGGCGGCCAGATCGGCGGGCGGTGCGAACCGCCGCTCCTCCTTGAGCAGATTGGCCAGGCTTTCATTGCTCACGACATCTCCCTTTCCCAGGGTGTCCGTTGTGTCCCCGGGCATAGCTCATCAGGCAATGGCCCAGGTGACAAGGGGTTGCCGGAAATTGGTGTAGACCTATTACTCGGCTGGGCCGACGCACGAGTGGCCCCTTCCCCGCTGCAAGGTGCGGAAAGGGGCCACTCGGTGGCACGGATAGGGGAGGGTATCGGTTCATGCGGCCCCACCCGCCCCGGGAGCGCGGGCGGGACAAGACCATGGCCGGATAAAGACCCTGATCGGGCCCGGGTGCTGCCCGGCGCCGCGTGTTCGGCCGCGCCGCCCGCCTCAGCCGCGCAGCGCGCCCATACCAGGGGTGTCGAAGACCCGGCAGTCGAAGAAGTCCTCGCCCTCCGACAGCAGGTAGGCCTGCGCCTCGCCGACGTGGAAGTACATCCCGTGCAGCTCCAGCGTGCCCTCGGCGAGGCGGCGGGCCACCGATTCGTGCGCCCGCAGGTGCTCGAGCTGCTGCACCACATTGGTCAAGCACAGCTGCTCCACGGCGTCCGCCGGCAGCCGGCCCGAGATCCGCGCCCAGGCGTGATGGCGGCTGGCCATCCGCTGCAGGCTCGGCAGCCCGTGCCGCAGCCAGCGCCGCAGGGGCGTCATCGGCGCTCCGGGCGAGGAGTTGAGCAGCGCCTGCATGGCGCCGCAGCCCGAGTGCCCGCACACCGTGATGCTGTCGACCTCGAGGACGTCCACGGCGTACTCGATGGCCGCCGCGACCGAGTCGTCCGTGGACTCGGCGCCGGGGAGCGGGACCAAGTTGCCGACGTTGCGCACGGTGAACAGGTCCCCGGGACCACTGGCCGTGATCATGCTGGTCACCAGGCGGGAGTCGGCGCACGTGAGGAAGAGCTGCGAGGGCTGCTGCCCTTCACGGGCCAGCCGGGCCAGCTCGTCCCGGACGTGCGGCGCGGTGTCCCGCTGGAAGGCGCTGATCCCGTTGGCCAGCTGACCGGCGCCGCGGCCGCGGGATGCGCCCGGCGGCGCGGGTGCGGCAGGCGCGGCCGCGTCGCTCGCGAGCTCGTCGGCCGTACGGGGAACCGCGCTCCGGTGGTCGCAGTGGTTCTGCCAGGGCGTCCAGGGCCGGCAGCAGTGGTGACCGCCGCGCTGCGCACCCCGATGGGCCCGCTCCGCGCGATCGGCCCGCTGGGCCTCCTCGGCTTCCTCGATGGTGGCTTTCGACCGGCCGGTGACCTCCAGCGTGCCCCCGTGGGCCACATGGGACTCCTGCCAGTCCTGGAGCGTCTCGTAGGCCGCGTGGTCGATGAAGCAGCCGTCGAGCTCGATGACCACGTGCCCGTCGTGGGGGAGCTGGTTCAGCATCCGGCTGAGCCTCGGCACCGCGAGGAAGGTCAACTGCCCCCGGGCCCAGACCCGGTGGGCCCCGCTGTCGAGCCGCTCGATGGTGATGCGGGTCCGGGCGAGGCGGTGCAGGGCCGCGGCGACGGCCACCGCGATGCCGATGGCGACGCCCTCCAGGACCCCGCCGAACACCACGGCCGTGATCGTCGTGGCGTAGACCAGGACTTCGCGGTGCCGCGTGACCGTGCGCACGTGCGTGGCGCTCACCATCTGCACGCCCACCGCCATCACCAGCGCGGCCAGTGAGGCGAGCGGGATCAGGTCGAGCGCGGGGACGAGCGCTCCCGCCGCGATCAGCACCCAGAGGCCGTGCAGCATCACCGACCGGCGGCTGACGGCACCGGACTTGACGTTCGCCATGCTGCGCACGGCGCCACCCGCGACGGGCAGTCCGCCCAGTGCTCCGGAGACGATGTTCGCCGTCCCCTGGCCGCGCAGCTCGCGGTTGAGGTCCGCCCGGGCGGGTCGGTTGCCCCTGCCGCGCTCGGCGGCGATCAGCTTGTCGGTGGCGACCGCCGAGAGCAGCGATTCCACGCTGCCGACCAGGGTGATGGTCAGTACGGCCGCGATGATGCCGAGCACCGGGCCCTCGGGCAGTTCGGGCAGCGCGTGGCTGCGCCACGACGGCAGGTCCACGCGGGGCAGGGTGAGACCGGCGAGCGAGGCGAAGACCGTGGCCGTGGCGACGGCGGCGAGCGCGGCGGGCACCTTGCGACAGGCCCGCCCCGCCCGCCCGGGCAGCCGGGACCAGCCGAGCAGGACGGCCAGGGTGAGCGCGCTGACGCCGAGCGCTGCCGGGTGCAGGTCGGCCAACTGGTCGGGCAGCCCGCGGACATTGGCCAGGGCGGAGCTCTGAGGGGTGCCGCCGAGGACGATGTGCAGCTGGGCGATAGCGATCGTCACACCGACGCCCGCGAGCATGCCGTGGACGATGGCCGGGCTCACCATCAGCGCGGAGCGCGCGGTCCGCAGAGCGGCGAGGCCGAGCTGGCAGCAGCCGGCGAGCACCGTGATCGCGCAGGTGGTGCGCCATCCGTAGTGCTGGATCAACTCGGCGGTGACGACGGTGAGTCCGGTCGCGGGGCCGCTCACCTGGAGCGGGGCTCCGCCGAGCCGCCCGGCCACGATTCCGCCGACCGCGGCGGCGACGAGTCCCGCCTGGAGCGGGGCGCCGGTGGCCAGGGCGATGCCGAGCGAGAGCGGCAGGGCGATCAAGAAGACCGCGATGGAAGCGGAGAGGTCGGCGGGGAGGTCCTTGGCGGTGGGGGGTTGGGGGGTGCTGGCGGTGATGGCTGTCATAGGTCCCGTCTCCTCGGGGGAGGGTTGAAGCGGCGGGATTCTCAACACTCGGTAAACGAACGGTAATGGAGAGTAAAGCTCCGTGGTGGGTTATGGGGGCAAATGGCCTAGAAATTAGCACTCAAGAGTGATTAAGCATTTTGTCCGGCTTGTCACACCTTCCTTTAAACGGACCGCATGGGACGTTGCGGCGCGGAAGTCCTGCGATGGCACTGCGAGGGAAGGGGTGGGCGGATGACTGCCACCACGAAGAAGGCCGCGACGAAGAAGATCGCCGGCGGCCTGGTCGCCACGGCGCTGGTCCTGGGAGCAGCCGGGTGCAGCACCTCGGAGCCCGACTCGCGCCGGGGCGGGCAGGCCACGAAGGGCGCCGCCGCCCCGGAAGCCCCGGCCCCGGGCAGTGTCAACCGGCTCATCGGCGACGGCTCGACCGCGTACACGGGCCTGCAGCCGAACGTGCAGAAGCCGCAGAAGCTCAAGCCCGGCGAGAAGCCGCCGCAGTTCGTCGTCTACTCCTGGGACGGGGCGGGCGAGGACAGCCAGAAGCTCTTCTCGCACTTCCGCGAGGTGGGCAAGAAGTACAACGCCCGTATGACGTACTTCCTCAGCGGCGTGTACATGCTCCCGGAGGAGAAGCGTTCCCTCTACACCGCTCCCCAGCACTCCTCGGGCCGCTCGGACATCGGCTTCGGCGATCCGCAGGGCATCAAGGACACGGCCACCCAGGTGCGCGCCGCCTGGCTGGAGGGCAACGAGATCGGCACCCACTTCAACGGCCACTTCTGCGGACCCGAGGGCGGAGTCGGGACCTGGTCCGTCGAGGAGTGGAAGAGCGAGATCAAGCAGGCGAAGTCCTTCGTCAAGAGCTGGAAGACGAACTCGCCGGGCCTGAAGAACTTGGAGGCGCTCCCCTTCGACTACGACAAGGAGCTGATCGGGGCCCGCACCCCCTGCCTCGAAGGCCAGAAGAACTTCATGCTGGCCGCGAAGGAGCTGGGCGGCTTCCGCTACGACTCCAGCGGCATCAGCAAGCAGATCTGGCCGAAGAAGACGGACGGCCTCTGGGACATCCCGCTGCAGCTGGTCCCCATGCCGGGCCGGGCTTTCGAGACGCTCAGCATGGATTACAACTACCTCGTGAACCAGTCCGGTACGACGACGCAGGGCGACCCCTCGCAGCACGCGTACTGGGGCGAGCAGATGCGCGACGGCCTGGTCAAGGCCTTCGAGCGGACCTACCAGGGCAACCGCGCACCGCTGATCATCGGCAACCACTTCGAGTCCTGGAACGGCGGCACCTACATGCGCGCCGTCGAGGACTCCATCAAGACCATGTGCACGCAGAAGGAGGTCCGCTGCGTGCCGTTCCGCGAGCTCGCGGACTGGCTGGACGCCCAGGACCCCAAGACCCTGGCGTGGATGCGCACCCTCGACGTCGGCGAGGCGCCGAAGGAGGGCTGGAGCAAGTTCCTGACGGCGGGGCCGCCGGCGAAGCCGGCCGCCCCCGCCGGGGTCAAGCCGGCTGCGGAGCCGGCCGAAGCGAGTCAGAGCGAGGACTGAGCAGCCCGGCGGCCTCCGGACCGCCGCCGGCCCCGTCCGGGAGCCCGTCCACCGCTCCGGCGGCCGCAGGCGCCTCCCGGGCGCCGGCCCCCGCGTGCTCCCGCAGGACGAAGCCGGGGTCGACCTGCTCCGCCAGGTCGGCCCCGGTCTTCGCGTTGCCCCAGCTCTGCGCGTTGCGCAGGTGGAAGTGGACCATCTGCTCCGTGTACCGGACCCAGTCGCGCCGGCCGTAGGAGTCGTCGGCCGCGTCCTGCAGGGACTGCAGGGCCAGCCGGTTCGTCGCCTCCAGCAGCTCGAAGGCGGCCGGGCGGCCCTTCTCCATCGCCCGCACCCAGTCCGAGTGCCCGACGGTGACCAGCAGGTCCTCACCGGCCTCGTCCTGCAGGAACTCGATGTCCTCCGGGCCCTGCACCTTGTTGCCGACGACCTTGAGCGTGATCCCGAAGTCCCGCGCGTACGCCTTGTACTGGCGGTAGACGGAGATGCCCTTGCGGGTCGGCTCGGCGACCAGGAAGGTCACGTCGAAACGGGTGAACATGCCGGAGGCGAAGGAGTCCGAGCCGGCCGTCATGTCGACGACTACGTACTCGTCCGGGCCGTCGGCCAGATGGTTGAGGCAGAGCTCGACCGCGCCGACCTTGGAGTGGTAGCAGGCCACCCCCAGATCGGACTCGGTGAACGGGCCCGTCGCCATCAGCCGTACGGGGTCGCCGTCGAGCAGCAGCGTGCGCGCGCAGGCGTCGTACACCGGGTTGTCCTCGTCGACCCGCAGAAGGCGGGAGCCGCTGCCCGGCGGAGTGGTCTTGATCATCGTGTCGGCGGACGCGATGCGCGGGTTGGAGCCCCGGAGGTACTCCTTGATGAGGGGCAGGTGCGCGCCCAGGGCGGGCAGTGCGGCGGCCTCCTCGTCGCTGAGCCCGAGCGCGGCGCCCAGGTGCTGGTTGATGTCGGCGTCCACCGCGACGACGGGGGCTTCATTGGCGGCGAGGTGACGGATGAAAAGGGACGAGAGCGTGGTCTTGCCGCTGCCGCCCTTCCCCACGAAAGCGATCTTCATGTTCACCAAGCGTAGTGGGTCGGTGTCTTTCCGTTGCCTAGCTGAGTGAAGAAGACCACTCCAAGGAGGGGTCGGTGCTAAGGGGGAGCAGTGCGTAGGCTCCCTACTTATGAGTAGCGCTTCTGGTTCCGCCGCCGCCGACCCGCTCGCCCCGCTGGCCGCTCTCGCGGGCGTGTCCGAGTCCGTGGATTCCGTACGCAAGGCCGTGGACCGGGTCTACGGCCACCGCGTCATGCGCCGCCGCGCCGGGGAGATCACCTCCGAGGCCGCGCTGCGCGGCGCGCGCGGGAGCGCGGCGCTGTCCGGGGCCGACTGGGCGCTGGAGGAGGTCCGCCGACGCACCGATTTCGGCTCGGACGCGGAGGCCCGAACGGTGGGCGCCGCCCTGCGCCTGACGGCCGAGGCGGGCCAACTGCTGAGCATCTGGCGCCAGTCGCCGCTGCGGGTCCTGGCCCGGCTCCACCTGGTGGCCTCGGGCTCCACGGCCGACGGTGACGTCGTCGGCCGGCCCCGCCTCGCCGGTGAAGCGGTGGACGAGCCCCTGATCGCCCTTCCCGTCCCGGACGCCGAGGAGGTGGCGGGCCGCCTGGACGGCCTCTCCCGCCTGATCATCGCGGGCGGCTCCGCTCCGGCACTGGTCACGGCGGCGGTGGTGCACGGCGAACTGCTCGCCCTGCGCCCCTTCGGCTCGTACAACGGCCTGGTGGCCCGCACCGCGGAGCGGATCGTGCTGATCAACAGCGGTCTGGATCCGAAGGCGATCTGCCCGGCGGAGGTCGGGCACGCGGAACAGGGCCGGGAGGCCTACTTGGAGGCCTTCGGGGGCTACGTCTCCGGGACCGCGGAAGGGATGTCGGCCTGGATCGCGCACTGCGGCCGCGCGATCGAGCTCGGGGTCCGCGAATCGACGGCGGTCTGCGAGGCGCTCCAGCGCGGCGCGGCCTGATCAGGGGCCCGAGCGGCCCGACGGGGTCCGGACATGGGTTGCGGCGACACCACACTGCTCTGGTGTCGCCGCTGGCATTCACGCCCAGTTACCAAGCGTCCTCGAAGGTTGCCCATCAGGTCGGGAACTTTGCCCGTCACCTGGTGCGGCTGGCCCGTAATCGACGGGTCGACGTCGCGTGGGTGCTCGGCGTTCATGCTTCGGTCCGTGGGCCTTACTGCGTTTTAAAGATGATCCTCTCGGATGTTCTTTGGTCTCGCGGGCCGTTGACTCCTTTGTACTCCGCTTCTGAGCGGAGGGAAACCCCTGTCCGCATTTCTTTGCTTTTCGGCATGTAATGGTCCGTACCGGACATGGAATATCGCCGCAGGTCAGGGTGATCCCCCCGTCCCGTCCCGCTCCGCCCCGTAGGTGCGCGGAAGGACCGCCGCAGCCCGGGGAGCCCGGGCTGCGGATCCGGGGTCAGGCCGACGCGGCGGCGGCGAGGGCACGCCGCCGGCTCGCGTACCAGACCAGCCCGGCGGTGGCCGCGGCCGCACCGACGGCCGCCGCGGCGACCAGCGCCGGCCGTGCGGGCATCGACAGCCCGGGCAGCCGCTGCTTGAGGCGTACCGGCCGGTTGAAGACCAGCACCGGCCACTCCCGTGCCAGCGCCTCGCGCCGCAGCGCGCGGTCGGGGTTGACCGCGTGCGGGTGGCCGACCGCTTCCAGCATCGGGATGTCGGTGGCCGAGTCGCTGTACGCGTAGCAGCGCGCGAGGTCGTACCCCTCGGACTCCGCGAGCTCGCGCACGGCCTCCGCCTTCGTGGGTCCGTAGGCGTAGTACTCGATCTCGCCCGTGAAGCAGCCGTCCTCGCCCACCACCATGCGCGTGGCGACGACGCGGTCGGCGCCCAGCATCTCCCCGATGGGCTCGACGACTTCCGCGCCGGAGGTGGACACGATGACCACGTCGCGGCCGGCTGTGTGATGGGCTTCGATGAGGGATGCGGCCTCGTCGTAGATCAGCGGGTCGATGAGGTCGTGCAGGGTCTCGGCGACGATCTCCCGGACCTGCTGCACGTTCCACCCCTTGCACAGGGCGGACAGGTACTCCCGCATCCGTTCCATCTGATCGTGGTCGGCGCCGCCGGCCAGATAGATGAACTGCGTGTAGGCGGTGCGCAGCACCGCCCGCCGGTTGATCAGGCCGCCCTGGTAGAAGGACTTGCTGAACGTCAGAGTGCTCGACTTCGCAATGACCGTCTTGTCCAGGTCGAAGAAGGCTGCGGTGCGAGGCAAGGAGTGCGGCAGGGGCTGGTTTTCCACGCCCCGAGCATATGCGCCCACCATTCGGCGTAAAGTGTGGCGCGTGGGTTTGCTTGAGAAGCCTCTCGGGTACACCATGGAAGTCACGGATCGTTCGCGACCGTGCTAACCCGGTCTGGCTCCTCCCCCCCCGAGTCGGACCGTGGGGACGACCCCCGCTCTCCCCCCCGGCGGGGGTCGTCGCATGTCCGGACGCGGTTCGTGTCCCCGTCTTCGCCCCAAGTGATCACTCCTCGGGCCTCCTCCTCTTCCGTGGGCCCGCGTGGCGAGGACCCTCACCCCGTCCAACTGGTAACCGTGCGTAGCGGTTCCGCCGCGCTCTGGAACTCACCTGTTGGGGTGAGCCGGTTATTCACAATGGGCCGGTTGTCCACAGTTTTGGAGCAAGATCCACTTCTTTTCCCCGATCCCGTCACGGTGATTCCGGCCGCGAAGTCCGCGGCGCGGGATATGCGGTGAGAAGGAGGCGGAGATCGTGGCTGGATCGAAGTCGTGTGAACTCCGGGATGTCGTGGTGAGGGGCGGGGACGGCCCGCACGCCGGTGCCAGGGGGCCCGTACCGGGCGGCGGACGGCCGCTGATCATCACCGAGGACGCCCTGCTGCTCGACGATCTGCTGCGGCTGTGCGCCGCGGCGGGAGCCGAGCCGCATGTGCACCGGGCGGTGCCGGAGCAAAGCGGAGCCGGTGGTGACGGTGGGACCGGGAGCGTCCCGGGTGCCGGATGGGAGTCCGCGCCGCTCATCCTGATCGGTGATGACGCCGCCCGGCACGTGCGCGGCGCGCCCCGGCGGGACGGGGTCTTCCTCGTCGGCCGGGACCTGGACGACCCCCGGGTGTGGCAGCGGGCGCTGGAGATCGGCGCCGAGGAGGTACTGACGCTCCCCGACGCCGAGAGCCGGCTCGTCGACCGCATCGCCGACGTCGTGGAAGGGGCCGGGCGTCCCGCCCTCGCCGTCGGGGTGATCGGCGGCAGCGGCGGTGCCGGAGCCTCCACCCTCGCCTGCGCCCTGGCCCTGCGGGCCGCCCGCGCCGGGGAGCGGACCATCCTCATCGACGGCGACCCGCTCGGCGGCGGGATGGACGTCCTGCTCGGCGGCGAAGCCGCCGAAGGCCTGCGCTGGCCCGACTTCGCGGGCTCGCGCGGCCGGGTCGGGGCAGGAGCCCTCGCGGAATCCCTCCCCGAGCTGCACGCCCTGCGGGTGCTCAGCTGGGACCGCGGGGACCGGGTGGTGGTGCCGCCCGCCGCGATGCGGTCCGTGGTGGCCGCCGCACGCCGGCGCGGCGGAGTCGTCGTGGTCGACCTGCCGCGCCGGGTCGACGAGGCCGTGGCCGAGGTACTGGCGCAGCTTGACCTTGTGCTGATGGTGGTGCCGGGCGAACTGCGATCGGTGGCCGCGGCCGGCCGGGTGGCGGCCGGAGTCCGGATGGCGGCCCGCGACGTCCGCGTGGTCGTACGGGGCCGTGTGCCCGGCGGGCTCGACGCCGAAGCGGTCGCCGCCCTGCTGGGAGCCCCACTGGCCGGCGAGGTGCCCGTCGAGGTGGGCCTCCCCGGCCGGGTGGCCGAGGGAGAACCACCGGGTTCCCACGGACGGGGCCCGCTGGCCCGCTTCTGCGACGGCTTCTGGCAGCGCGCCCTCGGCTCCGCCCAAGGAGCGGTGACGGCATGAGCGCCGTACTGCTCGACGCCGTGCGCCAACGGCTCGCCGAGAGCGGGGCGGAGCCCACCCCGGCCCGGGTCGCGGCGGCGCTGCGGGCACAGGGCAGGCTGCTGGGCGACACGGAAGTGCTGGGCGCCGCCGCCGCATTGCGTTCCGAACTGGTCGGTGCGGGCCCACTGGAGCCGTTGCTCGCCGATCCCGAGGTCACCGACGTGCTGGTGGCGGCGCCCGACCGGGTGTGGGTGGACCGAGGCGGCGGGCTCGAACTGACCGGCGTGACCTTCGTCGACGCCGATGCCGTGCGCAGGCTCGCCCAGCGCCTGGCCTCGGTCGCCGGCCGCCGGCTCGACGACGCCCGGCCCTGGGTGGACGCCCGGATGCCCGACGGCACACGCCTGCACGCCGTACTGCCGCCGGTCTCCGTCGGATCGGCCTGCCTGTCCCTGCGGGTGGTCCGGCCGCGCGCGTTCACGCTGGAGGAACTGGTCGCGGCGGGGACGCTGCCGCCCGGCGGCCAGCGGTTGCTCCGGGACATGGTGGAGGCCCGCCTGTCGTTCCTGGTCTCCGGCGGGACCGGCACCGGCAAGACCACGCTGCTCAGCGCCCTGCTGGGACTGGTCGGTCCCGGAGAGCGGATCGTGCTCGCCGAGGACTCGGCCGAACTGCGGCCCGACCATCCGCATGTGGTGCGCCTGGAGACCCGGCCGGCCAATCAGGAGGGCGCCGGCCTGGTCACCCTCGCCGACCTGGTCCGCCAGGCGCTGAGGATGAGGCCCGACCGGCTCGTCGTCGGCGAGGTCCGGGGCGCCGAAGTCGCGGACCTGCTGGCCGCTCTCAACACCGGCCACGAAGGAGGATGCGGCACGGTCCACGCGAACGCCGCCGCCCACGTACCGGCCCGCCTGGAAGCGCTCGGTACGGCGGCCGGACTCGACCGGGCCGCCCTGCACAGCCAGTTGGCGGCCGCGCTGACCCTGGTCGTCCACCTCGTACGGGACCGGACCGGCCGGCGCCGGGTCGCCGAGGTGCACGTGCTGGAGCGGGACGCCGCCGGGCTCGTCGTCACCGTCCCGGCGCTGCGCTGGGCGGCCCGCGGCTTCGTGAGGGAGCGGGGCTGGGAGCGGCTGCGCCCGCTGCTCGGAGGAGCCCGGTGAGCGCGGCCGCGGTGGTCCCCGGGCCGGTGTTGACCGGGGTGCTGTGCGCGGGGGCGGCCGCCTGGGCTCTGGCCGGGGGCGACCGGGTGTCCCGGCGGGCCAAGGCGGCGCTGGCCGGGCCGGGTCCGGCGGTACCGGGCGGGCCCGTGTGGGGGGAGCGGCTGGTGCTCGCCGTGCGGCGCGGCGCTGCGCACCGCCGGGAGTGGGCCTGCCTCGGGGCCGGACTGGCCCTCGCGCTGCTGGGCGGATCGGTGATCCCGATGGTGGCCGGGGCGGCGGCGCTGCCCCTGGTCCGCCGGTGGCTGCGGACCAGGCATCGCGCCCGGGCCAGGGCCGCGCGGGCCGCCGAGGTGGTGGCCCTGTGCGGAGCGGTGGTGGGCGAGCTGCGCTCCGGCGCCCAGCCCGGCCGGGCGCTGACCGCGGCGATGCGCCGGACGGTGTCGGGTCCGGGC
The DNA here is from genome assembly GCF_042736715.1 of Streptomyces sp. NPDC060049. Lineage (NCBI taxonomy): Bacteria > Bacillati > Actinomycetota > Actinomycetes > Kitasatosporales > Streptomycetaceae > Streptomyces > Streptomyces sp. NPDC060049. The sequence goes on from NZ_JBHWVV010000017.1 coordinate 44,202, forward strand.
GGTCCGGGAGCCGAGCAGGCCGGACTCCTGGCGGCGGCGGCCTTCGGAGGGGACGTCCCGGAGGCGCTGCGCCAGGCGGCGCGGGAGCCCGGCGCGGAGGGGCTGGCCGGGATGGCGGCCTGCTGGCGGGTCTCGGTGGACGGGGGCGCGGGGCTGGCCGCCGGACTGGACCGGCTGGAAGGAGCCTTGCGGGCCGAGCGGGACCGGAAGGAGTCACTGCGCGCCCAGCTGGCCGGAGCGCGCTCCACGACCGGGGTACTGGCCCTGCTGCCGATGGTCGGCCTGCTCATCGGAACCGGGCTGGGGGCCGATCCGCTGCGGGTGCTGCTGCACACGCCGGCGGGCTGGGGCTGCCTGCTGGCGGGCGGGGCGCTGGAGACGCTGGGGCTGCTGTGGTGCCGGCGCATCGTACGGACGGGGGAGCGGTGATGGACGGCTTCGCGATCCAAAGGCTGGGGATGGCGCTGTGCCTCGCGGCGGCACTGTGCACGACGTCTGCGGTGGCGGCGCGGCTCCGGGAGCGTACGGCCCGGCGCCGGCTCGTGTCCCTGCTCGCGGTGGAAGCGGCGCGGCGGCGCCCGCTGGTCGCGGCCCGGCTGCGGAGCGCGGTGGCGGTGTGGGCCGGACCGGTCGGGGCACTGGCGGCGGCCTGGGTGCTGATCGGCGGCGTCCTGGGCGCGGCGGCCGGCTGCGCGGCGGCCTTCGGGGTCCGCAGATGGCTCGCGAGGCCCCGGCCGGCCGCCGGGGTGGACCCGGGTGAGGCCGAACGGCAACTGCCCTTCGCCGCCGACCTGCTGGCCGCGTGCCTTGCGGCCGGAGCCGGCCCGGTGGACGCCGCCGAGGTGGTGGGGGAGTCGCTGGGCGGCCCGGTGGGCGAACGGCTGGCCATGGCCGGGGCGGAACTGCGGCTCGGCGGCGAACCGGGAGCCGCGTGGGGGAGGTTGGCGGAGATACCCGGTGCCCGCGGGCTGGCCGAATGCCTGGAGCGCTCCGCTCGTACGGGGGCGCCCGCGGCGGAAACGGTCTCCCGGCTCGCGGTGACCCTCCGTGCGGACCGGACGCGTCGTGCGGCGGCCGGGGCACAGCGGGCGGCGGTTTTGATCACCGCGCCGGTGGGGCTGTGCTTCCTCCCCGCTTTCCTCGCGATCGGGGTGGCGCCGGTGGTGATCGGAATGGCTTCCGGTCTCCTCTCGGGCACGTGAACATCCACCTCGAATCACACCGGTAATACCGGCTCACATCGCCATCTGAGATCACGTCAAAAAGCTGAATCAACGGGAGGTTGTCATGAGGATCATCTGGTTTCGTGTGCGGGCGGCGCTGAGCGGCCGTGCGGGTGACGCGGGAATGTCCACTTCGGAATACGCCATGGGCACGATCGCGGCGTGTGCGTTCGCGGCGGTCCTGTACAAGGTGGTGACGAGTGAAGTGGTCTCGACGGCACTTCAGACGACCATCGGGAAGGCCCTCGATGCGCCGTTCTGACGGGGGATATGTGACGGCGGAAGCGGCCTTGGTGATTCCGGCGCTGGTGCTGTTCGCGGCGCTGCTGGTGTGGGCGCTGATGGCGGCCGCCGCCCAGATCCGGTGCGTGGACGCCGCCAGGGCCGGTGCCCGGGCGGCGGCCCGGTCGGAGCCGGCGGAAGGGGCGGTGGCGGCGGCGCGGGCCGCAGCGCCGCCCGGGGCGCGGGTGGAGCTGTCGCGGACGGGCGACCTCTGGCAGATCCGCGTCTCGGCCCCCGCCCCGGGCCCGGCCGCCCTGCCCGTCCGGCTCACCGCGCAGGCGGCCGCGCTGGCCGAGGACAGCGTGGGGCCACCGCCGTGAGCCGGGAGCAAGGGCGGGCTCGGGCTCGGGCGCCTGACCCGGAGCGGGGGTCGGCCACGGTGTGGGGGGTCGTGGTGGTGACCGTGCTGGTGGCGGTGTTCGGCGGTGTCCTCCTGCTCGGGCAGGCACTGGTGGCCCGGCACCGTGCCGCCGCGGCCGCCGACCTGGCCGGCCTCGCCGCGGCGGCGACCTGGTCCCACGGACCGGAGGCGGCCTGTGCCACGGCGGTACGGGTGGCGGTGGCGCAAGCCGCGCGGATCACCGGATGCGTGGTGACGGGCGAGGTCGTGGAGGTCACGGCCCGCGCCCCGACGGGTCCGTTCGCTCCGGAGCTGCGCTCCCGCGCGGGCCCCCCGCTGCCCCGGGAGCTCCCGTGAGGTGACGGCCGACCGGGCCCGGGGTCCCGCAGGCGCGGCGTCCGGGTCCGGGGCCGGGCCCGGTGGAAGGGTGCGCCGGGTCACGGGTCGGGTGCCTGCGAGGGTCGAGAACCAGCCAATCGCGGGACTGGTGCGCGAGCCCGGGCCAGGGTCAGCTCTCGGGTGCCTCGGGTGCCTCGGGTGCCTCGGGTGCCTCGGGTGCCTCGGGTGCCTCGGGTGCCTCGGGTGCGTCTATGGGCGCTTCGGATGCCTGTGACGCGGCTTCGGGTGCATCGGTTGCCCGGGGTGCTCCGGGGGCGTCCACGGCGGCCTCTGGTGCCTGTGAGGCGGCAGCGGCGGATGTCTCGGGAGCCTCGGGAGCCTCGGGAGCCTCGGATGTCTCGGGAGCCTCGGCCAGGAGGCGGGTGAGGAGGCGGAGGGCTCCGCGTTTGTGGAGGGGGTCGTTGCCGTTGCCGCACTTGGGCGACTGGATGCAGGACGGGCACCCGGCCTCGCACTCGCAGGCGGCGATCGCGTCGCGGGTCGCCGTCAGCCAGCCGCGGGCCGTGTGGAAGGCGCGCTCCGCGAATCCGGCGCCGCCCGGGTGGCCGTCGTAGACGAAGACCGTCGGGAGGAGGGTGTCGGGATGCAGCGGGACGGAGACCCCGCCGATGTCCCAGCGGTCGCAGGTGGCGAAGAGCGGGAGCAGGCCGATGGAGGCGTGCTCGGCGGCGTGCAGGGCGCCGCCGAGGATCTCCGGGTTGATCCGGGCCTCGTCGAGCTGGTCCTCCGTGACCGTCCACCACACGGCCCGGGTGCGCAGGGTGCGGGGCGGCAGGTCCAGCTTGGACTCGCCGAGCACCTCGCCGGTGATCAGCTTGCGGCGCAGGTAGGAGACGACCTGGTTGGTGACCTCCACGGAGCCGAAGCAGAGCCGCCCCCTGCCCCAGGCGATCTCCGTCTCGGTCTCCAGGACGGAGATGGAGGTGGTGTCGCGGGCGGTGGTGGAGAAGGGCGGGTCCGCCTCCTCGACGAGCGCGACGGAATCCTCCAGGTCCAGGTGCTGCACGAGGTACGTACGGCCCTGGTGCAGGTGCACGGCCCCGTCGTGGACGGCGGTGTGCGAGGCCGGCTCGTCGACTGTGCCGAGCAGCCGGCCCGTGGACGCCTCCACGATCTGTACGGGGCGGCCACCGCCGCCCCGGATGTCGGTGAGGTCGCAGGCCCGCTCCCGGCGGGTCCAGTGCCAGGCCGCCGCCCGGCGGCGCAGGAGTCTGGCCGCCTCCAACTGGGTGAGGAGCTCGGCCGTCGCGGGGCCGAAGAGGGCGAGGTCGGCCTCCGTCAGGGGGAGCTCGGCCGCGGCCGCGCACAGGTGGGGGGCCAGGACGTACGGGTTGTCCGGGTCGAGGACCGTGGCCTCCACGGGCCGCCGGAACAACGCCTCCGGATGGTGGACGAGGTAGGTGTCCAGCGGGTCGTCGCGGGCGACCAGGATCGCCAGGGCGCCCCGGCCCGAGCGTCCGGCCCGGCCCGCCTGCTGCCACAGGGAGGCACGGGTGCCCGGGTAGCCGGTGATCAGGACGGCGTCGAGGCCGGCGACGTCCACGCCCAGCTCCAGGGCGGTCGTGGCGGCCAGCCCCAGCAGCTCGCCGGAGTGCAGGGCCCGTTCCAGGGCCCGGCGCTCTTCGGGCAGGTAGCCGCCCCGATAGGCCGCGACACGCCCGGGCAGCGAGCGGTCGACCGCGGCGAGCCGCTCCTGGGTGATCAGCGCGATCAGCTCGGCGCCGCGCCGGGAGCGGACGAATGCGACCGTACGCACGCCCTGTACGACCAGGTCGGTGAGGAGGTCGGCGGTCTCGGCGGTGGCCGTACGGCGTACGGGGGCGCCCCGCTCGCCCTTGAGGTCGGTCAGGGGCGGCTCCCACAGGGCGAAGACGACCTCGCCGCGCGGGGAGGCGTCGTCGGCGACCTCCACCACCGGCAGGCCCGTCAGCCGGGACGCGGCGGCCGCCGGATCGCTCGCGGTCGCGGAGGCCAGCAGGAAGACGGGCTCGGAGCCGTAGCGGGCACACAGCCGCCGCAGCCGGCGCAGCACCTGGGCGACGTGGGAGCCGAAGACGCCCCGGTAGGTGTGGCACTCGTCGATCACGACGTAGCGCAGGGCCCGCAGGAAGGAGGACCAGCGCGGGTGGGACGGGAGGATCCCCCGGTGCAGCATGTCGGGGTTGGTGAGGACGTAGTTGGCGTACTGGCGCACCCACTCGCGTTCCTCGAAGGGGGTGTCGCCGTCGTACACGGCAGGGCGCACGGCGTTGCCCAGCGGCTCGGCCAGTTCCCGTACGGCGCGCCGCTGGTCGGCTGCGAGTGCCTTGGTCGGAGCCAGGTACAGGGCGGTCGCGCCCCGCCCGTTGGGGGCCTCCGAGCCGTCCGCGAGGGCGGAGAGCACGGGCGCGAGGTAGGCCAGCGATTTGCCCGAGGCGGTGCCCGTGGCGACGACCACGGACTCGCCGTCGAGGGCGTGCTCGGCGACCGCGGCCTGGTGTTCCCACGGATGGTCGATCCCGGCGGCCTGAATCGCGGCTACGACATCAGTTCGGATGCGGTCCGGCCAGACCGCATGACGACCCGCCCGAGGGGGCAAGTGCTCCGTATGAGTGATGCGCGCAGCACGGGAAGGCCCCCGTGAAAGCCGGTCCAGAACCGTGCCGGGGGTGGGTCTGACGTCCGCGGCTGCCGTGGGCGGACCGGGACGGTGAGTGTTGGCCATTGGAAGCGAGTGTGTCACCGGCGTGCGGGACAATGGGCCCGAGGCGTCGTGCGCGCCTGCCGGTAAGTGATTGAATGCCATCGCGGCAGCCAATCCCTCGCCTACCTTCGGGTGGGGAGGCCCCTGGGGGGCGCCGCTCGATAGCAAGGTGCTGGAGGATCCGTGGACCTGTCCCTGTCGACTCGCACTGTCGGCGACCGTACGGTCGTGGAGGTCGGTGGCGAGATTGATGTGTATACCGCGCCCAAGCTGCGCGAGCAGTTGGTCGAGTTGGTGAACGACGGCAGCTACCACTTGGTTGTCGACATGGAGCGAGTGGACTTCCTCGACTCCACCGGGCTTGGTGTGCTCGTGGGAGGCCTCAAGCGCGTCCGCGCGCACGAGGGCTCGCTGCGACTGGTGTGCAACCAGGAGCGCATCCTGAAGATCTTCCGAATCACCGGTCTGACCAAGGTGTTTCCCATCCACAACTCGGTGGAAGAGGCCGTCAACGCCACCGACTGACGGCTCTCGGCGGCGAAACGGCCGATGAGGAGCGGGGGGTACCGGGCCATAGGCGGCCCGGGCCCCTGTAAGGCACGCCCGTAGTCCGAGGGGGACGCGCATGGCCACCGTTGAACTCCGCTTCAGCGCCCAGCCCGAACACGTCCGGACGGCCCGCCTGGTCGCGGCCGCCGTGGCGCGCCGGGCCGGTGTGGAGGAAGCCGTCCTCGACGAGGTTCGCCTCGCCGTGGGCGAGGCCTGTACGCGCGCCGTCGGACTGCACCGCAGCAACGGGCTGACCGCGCCCGTCCGGGTGGTGCTGACCGAGGAGGAGAAGGTGTTCTCCATCGAGGTCGGCGACGAAGTGCCCGGACCGGGCGGCGGTCCGTCCTCCGGCGTGCCCGGAATCGACGCCGTCCTGGACCCCGACCACGAGGGCGAGGACGAGATGGGCCTGGCGGTGATCAGCGGTCTCGTCGACGACGTCGAGGTGATCAGCGGGGAGTCGGGCGGGACCATCCGGATGAGGTGGCCCGTGTCGGCCTCCTCCGAGCCGGCGTAGCGGCCGGTCGAGGACCTCCGGGCCCGCCGCCGTCGCGCCCGACTGGTTGACGCAGGCGAGCGGCTGACGCGGCCGCGGGGCTGTGGTGGCCGGGGGCTGACGCGGCCTGAGTGATCTCCCACCGCGCGGGCGTTCCCGCGCGCCTTCGTGCCCCGGGGTTGCCGGGCGTGCCGTGAGTCGCCCGGCTAGGCCGTCTGCCGATCGGGGGACGGGTGGGTGCCGGTAAGGCGGTGAGGCTCCGCTCCGGTGGGTCCCGATGGTGCCGGCCGCGCGGGGCGACGTATCGTCCGATCTTCTTCTGGCCCTTTGACCCCCTGGCCCCCTGATCATCTGATCCTTTGATCCTTTGATCACCTGATCTTTTGGTGATCGCCGTTGGATCTCCATTCGATCTTATTCAAGGCCCTGCCGAGCAGGGCCTTTCGTGTGTCCGTAGATCGAAATCCCGACCCGGCTCCGGCGGGTTTTCTAGATCGATGATCAGGCGTCAATGCCTTTGTCCCGTTACCACTTTCGAGGGTAATGGAGTGACCGGATCTATTGGTGAGGAGCAAGTGCAGGCCAATTCCGTTTCCCGCGCACTGTTTTGATCGGGTGGAGCTCCCTACAATCCGTCCACATCTTGAGCTCATCACGTCAAGGAGGACGAATGACGGGGCTCTTCACCCCTATCGCGCCCGGTCGCACCACTGACCTGGCATCCGCGGTACTCACCGATGACAATCGGCTCATCGTGATCATCATCGCGGCCGTCGCCATCGCCGCGCTCGTCGTCGCGCAGATCCTGGTCCGCCAGGTCCTCGCCGCCGACGAGGGAACCGACTCCATGAAGGAGATCGCCGCCGCCGTCCAAGAGGGCGCCAACGCCTACCTCGGCCGGCAGCTCCGCACGCTCGGCGTATTCGCCGTGGTCGTGTTCTTCCTGCTCTTCCTGCTCCCCGCCGACGACTGGTCGCAGCGGGCGGGGCGTTCCGCCTTCTTCCTCGTCGGCGCGCTCTTCTCCGCCGCCACCGGCTACATCGGCATGCGGCTCGCGGTCCGCGCCAATGTCCGCGTCGCCGCGGCCGCGCGCGAGGCCACCCCCGCCGAGGGGCAGCCCGCCAAGGACCTGACCGAGGTCTCCCACAAGGCCATGCGGATCGCTTTCCGCACCGGCGGCGTGGTGGGCATGTTCACCGTCGGCCTCGGACTGCTCGGCGCCTCCTGCGTCGTCCTGGTCTACGCCGCCGACGCGCCCAAGGTCCTCGAGGGCTTCGGCCTCGGCGCCGCCCTGATCGCGATGTTCATGCGCGTGGGCGGCGGCATCTTCACCAAGGCCGCCGACGTCGGCGCCGACTTGGTCGGCAAGGTCGAGCAGGGCATTCCGGAGGACGACCCGCGCAATGCCGCGACCATCGCCGACAACGTGGGCGACAACGTCGGAGACTGCGCGGGAATGGCCGCCGACCTCTTCGAGTCGTACGCCGTCACCCTCGTGGCGGCCCTCATCCTCGGCAAGGCCGCCTTCGGCGACCTGGGTCTGGCCTTCCCGCTGATCGTCCCCGCCATCGGGGTCGTCACCGCGATGATCGGCATCTTCGCGGTCTCCCCGCGCCGCACCGACCGCAGCGGGATGACCGCCATCAACCGCGGCTTCTTCATCTCCGCCGTCATCTCGCTGGTGCTCGTCGGGATCGCCGTCTACGCGTACCTGCCGGCCACCTACAAGGAGCTCGTCGGAGTCGACGACCCCGCGATCTCCGGGCACTCCGGCGACCCGCGCGTCCTGGCGCTGATCGCCGTCGCCATCGGCATCGTGCTCGCGGCGCTGATCCAGCAGCTCACCGGCTACTTCACCGAGACCAACCGCCGTCCCGTGCGGGACATCGGCAAGTCCTCCCTGACCGGCGCGGCCACCGTCGTCCTCGCCGGCATCTCGGTGGGCTTGGAGTCCGCCGTCTACACGGCGCTGCTCATCGGCCTCGGCGTCTACGGGGCGTTCCTGCTCGGCGGCACCTCGATCATGCTGGCGCTCTTCGCGGTGGCCCTGGCCGGCACCGGCCTGCTCACCACGGTCGGCGTCATCGTCGCCATGGACACCTTCGGGCCGGTCTCGGACAACGCCCAGGGCATCGCCGAGATGTCCGGCGACGTCCAGGGCGCCGGCGCGCAGGTGCTGACCGACCTGGACGCGGTGGGCAACACCACGAAGGCCATCACCAAGGGCATCGCGATCGCCACCGCCGTGCTCGCCGCGGCCGCGCTCTTCGGCTCGTACAACGACGCCATCGCCAACGCGGTCAGGGACGTCGGCGCCAAGGCCGGGGAGATGAACCTCAGCCTGGACATCGCTCAGCCCAACAACCTGGTCGGCCTGATCCTGGGCGCGGCGGTCGTGTTCCTGTTCTCGGGCCTCGCCATCAACGCCGTCTCCCGCTCGGCGGGCGCGGTCGTCTACGAGGTGCGCCGCCAGTTCCGCGAGCACCCCGGGATCATGGACTACACGGAGAAGCCCGAGTACGGGCGCGTCGTGGACATCTGCACCAAGGACGCGCTGCGCGAACTGGCCACGCCCGGCCTGCTCGCCGTCCTGACACCGATCGCCGTCGGATTCTCGCTCGGTGTCGGCGCGCTCGGGTCCTTCCTGGCCGGAGCCATCGGCACCGGCACCCTGATGGCGGTCTTCCTCGCCAACTCCGGTGGCGCGTGGGACAACGCGAAGAAGCTCGTCGAGGACGGGCACCACGGCGGCAAGGGCAGCGCGGCCCACGAGGCGGTCGTCATCGGCGACACGGTCGGAGACCCGTTCAAGGACACCGCGGGTCCGGCCATCAACCCGCTGCTCAAGGTCATGAACCTGGTGGCGCTGCTGATCGCACCGGCGGTCATCCAGTTCAGCTACGGCGACGACACCAACCCGATGGTGCGGGCGATCGTCGCGATCCTCGCGATCGGAGTCATCGTCGGTTCCGTGTACGTCTCCAAGCGTCGCGGCATCGCGGTCGGCGACGACAGCGAGGGCGAGGGCGAGGGCGTGGCCGCCGAGCGGGCGGCCCAGCAGGGCGACCCCGCGGCGGTCTCCTCCTGAGTCGTCGGCCCCGGGCGTCCTGACGGAGGCTCGGGGACGCGGGCCGGGGGCCCCGGTTCCTGCGTCCGGCTCACGCCGACGCCGTGGCCGAGGCCCGTGACCGGAGCTCTCGACCCGGGTCACCGACCGAGGTCGTGGCCGATGCCGATGCCGATGCCGATGCCGTGGCCGGGGTCGTGGCCGGGGTCGTGGCCGAGGTTCCCGACCGGAGATCGGACCGACTCGATCGTACGCCCGAACGGCGGACGGGCGGCGCGTACTGACGCGCCGTCCGTCCGCCTTTGCGTTTCCCGGATGGCGGGCGTGTATCTTCCGGGCCGAGAGCCTTCGAAGGGACCAATCCGGTGAACAAGAAGCTTGCGGCCGCGGTGTCGGGCGGTGCCGTGCTGATGCTCGTCCTGTCCGGCTGCGGCGGGGACGACGGCGACAAGAAGACCGACGCCTGGGCCAAGAAGGTCTGCGACAGCTGGCAGTCCGAGCTCAAGAAGATCGAGCAGGCCAACTCCGACATCAAGCGGGTGGCGACCGAGAGCAGCAAGCCCGAGGAGGTCCAGTCGACCGACTCGGCGGCCTTCGGGAGCATGTCCGAGTCGTACAAGGCGATGGGTGCGGCCCTGCAGAGCGCGGGAGTTCCGCCGGTCAAGGACGGCGAGAAGACCCAGACCGCGGCGGTCAAGGGCTTCGAGGAGACGTCGCAGGGCTACACCGCGCTGAAGGCGAAGATGGACGCCCTCGACGCCAAGGACCAGGGCAAGTTCGCCGAGGGGCTGAAGGAGGTGGCGGGCGGTCTGGAGGAAGCCACCAAGGGCGGCAAGGACGCGCTCGACCAGCTCAAGGCGGGCGGTCTGGACAAGGCGATGAACAGCCAGAAGGGCTGTCAGGTGACGACGCCGTCGCAGGCGCAGCCGTAGCGCGAGCCGCCTCCTTGACGGCGGTGGTACGCGGACCGGGGCGGCCGGGGTCCTACGGGACTCCGGCCGCCCCGGCGCGTCCGGGCCCCGCCGCGCAGTCACCCGCGCCGCGCACGGCGCCCCCACGGCCTGGTCCCCGGGGCGTACGGACCTGCGCGCGGTCGGGGAGCGTCCCGGGCCCGAACACCCCGGCGGTGGCGCCGGCGCCGACGGGCGTCCACGCCGAAGGCCGCGTGGCGCGGGGAATACCGGTCGCAGCGGCCACAATGGTCGGGTGAGTACCACCAGCCTTCCCTCCGGTCTGCCCGCCCGCCTCCCCTCGTCCGACCGCGCCGCCGAGCTCCGCGCCGCGCTGCTCGCCGCGGGCTTCACCGCCGACGGGCTGCTCGACATGCTCGGCGCCCCGGCCTACGCGGCGCTCGCCCGCAGCGAGACCGTCCCCGCCCTGCGCGCCACGCGCAACCGCGGCGACGGGCCGCTCGCGAGCCTGGTCCGGCTGTTCTTGCTCCAGCAGCCGGTCCCGTACGTGCACGCCGCGTCCGCGCTGCCCGTCGACGCGGCGCTGGCCGACGGCTGGCTGCGCCGGGAGGGGGACGAGGTCCACGCCACCGTGGACGTACGCCCGTACGGCGGTCCCGAGGGCGAGGACTGGTTCATCGTCTCGGACCTCGGCTGCGCCGTCGGCGGGGCCGGGGGCATCGGCAGCCGCGAGGAGGGTGTGGTCCTCGGCGTCGGCGGGGCCTCCACCACCCTGGCGGGGATCACCGTCCGCATCCCGGTCGGCTCGGCCCTCGACGTCGGCACCGGCTCCGGGATCCAGGCACTGCACGCCGCGCAGCACGCGACCCGGGTCACCGCGACCGACGTCAACCCCCGGGCCCTGGAATTCACCCGGTTGACGCTGGCGCTCTCCGGAGCCCCGGAGGCGGAGCTGCTCCCCGGATCGCTGTTCGAGCCGGTCGGCGGGGCCACGTACGACCTGATCGTGTCCAATCCGCCGTTCGTGATCTCGCCCGGAGCCCGACTGACGTACCGGGACGGCGGGATGGGCGGCGACGACCTGTGCCGGACCCTGGTCCAGGAGGCCGGCGCCCGGCTCAACCCGGGCGGGTACGCGCAGTTCCTCGGCAACTGGCAGCACGTGGAGGGCGAGGACTGGCACGACCGGGTCCGGGCGTGGGTGCCGCGCGGATGCGACGCCTGGATCGTGCAGCGCGACGTGCAGGACGTCACGCAGTACGCGGAGTTGTGGTTGCGGGACGCGGGCGACCACCGCTCCGACCCGGCCGCCTACGAGCAGCGGTACGAGGACTGGCTGGACGAGTTCGAGGCCCGCAAGACCAAGGCGGTCGGCTTCGGCTGGATCACGCTGCGCCGCAGTGAGGCGGCGGAGCCCTCGATCGTCGTCGAGGAGTGGCCGCACTCGGTGGAGCAGCCCCTCGGTGAGACCGTCCTCGCGCACTTCGCCCGGCAGGACTACCTCCGCGACCACGACGACGCGTCCCTGCTGGCGGGCTACTTCCGGCTGACGGAGGAGGTCGTTCAGGAGCAGGTCGGAGCCCCCGGTGCGGAGGATCCGGAACACGTGGTGCTGCGGCAGCACCGCGGGATGCGGCGCGCCACCAAGGTGGACACGGTCGGGGCCGGCTTCGCCGGTGTGTGTGACGGATCACTGAGCGCGGGACGGATCCTGGACGCCATCGCGCAGCTGGTGGAGCAGGACCCCGTGGTCCTGCGGGACCGGACACCGGAAGCGATCCGGATGCTGGTGGAGCAGGGGTTCCTGGAGCCGGTGGCGGAAGCGGGGCCGCCGACCGGGGAGTAGTCCTCCCGGCTGACCGCCCACTGCCGATCGCCGCCCGCCCGCCGTGGCCCGGGAGGCCGGGCGGTCGGGTAGCCGGCGGTCGGGCGGCCAGGCAGTCGGAACCAGGATGTAACCCGGGGTTCGCCCGCTGTATCCCCGCGGCTGGAAAGCTCCGGAACGCCGGGATCCGGGGGGATCCCGGGAGTGGCCCCGGGGTATCGGGGGAACGGTGCGGAAGGCGGTCCGTGATCTTCGCGGCGACCGCGTTCCCGCTGTTCGGGGCCGCTCCGCGGGCTTCGACGGGGGCGCGCGCCGGCACGGCGGCCGGAGGCCGAGGGCGGGCGTAGCGCAGTGTCATGGCCCTGCCATCGGCGCTCTCGCCGCCGCCGCTCCCCGGCGGCGGCGAGCGGCGGCGGTGAGGCGGCGGGCGCCTCGCGGTGTCCGCGGAACGCCCGGGCGGTGTCCGCGCGGATCCGTCCCCGCGGTCGGCCGCGACGGGTGCGCGGGCCCGCCCGCGAGCGGCGCGGCGGTTTTCACCGGACCCCGCGGATGTGCGTCCGGTCTCAAACACCGACGTGAAGAGGGGTGCGGGGGCGGGGCCAGACGGCCCTTCGGCCACTCTGCCCGGTGATCGCGGAGGGCCCGGCGCGGCATCCGGGCGGCAGAAACGGCACTTGTCGGGTTACCGTTCGAGTGGCCGTTGCGGGCTTCTGCCGTTTGACACGGGGGCGGGTTGTACCGTCACACTCCGCAGCGTCGCCGTACCGCGACCGAGTGCCGACCGGAGAGAAGAGCCAAGTTGTCCCCGACTAGCGAGACCGCAAAGGGCGGCCGCCGACTCGTCATCGTCGAGTCCCCTGCCAAGGCGAAGACGATCAAGGGCTACCTCGGCCCCGGATACGTCGTCGAGGCGAGCGTCGGGCACATCCGCGACCTCCCCAGCGGCGCGGCCGAGGTTCCCGACAAGTACACCGGTGAGGTCCGTCGCCTCGGTGTGGACGTCGAGCACGACTTCGCACCGATCTACGTCGTCAACGCCGATAAGAAGGCCCAGGTCAGGAAGCTCAAGGAGCTGCTGGCCGAGTCCGACGAACTCTTCCTCGCCACCGATGAGGACCGCGAGGGCGAAGCCATCGCGTGGCACCTGCAGGAAGTCCTCAAGCCCAAGGTCCCCGTCCACCGGATGGTCTTCCACGAGATCACCAAGGACGCGATCCGCGACGCCGTCGCCAACCCGCGCGAGCTCAACCAGCGCATGGTCGACGCCCAGGAGACCCGCCGCATCCTCGACCGCCTCTACGGCTACGAGGTCTCGCCGGTCCTGTGGAAGAAGGTCATGCCGAAGCTGTCGGCGGGCCGCGTCCAGTCGGTGGCCACGCGCATGGTCGTCGAGAAGGAACGCGAGCGCATCGCCTTCCGCACCGCCGAGTACTGGGACCTGACCGGCACCTTCGCGACCGGCCGCGCCGGTGACGCCTCCGACCCCTCCACGCTGGTCGCCCGCCTGAACACGGTGGACGGCAAGCGCGTGGCGCAGGGCCGCGACTTCGGGTCGACCGGGCAGCTCAAGAGCGAGGTGCTGCACCTCGACGAGGCGAACGCGCGGGCGCTGGCCGCCGCGCTGGAGCAGACCTCCTTCGCCGTCAGGTCGGTCGAATCCAAGCCGTACCGGCGCTCCCCGTACGCCCCGTTCCGCACGACGACGCTTCAGCAGGAGGCCTCGCGCAAGCTCGGCTTCGGCGCCAAGGCGACGATGCAGGTGGCCCAGAAGCTGTACGAGAACGGCTTCATCACCTATATGCGTACCGACTCCACGACGCTGTCGGAGACGGCTGTCACGGCGGCCCGGGCGCAGGTCACGCAGCTCTACGGCTCCGAGTACCTGCCGGAGAAGCCGCGCGTCTACGCGGGCAAGGTCAAGAACGCGCAGGAGGCGCACGAGGCGATCCGCCCCTCGGGTGATCGTTTCCGCACTCCCGCCGAGACGGGTCTGACCGGTGACCAGTTCCGCCTGTACGAGCTCATCTGGAAGCGGACCGTCGCCTCGCAGATGAAGGACGCGGTCGGCAACTCGGTGACCGTGAAGATCGGTGGCCGGGCGGCCGACGGCCGGGACGCGGAGTTCTCCGCGTCCGGCAAGACGATCACCTTCCACGGCTTCATGAAGGCCTACGTCGAGGGCGCGGACGACCCGAACGCCGAGCTCGACGACCGCGAGAAGCGCCTCCCGCAGGTCGCGGAGGGCGACGCGCTGTCGGCCGAGGAGATCACGGCCGACGGCCACTCGACCAAGCCGCCGGCCCGCTACACCGAGGCCTCGCTGGTCAAGGAGCTGGAAGAGCGCGAGATCGGCCGTCCGTCGACGTACGCGTCGATCATCGGCACGATCCTGGACCGCGGGTACGTCTTCAAGAAGGGCACGGCCCTCGTGCCGTCCTTCCTGTCGTTCGCCGTCGTCAACCTGCTGGAGACGCACTTCGGGCGGCTCGTCGACTACGACTTCACGGCCCGCATGGAGGACGACCTCGACCGCATCGCGCGGGGCGAGGCCCAGTCCGTGCCGTGGCTGAAGCGGTTCTACTTCGGCTCGGAGGACGCGACCGAAGTCGTACCGGCGGACGGCGACCACCTCGGCGGCCTGAAGGAGCTGGTGACCGACCTGGGCGCGATCGACGCCCGGGAGATCTCCTCCTTCCCCGTCGGCTCGGGGATCGTGCTGCGCGTCGGCCGCTACGGGCCCTACGTGGAGCGTGGCGAGAAGGACTCCGAGGGCCACCAGCGCGCGGACGTGCCGGAGGAGCTGGCGCCGGACGAGCTGACGGTGGAGTACGCGGAGGAGCTCTTCGCGAAGCCGAGCGGTGAGTTCGAGCTCGGCAAGGACCCGGTGAGCGGGAACGAGATCGTCGCGAAGGACGGCCGCTACGGGCCGTACGTGACGGAGATCCTGCCCGAGGGCACGCCCAAGACCGGCAAGAACGCGGTGAAGCCGCGGACGGCGTCGCTGTTCCAGTCGATGAGCCTGGACACGGTGACCCTGGCCGAGGCGCTCAAGCTGATGTCCCTGCCTCGGGTCGTCGGCGTGGACGCGGAGGGCGCGGAGATCACCGCCCAGAACGGCCGCTACGGCCCGTACCTGAAGAAGGGCACGGACTCGCGGTCCCTGGAGACCGAGGACCAGCTGTTCTCGATCACCCTGGAGCAGGCGCTCGCGATCTACGCACAGCCCAAGCAGCGGGGGCGCGCTGCCGCGAAGCCGCCGCTGAAGGAGCTGGGGACCGACCCGGTGAGCGAGAAGCCGGTGGTCGTGAAGGACGGCCGCTTCGGTCCGTACGTGACGGACGGCGAGACGAACGCGACGCTGCGGCGGGACGACGACGTCGAGACGATCACGCCGGAGCGGGGCTACGAGCTGCTCGCCGAGAAGCGCGCGAAGGGCCCGGCGAAGAAGACGGCCAAGAAGGCCCCGGCGAAGAAGGCGCCCGCGAAGAAGGCGGCGGCGACGAAGACGGTGGCCGCGAAGAAGACGGCGGCCAAGAAGACGGTCGCGAAGAAGACGGTGGCGAAGACGGCGGCGGCCGCCAAGAAGACGACGGCGAAGAAGGCCACCGCGGCCGTCCCGTCGTCGGACGACTGACCTCCGGCCACGCCAGGGACAGGGTCCGTGCACTGCGCACGGGCCACGCCAGGGACAGGATCCGTGCACTGCGCACGGGCCCTGTCCTTTGTCTTTCCAGTGCCTTTCCAGCCCCTCCTGTGACCTGCCAGGCCCTCCTGTGCCCGCTTCCCGGCCCCTTCCCGCGCGTGCCTTTCCCAGCCCGTCCGGCGGGGTAACGCGGGGGATACGGATCCCACGGGTCACACGGGTCACACACGGGGTTGTCCACAGGCCACCGCGGCCGCCAAGCGCAGCGGATAGGCTGGGCGGATGACGCGAGCCGAGCAGCCAACGGTCGTGACCGCCCCCACCTACGACGAAGCCCTCGCCGCGGACTCCCGCGAGCGGGCGGTGCGCGCACTCTTGCGCACCCCCGGGCTGCGCCGTCTGTGGAGCGCCCAACTGGTGAGCGGGATCGGTGACGCCCTCGCTTTGCTGGTCCTGGTGCTGCTCGTCCTCCAAGCCGCCGTGGACCAGGAGCCCTTCGGCGGCGGCTACACCGGATGGGCCCTCGCCATCGCCGCCGTGTTCGGCGTCCGGGTGCTGTCCACCCTCCTCTTCGGAGCCGTGCTCCTCGGCCCCCTGGCCCAGCTCACCGCCCCCGGCGGCAAGCTGGACCGGCGCTGGACGATGATCGGCGCCGACGGGATCCGGCTCGGCCTCTTCGTCGTCGCCCCTCTGTGGCTCGACTGGATTCCGGCCCACGCGCTGACCGCCCTGCTCGCCACCGTCTTCGTCTCCGGCGCGGCCGAGCGGGTATGGGCGCTGGCCAAGGACAGCGCCGCGCCCGGCCTGCTGCCCGCGCCGCCGCCCGAGGGCGCGGCCATACGCCCGCTCCCGGACCACCTCGACGCACTGCGCCGGCTGAATCTGCGCACCTCCTTCGCCGCCATGCCGATCGCCGCGGCCGCGCTGCTCGCCGCGACCCTGATCGGCAAGGCCCTCGGGCTCGGGATCGGCTGGTTCGCCGAGAACCAGGCCGCCCTCGGCTCGTACGTCGCCGCCGGCCTCTTCGCGGCGTCCGTGTCCCTGCTGCTGCCGCTGGTACTGCCCGACGCCAAGACCCCGCGGCCCCGCTCCCCGCTGGAGGGCCTGCGCGCCCCCAAGGTGGGGGACCGGCCGGAGAAGGGGCGTACCGGGGCCGTTCCGCTGCTCGTGCTCTCCTGCGCCGCCGTCGCCGGAGCGATCGCTTCCGCCGCAGCCGTGGCCGTTCTGCACGCCGTCGACCTGGGCGGGGGCGCGGCCGCGTTCTCGCTGTTCGTCCTGGCCCTGATCGGCGGCACAGCCGTCGGCATCCGCGCCAGCCAGGCCGGCAAGGTCCTGCCCGCGCTGTCCCGGCGCCGTCTGCTGGCCCTGTCCATCGCGGTGGCCGGCCTCGCGCTGCTGCTGACCGGGCTGGTCCCGGACACCGCGACCGTGGTGCTCCTGTCGCTGCTGGCCGGCGCCGCCTCGGGCGTCGCCGCCAACACCGGGCACACGCTGCTGGACCAGGAGACCGAGGAGCTGCGCAGGGCCCGGGTCACCGGGCACTTGCAGGCCGTCGTCCGGGTGGCCGTGGCCGTCGGCGCCGTCGCCGCACCGCTGCTGGCCGCGGCGATCGGGCCGCACCGGCTGGTCGGCGGCGGGGTCGTCTTCGCACACGGCGGCGCGGCCTTCACCCTGATGCTGGTCGGCGCCCTGTTGCTGCCGGTCGCCGTCGTCGTACTGGCCAAGGCCGACGACCGCAGCGGCGTACCGCTGCGCCGAGACCTGCGCGAGGCGCTGCGCGGCGGGGAGCCGGTGCAGGCCGCGTCCGACGCCGGGTTCTTCATCGCGCTGGAGGGCGGCGACGGGGCCGGCAAGTCCACCCAGGTGGAGGCCATGGCCGACTGGATACGCGCCAAGGGCCACGAGGTCGTCGTCACGCGCGAGCCCGGTGCCACCCCCGTGGGCAAGCGGCTCCGTTCGATCCTGCTCGACGTGTCCTCCGCGGGACTGTCGAACCGCGCCGAAGCCCTGCTGTACGCGGCCGACCGCGCCGAGCACGTGGACACCGTCGTGCGGCCCGCCCTGGAGCGGGGCGCCGTCGTCATCACCGACCGCTACGTCGACTCCTCGGTGGCCTACCAGGGCGCCGGCCGCGACCTGTCGCCGACCGAGATCGCCCGGATCTCGCGGTGGGCGACGGACGGTCTCGTACCGAATCTTACCGTGCTGCTCGACGTGTCGCCGGAGACGGCCCGGGAGCGGTTCACGGAGGCGCCGGACCGGCTGGAGTCGGAGCCGGCGGAGTTCCACCAGCGGGTGCGGGCCGGATTCCTGACGCTGGCCGCGGCCGACCCCGGGCGCTACCTGGTGGTCGACGCGGGCCAGGACCCGGAGTCCGTGAGCACGGTCGTGCGCCATCGCCTGGACCGGATGCTGCCGCTCTCGGAGGCCGAGCTGGCCGCGAGGGCGGAAGCCCGCCGCCGTGCCGAGGAAGAGGCCGAGCGCAGGGCCCGGGAAGAGGCGGCGCGCAAGGCCGAGGAAGCCCGGCTGCTGGCCGAGGAAGAAGCCCGCATGGCCCGCGAGGCGGAAGAGGCCCGCATCCTGGCCGAGGCGGAGGCCGCCCGCAAGGAGCGTGAGGAGCGGCTGCGCGCCGAGGAGGAGGCCCGGGAGCGGGCCGAAGCCGAGCGACTGCGGCTGGAGGCCGAGGAGAAGGCCCGCGCGGCCGAGCAGGAGCGGCTGCGCAAGCAGGCGGAGGAGGAGTCGCGGCTGCGCGCCGAGGCGGAGGAGCGTCGGCTGGAGAAGCAGCGGCGGGCCGAGGAGGCCCTGCTGAAGGCAGAGCAGGCGCGTCGGCTGGCCGAGGCCGCGGCGGCGGAGACGGCGGCGAAGGCGGCGGCGGCTTCCGCTTCCGCGGCTGCTGCTGCCGCGCCGCCGGCGGCACCGGCGGCGGCCCCTCAGCCCGCCGCCCGTCCGACGCCCGCGGCGCCTGCCGCGCCCGCCCCGCCCGCCGCACCCGTGCGCGGGTCCGGCCCGCGCGGGGACGCGCACCCCGATGACGCCCTGACCGTCGAGACCCCGGTCGTCAAGCGGGTCGTGCAGCCGGACGACGTCACCCAGACGGTGCCCGTCCCGAAGATCGACGCTTCGGACCCGGCGGCGGAAACCTCCGTGCTGCCGCCGGTCCGCGCGACGGGCCCGGCCGACGAGACGGCGGTCCTGCCGCCGGTGCGCCCCGCGAGTCCGGCCGACGAGACGGCGGTCCTGCCGCCGGTGCGCCCCGCGGGCGCGGGTGCCGGCGAGGGTGGGGCGGCGACGCGGCCGTCGTCGTCCCGGGCCCCGTACTCCGCCTCGCGCCCCACGACCCGGCGCCCCGAGGAGAACCCGGCCGACCGGGTCCCGCCGGGCATCTTCCGCGACGGGGGCAACGACGCCACCCGCGAGCTGCCCGTCCTCGGCGACGACGGCCGGCCGCGCCGTACCCGCTCGGACTGGGCGGAGGAGACTCCGCTGGACGATCTGCCGACGCTGGCGGACGAGCTGCTGGGCCCGCGCCGGGGCGACGAGGACGACGAGAACCGGGGTCCGCGCCGCCGCCGCTGACGACGGAGGAGACGAGTGGGGCGGTCTGACGGGGATTGTCAGTGGGAGCCGCCACACTGGGTGAGCAGGCACGGACGGTACGCGAGGGAAAGGCGGTGGGCGGGATGCCCGTATGGGACGACCTGGTGGGGCAGGAGCGGGTCCAGACACAGCTGGCCGCCGCCGCCCGCGACGCCGACGCCCTGGTGACCGCCATCGAGGCGCGGACGGAGCCGCCGGCCGCCTCCAAGATGACGCACGCCTGGCTGTTCACCGGACCGCCCGGTTCCGGGCGCTCCACCGCCGCCCGCGCCTTCGCGGCCGCGCTCCAGTGCACCAGTCCGGACCGAGCCCTCGGCGGCGAGCCGGGCTGCGGGTTCTGCGACGGCTGCCACACCACCGTGATCGGGACGCACTCCGATGTGGAGATCGTCCGCACCGACCTGCTGTCCATCGGCGTCAAGGAGACCCGCGAACTGGTCCGCCGGGCGCAGCTCTCCCCGGCCGTCGGACGCTGGCAGGTCATCGTCTTGGAGGACGCCGACCGGCTGACCGAGGGCGCGGGCAACGTGCTGCTCAAGGCCGTGGAGGAGCCCGCCCCGCGGACCGTGTGGCTGCTGTGCGCGCCCTCGCTGGAGGACGTGCTGCCCACCATCCGCTCCCGCTGCCGCCACCTGACGCTGCGCACGCCGCCGGTGTCCGCCGTCGCGGAGGTCCTGGTCCGGCGCGACGGCATCGAGCCGGCCGTCGCGCAGGCCGCGGCCCGCGCGACCCAGGGGCACATCGGCCGGGCCCGTCGGCTCGCCACCGACGAGGCGGCCCGCTCGCGCCGGGCGACCGTGCTGAAGCTGCCCATGCGCGTGGACGACGTGGGCGGCTGCCTCAAGGCCGCACAGGAGCTGGTGGACGCCGCCGCCGAGGACGCCAAGCAGGTCGCGGAAGAGGTCGACACCAAGGAGACCGAGGAGCTGCGGGCCGCACTCGGCGCCGGAGCGGGTACGGGCGGGCGGATGCCGCGCGGTACGGCGGGCGTGATGAAGGAGCTGGAGGACCGGCAGAAGCGCCGGCGCACGCGCACGCAGCGCGACAGCCTCGACCTGGCGCTCACCGATCTCACCGGCTTCTACCGGGACGTGCTGGCCCTCCAGCTCGGCTCCTCGCTCGCCATCGCCAACGAGGAGGTACGCCACGACCTGGACCGGATCGCCCGGGCTTCGGGTCCCGAGCGCACGTTGCGGCGTATCGAGGCGATCATCGCGTGCCGGCAGGCTCTGGACCGCAATGTGGCCCCGCTGCTCGCGGTCGAGGCGATGACGATGTCCCTGCGCGCGGGCTGATCGGTCCGGGCGTCGGCCAGGGGCGCCCGGGGAGGCAGCCCATGAGGCCCGGGGCGTCAACTTGCCAGTGCCGTATTCACCCGTTCGGGCGGTCCGGGCGGCGCTTGCGGGACGGGCCGGTTCGTGTGGGGCAGCGGGCCCGCCCCGGGCCGCCGCCCACCACCCGGCGGGGGCGGCCGCGGCCCCGGGCAGGACCGCAGGACGTAGGCTCCGGGGATGGACACCAGTCGCCTGCTGCGCACCACCGGGACCGTGATCGCCGCCGCGGGGCTGCTGCTCTCAGGGTGCACGTCAGGCGGTTCGGGAGGACCGAGCGCCGCCGCGTCCTCCGGCGGGACCTCCCCCTCCCCCGCGCCGTCGGCCGAGCCGGGCGCCGTCCCGGCCGCACTGCGCCCGTACTACGACCAGAAGCTGAGCTGGCGCGACTGCGGCGTCCCCGGCTTCGACTGCACCACCATGAAGGCGCCGCTGGACTACGAGCACCCCGAGTCCGGGGACATCGACATCGCCGTGGCCCGTCGCAAGGCCACCGGCCCCGGTGAGCGGCTCGGTTCGCTGGTGGTCAACCCGGGCGGGCCCGGAGGCTCCGGCATCGGGTACCTCCAGGCGTACGCGGGCATCGGGTACCCGGCGAAGGTCCGCGCCGCCTACGACATGGTCTCCTTCGACCCGCGCGGGGTGGACCGCAGCAGCCCCGTGGAGTGCCTGACCGGTCCGGCCATGGACCGGTACACGCAGGTGGACCAGACGCCGGACACCCCGGCGGAACAGGCCCTGCTGGTGGCGGCCTTCAAGGAGTTCGCGGCCGCCTGCCAGGCGCGCTCGCAGCGGGTCCTGCCGCACGTGTCCACCGTCGACGCCGCCCGCGACATGGACGTGCTCCGCGCGGCGCTGGGCGACGAGAAGCTGACGTACGTCGGAGCCTCCTACGGCACCTTCCTCGGGGCGACCTACGCCGAGCTCTTCCCCGGCCGGGCCGGACGGATGGTCCTGGACGGGGCGATGGACCCCTCCAGGCCCGCGCTGGAGCTGAACCGGGACCAGACCGAAGGCTTCGAGACCGCCTTCCGCGCCTTCGCGAAGGACTGCGCCAAGCAGGCCGACTGCCCGCTCGGCCAGGGCAGCCCGGACGAGGTGGCGGCGCGCCTGAAGGAGTTCTTCCGCAAGGTCGACGCCGTGCCCGTGCCCACCACCGACCGGGCCCGCAAGGGCCTCGGCGAGTCCCTGGCCACGACCGGTGTGATCGCAGCGCTCTACGACGAGAACGCCTGGCCGCAGCTGCGCGAGGCACTCAACGCCGCGATCAAGGAGGACGACGGCGACAGCCTGCTCGCGCTCGCCGACAGCTACTACGAGCGTGACCCGAACGGCAAGTACGCCAACCTCATGTCCGCGAACGCCGCCGTCAACTGCCTGGACCAGCCCCCTGCCTTCGACGGTCCCGCGGCGGTCGAGAAGGCGCTGCCGTCCTTCGAGAAGGCTTCCCCGGTCTTCGGCCCGGGCCTCGCCTGGGCCTCGCTGAACTGCGCGTACTGGCCGGCCAAGGCCACCGGCGAGGCCCGCGCGCTGAACGCGAAGGGGGCCGCGCCGATCGTGGTGGTCGGCACCACGCGCGACCCGGCGACCCCGTACAAGTGGGCGCAGGCCCTGGCCGGCCAGCTCGAGTCGGGCGTCCTGCTGACGTACGACGGGGACGGCCACACGGCGTACGGCCGCGGCAGCGAGTGCATCGACTCGGCGATCAACCGCTACCTCCTGGAGGGCACCCCTCCGCAGGCCGGCAAGAAGTGCTGACCCCGGCCGCGTCAGACACCCCGGAACGGGCCCCCGAACGGGCCGCCGTACAGGCCGCCGGACCTGCCGCGGGACCCGGTTCGGGGCACCCCGTTTAACCCTGTAGACTTGGCGCCGCTGCTGATGAGAGCCTCCCACCAGGGAAATTCTTGTCTTCCCAGCGGTGCCGCCTTAGCTCAGCTGGCCAGAGCAACGCACTCGTAATGCGTAGGTCTCGGGTTCGAATCCCGAAGGCGGCTCTGTAGAACCCCCAGGACTCACTCGCCGTGACCTGGGGGTTTTGCTATTTCCGGGGTCCGTCGGCGTGTGGGGCGGGCAGGGGCGTGCCCCTGTGGGGTGCCGAGCTGTGCTCGGGTGGGGCTTCAGCGCAGATCAGGGCGTCTCTTCGCGGTGCGTGCGAGCCATGCCCACCGGGCCAGTCCGCCGACTGTGAGCGAGACGAGGATGGCGCCCCAGTCGATGACGTGGGGCAGTCCGGGGAAGAAGGCGAAGAACGCGAAGGACGCTGCGGCGCCGGTGAGGAAGGCGGCGGCGCCGGCGCGGCGGCGTCTGGCTTCCGAGGCGGGGTCTGCTGACTGCCCGTAACCGACCGTCGGACCGTGCCTGGCCCGCGCAGACCGCCGGAGGCGCCGGTCCGTACCGGGGCTTTCCGGAGACCCGTGCGGCTACCAGTGGTGGTGGGTCCGGGGGCGGATGTGGCGGGTGTAGAGGTCTTGTACGGCCTGGAGGGTGGGGGGTGGCAGGGGTGGGAGGGCTGCGGCCGCGGCGTTCGCGCGGGCCTGTTGCGGGGTGCGGGCGCCCGGGATCACCGTGGTCACGCCCGGCTGCTGGATGATCCACCGCAGCGCTGTCTGGGCCGGGGTGGCGCCCCGGGGTGCCAGGGCCCCGAACTCGGCCGCCGCTTCGACGCCGGACTCGAAGTCCACGCCCGCGAAGGTCTCGCCCCGGTCGAAGGCCTCGCCGTGGCGGTTGTAGGTGCGGTGGTCGTCCTGCGGGAACACCGTGTCCTTGGTGTACTTGCCGGTGAGCAGGCCGGATGCCAGCGGTACCCTCGCGATGATTCCGACGCCCGCCCCGGCGGCTGCCGCAACGACCTCCTCCAGCGGTTTCATCCGGAAGGGGTTGAGGATGATCTGGACGCTCGCGACGCCCGGGCGGGCGATCGCCGTCAGTGCCTCCCGGCAGGTTCGTACGCTCACCCCGTACGCCGCGACGCGTTCCTCGGCGACCAGGGTGTCCAGTGCGTCGAACACCTCGTCGCTGGAGTACACGGGCGTGGGCGGGCAGTGCAGTTGCACCAGGTCCAGCGTGTCCACGCCGAGGTTGGCCCGTGAGCGGTCCGTCCAGGCGCGGAAGTTCTCCAGCGTGTAGTTGCCGGCCGTCTGCTCCGCCCGGCGCCCCATCTTCGTCGCGACGAACACTCCGGCGTCGGGGTGTTGCCGGAGGTAGCCGCCGATCAGCCGTTCGCTGCGGCCGTCGCCGTACTCGTCGGCCGTGTCGAAGAACGTCACGCCTGCCGTGACCGACGCGTCCAGCACGGCGAAGGCGTCCTCCTCGCGCACGACGCCCCAGCCCCCTCCCAGCTGCCACGTCCCCAGTCCGACGACGGACACCTCGCGGCCCGTCCCGCCCAACGTTCGCTGCCGCATGCGGTGTTCCTCCGTGAAGTGGCGGTCCTCAGGCGGCCGTCGGCGCGGCCCTGACCCCCATGACCAGGGAGTAGAGGGTGTCGTTCGCCGTGATGAAGAGGCGGTTGCCCCTCGGGCCGCCGAAGCGGATGTTGGAGACCGTGTTGGGTACGAGGATGCGGCCCAGCAGGGTCCCGTCCGGGGCGTAGCAGTGCACGCCGCCGTCCATGGCCGCGGCCCAGAGGTGGCCGCGGTCGTCGAAGCGGATGTTGTCGAAGCGGCCCTGCGTGGTCCCCTCGGCGAAGACCCTGCCCTTCGAGAGGGTGCCGTCCGCGTGCACCTCGAAGGCACGGATGCGGTTGGCCCGGCTGTCGGAGACGTAGAGTTCGCGCTCGTCGGCGGAGAAGACCAGGCCGTTCGGGCCGCTGAAGCCATCGGCGACGAGCCTCACCTCGGCGGTGTCCGGGTCGATCCGGTAGACGTTGGTGGAGCCGATCTCAGGCTCGCCGCGTACGCCCTCGTAGTCGCTGGTGAGCCCGAAGTCCGGGTCCGAGAACCAGACGGAGCCGTCGGACTTGACGGTCGCGTCGTTCGGGCTGTTGAGCCGCTTTCCCCGGTAGCGGTCGGCGAGCACGGTGAGCGAGCCGTCGTGTTCGGTCCGGGTGACCCGGCGGTTGCCCTGCTCGCACGTGATCAGCCGGCCCCGGCGGTCCAGGGTGTTGCCGTTGGGGTGGCCGGCGGGGGAGCGGAAGACGCTGACCGCGCCGGTCGTCTCGTCCCAGCGCAGCATCCGGTCGTTGGGGATGTCGCTCCAGATCAGCTGGCGCCAGGCCGGCAGGTACAGGGGCCCCTCGGCCCAGCGGGAGCCCACATGGAGCGTCTCCAGTTGGAGGTCGCCCGCGGCGCACTTCTCCGTACGGAACCTGTCGTCGAGTACCTCGTACAGCGCGGGGCGGCCGGCGGTCATGTCCTTCTCCTTCAGTCGTTCCGTACTTCACTGCCCTTGCCGAACAGCATCTTGTCGGAAGTGAGTATTGCAGGATGACGTATGGTCAGTGCAAGAGATTCAATGGATTGGTTCGAGAGGAGAGCGGCGACATGGACGATCTGGACCGCAAGCTGCTGGACCTGCTGCAGAAGGACGCCTCGCAGGCGTACGCGGCCCTGGGCAAGGCGGTCGGACTCTCCGCGGGCGCGGCCCACGAACGGGTGCGCAAACTGCGCGAGTCGGGGGTGATCCGCCGCACGACCGTCGACGTGGACCCGGCCGCGGTCGGCGCGGGGGTACTGGCCTTCGTCATGGTCGACTCGTCGGCCTGGATGGGCGACTCGGGGGAGCGGTTCGCCGCGATCCCCGAGCTGCAGGAAGCCCACATCATCGCGGGCAGCGCGTCGGTCCTGGTGAAGGTCAGGACCGGGACCACCGAGCAACTCCAGGACGTGCTGCGGCGGCTGTACGCGATCGAGGGGGTCAGCGGGACGCAGGCGACGGTGGCCCTGGAGACGTTCTTCGAGAGGCCGGTCCCGGTGACCGGCTGAGGCCTACCGCTCGAGCAGGGCCGGGAGTTCCCGCATGTCCTGGAAGACGACCGTGCCGCTACCGGCGAGCTGCTCGGCGGGGGTCAGGCCGCCGGCGTAGCCGAAGGCCCGCATCCCCGCGGCGCGGGCCGCCTCCACGCCCGGCCGGCTGTCCTCGACGACGGCGCACGCCGCCGGATCCACGCCCATGCGCTCGGCGGCGTACAGGAAGAGGTCGGGGGCCGGCTTGCCGCGCGCGACGTCGGCGGCCGTGTGCAGGCGGCCCGCGAAGCGTTCGTACAGGCCGGTGCGGGTGAGGGCGTGGCGCACCTTCTCGTGGCGGCCGTTGGAGGCGACGCAGATCGCCAGCCCGGCGCGCGAGATCGCGTCGAGCGCCTCGGCGATCCCCTCGATCGGGGCGGCCTCGGCTTCGACCGCTTCCTCGTGCCTGCGGATGAGCCGCTCCCACCAGATGCCGGCCGCCTCGTCGCCGAGCCGCGCGGTGATCTGCCCGATGATCGACTGCTTGGAACGTCCGACGAACCGCTCGATCGCCTCGCTCGGGGTGAGCGGCCACCCGAGTTCGGCGCCGAGGGCGATCTGGAGGCGCACGAAGAGGGGTTCGGTGTCGACGAGTACGCCGTCGCAGTCGAATATCACGAGCTCGATCGGATCGGTCATCCCGACAGGGTAGGCAGAGGTGGTGTCCACGCCCCGGACCGGGAGTCGGCGTCGAGGCGGTGGAGGGTCAGGTGAACCGCCGGTCAGGTGTGTCGGGCGGGGAGGCGGTGGGTGGGGAGGAGGGCGAGGGCCAGGAGCGTGGCGGCGACCGCGTACGTGGTGCGGAAGCCCGACGGGGTCGTGCCGGCCGTGCTCAGGGTGACGGAGGTGATCGCCGTTCCCGCCGAGGCCCAGATCTGTGCGTTGATGCTCAGGATGGTGCTCGCCGCGGTCATGCGGGACTTCGGGAGGTCGCGGCTCGCGGTCGTCATCGTGGGCATCAGGACCATGCCCGCGCCGACACCCATCACCATCGACGCGGCGACGAACCGCCAGGCCGCCACGTCGGGTGTCGAGGCCTGGAGCGCCGTCAGGGCCATGCCCAGTGCCCCCGTCGCGATGCCGGCCCGGACCAGCCGGCGCGGGGAGACCTCGTCGATGCGGCGTGAGGCGATCTGCATCGTGAGCCCCACGACCAGGCCGACCGGTGCTCCCAGCATCCCCGCCGCCGTCGCGCTCGTGCCGCGCGCCTGCTGCCAGTACATCGGGCCGAGCAGCATGGAGCCGAAGTAGCCGCAGGTGAAGAGCGCGAGCGTGGCGACGCCTGCGCCGAAGGTGCGGTCGCGCAGCAGTCTCAGGTCGAGCAGCGGTTCACGGACCGTCAGGGCGCGGCGGCCGAAGGCGGCGACGAGCGCGGCGCCGGCGAGGGCGGGCAGGAGGGCGCCGGGTGCGGTGAGGGTTCCGCGCTCCGCGGCCCGGGCCAGGCCGAAGAGGAGGAGGGCCAGGCCCGGAGAGAGCATCAGCAGGCCCGGGACGTCCAGCCCGGGGGCGGGGGCGGGGGCGGGGGCCGGGTCGCGCGGGGCGCGGGCCGGGTGGTGCGGGGCGCGGGCCGGGTCGCGCGGGGCGTCGGGGCGCAGCAGCGCCGCGGCGAGGGC
Organism: Streptomyces sp. NPDC060049; assembly: GCF_042736715.1. Taxonomy (NCBI): domain Bacteria; kingdom Bacillati; phylum Actinomycetota; class Actinomycetes; order Kitasatosporales; family Streptomycetaceae; genus Streptomyces; species Streptomyces sp. NPDC060049. The sequence goes on from NZ_JBHWVV010000017.1 coordinate 71,107, forward strand.
CAGCGCCACCGCCCCGACGGGCAGGTTGACCAGGAAGATCCACTGCCAGGACGCCACGTCGACCAGCCAGCCGCCCAGGACCGGCCCGATCACCGGTCCGACGACGACCGGGAGGCCGAGCAGCGCCATCACCCGTCCGAGGCGGGCCGGGTCCGCGCCGCGCATCACCATGGCCATGCCGACGGGCATGAGCAGTCCGCCGCCGAGGCCCTGTACCGCCCGGAAGGCGATCAGGCTCCCAGCGTCCCAGGCGCACGCGGCGAGCAGCGACCCGAGCGTGAACAGGGCGAGGGCGGTCAGGTAGGTGCGCTTGGGGCCGATCCGGCCCATCGCCCAGGGTGCGACCGGGATGACGGCGGCGAGCGCCAGCGTGTACGCGCCGGCGGTCCACTGGATCGTCGCGAGCGGTGCGTCGAAGGCGTCGGAGAGGCGGTGCAGGGCGACGTTGACGATCGTCATGTCGAGCACCGACATGACCGAGCCGACGATCACGACGCCCAGGGTGCGGCGGAGCCGGACCGACTCGACGTCCGGGGGAGGGGGCGCTCCGGGTGCTCCCGTCGCAGGCCGCGACGCCCGGCGCCTCGTCTGCGCGCGCATCGTCCCGCCGCCCTCAGCCCTGGTACGGGCGGGTCGCGCGGGCGGCGCGCAGGGCGCGGCCCCACCAGGCGAGCTGGCCGAGCATGCCCTTGACGGCGCCCTCGGTCACGGCGGTGTCGCGCGGTACGCCGTCCTCGCCGAGCCCCGACCACGGGCCGTGCAGGCTGACGGAGTCGCGCACGGTCATGGCGTGCAGTTCGGCGAAGACCAGCCGGAGCTGCTCGACGGCGCGCAGTCCGCCGCCGAGTCCGCCGTAGGAGACGAAGCCGGCGGGCTTCGCGTGCCACTGTCCGTGGTGCCAGTCGATGAGGTTCTTCAGGGCGGCGGGGAAGCTGTGGTTGTACTCGGGGGTGACGATGACGAAGGCGTCGGCTGCGGCCAGCCGCGGGGTCACGTCCGCGAGGGCGGCCGTGGCCTGCGGACTCGGGGAGCCGCCCCAGCCGGGCATGGCGAGGGGCAGGTCGATGTCGGCGAGGTCGATGACGTCGAGCTCCAGGCCGCCGTGGGCCCGCGCGGCGCCGAGGAACCACTCGGTGACGGCGGTGCCGTGGCGGCCCTCGCGGACGCTGCCCACGACCACGGCGACGCGCAGCGGCGCGTCCTCGTCGGAGCGGAGGTTTGCCGGAGTGGTGGTGGAGGCGGTGGCAGGCATGGCGGTGTCCCCTCGTCGGCGGGGCGGCCGCTCGGTGCGGCCGCTCCTCCGGTAAAGTACAACGTGCGTTGTAAGAATTGCAATGACCGTTGTACCTATCGAGGAGGCGAAGTGGCCGGCAGCAGCAGGAGGCTGGAGAAGCAGATCGCCATGGCCGGGGCGTCCTGCGGCGTCTTCGGCCGCGAGGGATACGCGCGCGCCTCGGTCGACACGCTCGCCGCCGCGGCCGGCGTGTCGACCCGCACGCTCTACAACCACTTCCCGGGCGGCAAGGCGGAGCTCTTCCGCACCGTCGTCACCTGGACCTCGGCCCGGGTGCGGGACGCCCAGATCGCCCGCATCGAGGCCTTCCTCGATCCGGAACGCCCGCCCCACCCCGATGACTTGGAGCGCGACCTGGGAGCCCTCGCCCATGCCTTCGTCGCCCTCATGTCCGACTACCCGGACCACTTCGCGCTCGTCCGCCACATCCACGCCGAAGCCGACCACGTGCCGGCCGAGCTGCTGGAGGCCTGGACGAACGCCGGCCCGGGCCCGGTCGGGCGCGCGCTCGCCGACGCGATGGCCGCACTGGCCGCCGCCGGCCTGCTCGACGTGCACGGCGACCCGGCCCTGGCGGGCGCCCACTTCACGGCACTGGTCACCCACTCGATCGTGCAGCTCTCCCACTACGGCGTCCTGCCGCTGCCCCAGCCGCAGGTCGACCGCCTCGTCTCGGGAGGCGTCGCCGCGTTCCTGCGGGCCTACCGCGCCGCCTGACCGCGCCGCCGCACCCCGCTCGCCCACCTGTGCGCGCCCCCGTGCGCCCCCGTATCCGCGCCGTTCCAGGGCCCCGGGCACTCCTGTCGCCCGGGTGCTGAGGCGGGGTTACGTTGGACGGGTGAGTACGACACGGTTGTGCAGGGCGGCTGTGGGAGCAGCCGCAGCGGGGCTCCTGATGGTGCCCGTGGGGGCTGGTGCCGGGTACGCGGTGGACGCGCCGACACCTCCGGCGGCCAGCAGCCCGGCCGCGTCCGAGGAGTTTTCGCAGCTCACCCCCGCCGTGGCGCGGCAGTTGGACGACGCCATCCGCAAGGTGATGGACGAGGCCGACGTACCCGGCGTACAAGTCGCCCTGTCGGCACCGGGCAAGGGGGAGTACGTACGGGCCTTCGGCGTGGCCGACAAGGCCACCGGGCGGGCCATGACCGACGACCTCAACATGCGCATCGGCAGCGAGACCAAGACCTTCACCGTGACCGCGATGCTGGAGCTGGTCGACGACGGCAAGATCGGGCTGGACGACCCGATCGGCAAGTACATCGACGGCGTGCCGAACGGTGACCGCATCACCCTGCGCGAGCTGGCCGGGATGCGCAGCGGACTGTTCAACTACTCGGCCGACGAGGGCTTCTACAAGGCGCTGACCAGCGATCCCGACCGGCCGTTCACCCCGCAGGAGCTGCTCGCCTACTCCTTCAAGCACCCGGTGCTCTTCGAGCCCGACGCCGAGTTCTACTACTGCAACACCAACCTCATCCTGCTCGGGCTCGTCGTGGAGAAGGTCAGCGGACAGGAGCTGGCCGACTTCATCACGAGGGAAGTCATCGAACCCGCCGGACTGACGCACACCCTCTTCCCGACCGGAGCCGAGTTCCCGGCCCCGCACGCCCAGGGCTACACGGACCAGACGGCCTCCGGGAAGACCGAGGACGCCGCCGACTGGAACCCCTCCTGGGGCTGGGCGGCCGGAGCGATGATCTCGGACCTCACGGACCTGCGCAGGTGGGCCAAGGTGCTGGCCACGGGTCAGCTGCTCACCCCCGCCACCCAGGCCCAGCGGCTCAAGGTCGTACCGGCCCTCCCCGGCACCGGCTACGGACTGGGCATCTTCAACGTCCAGGGATGGATCGGGCACAACGGCTCCATCCCCGGCTACCAGACGCTGGCCATCTACGACCCGCAGTCGAAGGCCACCCTGGTCGTGCTGCTCAACACGGACATCTCGGCCGAAGGCGAGGAGCCGAGCACGCTGTTCGGCCAGGCGATCACGAAGATCGTCACCCCGCAGCACGTCTACACGCTGCCGGCCCAGCCCGTCACGGGCAAGGACTGACCCCCGAGGAGCGGGCCGTCCGGTACCGGCCCTCGTGCCGCGCTCGTCCACGGCCCCCGCACAATGGATCCGGCCTGCGGGAGCGGACGAGGGAGAGCACGATGAACGATCGCGGGACGCGGGGCGGTACCGGCATCGATCAGGACCCGGCGGAGGTGGTCCTGCGCGAGGCGGGCGAGGCGGATCTAGACATCGCCGCCGAACTCTTCCGCGGCTACCTCGACTTCTACGAGGTGCGCGTCGAGGACCCGGACCGCCCCCGCGCCTTCCTGGCGGAGCGTTTGGCGGCCGGCGACTCGTTCGTCCTGCTCGCCGACGTCCCCGGCGCCGGCACGGTCGGCTTCACCCAGGTCTACCGGTCGGTCTCCTCGCTCTCCATGCGGCCCGCGTGGGTACTGAACGACCTGTACGTCGCGCCCTCCGGCCGTCGTACGGGCGCGGGCCGCGCGCTGCTGCGCGAGGTGCTGCGCCGGGCGCGGGAGGCCGGGGTGTCGGGCGTGCAGTTGGAGACGGCGTACGACAACCACATCGCGCAGGGGCTGTACGAGGCGGAGGGTTTCGTCCGCGAGGAGTTCCACCTGTACGTCCACGACCTCGCCGAAACCGTTTGAGGAACCGCTGAAACATTCCGGTGGCCCCGTCGCGTCATTGGGGTGGGACGGACGCGAGGGGGAGCGATGCGGCAGGGGCGCAGAGACGGGTTCCGTGAGTTCGCGGAAGGAAGATCGGCGCACCTGTACCGGTCCGCCTGCCTGCTGGCGAGCGGAGACACCCACCTCGCGGAGGATCTCGTACAGGAGACCCTGGGGCGGATGTACCTGCTCTGGGGGCGCATCAGCCGGATAGACAATCCGGCGGCGTACGCACAGACCGTGCTCGTACGGGCCTTCCTGACGCACCAGCGCCGCCGGTCGACGGGGGAGCGCCCGGTCGGGGACTTCCCCGAACCGGGCGCTCAGGCGACCGGCGGCGCCGATCCGGCGCTGCGGCTGACGCTGCTGGAGGCGCTGGGGCGGCTCGCGCCCAAGGACCGGGCGGTTCTGGTCCTGCGGTACTGGGAGGACCGCAGTGTCGAGGAGACCGCCGACGCGATGAACGTCAGCTCGGCGGCCGTTCGTACCAGGTCCTCGCGGGCGCTTGGGCGGTTGCGCGATCAACTGGGCGGATCCCTGGCGGAGTTCGCGGGCCGGTGAGCGGGCGCGCCGGCCGGCGCGCCGACCGGGTGCCCGTGGCTGTGCCCCTCTCCTCTTCTTCTCCTCTTCGCGCTTCGCTCCTCTCGTCTCTCGTCCCCTCTCCACGTTCCGCGCATTGCCTCGTTCCACGACCCCTCTGGACGGAAGGTCTGATTCCGCATGCCCTTTGAAGATGAGCTCGGTGAAGCCCTCCGGCGCACGGGAGACGGCTTCACGGCCGACGGCCGTGACCTCGCCGGCGCCGGGGAACGGCGGGGACGGCGGATGGTGGCCCGCCGTCGGGCCGCCGTGGCCGGGGGATCGGCGCTCGCCCTGGCGGTGATCGGCGGGGCCGGCGCCTACACGGGCGGACTGTTCGGCTCGGGCGGCGGGACCGGCCCGGCGAACGTGGCGGCAGCCCCGGAACCTCCCACGCCGGTGCCCACATCGCTGTCACCGGCGGAGATGCGCGAGCGGGCCCTGAAGGAGAAGATCGGCTCCGGAGCCGTCCCCGCGGAGCAGATGCTCAAGGTGTTCAAGGAGCTGCTGCCGGAAGGGAAGCTCACCGGCGCCACGGCGCGGGGCACGGGCGACGAGCGCGGCCCGTCGGTGAACGGGGTCTTCGACGACGGCAAGGGCAAGGGCGCCATCGGCCTGAGCCTCAGCCGGATCGACCCGAAGAGCGAGGGCGCCGGCGACATGGTCAAGTGCCCCTCGAAGGCCACGCTGAACTACGACAGTTGCACCTCCGAGACGCTCGGGGACGGTTCGCGGATCCTGCTCTTCCAGGGCTACGAGTACCCCGACCGCCGGGCGGACACGAAGCTCTGGCGCGCCACCGTGGTGACCCCGCAGGGGTTCCTCGTCGACGCGCAGGAGCACAACGCGGCGGCCGAGAAGGACTCGCCCGTCACCCGGCCCGCGCCGCCGCTGACGCTCGCGCAGATGAAGACCCTCGTCACGTCCCCGCTGTGGCACCCGGCCCTGAACGACCTGCCGGCGGCCCGGCAGGCGCCGCCGGCCGAACCGGGGCGTTCCGGGGCCCCTGCGGTGGACATCCTGGGCGAGCTGGTGAGCGGATACGGGATCCCGGTCGCGAGCAAGGCCGACGACGGGACCGACCTGGGCTACACGGTGCTCGACGACGGCCGGGGCCGGTCGCTGGTCAGCCTCCAGATCCAGCCGGACGGCTCGAACGGGAAGCGGCTGTGGGCGGACCTGTTCGACGGGGCCGAGAAGCTGCCGGACGGAAGCAAGATCCTCACCCGGCAGCAGGCCGGGGAGAAGGGCGGGGCCGGCGTGGTCTGGTGGAGCGTGGAGGTGCTGCGGCCGAACGGGACACGGCTGATCGTGTCGGCGTTCAACGCCCAGGGCCAGTCGTCGGCGGCGACCCGCAAGGAGCCGGTGCTGACGATGCAGCAGCTGAAGGAGATCGCGACGAGCCCGAAGTGGTCGGGGTACGGACAGTAAGAGGCTGTTCCGTGGGCCGGGCGCGGCGCGCGGGCTCGGTCTCAGCCCCGGCTCCCCTGCTCCCCGGCTCCGGCCGGGGGCCGGGGGCCGTTATTTCGCGTCCGCGTAGCACTCGACCACCGCCGTCGTGAAGGGGAAACGGACCGGCGTCCGCCCGAAGGTGATGCGGCCCGCGAGCTCGCCCGCCGCGCGGATCGCCTCGGCCACCGCCTCCGCCTCCTCCTGCGGGCAGTGCACGATGACCTCGTCGTGCTGGAAGAACACGAGCTCCGCCCGCATCCCGGCCGCCGCGATCGACTGGCGCAGGGCCGCGAGCAGCAGCAGAGCCCAGTCCGCGGCGCTGCCCTGCACCACGAAGTTGCGGGTGAAGCGGCCCCGCGCCCGGGCGTCGGTCGAGGCGTAGCTCGGGACCCAGCCGTCGGGAGCCTCCTCGCCCTCCGCGGCGTCGGCCGGCGGCGGACAGGTCCGGCCGAGCCAGGTCCGTACGAGCCGTCCCTCCTCGCCGGCCTTCGCGGCGTCGTCCACGTACGCCACGGCGCGGGGGAAGCGGCGGCGCAGTGCGGCCAGGTTCTTCAGGCCGTCGCCGGAGGTCTGCCCGTACACCGCGCCGAGGACGGCCAGCTTGGCCATGTCCCGGTCTCCGGAGAACCCCTGGCGGGAGATGGAGGTGTACAGGTCCTCCGGGCGGCCGGCCACCTCCATGAAGGCGGGGTCGCGGGAGATCGCGGCGAGAACCCGCGGCTCCATCTGGTCGGCGTCGGCGACGACGAGCCGCCAGCCCGGGTCGGCTACGACGGCCCGCCGGATCACCTTGGGGATCTGCAGGGCGCCGCCGCCGTTGGTGACCCAGCGGCCGGTGTAGGTGCCGCCGGGGATGAACTCGGGGCGAAAACGCCCGTCGTGGACCCAGTCGGCGAGCCAGGACCAGCCGTGGGCGGTGTAGATCCGGTACAGCTTCTTGAATTCGAGGAGGGGTTCCACGGCGGGGTGGTCCACGTCCTGGATCTCCCAGCGACGGGTCGACTTGAGCTTGATCCCGGCCTCAGCGAACGCCTTGATGACATCGGCGGGCAGCTCGGGCCGTACGCGGCGGCCGAAGGCGGCCGATACGGCGTCGGCGAGCTCGGCGAGCCGGCGGGGCTGGCCGCGGCCCGCGTACCGCTCGCCGAGCAGCTCGGTGAGCAGCGCCCGGTGTACGTCGGCCCGCCAGGGCAGGCCCGCGCGGTTCATCTCGGCGGCCACGAGGAACGCGGCCGACTCCGAGGCGACGAGCAGCCGCATCCGGTCGGGGTGGGCGGTGGCTTCGAGCCGCTTCGCCTGGTCGGCGTGGATGGCGACGAGGGCGTCCAGGGGGACGGGGGCCGGCTGGGGGTCGAAGAGGGAGTTCTGCGTGCCGGGTTCCGCGGCGCGCTGCGGGGGGTCCGGCGGGACGGGCGCGTTCGTGAGGCGTGCCCAGGCCGCGGCGGCGGAACGGGGTTCGCCGAGGCGGCCCTCGTGGGCGAGGAGCAGGAGCTCGGCGTCCTCGATGTCGTGGCAGCGCTCCACGCGGGTGCCGGCGGCGAGGAGGCGGGGGTAGACGGCGGGGGTGGACCGCCAGATCCAGCGGGTGCCGGCGGGGGCGGCGCGGATCGCCTCGGCGGGGTCGGTGGTGGTGATGCGGGCTCCGCCCGCGGTGGGGTCCAGCGGCGTGGCGTGCCACCGGCCGTCGCCGTCCTCGGCGAGGGCCCACCGGGGGGTGTGCTCGCTCATGAGTGCGAGTGTCCCACCAGGGGCCGACAGCGCCGCCCGCGCCGCGCTGATCGCCCTGCCGCACCCCCGCGGAGCCTGCCCCTGCCCTCCCTTACCCAGCGGTCGGGGCGCGGGTGGGGCGTGCCAAGCTGGAGGGGTGAGAGACATCGTCGACCGGGCCTGTGAGGCCGCGCTGTACAGGCAGGATGACGCCGGGCTGGACGCCGGGGCTTCGGTGCTCGTGGGCGACGGGGAGCGGTGGGGCGGGGTCGGGCAGGCGCTGCTCCAGCGCGGGGAGGCGTACGTACGGCAGGCCTGGGAGCGGGGGTGGCGGCCGCAGGACGTGCTGCGGCTCGTGCGGCGGGACCTGACGCCGGTGCACGTGCGGATCTGCGAGGACCTGGTCGCCGCCGAGGCACGGCGGTACGCGCGCCTGCCCGAGCGGTGGACGGACGCCGTGCCGTGGTGGGGGGACGACGCGCGGTACGGGGACCAGCTCGTGGCGCGGGAGCGGACCGACCGGTTCACACTGGCCGGAGCCGTCCTGGAGGTGTTCCGCCTGCTGATCCGGCTGCCGTCCGTCGAGCCCGTAGGACCCCTGCCGGGAGACGCGACCGACGTGCTCGAGCACGCGCACATCGAACCCCGCATGCTCGGCCGGATCCGGGCGCTCCTCGCGAAGGCCGAGGCGACCACCTTTCCGGAGGAGGCGGAGGCCCTCAGCGCCAAGGCGCAGGAGCTCATGGCCCGGCACACCGTCGACGAGGCCCTGCTTGCGGTGAGGACGGGCGTCCGGCAGATCCCCGGCGCCTGCCGGCTCGGCGTAGAGGCGCCGTACGAGGAGGCCAAAGCGGTCCTGCTGGACGCGGTGGCGAGCGCGAACCGCTGCCGGGCCGTCTGGAACAGCGCCTACGAGTTCTCCACGGTCGTCGGCTTCGAAAGCGACCTGGAGGCGGTCGAGCTCCTCTACACCTCGCTGCTCGTGCAGGGCACCGCCGCCATGACCCGCGCCGAGGCCGGCCAGCGGGCGGGCGGGCGCAAGCGCACCAAGACCTTCCGGCAGTCCTTCCTCCTGGCGTACGCGAGCCGGCTGGGCCAGCGCCTCGCCGAGACGGCCGAGCACACGGTGGCCGAGGCCCCCGACCACCTGCCCGCCCTGGTCGCCCGGGACGTGGCCGTCACCTCGCGCGCCGAGGAGATGTTCCCCCGCACCACGACGACCCGGCTGCGCGGGGCCACCGACCTCGCGGGCTGGGAGGACGGCACGGCTGCCGCCGACCGCGCGCACATGGCGGACGGCAGCCGCCCCTCCCTGCGCCACTGAGCCACGGGGGCCGCGGGCCAGTGAGCCCACGGGCGCGCGGCCCGTTCAGCGGTCCGCGGGCGGGGGCGGGCCGGGCTCGTCCCGCAGCGCCCTCGCCTCCGCCTTCAGGATGCGCGCCGACCTGCCGAGCCCCCGTGCCATCTCGGGGAGCTTCTTCGAGCCGAAGAGCACCACGCAGACGAGTACGAGGATGGCGACGTGCCACGGTTCCATGGCGTTCCTGAGCATGCGTGCTTCCCGTCTTCCGCCGGACGCCGGCGCGGTGCCGACGGGCCGATGATCGGCGTTGTCGGCAGAAAACGCCATGGATCGGCTGATGTCTGAAGAAGACCTGAAAGCGGACGGGCGGTTACCCTCGGTCCCATGAGCTGGGTCCGGGCGCTGAAGGACACCGCCAGGTCCGGTCTGACGGTCGAGCGGAACCGCCTCCAGCCGCTCGTCGCCGTCCGCGCCGCCGCCGGCCTCGCGCTCGTCATCGGTCCGAGCCTGGCCCTCCTCGGGCCCGGCGCGGCCGCCAGCTCCGCCTTCGGCGCCTACATGGCGGCCATCGCCACCTTCCAGAAGAGCTGGCGGCCGCGCCCCGCCCTGGCGCTCGCCGCCGGGCTGACCCTGGCCGTCTCCACCTTCGTGGGCTACCTCGTCGGTTCCTCGCACATCCCGGCCTTCATGCTCCTGCTCGCCGTGTGGACCTTCGCGGCGGGTCTGATGTGGGCGGCCGGGCCGACCGCGGGCATGATCGCCTCGGGCAACGTCGCGATCATGCTGGTCACCGTCACCCTGCCCAGCTCCGTGCCGCAGGCGGCCGGGCACGCCGCGATGATCGCCGCCGGCGGGATGGTCCAGGCGCTGCTGATCGTCCTCTTCCCCGTCCGCCGCTGGGGCGCCCAGCGCGACGCCCTGGCCGACGCGCTCGCCGCGGAGGCCGACTACGCGCGCCGTCTGCGCCGCGACCCCGTCGCCTCCTTCGACCCGCAGCCGCTGATGCGGGCGCGCGACGCCGCGACCGTCACCTCCCGCCAGGCCCGACGGCGCCCGGCCGAGCTGCACGGGGCGCGCGGGCTCGCGGAGCGGATCCGGCCGGTGCTCGCCTCGCTGGCGGACCCGGTGGTCGGGGCGCCGGAACAAGGCCCGGCGCGCGACCGGGTGGGGGAACTGCTCGCCGCGGCCGGGTCGGTGCTCGACGCCGCCGCGCTGGCGATCCGGCACGGGGAGCCCGTGCGGGCGCCCGCGCCGTCCCTCGCGGTGCTGAAGGCCCCCGACACCGCGGACCTGTTGCGGGGCGCGCCGCTGCGGGCCGCGCACCGGCTCGCGGTGCTGCTGGACGACGTACTGGAGACCGCCGAGCCGCGCTCGGGGCGCACCGCCGACCCCGGGGAGTCGATGCTGCGGCCCAGCCTGCCGGCGCTCGCGCCGATGGTGCTGGCCGCCGTACGGGCCGAACTGCGGTCGGAATCCCCGATCCTGCGGCACGCGCTGCGCGTGACCGCCGTCGCCTGCGCGGGCTACCTCATCGGCCACGCGCTGCCGCTCGGCCACGCCTACTGGGCTCCGATGACCTCGGTGATGGTGATGCGGCCCGATTTCACGCAGACCTACTCCCGTGCCGTAGCCCGTTTCGGCGGCACCCTGGTAGGGGTGGCCGTCGCGACGGCCGTGGTGCAGCTCGCGCAGCCGGGGATGTACCTTTCGGGGCTCCTCGCCGTGATCAGCGCGGGCCTGATGTACACGCTGATGCACACCGGGTACGCCGTCTCGATGGTCTTCGTCTCCGCCTACGTCGTCTTCCTGCTCGGCATGGGCGGTGTCCGCTGGGACCAGACCGTGCCCGACCGGGTCGCCCTCACCCTGGTCGGCGGAATCCTCGCGATGGTCGCCTACGCCGTCTACCCGGCCTGGGAGACCCCGCGGCTGCGCAGCCGCCTGGCCGACTGGATGGCCGCCGGCGGAAGGTACGCGGCGGCCGTGCTCGGGCAGTACGCCGACCCGGCGGGGGCCAGGCGCGGTGACGTCCGGGAGGCGCTGCTGGCGGCCCGCGACGCCCGGGTCGCCTGGCACGAGGCGGTGGACCGGGCCGCGGGGGAGCCGGTGCGCCACCGCGGGATCTCCCGGTCGGCCGCCGACGACGCGGGCCGGGCCCTGGCCGCGATGGGCCGCCACGCGATGCTGCTGGAGGCGCACTTCCCGGACCGGGGGCAGGCTCCGGTCCCGGGCGCCGCCGCACTGGCCCGGGCGCTCCGCTCGGCGACGGAGGCGGGCGCGCAGGCGGTTCGGGCGCGCCGGGTGCCCGACTGGGAGGAGGTCCGCGCGGTCCTGGCCGACTGGGACGCCCCGGATCCGGGGGTGCTGCGGGCGGCCGCGGAGCAGCTGCTGGAGTCGCTGGACGAGGTTTCCGAGGCGCTGCGCGGGCGGCCGCGCGCCGCGCCTTGAACCAGGTCCGGCCGGGGGCCGTTGTTCTTAACGGGGACAGGGCCTCCGCTCGTGCACGTGCATCTGCCCATGCATGCAGTATCGAACACAGCTATGATCCCGTGCAGTTGACATCTGCACTATCGGGGGCTTCCTGTGGACCACGCGTACAACGGGATGGCAGCTGCAGAGCTTGACGGGGTGACCTGGCAGAAGAGCAGACACAGCAACTCGCAAGGTTCCTGTGTGGAGTTCGCCAAACTGCCGGGCGGTGACGTCGCCATGCGCAACTCCCGCTTCCCGGACGGACCGGCGCTCGTGTACACGCCGGCCGAGATAGAAGCGCTGCTGCTGGGCGTCAAGGACGGCGAGTTCGATCACCTGATCGGCTGAATGGGCTGGGGAACAGCCGTGAATTCAGCCATGCACGTGCACTGGCCGGGACCGATCGCAATGATCAATCCCGGCCGGTTGCCGTCTTTGTGGCGGTTCAGTCCTGGAGCGTGAACAACGCCCAGACGACCTTGCCGGTCAGCCGACCCGCGAGCGGGTGCCAGCCCCAGCTGTCGCTGTAGGAGTCGACCAGGAAGAGCCCGCGCCCCGACTCCAGATCGCAGTTGCGCTCCGCGGCCTCCGGTGCGAAGTTCCCGCCGGGCCGGTCCTCGCTGGGGTCCCGCACCGCGCACACCAGCCGGGTGCTCCACCGCATCAGGTGCAGCCTCACCGGCGGCTCGCACTCGCCCGCCGACTGCCCGGAGTCGTCCGGGAGGGCGTGGCGCAGGGCGTTGGTGACGAGTTCGGAGACGACCAGTGCCACGTCGTCGAAGCGATCGTCGAGCCCCCACTGCGCGAGGGTGGAACGGGTGAAGGTGCGTGCGCCGCGCACCGCGTCGTAGCGGGCGGGCAGGGCGCACGAGGCGGACCCGGAGACAGCCGTGGGGTCGACCGGGGGAAGCCCCTGCCGTAACGGCTCGAGCATGGTCGATCCATTCGTCCCCATGCGAGGCACTCCCGGGATTCGAAAGAACTGCGGGGCACGCAGGTGCGCGGGACCATGCTTCCGAATGCGGAAGCCGGATGCAAGGGCAGATGCACGTGCACGCGCCGGACCTGTCCCCTCCCGTGGCGGTTCTTGCTCATTTCTTCCTACGCATACTTACGGACTTCTTTTACGGCAGGGCGGATTCCGTTACAGAACGAGTACGGAGCGATGCGTTTTGGTGGCAGACTGCGGGCCCTGAGGGGCACGGGGGCCTCTGCGACGCAGCCATCAAACGGTGCAGCCATCGGGCGCCGTACAGAAATGTGGGGAGGGCAGGACTAGTGACCGCAGAAGCCAGTGGTTCTGTGGTGCGCCGCATCCTCCTGGGCTCGCAGCTCAGGCGACTCCGAGAATCCCGCGGCATCACCCGTGAGGCGGCCGGCTACTCGATCCGCGCATCCGAATCGAAGATCAGCCGCTTGGAGTTGGGAAGGGTGAGCTTCAAGGCCAGGGACGTCGAGGACCTCCTCACGCTCTACGGAGTCACGGACGGCACGGAGCGGGAGTCCCTCCTGGGACTGGTCCGCGAGGCCAATGTGGCGGGCTGGTGGCACAGTTACGGCGACGTACTGCCCGGCTGGTTCCAGACGTACATCGGACTGGAAGGCGCCGCCTCCCTCATCCGCATCTACGAAGTCCAGTTCGTGCACGGCCTGTTGCAGACCGAGGCCTACGCCCAGGCCGTGGTCAGCCGGGGCATGCCCAACGCCGGCCGCGCCGAGATCGACCGGCGCGTCGCGCTGCGCCTGGAGCGCCAGAAGGTCCTGGTCTCCGAGAACGCGCCCGTCTTCCACGCCGTGCTCGACGAGGCCGCGCTGCGCCGCCCGTACGGCGACCGCGATGTGATGCGCGGCCAGCTGGAGCACCTCATCGAGGTCTCGCAGCGGCCGAACGTACAGCTCCAGGTCATGCCGTTCTCCTTCGGCGGCCACTCCGGCGAGAGCGGCGCTTTCACCCTCCTGCGCTTCCCCGAGTCCGACCTCCAGGACGTCGTCTATCTGGAACAGCTCACCAGCGCCCTCTACCTCGACAAAGACGAGGAAGTGGCGCAGTACGAACGGGCGATGCTGCGCCTGCAGGCCGACTGCCCCGACCCCGGTCAGACCCGGGATCTTCTCCGCGGCCTCCTTCAACTGTCTTGATTCGCACGTAGTATGACGTCTGATCAGTGCATGACGATGACCGTTGGGTCTCCGGTGCAGCGCAAGGACGCGCGCTCGCAGTAAGGGATGGCATGTCCATATTCGACGACCTGGCCCACCAGTACATCGACGGCGAATGGCTGGCCGGAACCGGTTCGTGGGACATCATCGACGTCAACCCGTACAACGGTGAGAAGCTCGCGGCCATCACCGTGGCCACCGTCGAGCAGGTCGACCAGGCGTACCGGGCCGCCGAGCGGGCCCAGAAGGAATGGGCCGCCACCAGCCCCTACACCAGACGAGCCGTCCTGGAACGCGCCCTGCGGATCACCGAGGAGCGCGAGAAGGAGATCGTCGAGGCGATGATCGACGAGCTCGGCGGGACCCGTCCCAAGGCCGAGTACGAGGTCCACCTCGCCAGGGAGTTCCTCCGCGAGGCCATGCAGCTGGCCGTACGCCCCGAGGGCCGCATCCTGCCCTCGCCGGTCGAGGGCAAGGAGAACCGGGTCCAGCGCCTGCCCGTCGGGGTCGTCGCCGTGATCAGCCCCTTCAACTTCCCCTTCCTGGTCACCATGAAGTCCGTCGCCCCGGCCCTGGCCCTGGGCAACGCGGTCGTCGTCAAGCCGAACCAGAACGCGCCCGTCGTCGGTGGCGGGGTCATCGCCAAGATCTTCGAGGAGGCCGGGCTCCCGGCCGGCCTGCTCAACATCCTGGTCACCGACATCGCCGAGATAGGCGACGCGCTCCTGACCCACCCCGTCCCCAAGGTCATCTCCTTCGCCGGCTCCGACCGGGTCGGCCGGCACGTCGGCGCGGTCGCCGCCCGCCACTTCAAGCGGACCGTCCTGGAACTCAGCGGCAACAGCGCGCTCGTCGTCCTCGACGACGCCGACCTCGACTACGCCGTGGACGCGGCCGTCTTCAGCCGCTTCGTCTTCCAGGGCCAGGTCTGCATGGCCGCCAACCGCATCCTGGTCGACGCCTCGGTCGCCGAGGAGTTCACCGAGAAGTTCACCGCCCGCGTGCGCGGCCTGAAGACCGGCGACCCGCACGACGCCGACACCCACATCGGCCCCCTGATCAACGCCTTCCAGGCCGACGCCCTCACCGCGCTCGTCGACCGCGCCGTCGCCTCCGGGGCGCGCGCCCTCGTACGGGGTTCTACGCGCGGCAACCTGGTCGAGCCGACGGTGCTGGCCGGCCTCCCCGAGGACTCTCCGCTGCTGGGCCAGGAGATCTTCGGCCCCGTCGCGCTGCTGGTCGTCTTCGACGGCGAGGACGAGGCCGTCCGCCTCACCAACGCGACCCCGTACGGCCTCAGCGGCGCCGTCCACACGCGTGACGTCGAGCGCGGGGTCCGCTTCGCGAAGCGCATCGAGACCGGCATGATCCACGTCAACGACTCCACCATCGGCGACGAGCCGCTGGCGGCGTTCGGCGGGGAGAAGGCCTCGGGCATGGGCCGCCTGAACGGGGAGGCCACGATCGAGGCCTTCACCACCCAGAAGTGGATCTCCGTCCAGCACGGCCGGACGCACTTCCCCTTCTAGTCAGGCCTCTGGTCAGGCGGGGGAGTCCCGCGGGGGATCTAGACTCGGGCGGGTCAGGCGAGGACGCGTCCCGGGGAGAGCCGAGTTGAGCAACATACCGGAGACCGGGCGCACACCCCGGGTCCAGAACCGGCTCATCATGATCCAGATCGTGGTGTTCTCGCTGCTGCTGACCCTCGGCGGCCGCCTCTGGTACTTGCAGATACGCAACGGCCAGGAGTACACGGACGAGGCGAAGAACAACCACACCCAGCAGGTGGTCCAGCCCGCCGTGCGCGGCGCCATCCTGGATTCCCGGGGGATCCCGCTCGCCGACAACGAGACCCGCATGGTCGTCTCCGCCAGCCGCACCGAGCTCTCCAAGATGAAGGACCGCGGGAAGCAGGTCCTGACCGAGCTCGCCGGGGTTCTGGGACTGGTCCCCCAGGACGTGATCGACGGCGTCCGGCTGTGCGACGCCAAGACGCCCAAGCCCTGCTGGAACGGCTCCCCGTACCAGCCGATCCCCGTCACCCACGAGGCGACGACCGAGCAGGTCCTGGAAATCCGCGAGCACGCCGAGCGGTTCCCCGGCATCACCGCCGAGCCGACCGCCCTGCGCCGCTACGCCGGCCCCGACGGCGCCAACACCTCCCAGGTGCTCGGCTACCTCTCCCCGGTGACCGACGAGGAGATCGGCAAGGCGAAGAACTCCGACTCCCCGTACCTGCGCTCCGACCAGGTGGGCCGCAGCGGCCTGGAGCGCACCTACGACAAGGAGCTGCGCGGGAAGGCGGGCATCACCCGCTACGAGGTGGACAACCTCGGCCGGGTCATCGGCGAGGGCGTGAGCGACAAGGCGCAGCCCGGCGCGAACATCGTGACCTCGATCGACTCGCGCGTGCAGGCGGTGGCCGAGCGCGAGCTGAACAACGCGATGATCGAGGCCCGCAAGACGTACGACAAGAACAACACGCACCGCAACTACGAGGCCGACTCGGGCGCCGTCGTCGTCATGGAGGCCAAGACCGGCCGGGTCGTCGCCATGGCCTCGAACCCGACGTACGACCCGAACGCGTGGGTCGGCGGCATCTCCTCGAAGGACTACGCGTCCCTCACCGACAAGGAGTCGAACTACCCGCTGCTCAACCGCGCCATCCAGGGCCAGGCGGCCCCCGGCTCGATCTTCAAGGTGGTCTCCTCCACGGCGGCGGTCAACGCCGGCTACCCCTTCAACGCCCGCTACGGCTGCCCGAGCTCGTACTCCGTCGGCAGCCAGGTCTTCACCAACTTCGAATCCCAGGGACACGGCGACATCACCATCGGCAAGGCCCTGGAAGTGTCCTGCGACACCGTCTACTACGCCATCGCGGACAAGGAGTGGAAGAAGGACGGCGGGATCAAGCCCAAGGCCCAGCCCGGCGACTGGTTCCTCAAGACCGCCCACGAGTTCGGCCTCGGCAAGCCCACCGGCATCGACCTGCCCAGCGAGGTCGCCGGCCGGGTCCCCGACCGCCAGTGGAAGAAGGACTTCTTCGAGGCGAACAAGGCCGCCTGGTGCCGGGACGGCAAGAAGGACGGCTCCTTCGCCGAGAAGATCGCCTACGAGAACTGCCGCCAGGGCAACCAGCTGCGCGAGGGCGACGCCATCAACTACTCGATCGGACAGGGCGACACGCTCGTCACCCCGATCCAGATGGCCTCCGTCTACGCCGCCATCGCCAACGGCGGCACCCTGCACCAGCCCAGCATCGGAAAGGCCGTGGTCAGCGCGGACGGCACCTCGGTCAAGGAGATCGCGCCGAAGGAGCGGGGCAAGCTCCCGATGGACGCCGAGCTGCGCGACGACATCGACGGCGCCCTGGCCGACGTGGCCACCTCCGGCAGCGCGGCCTGGCGCTTCGTCGGCTGGCCGCAGAAGCGGATCCCGATGCACGCGAAGACCGGTACCGCCGAGGTCCAGGGCAAGCAGACCACCTCGTGGTTCGCCTCCTACACCGAGGACTACTCGATCGTGATGACGATCTCGCAGGGCGGCACCGGCTCCGGCGCCTCGGGCCCTGCCGTCCGCAAGATCTACGAGGCGATGTACGGCCTGGACGAGAAGGGCGGCCAGGACCTCTCCAAGGCCCTGCTGCCGCAGCCCGCCACCGCGCTTCCCGCGCTCCGGCCGGACGGGGAAATTGCCGGGCGCTGAGGGGCCATTGAGGACAGAATCTGACCGCAAGGCTCCGTAGCGTGTTTCTCATCAGTCAGATGGCGCACGGCACAGAAGAGGCGGTAGGAACCCCCATGGCCCAGCTTTCCACCGAGGTCCCCGGCGACGAGCGCGGCACGCTCCTGTCCTTCGTCCAGGCCCAGCGCACCGGCCTTCGTGAAACGGTGCAGGGGCTCACCGAGGAGCAGGCGGCGAGCCGCCCGAGCGCGAGCGAGCTGTCCCTGTCCGGCCTGCTCAAGCACGCCGCCGAGTGCGAGCTGAACTGGCTGTACCTGGCCCGGCAGGAGCCGAACCCGCAGAGGCGCACCCGGGAGACCTACACGGAGTCCTTCCAGCTGGTCGGCGACGAGACGATCCCGTCCGTGCTGGCGTTCTGGGACGAGGTGGTGGCCCAGACCGAGGCCTTCATCGCCGCCGTCCCCAGCCTGGACGACACCTTCCCGCTGCCCGAGGCCCCCTGGTTCCCCAAGGACGGCAAGGTGTCGATGCGGTGGATGCTGCTGCACCTGGTGGAGGAGTTCGCCCGGCACGCGGGCCACGCGGACATCATCCGCGAGAGCCTGGACGGCACCAAGGCCATGGGGTAGCGGTCGGCCGGCCCGGCGGACCTCGCGGGCTTGCACCTCACGCCACGTGAGGGACCACAGTGAAGGGCGTACCCAACCAGAGGAGCGGGAACATGAGCTACTCCGTGGGCCAGGTCGCCACATTCGCCGGAGTCACGGTGCGGACGCTGCACCACTACGACGAGATCGGGCTGCTCTCCCCGGGCGGCCGCAGCCAGGCGGGACACCGGCGCTACGAGGACGCCGACCTCGACCGGCTGCAGCGGATCCTGTTCTACCGGGAGCTCGGCTTCCCGCTCGACGAGGTCGCGGTCCTGCTGGACGACCCGGAAACGGACCCGGGGGAGCACCTGCGCCGGCAGCACGCCCTCCTGTCCGCCCGGATCGCCCGGCTCCAGCAGATGGCCGAGGCCGTTGAGCACGCCATGGAGGCGAAGAAGATGGGCATCAACCTCACGCCCGAGGAGCGGTTCGAAGTCTTCGGGGACAAGGACCCCGAGCAGTACGCGGAGGAGGCCGAACGGCGCTGGGGCGGCACCGACAGCTACGCGGAGTCGCAGCGCAGGGCGGCGGCCTACACCAAGGACGACTGGAAGCGCATGCAGGACCAGGTCGCCGACTGGGGCGCCCGGTACGCGGCGCTCATGGAGGCCGGTGAGCCCGCCGAGGGCCCGCGCGCGATGGAGATGGCCGAGGAGCACCGCCTGCACATCTCCACATGGTTCTACGACTGCTCGTACGAGATCCACACGGGCCTCGGCGAGATGTACGTCGCGGACGAGCGGTTCAAGGAGTTCTACGACTCCCTGCGCCCGGGCCTCGCCGAGCACCTGCGGGACGCGATCACGGCGAACGCGGTCCACAGGGTCTAAGCGCCGGGCCCTGGAACCAGCCGGGGGTGGTGTGCGTTCATAATTGGACGGACATCCCCCCGATCCAGGAGAGCCCGGAACTCGTGAATACGCTTGCGCTCGGTCCTGAGTGGATCTCCCCGGAGTATCTGATCGGGCAATTCGGCCTGGTCGGCATCCTGGTCATCGTCTTCGCGGAATCAGGCCTCTTCGCGTTCCTGCCCGGAGACTCGCTGCTCTTCACGGCGGGCCTGTTCGTCGCGAGCGGCACGATCAGCCAGCCGCTGTGGCTGGTGTGCACCCTGATCGTGGCCGCCGCGATCCTGGGCGACCAGGTGGGATACATGATCGGCAAGGTCTTCGGTCCGAAGATCTTCAACCGGCCGCAGTCCCGGCTCTTCAAGCGCGAGAACCTCGACGCGGCGCACGACTTCATGGAGAAGCACGGCCCCAAGGCCATCGTGCTCGCGCGCTTCGTGCCGATCATCCGGACCTTCGCGCCGATGGTCGCGGGCGCGACGGCGATGAAGTACCGCACCTTCCTGATGTTCAACGTCATCGGTGGTGTCCTGTGGGGCGCCGGCGTGACGATCCTGGGCTACCAGCTCGGACAGTTCGAAGTGATCAAGAAGAACATCGAGCCGATCTTCATCGGCATCGTCCTGATCTCCGTGATCCCGGTGATCTTCGAGGTACTGAAGTCCCGCAAGGAGAAGAAGAAGGCGGGGGAGCGCGCGGAGCAGCCCGCCGTCGGAGGCGACCCGCAGGCCCCGGACCCGGCCCCGCGCGGCGGCCGCCACGCCAAGCGCTGACGCCCCGCACAGCCCCTACGGTGCCCCGCCGACCGGATGACACGGTCGGCGGGGCACCGGCGCGTCCGGGGCCCTTCCCGGCCGCAGCGCCAGGGCGGTGGCCCTTCCGGCCGCAGCGCTAGAAGCCGCGTGTGCGCTTCGCCGCGCGGCGCTTGGCCGCGCTGGCCGCGCCGGGGATCCGCATGAACAGGCGGGACATCTCCGAGCCGAGGTTGACGCCGATCGCGATGGCGAGCGCGATGGCCGCGGCGTTCGTCAGCGAGCCCAGGCCTTCGTTCAGCCGGTCCTCGGCGATCAGCAGCAGCCCGAAGTACGTCGCCGAGCCCGGCAGCAGCGGGCCGATGGCGGCCGTGACGAAGGGCAGCGCCGAGGAGAGGCGGTGGCGTGCCAGGAGCTGCCCGAAGAGGCCGACGAGGCCGGCCGCGATCGCGGTGGACGGCACTGCGGGGACGCGCCCGGCGTAGTGCAGGGCGGCGTAGACCACCCAGGCGACCCCGCCGTTCAGCGTCACGAACAACACGGTGGAACGTTCCTGCTGAAGCAGGATCGCGAACGTGAACACCAGCACCATCGATGCGGCGATCTGGATCAGCGGCCGCTGGGTGATCTGGAGGACGTCCTCGGGTCGCGGATTGGAACCGAGCTGGAGGCCGATGTAGAGCACCACCAGGACGCCCATGATGATGCCGATGAAGAGGTACATGACCTCCAGCAGCCGGGCCGAAGCGGTGATGTAGTAGCCGGTCAGACCGTCCTGCACGGCTGCGACCAGGGCCCGTCCCGGCAGCAGGGCGAACAGACCGCCGGTGATCACGGCGGAGGAGCGCACGTCGAACTCGGTGAGCTTCAGGGCCACGCCCATCGCGGCCGGCGGCATCGCCGCGACCACGAACTGGTAGAACTCCGGCAGCCCGCGCCCGGCGCAGAACCAGGCCAGCCGGTCGCCGAGGACCGCCCCGAGTGCGGCCGCGAAGAACACGAGGATTCCGCCGCCGACCAGGGTGGAGGCGGCGCCGGCGAGCAGCCCGGCGGCGCCGGTGAGCATCCAGCCGGGGTACGGGTGCCGGTTGCGGCGGATCTCGGCGAGCCGGCGGTAGGCGTCCTCCAGCGAGATGTCGACCTCGTGCGCGCTGATGTCGTTGACGAGGCGGAAGACGGCCGAGAGGCGGTTGTAGTCGGTTCCCCGGCGGCGGACGGTGCGGTTCGCCGAGACGGGGTGGTCCACCAGCGAGGGCTGGTAGGTGATGGACAGCATCGTGAAGGTGACGGTCGGCTCACAGCGGTCCAGGCCGTAGCTGCGGGCCACCGCGAACATCGCGGCCTCCACGTCCTCGGCGCCCTCACCGCCCGCGAGCAGCAGTTCGCCGATGCGCAGCGTCAGGTCGAGCACGCGGCCCACGGCTGGCCCGGTCTCGACGGCGGGCTTCTGCGTGGGCTCCGGGACCGGCCGGACGTCGACCGGCATGCGCAGCATCGTGCGCATGCGGTCCTGCCAGGGGGACTCCAGCCGGGCCGCGGGGAAACCCGCGGGGCCGGTGTAGGCCGCGGGCGACTGCGAGGCGCTGTAGGTGTGCGGGGTGGCGAAGGCGGAGCCCTCCGGCTCCACGGCCACCGAGGGCAGCCCGCCGGGGACGGCGAACTCCGAGGTCGGCTGGTCCTCGTCGGCCGCCTCCGGCTCCACTCCGACCCCTTGCGGCACGGAGAACGCGCTGTGCGCCTCGTCCGACTTCGGCTTCCGGTCCTCTGTCCCGGATGCTTCGCCCTCCGCCACGCGTCCTCCAGTCCCCGGCCAGCCCGTATCAGTATGCGGAACGGTCTCATCCACGGCGAAACCAGCGCGGGCCGGGAGGTGGCCGGGCGGCGACCGGGCACCGGCACCCCCGGGAACGACGGCGGGCGGCACCCCCGTGAAGGGGTGCCGCCCGCGATGTCAGCTCGCTACCAGGCAGAACCTAGTGGTGGCCGCCCTGCGCCTCGAGGCGCTTGTACGAAGCCTCGATCTCGGCCTCGGCCTCGGTGCGGCCGACCCAGTTCGCGCCCTCGACCGACTTGCCCGGCTCCAGGTCCTTGTAGACCTCGAAGAAGTGCTGGATCTCCAGGCGGTCGAACTCGGACACGTGGTGGATGTCGCGCAGGTGCTCGACACGCGGGTCGGAGGCCGGCACGCAGAGCAGCTTGTCGTCGCCGCCCGCCTCGTCCGTCATGCGGAACATGCCGATGGCGCGGCACTTGATCAGGCAGCCCGGGAAGGTCGGCTCGTCAAGGATGACCAGCGCGTCCAGCGGGTCGCCGTCCTCGCCGAGGGTGTTCTCGACGAAGCCGTAGTCGGCCGGGTAGCTGGTCGAGGTGAAGAGGCGACGGTCCAGACGGATCCGGCCGGTCTCGTGGTCCACCTCGTACTTGTTCCGCGAACCCTTGGGGATCTCGATGGTGACGTCGAACTCCACGTCCTGCTCCTCCATGATCAGCTGCATTGCTTGGGGACTGCGTTGATTCACCTGCGTGCGCGGCCGACCCAGCCCTGCCGGGTGGGGTGCCATGCTCGCGGCAAGACGCAGTGGTTAAGTGTCCCTCACGCATATGTGTGATCGCGAAAGGGGCTGGTCCGAGGTGCCATTGGTCAAGACCTGGCAGCTCATCGCGGTGTCGGCCGTCGCCGGCCTCGCCCTGTCGGCCGCGACGGTGGCCGCCGCGGGTCCATGGGACTCCGGCCAGCGTAAGGCCGAGCGGGACGAGGCCGCCTCTTGGGGCCGTACGGGTGGCGCAGATCACGGTGGGGACGAGGCCGGCGCCCGGCCCCGGCCGGCACCCAGCGCCCCCGGCGTGCTGGTCGGCGTACCGTCCGGCGCGGCCGCCACGGACAGCCGGGCCGAGGCCGTCGACTCCGGATCCCTCGCCGCGGCGCTGCGCCCGCTGCTCGCGGACCGCGCCCTGGGAACCGTCCGCGCGGCCTCGGTGGTCGACACCGGCACCGGGCAGGTCCTGTACGAGTCCGGCTCGCGGGAGGCCATGACCCCCGCCTCCACGGTCAAGATCGCCACCGCGGCGGCCGCGCTCGCCGCGCTCGGGCCCGAGCACCGGATCCGCACCACGGTGACCCCCGGAGCCGCCCCCGGCAAGATCATCCTGGTCGGCGGCGGCGACCCCTCGCTCACCGCCAGGAAGAAGGCCCCCGCCGGCTCCGGCGGAAGCCTCGTCGCCCTGGCCGCCGACACCGCCCAGGCCCTCAAGGCCGCCGGCACCGACAGCGTCTCCCTCGGCTACGACGACTCCCTCTACACCGGCCCCGTCCGCCACCCGATCGGCGAGAACGACAACATCGCCCCGGTCACGGCCCTCGCGGCCGACGAGGGCCGCCCCGACGATTCCTTCTCCGGACCCGTCAAGCGCAGTGAGGACCCCTCCAGGGACACCGCCCGCGCCTTCGCCGTCCTGCTGGCCGAACGCGGGGTCAAGGTGACGGGCGAACCCGTGAGGGCCAAGGCCGCCGCCGGCGCCGTACCGCTCGCCGCGACCCTCTCGCCGCCGCTCGCCGGACTCGTCGAGCGGATGCTGACCCACAGCGACAACGACATCGCCGAGGCGCTGGCCCGCCAGACCGCCCTGGCCGCCGGAGCGCCCGCCAGCTTCGAAGGCGTCGAGAAGGCGCTCGGAGCCAAACTCGCCTCGCTCGGCGTCGACACCTCCGGCTCCCACTTCGCCGACGGCAGCGGCCTGAACCGGGCCGACAAGGTCAGCGCCGGCCTCCTGACCGCCCTCCTGGCCAAGGCCGCCGATCCGCAGCGGCCCGAGCTGCGGCCCGTCCTCACCGGACTGCCCGTCGCCGGGTTCACCGGGACCCTGCGCACCCGCAACGCCGGCAGCTCCCCGGCAGCCGGCCTGCTCCGGGCCAAGACGGGCACCCTGCGCGGGGTGAACTCCCTCGCCGGCACCGTCGTCGACCCCTCCGGCCGACTCCTGGCCTTCGCGTTCCTGACCGCCGACACCGCCGACGCGGGGGCCGCCGAGAAGGGCCTCGACAAGCTCGCGGCAGCCGTGGCCGCCGGGTCATAGGGATCCCCTCCGCGCGCCGGTCCACGTACGGTTGACGCATGACGAGCATCGGTGGTGCGGAGATGGTCGACTGGAACCTCGCGGTGGCGACCGCGACCCGGCTGGTACGGCCCGGCCCGGAGGTCAGCCGGGACGAGGCGCGGGCCGTCGTCGCGGAGCTGCGCAGGCACGCCAAGACCTCGGAACGGCACGTGCGCGAGTTCACCCGGATGATGCCGGAAGGCTTGGCGCCGCCCGACACCCCCGTCCTCGTCGTGGACCGCGCCGGCTGGGTGAAGGCCAATGTGGCCGGCTTCCGCGAACTCCTGGCGCCGCTGCTCGGCAAGATGCAGGAGCGCCGCGCCGCCACCCCCGGCGGCGCCGTCCTCGGCGCGTTCGGCGGCAAGGTCACCGGCGTCGAAGTGGGGATGCTGCTCAGCTTCCTGGCCTCCCGGGTGCTCGGCCAGTACGAGACCTTCGCGCCGGCCGCGCTCGACCTGCCCGGCTCGGCCACGGGCGGGCGGCTGCTGCTCGTCGCGCCGAACATCGTGCACGTCGAGCGGGAGCTGGAGGTGGACCCGCACGACTTCCGGCTCTGGGTCTGCCTGCACGAGGAGACGCACCGTACCCAGTTCACGGCCGTCCCGTGGCTCCGCGCACACCTCGAGGGCGAGATCCAGACGTTCCTGGGCGCCACCGAAATCGACCCGATGACCGTCCTGGAGCGGCTGCGCGAGGCCGCGCAGTCCTTCGCCGGCGCCCGCCCCGACGCCGAGCACGGCGACGAGGGCCGCTCCCTGGTCGAGCTCGTCCAGACCCCCGAGCAGCGTGAGGTGCTGGCCAGGCTCACGGCCGTCATGTCCCTGCTGGAGGGCCACGCCGACTTCGTCATGGACGGCGTCGGGCCCGAGGTGGTGCCCTCGGTCGCCGAGATCCGGGAGAAGTTCCAGCAGCGCCGGGCCAGCGGCGCGGGCCGCCTCGACGCCGCCCTGCGCAAGCTCCTCGGCCTCGACGCGAAGCTGCGCCAGTACCGGGACGGGGAGCGGTTCGTCCGGGCCGTCGTCGGCCAGGTCGGCATGGACGGCTTCAACCGGGTCTGGACCTCGCCGAACACCCTTCCGACCAAGGCCGAGATCGCCCGGCCCGCGGACTGGGTGGCCCGGGTCCACCGCAAGGGGAGCGAGCCGAGCGAGGCGAGCGAAGAGGTGTGACACAAGAGGCGTGAAGATGTCCCTCTGGGGTAAACAGCGTCACCCGTCCGAGGGACCGTGAGGCGTGGAAGGGCGTGCAATGCTCAGGGAACGGCTCGGTTCTGTCACCATCATCGCACTCTGAGTGACAACCCCGTCCCGGTCATGGACCGGGCCGGCCGGCCGACACCCCGGCACAGCACCTCCTCCCCAACGCCTCCCAAGCGCCTCCGAGGCTTCCGAACTCCACCGAAGGGCACCGGACATGGGTCCCCATCCTGCGGTCGCGGCGATACGCCTGGCGGTCCGCCGCGCACTCCACGACGTCCTCACCGACCTCACCGACCGTCCCGCTCCCCCGCCCCGCGTGGGCCGCCCCGGCCGCCCCCCGGGCCGCCCCGGTGCACCGGACGGGCCCGCCCCCCACCACGCGCTCCCCGACGACGCGCCGCTCGTCCTCGTCGCCTGCTCCGGCGGCGCCGACTCCATGGCGCTCGCCTCCGCCCTCGCCTTCGAGGCCCCCAAACTCGGAATCCGGGCCGGCGGCATCACTGTCGACCACGGGCTCCAGGCCGGATCCGACCTGCGCGCCGCCGAGGTCGTCTCCCGCATGACCGCGCTGTGCCTCGACCCGGTGGAGTCCGTCGCCGTGCGCGTCGGCCGCGACGGCGGACCCGAGGCCGCCGCCCGCGACGCCCGCTACGCGGCCCTGGACGAGGCCGCCAACCGGCTGGGAGCCGTGGCCGTGCTGCTCGGCCACACCCGCGACGACCAAGCCGAAACCGTCCTGCTGGGCCTCGCCCGCGGTTCCGGCATCCGGTCGCTGTCCGGCATGGCCGAGGTGTCGGGAGGTCCCGGAGACCCCGGACCGCGAGGCCGCAGCCACCGCTACCGGCGGCCCTTCCTCCAGGTGGACCGGCAGACCGCCCGCAAGGCCTGCATGGTCCAGTCCCTGGCCGTCTGGGACGACCCGCACAACATCGACCCCGCCTACACCCGCTCCCGGCTGCGCCACGAGGGACTGCCCGCCCTGGAGAAGGCGCTCGGCAAGGGGGTCGTGGAGGCGCTCGCCCGCACCGCCCAGCTCTCCCGCGACGACGCCGACGCCCTGGACGCCTGGGCCGCCGAGGCGGAGAGCGGCGTACGGGACGAGGACGGCCGCCTGGAGTGCGCCAAGCTCTACGCGCTGCCCCCCGCCGTCCGCCGCCGGGTGCTGCGCCGGGCCGTCGTCGCGGCCGGGTCCCCCGCCGGCTCCCTCTTCGCCCGCCACATCGAGGAAGTCGACCGGCTCATCACCGGTTGGCGGGGCCAGGGCGCCATCAACCTGCCCGGCCGGGTCGAGGCCCAGCGGCAGGGTGGCAGACTGGTCATCCGGCAGGGCTGATTGGTGCTGAAACACGGCTGAGTCCTCCGGGGTCACTCCCCGGAGCCCCAGCCGACAACGAAAGTGATGCGGGTGGACGAGAAGGACATGGGCAGCGACCTCCAGTCGGTGCTCATCACCAAGGAAGAGATCGACGCGAAGCTGGCCGAGCTGGCCGCGAAGATCGACGCGGAGTACGCGGGCAAGGACCTGCTCATCGTCGGCGTCCTCAAGGGCGCGGTGATGGTGATGGCGGACCTGGCGCGCGCCTTGTCCACCCCGCTCACCATGGACTGGATGGCGGTGTCCTCCTACGGCGCCGGGACCCAGTCCTCGGGCGTGGTCCGGATCCTCAAGGACCTGGACACCGACATCAAGGACAAGCACGTCCTGATCGTCGAGGACATCATCGACTCGGGCCTGACCCTGTCCTGGCTGCTGTCGAACCTGGGCTCCCGCCAGCCGGCCTCCCTGGAGGTCGTCACGCTGCTGCGCAAGCCCGACGCCGCGAAGGTCGCGATCGACGTGAAGTGGGTCGGCTTCGACATCCCGAACGAGTTCGTCGTGGGCTACGGCCTGGACTACGCGGAGAAGTACCGCAACCTGCCGTTCGTCGGCACGCTCGCGCCCCACGTCTACGGCGGCTGATCCTCCCGGACCAACTGTCGGGCCAGGGGAACCCTGGAGCGATTCCCGCCGTTGGAGCATGGAAAGGCGGGTCTGTCAGCCGTCCCATGAGGCAGCGGGTGACAATACAGGGGTACATTCCGAAGAACAGTCTTTACTCAGAGCAGCATTTACCTACGGGCAGGAGGGACGGGGTGCCTAGCGCCCCGTATGGATGGACGTGAAGCGATACTTCCGTGGGCCGGTCATGTGGATCGTGCTGGCCGTCCTCGCCGTGGTCGTGTTGATGAATGTCGTCGGCTCCGGCGGCGGCTACAAGTCGGTGGACACGAGCGAGGTCATCAAGGCGATCAACAGTGGCCAGGTGCAGCAGGCGCGCCTGACCACCGGCGACAGCCAGATGATCAAGATCGACCTCAAGAAGGACCAGAAGCTCGGAGACAACTCCGGCGCCAAGTTCCAGGCCAACTACATCGGAGAACAGGGCGTCCAGCTCGCCCAGAACCTCCAGACCAAGTACGAAGCCGGTCAGATCCCCGACGGGTACTCCGTCGCACCGGACAAGACCAGCCCGTTCCTCAGCGTGCTGCTCTCGCTGCTGCCCTTCGTCCTCATCGTCGTCGTCTTCCTGTTCCTGATGAACCAGATGCAGGGCGGCGGCTCCCGGGTCATGCAGTTCGGGAAGTCCAAGGCCAAGCTCATCACCAAGGACACCCCGAAGACGACGTTCGCGGATGTCGCGGGCGCGGACGAGGCCGTCGAGGAACTCCACGAGATCAAGGAGTTCCTCCAGGAGCCGGCGAAGTTCCAGGCCGTCGGCGCCAAGATCCCCAAGGGCGTGCTGCTGTACGGCCCGCCCGGCACCGGAAAGACCCTGCTCGCGCGCGCCGTCGCGGGCGAGGCCGGTGTCCCCTTCTACTCGATCTCCGGTTCCGACTTCGTCGAGATGTTCGTCGGCGTCGGTGCCTCGCGTGTCCGCGACCTGTTCGAGCAGGCCAAGGCCAACGCCCCGGCGATCGTCTTCGTCGACGAGATCGACGCCGTCGGCCGGCACCGCGGTGCGGGTCTCGGCGGCGGGCACGACGAGCGCGAGCAGACCCTCAACCAGCTGCTGGTCGAGATGGACGGCTTCGACGTGAAGGGCGGCGTCATCCTGATCGCCGCCACGAACCGCCCGGACATCCTCGACCCGGCCCTCCTGCGCCCCGGCCGCTTCGACCGCCAGATCGCGGTCGACCGCCCGGACATGCAGGGCCGTCTGGAGATCCTCAAGGTTCACCAGAAGGGCAAGCCGGTCACTCCGGACGTCGACCTGGGCGCGGTCGCCCGTCGTACGCCCGGCTTCACCGGTGCCGATCTCTCCAACGTCCTGAACGAGGCGGCCCTGCTGACCGCCCGTACGGACAAGAAGCTGATCGACAACCACGCACTGGACGAGGCGATCGACCGCGTCGTGGCGGGCCCGCAGAAGCGGACCCGGATCATGTCGGACCGGGAAAAGAAGATCACCGCGTACCACGAGGGCGGACACGCCCTGGTGGCGGCGGCCTCCCCGAACTCCGACCCGGTCCACAAGATCACGATCCTGTCCCGCGGCCGGGCCCTGGGTTACACCATGGTCCTGCCCGACGAGGACAAGTACTCGACCACGCGCAACGAGATGCTCGACCAGCTGGCGTACATGCTGGGCGGGCGCGCGGCCGAGGAGCTGGTCTTCCACGACCCGACCACGGGCGCCGCGAACGACATCGAGAAGGCCACGGCAACGGCCCGCGCGATGGTCACCCAGTACGGCATGACCGAGCGCCTCGGCGCGATCAAGTTCGGCGGGGACAACACCGAGCCGTTCCTGGGCCGCGAGATGTCGCACCCGAGGGACTACTCGGAAGAGGTCGCGGCGCTGGTCGACGAAGAGGTCAAGAAGCTCATCGAGACCGCGCACAACGAGGCCTGGGAAATCCTGGTCGAGAACCGCGACGTGCTCGACAACCTCGTTCTCGCACTGCTGGAGAAGGAGACGCTCAACAAGGAGCAGATCGCCGAGGTCTTCTCGACGATCGTGAAGCGTCCGGCCCGCCCGGCGTGGACCGGCTCCTCGCACCGCACCCCGTCGACCCGTCCGCCGGTGCTCTCTCCCAAGGAGCTCCAGCTGACGAACGCGGCGAACGGCACGTCGGCGGCCCCGGCCTCCTCGGCCGTGTCCGTGGAGAAGTCCCCGGAGCCCTCCCCGGAGGAGCGTTCCGAGTAACCGGTGGACGACCCCTCCCGGAATGGATGCCGCGCCCCCCAGGTTCTAGCCTGGGGGGCGCGGCACTTTCACGCCGCGCGTGCACAGACAGGAACGAGGAAGAAATGACCGACCCAGTGACCCTGACCGGTGGCGAGGGCACGATCGGCGAGTTCGACGAGAAGCGCGCCGAGGCGGCGGTCCGCGAGCTCCTGATCGCCGTCGGCGAGGACCCCGACCGCGAGGGCCTGCTGGAGACGCCCGGCCGCGTGGCGCGGGCGTACAAGGAGATTCTGGGCGGTCTGCGGCAGAAGCCGGAGGACGTCCTGACGACGGTGTTCGACCTGGGTCACGACGAGCTGGTCCTCGTGAAGGACATCGAGATCGTCTCCTTGTGCGAACACCACCTGCTGCCGTTCCACGGAGTCGCCCACGTCGGCTACATCCCGTCGGAGAACGGAAAGATCACCGGCCTGTCCAAGCTGGCGCGCCTCGTGGACGTCTATGCCCGTCGCCCGCAGGTGCAGGAACGTCTCACTACGCAGATAGCCGACTCGCTCATGGAGATCCTGGACGCGCGCGGAGCGATCGTCGTGATCGAGGCGGAGCACATGTGCATGTCGGTCCGTGGCATCCGCAAGCCGGGCGCCAAGACCATAACGTCCGCGGTCCGCGGCCAGCTCCGCGCCTCGGCGACCCGCGCGGAGGCGATGAGCCTCATCATCGCCCGCTAGTGACCCTAGTCGTGCTTGCGGTCCCCCTCCGCGACGTCGCGGAGGGGGACCGGTGCTCCGAGCTCGTGAAACGGCCGCCTGGTCCGCGGACGACCCGGGTGACGGGTCAGGCCCGGGCGGGGGCTTCGGGGTCGGTGTCCTCGTCGTCCGGGAGCTTCAGGACGTGTTCGAGGAAGAGGGCGGCCGCGACGACCGCGGCGCCCGCCAGGACCGAGAAGCCGGCGTACCAGGCCTGGTCGCGGCGGGCCGGGACGTCGAGGGCGTCGGTCAGCAGGAAGACGCCGACACCGCCGTACGCGCCCGCGACCAGGGCCGCGACCAGCGCGCTGGCCTGGCCGAACACCACCGCGCGGGCCGCCATCAGCGGCTCCACGCCCTTGGCGTCCGCCACCCGCTCCCGCTGCGCCTTCAGGCGGGCGCGCAGCGAGAGGGCCGTCGCCAGCAGGACCACCGCGATGGCGCCGAGCACGATGGGGGCGGCGAGCGGGACGCCCGGGAGCGAGCCGTAGGAGTTCCACAGCCGGGCGCCGGCCCAGGAAAGGACCCCGGCGATCACGAAAATGCCCGCCAGGACCGCCGGCCTCAGTTGCTTCACGTGCCTGTTCCCCGCTTTCTGTGCGTACCCCGGTGATCCTAAGTCTTCGGCTCCGCGGGCGGGGGCAGGCCCCGTGCGTCAGCCCCGGGGCGGGCCGCTACTCGGGGAGGCGCAGTTCGAGGTCGTCCCGGCGGGTGAGACCCGCGAAGCCGACCCCGGCCAACAGCTCGGCGACGCTCCCGTGCCCCGGGAGCGCGGCCTCGGGGTCGATGTCGTTCCAGGGGGCCAGCACGAAGGCGCGCTGGTGGGCGCGCGGGTGCGGCAGGGTCAGGACCGGGTCGGCGGAGACCACGTCGGCGTAGGCGATGACGTCCACGTCGATCGTGCGGGGTCCCCAGCGCTCCTCGCGGACGCGGTCGAAGGCTTCCTCGATGGCGTGGCCGCGTTCGAGCAGCGAGCTGGGCGGCAGGGTGGTCTTCACCGAGATGACGGCGTTGAGGTACGAGGGCTGCGAGCCCGGCTCCACGCCCCACGGCTCGGTCTCGTAGACGGCGGAGACGGCCTTGACCCGCAGGCCCGGGGTGTCCCCGAGGGCGTCGATGGCGCCCTGCAGGGTCTCCAGCCGGTTGCCGAGGTTCGCGCCGAGCGCGAGGACGGCCCATTTCGGGTTGGACAGCGTGACGTCCGCCGCGTCGACGGCCTCGACGACGGACGCGGGGACGGGCTGGACTGTGGGGTCGCTCTGGACGTTCATTCCGTTGTTCATGCGCGGCTCCGGGTGATCGTGATGGTCACGTCGTCGAAGGGGACGGTGATCGGCGCGTCCGGCTTGTGGACGACGACTTCCACCTGGGCGACCGCCTCGTGCTTGAGGCACTGCTGGGCGATCCGCTCGGCGAGGGTCTCGATCAGGTCCACGGGCTCGCCCTGGACCACGTCGACCACCTCTTCGGCTACTACCCCGTAATGCACGGTCTTCGCCAAGTCGTCGCCGGCCGCCGCGGGTCGGGTGTCGAGGTGCAGCACCAGGTCGACGATGAAGGTCTGGCCTTCCTCGCGTTCCCGGGGGAAGACGCCATGGTGCCCGCGAGCCTTGAGGCCGCGCAGCGCGACACGATCCACGCGAATCACTCCTGCTTTTCGTAGGTTCTTCCGGTCCGGGACTCCCGGATCCATGGGCCAAAGCCGAGTGCGGTCGGCGTCGTCCAGCTTCGAATTTACCTGCGAAACACTCCGGACCCCGACGGAGGGGTCAGGCGGACTCCTCCTCGTCGTCCTCGTCGGAGTCCGTGAGGACGGGAGAACCGTGGTGCGACCAGAGCCGCCAGCCCCCCGGTGTGCGTCGGAACACATTCGTGGCGACGACGAGCTGGCCGACGAGCGGGCCGAGCTCCCCGCCGTCCTCGGCGGGCCCGCCGCTGAGGATGTTCTCCGTGCAGGTCACCAGTGCGGTGTCGGCTATGACGGCGACCTTGGTGTCGGTGAGGAAGAACTGGATGTACTCGGTGTGGGACATGATCAGCGCGTACGAGCGCAGTACTTCGCCGCGTCCGGAGAGCACCGGCCAGCCCGGGTGCACGCAGGAGATCTCGTCTTCGAGCCAGAGCGCGGACAGTGCGTCGAAGTCCCCCTGCTCCATGGCCTCGTAGAAGGCCGTGTTGACCTCTTCGACGGCTTCGATGTCGCTACGGCTCACCGGGCTCCTTCCTCGTCGTTACGTGTACGCAGTGCCCCTTCCACGGCGCGGGCCACCCGAACCGCGTCCGCGCTCGCCCGTACCTCGTGGACCCTGACGGCCCAGGCGCCCTGCTGGGCGGCGATCGTGGAGACGGCCGCGGTGGCGGCGTCGCGTTCGCGGGCGGGCGGCGGTGAGGCGTCGGCGGCGCCGGCCAGCACCCGTCCGAGGAAACGCTTCCGCGAGGCGGCGACCAGCAGCGGGAAGCCCAGGGCGCGCAGTTCGGGCAGGTGGGCGACCAGGGCCAGGTCGTGTTCGGCGTTCTTCGCGAAGCCCAGACCCGGGTCGACGAGGATCCGCTCGGGGGCGACCCCGCCGGCGACGACCGCGTCGATGCGGGCGCGCAGCTCGGCGGTGACTTCGGCGAGGACGTCGTCGTAGACGGCGAGGCTGTTCATGCCGTCGCTGAAGCCGCGCCAGTGCATGACGACGAAGGGCACCTCGGCGGCGGCGACCGCCGGGATCATGCCGGGGTCGGCGAGCCCGCCGCTGACGTCGTTGACGAGGGCGGCGCCCGCGGCGACGGCCTGCGCGGCGACCGAGGCGCGCATGGTGTCCACGGAGACGACGACGCCCTCCGAGGCGAGGCCCCGGACGACGGGGACCACGCGGCGCAGCTCTTCCTCCTCGTCGACGCGGGAGGCGCCGGGGCGGGTGGACTCGCCGCCGACGTCCACGAGGTCGGCGCCCTGGACGACGAGGTCGAGGCCGCGCTTGACGGCAGCGGTCGTGTCGAACCAGCGGCCGCCGTCGGAGAAGGAGTCGGGCGTGACGTTGACGACGCCCATGACCCCGCAGCGGTCCCATTCCGGCAGCCCTGTGACCCGGCCCCGCTCGGCGGCCGCGCGCTTCGTGTTCATGACTCCAGGGTATGGGCTGGCCCGGACGCGGCAGGGCCCCCGGAGCCGGCGGCTGCGGGGGCCCTGGACGGCGTACGGACGTCAGGCGGCCTGGACCTCGCGCTCGGACGGGACGGGCACCGCCGCGCGCACGTGGTGGTGGGCGCAGGTGCGGACGGGCTTGGGGCGGCGGCGGCCGGCGAACAGGCGGGGCAGGGCCAGCGTCACGAAGCCCTCGGCCTGCATCGCGGCGAAGCCGATGCGGGGCAGGTCGCGGGTGGTGCGGAAGACCACGAAGCGGGGCTCCCAGCGGGGGCGGAACTTGGCGTTGAACTTGTACAGCGACTCGATCTGGAACCAGCGCGAGAGGAACACCAGCAGGCTGCGCCACATCCGCAGCACCGGGCCGGCGCCGATCTTCTCGCCGCGGGCCAGCGCCGAGCGGAACATCGCGAAGTTCAGGGAGACCTTCTCGATGCCCAGCGCCGGGGAAGCCTCCAGGGACGCGACGATCAGGAGCTCGTTCATGCCGGGGTCGGCGGCGCGGTCGCGGCGCATCAGTTCCAGCGACATCCCGTCCTCTCCCCACGGAACGAAGTGCAGGACGGCCTTCAGGTCGCCGAAGGGGGAGGTGTCGCCCTCCTCGACGCGGTGCGCGGTGGCGATGTAGCAGTCGCCGTCGCCCGGGTCGCCGACCCGGCCCAGCGCCATGGAGAAGCCGCGCTCGGTGTCGGTGCCGCGCCAGGCCTCGGCGGCGCCCCGCACCTGCTCCAGCTCGGTCTCGGTCAGCTCGCTGACCCTGCGGACCTTGGTGGTGTAGCCGTTGCGCTCGATGCGCTTGACCATCTGGCGGACATTGCGCATCGCCCGGCCGGCGAGCGAGAAGTCTTTGACGTCGACGATGGCCTCGTCCCCGAGCTCCAGGGCGTCGAGCCCGGTCTCGCGGGTCCAGACCTCGCCGCCCGTCTCGCTGCAGCCCATGACGGCGGGGGTCCAGGAGTGGGCCTTGGCCTCCTCCATGAACCGCTCGATCGCGCCCGGCCACGCCTCGACGTCGCCGACGGGGTCGCCGGAGGCGAGCATGACGCCGGACACGACGCGGTAGGTGACGGCGGCCTTGCCGCTGGGGGAGAAGACGACGGCCTTGTCGCGGCGGAGCGCGAAGTGGCCGAGCGAGTCGCGGCCGCCGTGCTTGGCGAGCAGCCCGCGCAGCTTGACCTCGTCGTCGGCGGTGAGCCGCGCGGCCGGGTGCTCGGGGCGGAAGGCCAAGTAGATGGTGGTGACGGCGGTCAGCATGCCGAGCGCGCCGAGCGAGTAGCCGACGGTCCAGGACACGCGGCCCGCGTAGTCGACGGGACCCTCGAAGCCGAAGAGCCCGTAGACGACGTGGCTGATCTGTTCGTACACGCCCGGTTCGCCGACGACCCGGCCCGGGTGCGAGTTGACGATGATCAGGCCGAGCCCGATGGAGCCGGCGCTCATCAGGACGAAGTTGGCGAGCGCCTTCCAGCGGCTGCGCGGGTCCGGGAGCGCCTTGAATTCACCCTGGTGGCGCAGCAGGAGCGCGAGGAGGACCGCGGAAATCACCACGCCGACGATGGAGTGGCGGTACGTGAACTGCGCGACGGCGCCCGCCGGAAGCAGCACCACGGCTGCCCGCCAGGCGCGGCGCTTGTGGCGCTTGAGCCCGTGGGCGAGCAGCAGGAGCAGGACGCCCACGCTGAGGGCCAGGGCCGCGGCGAAGGGACCGAAGGAGCCGGGCAGCACCTCGGTTACGGCATGGATACGGCTGTGCCTGAAGCGCGGGAAGACTCCCGCGGCAATGTCCAGCAGGCCGACGACCATGACGGCCGTGCCCACCAGGCCGGGGACGGCCTCCGGTCGTGGGCCACGGAGGATTCGGCCGACCCGCTTCGGAACCTGCCCCGACTTATCGCCATCTATCCTGCTAGACATCGCTTCCCGTTGCTCCGCGAGAGATCATGTGGCCGAAGGCCGCGACAGCCTCCGGTGTGTGGTGCGTCCCCTAGGACGACATCGAGGGGCCGCGGGTTCACTCTTCCGTCGAGAAAAAAACCAGTCCTGCCATAGAAAGTCGACTCACTGCTCATGGGTCTCACCAGTAATACGGTTCTGGCGTCGGCCATCATCGCCGGTGTGCTGCTCTTCGCGGCCACGGTGTGGTTCTGGCCGAAGCTCTCGGGCCGCTCCTGGCGCTCGGTCCTCGGCCGCATCGGCCTCCTGCTGGCGACGCAGCTGGCGCTGTTCTCGGCGGTGGGTCTCGCGGCCAACAAGTCGTTCCTCTTCTACGGGTCCTGGGCCGACCTCTTCGGCCAGGAGACGTCGATCGGCAAGGTCGTCGACCACGGGATGAGCAGCGACGACATCAAGATCGTCGACAAGCAGAAGCTCGACGTGCCCGGCGGCGCCAAGCCTCAGGTGGGCGGTCAGATCCTGAAGGTGGCCATAACCGGCCAGAAGTCGAAGATAACGAGCCCGGGCTACGTGTGGCTGCCGCCGGAGTACTTCCAGCCGCAGCACAAGGACCAGAACTTCCCGGCCTCCATCATCCTCACGGGTTACCCGGGAACGGCCGAGAACCTGATCAAAGGGCTGAACTACCCGATGACGGCCTTCAAGCAGGCCAAGGCGGGCAAGATGAAGCCGATGATCCTGGTCATGCTCCGCCCGACGATCGCGCCCCCGCGCGACACCGAGTGCGTGGACATACCCGGTGGCCCGCAGACCGAGACCTTCTTCGCCGAGGACCTGCCCCGCGCCATCCAGTCGACCTTCCGGGTGGGCAAGGAGCCGCGCAACATGGGCTTCATCGGCAACTCGACCGGCGGCTACTGCGCCCTGAAGATCGCCGCGCACTACCCGCAGACCTTCGGCGCCGCCGCGGGCCTCTCCGCGTACTACGAGGCCCCGGACGACCCGACGACCGGTGACCTCTTCCACGGGGACGAGAAGCTGAAGGCGCGCGCCAACGTGCTGGAGTCCGTCAAGGCGAAGAAGCCGACCGGTACGTCCTTCCTCGTCACCAGCAGCGAGTCGGGCGAGCCGAACCTCGGTGACACGAAGAAGTTCATCAAGCTGGTCAAGGGCCCGGACCGGGTCTCCTCGATCATCCTCGACAGTGGCGGCCACAACTTCAACACGTGGCGCCGCGAGATCCCGCCGATGCTGGTGTGGATGAGCGGCCGCATCCAGGCCTGAGGCGGCTGCGGTCAGGCCCCTGCGGGGTCGGACCGCGGTCAGCCCCCCTGCGGGGCCGCCCGGCGCAGCGCCCGGTGCACCCCCTCCGGGGTGAGTACGCCGATCAGGGCGCCGGAGTGCGGGTCGGTGACGCCGATCCGGCCCGAGTCCTCCTGCAGCAGCAGCGCGAGCGCCTCGCGCAGCGTCGCCCCCAGTGCCACTTCGGCGGTGGGGGCGTCCGCGTCCGCGGCGCTCAGGTCGGCCTCCGTGACCGGGGTGACGGCGAGCCGCTTGAGACCCCGGTCGGCGCCGACGAATCCGGCCACGTACTCCGTCGCAGGGTCGCCCAGCACCCGCGCGGGACGGGCGAACTGCTCGATGGTGCCCGCCCCGTAGACCGCGATGCGGTCCCCGAGCCGGACCGCCTCCTCCAAGTCGTGCGTGACCAGCAGGATCGTCTTGCGCACCGTCTTCTGGAGCGTCAGGAACTCGTTCTGCAGCCGCTCGCGCACCACCGGGTCCACCGCGCCGAACGGCTCGTCCATCAGCAGCACCGGCGGGTCGGCGGCCAGCGCGCGGGCCACGCCGACACGCTGGCGCTGCCCGCCGGACAACTGCTCCGGGTAGCGGCTCCCGTAGACGCCCGGGTCCAGCCCGACCAGGTCGAGGAGTTCGGCCGCCCGTGCGCGGGCCTTGGCCTTCGGGGTGCCG
The DNA here is from genome assembly GCF_042736715.1 of Streptomyces sp. NPDC060049. Classification (NCBI taxonomy): domain Bacteria; kingdom Bacillati; phylum Actinomycetota; class Actinomycetes; order Kitasatosporales; family Streptomycetaceae; genus Streptomyces; species Streptomyces sp. NPDC060049. Next base: position 107,905 of record NZ_JBHWVV010000017.1, read on the forward strand.
ACCAGCTGCGGCACGGTGGCCGTGTTCTCCAGCACCGTCTTGTGCGGGAACAGCCCGACCTGCTGGATGACGTAGCCGATGCGGCGGCGCAGTTCGACCGGATCGGCGTCCGCGACGTCCTCGCCGTCCACCAGGATCCGGCCGGAGGTCGGCTCGATGAGCCGGTTGACCATCTTCATCGTGGTCGTCTTGCCGCAGCCGGACGGGCCCACCAGCGTGACCAGCTCGCCCTCCGCGACCTCGAAGGACAGGTCGCGGACCGCCGTCGTCCCGTCGGGGTAGCGCTTGGTCACTTGCTCGAATCGGATCACCTCGCCATCTTTCCCTACCCGCGCGGACGGTTCGTGAAGGGTGTGTTGCGCGAGTGCGAAGGATTCCGGCCATTGTCAGCGGTGCGGGTTAGGGTCGTTCCCACGTACGTTCGGTGACGGGGGTGAGGAGCGCATGGCCGGGCAGAGCTGCCTGGTGGCGAACGACTGGATCTGCTGGGACTACGTCACGTCCCGGTCCCAGGAGCTCACCGACGCCACCCTCGAACACGTCTGGATCACGGGTGTGTCGGTCCTGATCGGCCTCGCCGTGTCCGTTCCGCTCGCGCTGCTGGCCCGCCGCGGCGGCCGCTGGGCGGCCCCCGTGCTCGGCCTCACCACCCTGCTCTACACGGTCCCCTCGCTCGCCATGTTCTCCCTGCTGCTGCCCGTCTTCGGCCTCTCGGCGGCGCTGGTGGTGACCGGCCTCGTGCTGTATTCGCTGACGATCCTCGTCCGCAACGTGCTGGCCGGCCTGGAAGCCGTCCCCGAGGAGGTACGGGAAGCCGCGCGCGGAATGGGCTACGGCCCCGGCCGGCTGCTGTGGCAGGTGGAACTGCCGCTGGCGCTCCCCGCCCTGCTGGCCGGCGTACGGATCGCCACCGTCTCGACCGTCGCGCTGACCACGGTGGGCTCCATCGTCGGCAAGGGCGGCCTCGGCAACCTCATCGCACCCGCCGTCAACAGCTCCTTCAAGGCCCAGGTGCTCACCGCCTCGCTGCTGTGCGTACTGCTCGCACTGGTCGCGGACCTGCTGCTGATCGGCCTCCAGCGGCTGCTCACGCCCTGGACCCGGGCGACCCGTCCCCGCGCCGCCCGCGCGGCCCGTGCCCCGCGGGGCGTACCCAGCGCCGAGGGTGCCTGATGGGAGTGCTGGCACAGGCCTGGGACTGGCTGGCCGACGGGGCCAACTGGGCCGGGGAGAGCGGCGTCCGGCACCGCCTGGGCGAACACGCGTACGTCAGCGGTGTCGCCCTGGCCCTGGCCTGCGCGGTGGCCCTCCCCGTCGGACTGTGGCTCGGCCACCTCGGCAAGGGCGGCGGCCTCGCAGTCAACATCTCCAACATCGGCCGGGCCGTCCCCGTCTTCGCGGTCCTGGCGCTGTTCATGGTCTCGCCGCTGCGGAGCGCCGGCTACGTGCCGACGATCGTCGCACTCGTGCTCTTCGCCGTCCCGCCCCTCCTCACCAACGCCTACGTCGGCATGCGCGAGGTCGACCGCTCGGTGGTGGAGGCCGCCCGGGGCATGGGCATGTCCGGCGGCCAGCTCCTGTGGCGGGTGGAACTCCCGCTCGCGCGCCCCTTGGTGATGACAGGTCTGCGCTCGGCCGCCGTCCAGGTCATCGCCACGGCCACCATCGCCGCGATGGTCGGCCAGGGCGGGCTCGGCCGGATCATCACCGCCGGCTTCAACACGTACAACACCCCGCAAGTCGTCGCGGGCGCCCTGCTCGTCGCGGCGCTGGCGCTCCTGGTGGAGGGCGCGCTCGTGCTGCTCGACCGGCTGCTCCCGGGCTCGGCCGCCCGCTGACGCACCCTCGGCAGTTCCCCTCGAGAAGGAGATCGACATGAGCAAGTCCACACGCGTCCTCGGCGCGGCCCTGGGTGCCGTCGCCCTGACCGCATCGCTCGCCGCGTGCGGCGGCGACAGCCTGGAGAAGACGAAGGACGCCGGCTCCTCCGCCGCCGCCGGAGCGGGCGAGGGCGGCAAGGGCGGCAAACTGGTGATCGGCGCGGCCGGCTTCACCGAGTCCAACGTGCTGGCCGAGCTGTACGCGCAGGTCCTCAAGGACGCCGGCTACTCCACCTCGATCACCACGGTCAACAACCGCGAGCTGTACGAGCCCTCGCTGGAGAAGGGCGAGATCGACGTCGTCCCGGAGTACGCGGCGACCCTCGCGGAGTTCCTCAACGCCAAGGTGAACGGCTCGAAGGAGGCCACCGAGAAGCCGGTGGCGTCGAGCGACGCGGCGGCGACGGTGGCCGCCCTGGAGAAGCTGGCGGGTCCCCTCGGGCTGAAGGCGCTGCCGGCGGGCGGGGCGGTCGACCAGAACGCCTTCGCGGTGACCAAGGAATTCGCCGCGAAGAACAATCTCAAGACCCTTTCCGACCTCGGCGCGTCCGGTCTCAAGGTGAAGATCGCGGCGGGCGACGAATGCGCGGTGCGGCCCTTCTGCGCACCCGGTTTGAAGAAGACATACGGAATCGATGTTTCCGGTATTGACCCGAAGGGCGTCGGAACCCCGCAGGCGAAGCAGGCGGTCAAGGACGGCGCGGACCAGCTCGTCCTGACCACCACCACCGACGCCACCCTCGACAGCTACGGCCTGGTCCTGCTGGAGGACGACAAGAAGCTCCAGAACGCCGACAACGTCCTGCCGGTGGTCAACGCCAAGGACGCCGGCGCCCCCGAGATCGCGGCCGCGCTCGACAAGCTCACCAAGGCGCTCACGACGCAGGACCTCATCGACCTGAACCGCAAGGTCGACTCCGAGCGCGCCAAGCCGGCCGATGTCGCGAAGGCCTATCTGGAGTCCAAAGGTCTGGTGAAGAAGTAGCAGTTGGGCCTTTGGCGCGGAAAGTCGGCTCACCGCGCGGGTAACTGCTCGGGAACAGATTCCCGGGCAGCTACCCCACACCCTGTCCACGCCCTGTAAATTCCAGGCCATGCCCCGTGGACGCCACCGCAATCCCGAACCCCTTCACCGGCTGCTCACGCCGACGACCGTCGCCGGTGTGTCCGTCGCCGGGGCCGCAGCGGCCTGGCTGCTCGCGGAACCGATGGCGCTGCGCCTGCTCGTGGCCCTCACCGCGGCCGCCGGCGTCACCGGCGCCGTCGTCATGCGGTCCTGGGACCGTGCCGCGGGGCGCCGGGTCGCGGAGCTCGGGCGCGAGCGGGTCAAGGACGAATGGAAGACGGACGAGCGGATAGCCGAGCTCGAATCCGACCTCGAAGAGGCCCGGGTGCTGCGCGGCAAGCTCGACGCCAAGCTGCGCGCCAAGCGGGTCGAACTCGCCGGACTGCGCGGTGAGCACGCCTCGCTGCTGCGGCGCTACGCGACCGCGGAGACCGAGCGGGCGAGCGCCCTGGAGCGGCGCCGGCTGCTGGCCCTCGAGGCCGCCGGAGTCCCGGCCATCGAGGCCGCCGCGCCCCCGAAGGAGCTGGTGGCCGTCTCCGAGGAGCGCACCTCGGCCGGCGCGCCCACCCCGGTCGGCTTCGCCCGCGCCAACGCCGCGCTGGCGGCGCTGGCCCGCAAGGCGCAAGCGGGCACGGGGGATTCGCCGCGCGACCCGGCCCCCGCCCCCGCCTCCGCCCCGGCGCTGGTTCCGGCTGCCGTCGCCGGTGCGCCGGGAACCGCCGTTCCGGCGGCAGACCCCGCCCCGCAGGCCCCGGCCGGGCCCGCCGCGCCGGAGGCGCACGTACGCCCCGCGCTCGGCGGACCTGCCGCAGCGGTGCCCGCGCGCCGGCTCGCGGCTGCCGTGACCCCGTACGATCCGCAGCGCCGGGCGGCCTCGCGCGCGATGGGCGGCTTCGACTTCTTCGGTACGAAGACCGCGGCGCAGGCCCGCGCGGTCATCGAGTCCGTCCAGAACGAGGACCTGGCCGACGTGGTCGGCGCCGAGGCCCTCGCGGTCCACAAGGCGGAGTCCGCCCAGGGCGGCTCGGAGCCCGAGTTCAAGCCCGCCACCGCCGAGCACCGCGCGGTGGGCCAGGTCATCGACCTGACGGCGCACGACGAGACCGAGCCGATCGACGTGGCACGGCTGCGGACCGCCATCTCCTGAGGCCCGCGCCAACGGCCTGACCGCGGCCGACGTCCTGCCGTACGCCGGGTACACGGCCGACACGATGCGCGGGTTCTACGAGGGCTCCGCCCCGCTCGTCGACTCGGACGCGCACGAGGGCACCTACCAACGCCTCGCGATGTGCGCGGCGAGCGTCGAGCACGTCCTGCACACCGCCGCGGCCTCCGGGGTGGACACCGGGATCCTGACCGCGCACGCCGAGCTCTACCGGCGCGGTGTCGAGGCGGGCTTCGGGGCGGACAGCAGCTCTCGGCTGATCGGGCTGCTGGAGGGTACGGCCTAGAACAGCGACAGCTGGCCCGGATGAGGGGCCAGGGTGAAGCCGTCCAGCGTCGGGGCGCCTGCGCCGAGGATCACGCGGGCACGGGATCCGGGGCAGGAGACGAGGTCCCCGCGGCCCCGGCCCGCGGGCGGGTCGTGGCGGGCGATCCGCCCGGCGGTGACGGCGCAGTCGCGGCCGCAGGAGGGGCAGGCCCGGCGGGGGGAGTGGGACATGCCCCAAGTCTGCCCTGTGCCACGGACATCGGGCCGGCCGACCCGGACCGGCGGGCGTTCGCCCCGCGCGGCCGGGGGTCGCGGACCCGGCCGCACGGGCTCCCGGCCGCCGGGCCGGGAGCCGCGACCCGGCGGCCCTCTCCGGACACCGTGGGCCCGGCAAGATCCGAGAGAGACGGCCTAGGCCTCCTGGCCCGCCCGCCACGTTTCGTGGGCGAGGTTCACCCGGGCCCACAGCGCCGACCGGTCCGCCGGGGTCAAGTCGTCGATCTCGCGACCGAACACGGTGGTCAGCACCTCGCAGAGCTCCTCCTGCGTGGCCAGTTCCCGCCGGCTCGTGCCCCTCACCGCGTCCTTGTGGGTCAGGATCCGTCCGCGCAGCGTGTCCACGGTCGCGCCGTCGCGGCGGAACGCGGCCGGCGTGCGCACGAAGGGTGAGTCCCCGGCGGTGGAGAGCCAGGCGTGCATGGTCTCGAAGTCGGCGGTCACGGCCGGCGCGGAGCGGAAGTTCACCCTCGCGATGTGGCCCTCCGGAGTGCGCAGGGTCCACCCCGGCCCCTCGCCGTCCAGCGGGGCCAGCCGTTCCATCCCGTACCGGAACGCGCCCTGCTCGTACGTGCCCTCGCGCAGCGGCAGCGGCTCGTACGGGCCGTCGCCGAGCCCGGCGTCGACGTAGTACTCGGCCCCGTCGACCCGGACGGTCAGGGCGAGGTGTCCGCCGTTGATCCCGCGGTCCGCGGGATCGGTGTTCACGCCGCCGGCGTGGCGGGTCACGTCGTAGCCGAGGTGCTCCAGCAGCGCGGCGAAGGCGCCGTTGAGGTGGAAGCAGTAGCCGCCGCGTCCGGCGGCGAAGCGGCGTACGGACAGCTCCGGGTCTATGCCGGCCGGCCGGCCGAGCTGGATGTCGATGTTCTCGTAGGGGACGCGCTCCAGATGGGCGCGCTGCAGCGCGAACAGCCCCTCGGCGCTGGGCGTACCGGGATGGGTGACGCCGAGCCGCCGCAGGTAGTCGAGGTAGGTAGCGGAAGTCATCCGCCCACCCTAGAACGCCAGTTCGCATCAGGGGGCGGTACGAGCGCCGGCCTCACTTGTCGATGTCGCCGACCACGAAGAAGAGCGAGCCGAGGATCGCGACCATGTCCGCGACCAGCTGTCCCGGCAGGAGGACCGCCAGGGCCTGGATGTTGTTGTAGGACGCCGAGCGCAGCTTGAGGCGGTACGGGGTCTTCTCGCCCCGGGAGACCAGGTAGTAGCCGTTGATCCCCAGCGGGTTCTCGGTCCACGCGTACGTCTCGCCCTCGGGGGCCTTCAGCACCTTCGGGAGGCGCTGGTTGATCGGGCCGGGCGCCAGTTCCGCCATCCGGTCCAGGCAGGCGACCGCCAGGTCCAGCGCGTTGTGGGTCTGCTCCAGCAGCACCTCGAAGCGGGCCAGGCAGTCGCCCTCGGTGCGGGTGACGACCTTCAGCACGTCCTGGAGCTCGCCGTAGGCGAGGTACGGCTCGTCGCGGCGCAGGTCGAAGTCGACGCCGGAGGCGCGGGCGATGGGGCCGGAGACCCCGTACGCGTGCACCGCCTCGGCGGACAGGACGCCGACCGCGCGCGTGCGGGCGCGGAAGATCTCGTTGCCGTGGACCAGCTTGTCGTAGACGTCCATGCGGGTGCGGACGTCGGCGACGGCGGCGCGGGCGCGGCCCAGCCAGCCGGCCGGCAGGTCCTCCTTGAGGCCGCCGACCCGATTGAACATGTAGTGCATGCGGCCGCCGGAGATCTCCTCCATCACGGCCTGGAGCTCCTCGCGCTCGCGGAACGCGTGGAAGATCGGGGTGATGCCGCCCAGTTCGAGGGGGTACGAGCCGAGGAACATCAGGTGGTTCAGTATCCGGTTCAGCTCGGCGAGCAGCGTGCGCATCCACACCGCCCGCTCGGGGACCTCCATGCCGAGCATCCGCTCGACGGCCATGACCACGCCCAGTTCGTTGGAGAACGCGGACAGCCAGTCGTGGCGGTTCGCGAGCATCACGATCTGCCGGTAGTCCCGCGCTTCGAAGAGTTTCTCGGCGCCCCGGTGCATGTAGCCGACCACCGGCTCGGCGCTGACGATCCGCTCGCCGTCCAGGACGAGGCGCAGGCGCAGCACGCCGTGCGTGGAAGGGTGCTGGGGGCCGATGTTCAGCACCATGTCGGTGCTCTCCGCCGCGCCGCCGATGCCGACCGTGGTCTCCGTCATGGCGGCATTGTCGCAGTCCTACCCTGGGGGAATGGAAACCGGGACGACGGGTGAGACGAGCCGACCCGAGTGGGTGGGGCTGCCGGGCGGGCTGCTCACCTTGCGGCGGCTCCTGCTGGTGATGTGGACGGGGCTGTTCGCCCTGGTGACGGCCCTCGTGCTGGGGCTGACGGCCGGCCCGGTGTGGGCGGCGGGCGGCGCGCTGTGGCTGGGTGTCCTGGGCTGGGGCTGGGTGGTGCTCGGACGGAACTGGCGCTCCTGGCGCTACGCCGAGCGCGCGGACGACCTGCTGATCAGCCGGGGCGTGCTGTGGCGCGAGGAGACGGTGGTCCCCTACGGCCGGATGCAGCTCGTCGAGGTCGCCTCGGGGCCGCTGGAACGCCGCTTCGGACTGGCCTCCCTCCAACTGCACACGGCCGCGGCGGCGACGGACGCGAAGATCCCCGGGCTCGCGCCCGAGGAGGCGGAGCGGCTGCGCGACCGGCTGACCGAGCTCGGCGAGGCAAGGTCGGCGGGCCTGTGAGCGCCGAGTCCGAGCAGCCCGCCGTCCGAGCGCCCGCGGCCGGAGCCCCCGGGGCCGGGGCCGTGCCCACGACCGTGCCCGGGGCGGCCGCGGTCGGGTCCCCGGGCGCGGTGAGCGCGTCCGAGCGGCGGCTGCACTTCCTCACGCCCCTGCGCCGTGCCTGGGTGCCGATCGCCGCGACCGTCGGCATCCTCGCCCAGCAGGGCGAGAACGTCACGGAGTGGGTGAGCGCCCTCTCCGCGCTCCTGCGGCTCGTGGCGCTCACCGCGCTGATCCTGGTCTTCGGCGTGTACGGCTTCCTCAGCTGGTGGGTTACGCACTACGCCGTCACCGACAGCGAACTGCGCATCCGCAGCGGGCTCCTCTTCCGGCGCACCGCACACATCCGCCTCGACCGCATCCAGGCGGTCGACGTCACCCGCCCGCTGCTGGCCCGGATCGCCGGCGTGGCCAAGCTCCGCCTCGACGTGATCGGCGCCGAGGACAAGGACGAGCTGGCCTTCCTGGGCGAGCGGGACGCCGTCGCGCTCCGCGCCGAACTGCTGGCCCGTGCGGCCGGCTTCGCTCCGGAGCAGGCCGTCGTCCTGGGCGAGGCTCCCGAGCGGGAGCTGCTGCGGGTGGGCCCCCGGGACTTGGCCGTGTCGCTGCTGCTCACCCTGTCCGCCTGGGCGGTCGTCGCCGGCGGGCTCGCCGCCCCGGTCGCGGTGTGGTGGTTCAGCTCCAACCCCTGGGCGGCCGCCGTCGCCCTGCTCCCGGTCCTCGGCGCGGTCTGGAAGGGCACCGGGGGCCGGTTCCTCACCGAGTACGACTGGACGGTCGCCGAGTCGCCGGACGGGCTGCGCCTGGACCACGGACTGCTGGACCGCGCCCACGAGACGGTGCCGCCGGGGCGCGTGCAGACCGTACGGATCGTCGAGCCGCTGCTGTGGCGTCGGCGCGGCTGGGTCCGGGTCGAGCTGGCGGTGGCCGGCTCGAAGAACGACGTCCTGGTCCCGGTGGCCACCCGGGCCGCCGCCTACGCCGTCGTCGCCCGGGTCCTGCCGGGCGTCGACCTCGCGGGCCTCGTCTTCACGCCGTCGCCCTCCTCCGGATCCCGCTGGGTGGTGCCGGTGTGGTGGAAGGGGTACGGGTTGGCCGTCTCCGAGGACGTGTTCGCCGCCCGGCGGGGCCGCCTGTGCCGGCGTACGGAGATCGTCCCGCACGCCAAGGTGCAGAGCGTGCGCCGCTCCCAGGGACCCTGGGAGCGGGCTCGCGGCGTGGCCGACGTCCATGTGGACACCGGCGCGAACGGCACGGTCACGGCCCGGCTCCGCGCGGCGTCCGAGGCGTCCGCCCTGCTGTCCGCCCAAGCGGCCCGCTCCCGTACCTCCCGGGCCTCGGCGCGGCCGGACCGCTGGATGACCTGAGGACCGGCCGGCGCGGCCGTCGGCTTCGACCCGACGGCCCCGACGGCCCTCCCCGGGGGGACCTCCCGATCACCGCCGTGGCGGCTACGCCCCGCCGCCCGCGCGGACCAGCCCGGTCTCGTAGGCGAGGACGACGACCTGGACGCGGTCGCGCAGCTCCAGCTTGGTCAGGATGCGGCCCACATGGGTCTTGACCGTGGCCTCCGACAGGACCAGCCGGGCGGCGATCTCGCCGTTCGACAGACCCTGCGCGACCAGCAGCATCACCTCGCGCTCGCGCTCCGTCAGCCGGTCGACGTCCTTGTTGCGCGGCTCCGCGGAAGTCGTCGGCAGCATCGGCGCGAAGCGGTCGAGCAGTCGGCGCGTGGTGGACGGGGCGACGACCGCGTCGCCGCTGTGCACCGAGCGGATCGCCGCCAGCAGCTCACCCGGCGGGACGTCCTTCAGCATGAATCCGCTCGCGCCCGCCTTCAGACCCGAGAAGGCGTACTCGTCCAGGTCGAAGGTGGTCAAGATGATCACCTTGGGGTGCTCGTCGGGCAGACAGATGCGCCGCGTCGCCTCGACCCCGTCGAGCCGGGGCATGCGGACGTCCATCAGCACCACGTCCACCTTGGTGGCCCGCAGCACCTCCAGCGCCTCCAGGCCGTCGCCCGCCTCGGCGACGACCTCCATGTCGGGCTGCGCGGCGAGCACCATCCGGAAGCCGGTGCGCAGCAGCACCTGGTCGTCGACCAGCATCACGCGGATGGAGGGGCTGGAGGGGAAGGACATCGATCACCGTTTCTTGAGGGGGAGCAGGGCGCTGATCCGGAAACCGCCACCGGGCCGGGGGCCCGCGTCCAGGGTGCCCCCGACCATACCGATGCGCTCGCGCATGCCGATGAGTCCGTGTCCGGCGCCGTCCGCGCCGCCGTCCTCGTACAACTCGTGGGCCGCGCCCCGGCCGTCGTCCTCGACGAGCAGGCCGAGCCCGTCGTCGAAGTAGACGAGCCGCACGCTGGCCCTCGCCGCCGGGCCGCCGTGCTTGCGCGTGTTCGTCAGCGCCTCCTGCACGATCCGGTACGCGGTCAGCTCGACGCCGCTGGGCAGCTTGCGCGGGGCGCCCTCGACCTCGAAGTCGACCGTGAGCCCGGCCGCCCGCACCTGCTCGATCAGCACCTCGATCTGCTCGACGTCGGGCTGCGGCACGTAGTCCTCGGACTCCTGCGGCTCGCCGGTGCGCAGTACGCCTAGCAGCCGGCGCATCTCGGCCAGCGCGAGGCGGCCGGTGCCGGAGATGGTCTGCAGGGCCTCCTTGGCCTGCTCCGGGGCCGCGTCCATGACGTAGGCGGCGCCGTCGGCCTGGACGACCATCACCGAGACGTTGTGCGCGACGACGTCGTGCAGCTCGCGGGCGATCCGGGCGCGCTCGGCGGCGACGGCCACCTTGGCCTGGGCCGCGCGCTCCTTCTCCAGGCGCTCGTTCCGCTCGACGAGCTGGGCGTAGTAGGCGCGGCGGGTGCGCAGGGAGTCGCCCATCACCCAGGCGAGCGCGAAGGGAACCATCATGAACAGCACGAAGAAGACGCTGTCGACGACGGTGGTCCCCTTGTCGACGCCGACGCGCAGGAAGTACAGGGGGGAGGCGAGCAGCCCCCAGCCGAGGGCCGTGCGCGAGACCCAGCGCGGCACGTCGGAGGCGGCGACCGTGAAGAGGACGGCGAGCATCGCGAAGTCGTAGAAGCTCGCGACGGATCCCAGGGCCAGCTGGTAGAGACCCGCGGCGAGGGTGAGCCAGAACATCGGCACGGGCCACTTGCGGCGCAGCGCGACGGCGGTGCTCAGCGCCACCACGCTGGGCGTGGCGAGCAGCGCGGCGCTCGTGCTCTGGTGCGTGGAGGCGACGACGGCCATCGAGAACCCGAAGAAGAGGACAGCCCAGAAGCTGTCGACGCCCGTCGGGTGTCTGCGGAGGAAGTCGTAGAGGCGCTGCACGTAACCCAGAGTAGGGAAAGGAGATAGGTGCTGGAGTCAACCACAGGTCCGATCCGCATCCCGGGGGAGTACTCCCGAAGGTGGAGGCGAACATAACCTGTCTGCGGTGAGCACTCAGGGTGAAGGCACGACGGCGGCGGGTCCGGTCCGGTGGCGGACGGCGATGGAGAGCGCGCTCTACGGGCCCGACGGTTTCTACGTACGCCCCGGCGGGCCCGGCCCCGCCGGGCACTTCCGCACCTCCGTGCACGCCTCGCCGCTCTACGCGCGGGCCGTGGCCCGGCTGCTCCTGTGGGTGGACGGGGCCCTCGGCCGTCCGGAGGAGCTGGACCTGGTCGACGTGGGGGCCGGACGCGGGGAGCTGCTGACCGGAGTACTGGCCGAGCTGCCGCCGGAGACCGCCGCGCGGGTGCGGCCGTACGGGGTGGAGCGCGCCGGGCGGCCGGACGGGCTGGACCCGCGGATCCGGTGGACCGACGAGCCGCCGGGCGGGACGCGCGGGCTGCTCTTCGCCAACGAATGGCTCGACAACGTGCCGCTGGACCTCGCCGAGGACGGGCGTTACGTGGAGGTCGCGCGGGACGGGACGCAGAGCCCGGGCGGCCCCCTGGAGGGGCGGGACCTGGCCTGGCTGGAGCGGTGGTGGCCCGGCGCGGGCCGCGCGGAGATCGGGCGGCCCCGCGACGAGGCCTGGGCGGCGGCCGTCCGGACCGTCGAGCGGGGGCTCGCGGTGGCGGTCGACTACGCCCACACCCGGGACACCAGGCCCCCGTACGGGACGCTGACCGGATTCCGGGCCGGCCGGGAGGTCGCACCGGTGCCGGACGGCAGCTGCGACGTCACCGCGCACGTGGCGCTGGACGCGTGCGCGGGGCCGGGGGCGGCCATGCTCACCCAGCGGGAGGCCCTGACGGCCCTCGGCGTCAGGGGCGGCCGGCCCCCGCTCGCGCTGGCCTCGCAGGACCCGGCGGCGTACGTCCGGGCGCTGAGCTCCGCCGGGGAGGCGGCGGAGCTCACCGCCCGCGGCGGCCTCGGCGACTTCGGCTGGCTGGTCCAGCCGGTGGGCGTCGTCCCCTGGCCGGGATGACACCGGCCGCTGTGGTGTGCGGCGCCGCGGCCGGGGCCGGCCCCGGCCGCGAGGCGCGGGCCCTCCCGGCCGCCCCGGGAAGGTGACCGGGGGCCGGGAGGGTCCGGGTGCTACCGGGTGACCTCGTCGTGGCCCTCGTGGAGGCCGCCGCCGCTGCCCGAGCCGGTGCTCGGCTGCGAGGCGACCGGCCGCGACAGCGGGGCCAGGTCGTAGGCGTAGTGGCCGACCGCGTCCGCGATGACGTCGACGTTGATGTCGAGCGCCTTCTGGTCGATGTTCGCGATGGTGTCGCCCTTGCCGTGGTAGTTCACGTCGTACGCGACACCCGCCTGCCCGCCGAACTTCGCGGCCTGCTCCGGCGTCTTGATGCCCTCGGCGCCCGTGAACGTACCGCCCGACGGGATGCCGACCGCGATGAACGGGCCGTAGTCCGAGCGGCCCGAGAAGTCGGTGCCCTCGCGCGGGACCTTCTTGGAGTCCAGGAAGTCGTTGATCCCCTTCTCCAGCTGTGCCGAGCCCTCCGGGCCGGGGCCCGACCCGACCTTGTCCGAGTCGTCGCCGTCGTAGACGAAGTAGGCGGCGTTCGGCGAGGCGATCATGTCGAAGTTCAGGTAGAGCTTGATCTGCTTCTTCTGCGCCTCGCTCAGACCGTCGACGTACGCCTCGGAGCCGAGCAGGCCGAACTCCTCCGCCGACCACCAGGCGAACTTGACCTTGTTCTTGATCTTCGACTGGCTGCTCGCGAGGCGCTGCGCGACCTGGAGGATGCCGGCCGAGCCGGAGCCGTTGTCGTTGATGCCCGGACCGGCCGCGACGGAGTCGAGGTGAGCGCCGAGGAAGACGGTGTTGTCCTCGTCACCGCCACGCGTCTCCGCGACGACGTTGTACGTCTTGCGGTCCTCCCGGAACTCGCGGATGTCGAGGGTGACCTCGACCGGCCCGGCCGCGGCGTCGGCGGCGAGCCGCTCGCCCTCCGCGAGCGTGACACCGCCGGTCGGGATCCTGCCGGCGTCCGCCGAGCCGAGGGTGCCGTTCAGGGCGCCCTCTGTGTTGTTGTAGACGACCGCGCCGACCGCGCCGGCCGTCGCCGCGTTCTGCTGCTTGACCGCGAAGGCGCAGCCGCCGCGCTTGACCAGCGCGATCCTGCCGGTGAAGGCGCCGGCGGCGAAGTCGCCGGGCTCGCAGCCGTTCGTACCGTCGGCGTCGACCGGGGCGACGGCGATCGGTGCCGTCACGCCGGTCGCCGGGCCGCTGGCGGTGTAGGTCATCAGCTTGATCGGGACGTCGCGGCCGGCCGGGCCGTTGACCTTCAGGGTCTCGGCGATCGTCTCCACGTACACGAACCCGAACTCGTTCTTCGTGACCTTGTACCCGGCCGCCCGCATGACGGCCTCGACGTACAGGGCCGACTGCACGTGACCGCGGGAACCCGCCACGCGGGTGCCCTTGTTGTAGTCGGCGATCGCCTGGAACACCTTCAGGTGGTTGTTGGCACCCTTGCCGGTCGAGTCCTTGACCAGCTTCCTTGCCAACGCGTCGCCCCTGGCGGCATCGCTCTGCGGGCTGCCGGTGGCACCGGCGGGCCCCGCGAGGAGCAGCGGGGAGACGAGGGCCGCCGCCGCGAGGGCGGCGGTGGCTGCTGCTATACGGCGTGAGGGCATGAAAGTCCTTCCACGACAGGTGCAGGGCGGGTGCGTTGCGCGGGGGGAGAGCGGTGGACGCACGTTAGACACCAAGGAGCCGCCATGGCCAGAGTTTTCGCTGCTTCCGGTTCGTGAAATCCGGATATCGGTATTTCGGTGCCGCCGGAAACCGGACAATGCCCGTTCCGTGCGGTGCCGGAGCCTGCCGCCGTGTCTAGCGGAGGATGCCCTCGATGAAGTCGGAGCCGATCCGGGCCACGGCCGCCAGGTCCAACTGGTGCTGGACATAACGCCCTTGGCGGCGCGTGTGGAGCAGGCCGGCCTTCTTCATCACCGCCAGGTGGCGGGACACCTCCGGCGCCGTGATCCCGTACGCCGACGCCAGCTCGCCCGTCGTGTACGGAGCGCGCGCCAGGCTGCGGCACAGCATCATCCGCATCGGATGGGCGAGCGCCTCCATGCGTCGCTGCAGCAGCTCCACCGACCCCGGGGAGGAGGCCGGTTCGGGAGCGCAGAGCGGGTAGTGGACGACCGGGCGCCAGCCGGGGGCGTGCAGCACCAGCAGGTGCGGCCAGCCGAAGTTCGTCGGCACGAACAGCAGGCCGTCGCCTATTCGCGGATCGGTGGCCGTCGTGGAACCGCGCATCATCTTGTCCACCGCGACGGTGGTCAGCTCCTCGTCGACGCTCAGGGCCGCCGAGACCTCCTTGAGCGCGGCCGCCAGCCCCTTGCGGCGCAGCAGCTCCGTCTTGTGCCGGGCGTCGGCGCTCTGCCGGGGCTCGATACCCCGCCAGGTCTCGGCGAAGAACGCCTCGTCGCAGTCCTCCAGTAGTCGGCGCAGCCACACCCGGACACCGGCGGTGTCATCGAGCACCCGTACGGCGAAGGCCAGTTGCTGCGGGCCGCGCGCGGAGGCCGTCTCCAGCGCCCTGGCCCGGGCGAGCGGGTCCGCGAGCGGCGACGGCCCGCCGCCGCCGTCGTACATCGCCAGCCGGCAGTGCTCCAGCGCCGCCGACACGAACCGCTCGTCGTCCAGCCGGTCCAGTACGTCGAGCTCCTCGGCCAGCGTCGCGCCGGGCCGGCCGGAGCCGCCGGGAATCCCGGCGAACGGCATGAAGATGTCGGCGAAGGAGCTGCGCCACATGAACTCCCCCTCCAGCAGCCGGTCCGCTAGGCACGGATCGAGCGCGGCCGCGGTGGCGGCGGACCAGGAGGCCAGCCCGGGGTGGTGACCGGGCTGGGAGAGCGCGTGCAACGCCATGCACAGCTCCGCGAGCGGGGACGGCGAGAAGCCGATCCGCTCCGGCGGGAGCCCGGTGATGTCGATGGTGACGCTCATCGCATCATTCTGCCCGGCGCCGGCCGCCCGGTTGACGGGCAGGCGGCCGAGGTCCCCCAGAGCCCCACCCGGACGGGTGAGGGGCGCCCGCGCCGCCGCCGTACGGCGGGCCGGGCGCGCCGGCGATCGGCGGGGTCCGCCGATCGCCCGCGCCCGGTGCGTCCGAGGGGGTGAGGGCGGGCACACGAGCGCCGCTCCTCGCTCAGCTCTCGTAGTGGTAGCGGCACGCGGCGACGCGGACCTCGTCGTCAGCGACCTTGTAGACGAGGCGGTGCTCGTCGTTGATCCGGCGCGACCAGTAGCCCTGGAAGCCGTGCTTGAGGGGTTCGGGCTTGCCGATGCCCTCGTTGCCGTTGCGCACCACGTCCGCGATCAACGTGTTGATCCTCTTCAGGAGTCTGCGGTCCTGGGCCTGCCACCACAGGTAGTCGTCCCATGCGGACTCGTCCCAGACCAGCTTCATTCCGCCGCCGGCTCCCGCACGGTGCCCCCGCCGTTCTCGAGCCGGTCGATCGAGGCCAGCAGCCGCCGGGCGTTCGCCGGGCTTCGCAGCAGGTACGCCGTCTCCTTCAAGGACTGGTAGTCCTCCAGCGAGACGATGACCACCGGGTCGTGTCCGGCACGCGTGATCACGATCTCTTCGCGGTCGTCGTTGACCGCGTCGAGCACCTCGGCGTACCGGGCGCGGGACTCGGAGTACGTCATTGTCTTCACGGCTCTCCTTCCAGCTGTACAGGAAATTGTACGTCTGCCGTTTCGGCGTCGCAAGGCACCGGTGCGTGGGGACGGAGCTGCGGGCGCCCGCGCCGGGCCGCCCCGTCTACAGGCGGGCCACGAAATCCGACACCGCCGTGGCGACGTCCGCCTCCGTCCAGGACAGGCCCGGCTCCGTGACCTCCAGTTCCGTCACCGACAGGCCCGGCGGGCCGTCGGGGGACCAGCGGCGGAAGAGGACGGTGCCCGTGTCCTCCGCCAGGCGGACTCCGGCCTCGTTGAGGCGGTCCGCGTCGTACGGGAGCCACACCTGGAACTGGTGGGTGTGGGGCACCTCCGGGTGGACCCGGAACCAGGGGACCTCGGGGGAGGCGGCCAGCGCCGAGGACAGGGCGGCCGCCACCGTCCGCGCCCCGCGGACGTAGGACGGGAGCTTCGCCAGCTCCCGGTCCAGCCCGGCCAGGGCGGACAGCGCGGCCGGGAACTGGCGGAAGACCTGGCCCCCGTACCGGTGGCGCCAGACCCTGGCCTCCGCCACGAGCGAGCGCGATCCGGCGAGGGCCGCCCCGCTGATGCCGCCCAGCGACTTGTAGAAGGAGACGTACACCGAGTCCGCGAGCGCCGCGATCTCGGGCAGGGAGCGGCCGAAGTGGACCGTCGTCTCCCACAGCCGGGCGCCGTCGAAGTGGACGGCCGCGTCCCGTTCCCGGGCGGTCGCCACCAGCGCCGACAGCTCGTCCCACGTCGGCAGCAGGAAGCCCGCGTCGCGCAGCGGCAGCTCCACCATCAGCGTTCCGAACGGCTCGGGCAGCTCGGCGACCTCCGAAGCGGTCGGCTGGCGCGGTTCGCCCGTCGGGTGGACCGTCCGGAGCCCCGAGACGGCCGACAGCGCGCCGCCCTCCCACCGTTCCGGGTGGCTCATCGGGTGCAGGGCGACGACCGGGTTCCCGGTCCGGCCGGCCCAGCAGCGCAGGGCGATCTGCTGGGCCATGGTCCCGGTCGGGAAGAACGCCGCGTCCTCGGTGCCCAGCAGGTCCGCGACCCGCTGCTCCAGCCGTGCCACGACGCCGTCGCCGTAGATGTCGCCCGGCTCGTCCGGGTCGGGGGCGAGGCCGCCCAGGTCCGCCATCAGCTCGCCGACCGTCGCCTCCCGCAGACTGTGCGACAGCTTGCGCCGTGCCGCCCGCCCCGCGGCCACCAGCCGCTCGGCCACGAGCTCCGCCCGCCGGGCCGCCTCGTCCGCCGCGTCCGGCCCGTCATCCGCCCGCCCGGCCGCCCCGTCCGCCGCCCGCTCCGCCACCCGTACCGTGTCCTCGCTCATCCCCCGATCATCGCCGACCGGGCGACACGCCAGGAGCTAGCATGGCGACGTATCGTCCGGTACCCCCCGCGGACTGGAACGGAAGGCCTTCCCCGCGTGAACACATCCCCTCAGGCGGAGCGCCCCGCCAGGCTCACCGTCGGTGTCGTCGGAGCCGGCCGGGTCGGCCCCGCGCTGGCCCGCGCCCTGCAACAGACCGGGCACCGCCCCGTCGCCGTGTCCGGGGTCTCCGACGCCTCGCGCCGCCGCGCCGAGCGGATGCTGCCCGACGTGCCGGTCGTCACGCCCGCGCAGGTGCTGCAGGCCGCCGACCTGGTCCTGCTCACCGTCCCCGACGACGCCCTGCCGACCCTGGTGCAGGGGCTCGCCGAGACCGGCGCGGTCCGGCCCGGCCAGCTCCTCGTGCACACGTCGGGCCGGTACGGGGTCGCCGTGCTGGACCCGGCCCGCCGCGCGGGCGCGCTCCCGCTGGCCCTGCACCCCGCGATGACCTTCACCGGCACCGAGGTCGACGTGCAGCGGCTGGCCGGCTGCTCCTTCGGGGTGACCGCCCCCGACGAGCTGCGGCTCGCCGCCGAGGCCCTGGTCATCGAGATGGGCGGGGAGCCCGAGTGGATCGCCGAGGGGAACCGCCCGCTCTACCACGCGGCCCTCGCCCTCGGCGCGAACCACCTGGTCACCCTGGTCGCCCAGTCCATGGAGCTGCTGGGCAAGGCGGGCGTCGAGCGACCCGACCGGATGCTCGGCCCGCTGCTCGGCGCGGCCCTCGACAACGCCCTGCGCTCCGGTGACGCCGCCCTGACCGGCCCGGTGGCCCGCGGCGACGCCGGTACGGTCGCCGCGCACGTCTCGGAGCTGCGCAAGCACGCCCCGGCCACCGTCGCCGGCTACCTCGCGATGGCCCGTACGACCGCCGACCGGGCCCTCGCGCACGGTCTGCTCAAGCCCGAACTCGCCGAGGACCTGCTCGGCGTACTCGCCGACGGCGCGGGCGTAACCGGCTACGACACCCGCGACCCCGAAGGCGGCGACCGGTGATCCTCCTCGACACCGCCGACGAGCTGCACGGCCTTCCCCGCGCCGCGGCCCCCCCGGCCGCGGACGCGAACCCGCGGGCCGCGGGCCGCCGCGCCGTCGTCATGACCATGGGCGCCCTCCACGAGGGCCACGCCACCCTGGTCCGCACCGCCCGCGCGCACGTCGGCCCCGCCGGCCAGGTCGTGGTCACGGTCTTCGTCAACCCCCTCCAGTTCGGGGCGAACGAGGACCTCGACCGCTACCCCCGCACCCTCGACGCCGACCTGCTCATCGCCGAAGAGGCCGGCGCCGACGCCGTGTTCGCCCCGGCCGTCGAAGAGGTCTACCCCGGCGGGGACCCCCAAGTCAGGATCAGCGCCGGCCCGATGGGCGGGCTCCTCGAAGGCGCCACCCGGCCCGGCCACTTCGACGGCATGCTGACCGTCGTCGCCAAGCTGCTCCACCTCACCCGCCCCGACCTGGCCTTCTTCGGCCAGAAGGACGCGCAGCAACTGGCCCTGATCCAGCGGATGGTCACCGACCTGAACTTCCCCGTGGGCGTGGTCGGCGTACCGACCGTCCGCGAGGAGGACGGGCTCGCGCTGTCCTCGCGCAACCGCTACCTCTCCGGCACCGAGCGGCGCACCGCCCTCGCCCTGTCGCGCGCCCTGTTCGCCGGCCGCGACCGCCTCGCCGCGCAGGCCGCGCTGCGCGCCCGCGCCGAGGCCCAGGCGCCCCCGGCCGGCGACGAGCGGGCCACCGGCCTGGCCCGGCTCGGCGAGATCCGCGCCTCGGCCGACGCCCACGCCGTATCGGCTGCGGGCGCCGGGCTGCCGGACGCCGTACGGGCCGCCGCGCGGCACGTCCTGGACGAGGCGGGCCGCCACGACCCGCCCCTCGTACTTGACTACCTGGCGCTGGTCGACCCCCAGGACTTCACCGAGCTCGGCCCCGGCTTCACCGGCCGGGCCGTGCTGGCCGTCGCCGCGAAGGTGGGCGCGACCCGGCTGATCGACAACATCCCATTGGAGTTCGGAGCACACGCGTGACTACCCCAGGCAGAGGCCCCGCGACGGCGGGCACCAGCACCGGCATACGGCTGCACGCCCCGGCTCCCGGCTGGTCCGTCGACGCCGATGTCGTGGTCGTCGGATCCGGCGTCGCGGGACTGACCGCCGCACTGCGCTGCGCCGCCGCGGGCCGCCGTACCGTCGTGGTCACCAAGGCGCGGCTCGACGACGGCTCCACCCGCTGGGCCCAGGGCGGCATCGCCGCCGCCCTCGGTGACGGAGACACCCCCGAACAGCACCTCGACGACACCCTCGTCGCGGGCGCGGGCCTGTGCGACGAGGCCGCCGTCCGGCTCCTGGTCACCGAGGGCCCCGACGCCGTACGCCGGCTGATCGCCACCGGCGCCGTCTTCGACACCTCCGCCGAGACCGGCGAGATCGAGCTGACCCGCGAGGGCGGCCACCACCGCCGCCGCATCGCGCACGCCGGCGGCGACGCCACCGGCGCCGAGATCTCCCGGGCGCTCGTCGAGGCCGTCCAGGCGGCCGGCATCGAGACCGTCGAGAACGCCCTGGTCCTGGACCTCCTCCAGGACGCGCAGGGGCGTACCGCCGGCGTCACCCTGCACGTCATGGGCGAGGGCCAGCACGACGGGGTCGGCGCCGTCCACGCGCCCGCCGTGATCCTCGCGACCGGCGGCATGGGCCAGGTCTTCTCCGCGACGACCAACCCGTCCGTCTCCACCGGCGACGGCGTGGCCCTCGCGCTGCGGGCCGGCGCCGAGGTCTCCGACCTCGAATTCGTCCAGTTCCACCCCACCGTGCTCTTCCTCGGCGCCGACGCCGAGGGCCAGCAGCCCCTGGTGTCGGAGGCCGTGCGCGGCGAGGGCGCGTACCTCGTCGACGCCGACGGCGTCCGCTTCATGACCGGTCAGCACGAGCTCGCCGAGCTCGCGCCCCGCGACATCGTCGCCAAGGGCATCATGCGCCGCATGCAGGAACAGGGCGCCGAGCACATGTACTTGGACGCCCGGCACTTCGGCGCCCGGATGTGGGAGCAGCGATTCCCGAACATCCTCGCCGCCTGCCGCTCGCACGGCATCGACCCGGTCACCGAGCCCGTCCCCGTCGCCCCGGCCGCGCACTACGCCTCCGGCGGCGTACGCACCGACCTGCACGGCCGCACCACCGTGCCCGGCCTGTACGCGTGCGGCGAGGTCGCCTGCACGGGCGTGCACGGCGCGAACCGCCTCGCCTCCAACTCCCTTCTCGAAGGCCTGGTCTTCGCCGAGCGCATCGCCGACGACATCGTCGCCGCCGCGGGTCTGCCCGCCGGCAACGGCCCCGGCATACCCGTACCGGCCACCGGCCCCCTCCAGCCCGCCGAGGCGCGCTACGAGATCCAGCGCATCATGACCGACGGCGCGGGCGTGCTCCGCTCCGCCGAATCGCTGCGCACGGCCGCCGCCGCGCTCGAGGACCTCTACGCGAGGGCGCTGACGGAGCTGGAGACCCAGGGCAAGACGGCCGTCCCCGGCACCGAGACCTGGGAAGCCACCAACCTGCTCTGTGTGGCCCGCGTCCTGGTCGCCGCCGCCCAG
The DNA here is from genome assembly GCF_042736715.1 of Streptomyces sp. NPDC060049. Classification (NCBI taxonomy): domain Bacteria; kingdom Bacillati; phylum Actinomycetota; class Actinomycetes; order Kitasatosporales; family Streptomycetaceae; genus Streptomyces; species Streptomyces sp. NPDC060049. The sequence goes on from NZ_JBHWVV010000017.1 coordinate 128,379, forward strand.
CGGCGCGCGGAGACCCGCGGCTGCCACTGGCGCGAGGACCACCCCGACCGGGATGACGCCCACTGGCGCCGCCACCTCGTCGTACGCGTGTCGGCGACCGAGCGGCGGGCACTGGTCGTCACCCCCACCGACTCGGCGGACTTCCCGTCCGTACAGATCCCCCTGAGCCCCGACAGCCTGGAGCGGTAACCGTGAGCACGCACGAGCACGACCACGACCACGACCACGAAGAGCTTCCCCTCCTCGACCAGAGCGAGGGCGGCGGCTGCGGCGACGACTGCGCCTGCGGCGAGGGCGAGGAGACCGGCCTCGACCCGGCGCTCGCCCAGCTCCTCGCGGACGCGGGCCTGGACCCGGTCGAGGTCGAGGACATCGCGCACATGGCGATCTCGGAGGACCTCGACGGCGGGGTCGACGTCACCACCGTCGCCACCGTCCCCGAGGACGCCGTCGCGACCGCCGACTTCACCGCCCGCGAGGCGGGCACGGTCGCCGGCCTGCGCGTCGCCGAGGCCGTCCTGTCCGTCGTCTGCACCGACGAGTTCGAGGTGGAGCGGCACGTCGAGGACGGCGAGCGCGTCGAGCCCGGCCAGGTCCTGCTGTCGGTACGGGCCCGCACCCGGGACCTGCTCACCGGCGAGCGCAGCGCGCTGAACCTGCTCTGCCTGATGTCGGGCATCGCCACGGCGACCCGCGCGTGGGCCGACGAGCTGGAGGGCACCAAGGCCAAGGTCCGCGACACCCGCAAGACCACGCCCGGCCTGCGCTGCCTGGAGAAGTACGCGGTCCGCTGCGGCGGCGGCGTCAACCACCGGATGTCCCTGTCCGACGCGGCGCTGGTCAAGGACAACCACGTGATCGCGGCGGGCGGTGTCCGCGAGGCCTTCAAGGCCGTGCGCGAGCAGTTCCCCGACCTGCCCATCGAGGTCGAGGTCGACACCCTGCAGCAGGTCCGCGAGGCCCTGGACGCGGGCGCGGACCTGATCCTGCTCGACAACTTCACGCCGATCGAGACCGAGGAGGCCGTGGCCCTGGTGCACGGCCGCGCGGTGCTGGAGTCCTCGGGCCGCCTCACCGTGCACAACGCCCGCGCCTACGCCGAGACCGGTGTCGACTACCTCGCGGTCGGCGGCCTCACCCACTCCTCCCCGATCCTGGACATCGGCCTCGATCTGCGCGAGGCGGTGTAACCGATGCTCCTCACCATCGACGTGGGCAACACCCATACGGTCCTTGGCCTGTTCGACGGTGACGAGATCGTCGAGCACTGGCGCATCTCGACCGACCCGCGCCGCACGGCCGACGAGATGGCCGTGCTGATGCAGGGCCTGATGGGCATGCACCCGATGCTCGGCAGCGAGCTCGGCGACGGCATCCACGGCATCGCGATCTGCTCGACGGTCCCGTCGGTGCTGCACGAACTGCGCGAGGTGACCCGCCGCTACTACGGGGACGTCCCGGCCGTCCTGGTGGAGCCCGGCATCAAGACGGGCGTCCCGATCCTCATGGACAACCCGAAGGAGGTCGGCGCGGACCGCATCATCAACGCGGTCGCCGCCGTCGAGCTCTACGGAGGTCCGGCGATCGTCGTCGACTTCGGCACGGCGACCACCTTCGACGCGGTGTCCGCGAAGGGCGAGTACGTGGGCGGGGTGATCTCCCCGGGCATCGAGATCTCCATGGAAGCCCTCGGTGTCCGGGGCGCCCAGCTCCGCAAGATCGAGCTGGCCCGCCCGCGCAACGTCATCGGCAAGTCCACGGTCGAGGCGATGCAGTCGGGCGTGGTCTACGGGTTCGCGGGCCAGGTCGACGGGATCGTGACCCGGATGGCCAAGGAACTGGCCGGCCCGAACGGCGCACCGGACGACGTCCGCGTCATCGCCACGGGCGGCCTGGCCCCGATCGTCCTCGGGGAGGCCTCGGTGATCGACGACCACGAGCCGTGGCTCACCCTGATCGGCCTGCGGCTGGTCTACGAGCGCAACGCGCCCAACTTCGACTGACGCCGGCGCCCGGCGCCCGGCGCCCGGCCCCCGGGCGCCGCGAACGGTCCCGGTCCCCTGGGGGCCGGGACCGTTCGCGTCCGGCCGCCGGGTTACCTTGGGCAGCCCAGGCGGCGCGTACCCGACGAGCACAGGACGGCCCGAAATGCCCCGCGACACGGCGTACTCGAAGGTGGCCGACGCGCTGCGGACCCGGATCGCGGCCCCGGAATGGCCCGTCGGCGCGAAGCTCCCCTCGCGTGCCCGGCTCGCCGCCGAGTACTCCGTAGGGCAGTCCGTCGCCCAACGGGCGCTGGAACTCCTGATCATCGAGGGCCTCCTCGAAGGCAGGCCCGGCGCCGGCACCTACGTCCGCGTCCCGCGACAGCGGCTGCGCGTCGTCCGCCCCCACCGCCGTGCGCCCGGCGCGTCCGCGGGGGTCCGCGCCGAGTCCCACACCAAGGCCCGGGTCGAGGCCACCGCGGGCATCGCCGCGCGCCTGGGCATCGCCCCCGGAGACCCGTGCGTCGTCACCACCTACGCGTTCTCGGGCGAGGGCGGAACCTTCGAGGTCTGCGAGTCCTGGGAGCCGATGGCCCTCACCGGCGGCACCCCGGTCGTCCTGCCCGAGATGGGCCCGCACCGGGGCGCCGGAGTCGCGCCACGGATGCGCGCGATCGGCATCACGGTCACCTCGGTGCTGGAGGTCCCGCGCCCGGCGCGCGCGGACCGGCGCCAAGCCGGCCTGCTCGGCATCGGCGTCGGCGACCTGATCACCGGGATCGAGCGCACGCACTACGCGGCGGACGGGCGCGCCGTGGAGACCGCCGACATCGTGGTCGCCGACCGGCACACGGAGATCGCCTACGAGATCCCGGTGCCCCCGGCGGATCCGCCCGGCCATAGCGGCCCCTGAGGTCCGGCGGGCCGTTTCCCCGGAAATGGCCGGAGTGCGGCCGCCGCGGAGATACGGTCGCCCCACGAGAAGTACCGGGAGCTCGTCCACGGCGCCGCGAGCGCCTGTGAGCGGAGGAGACACCATGACCACTCGGACCGCCTGGCAGAAATCGTCGTTCTGCGGTGAGGGGGACAACTGCGTGCACGTCAGCGCGGCCCCCGGCACCCTGGTCCGCGTGGCGGACCGCGCCGATCCGGCCCACCTCGTCCTCGCCACCACGCAGGCCGCCTGGGCCGACTTCCTGCGCGTGATCAAGGAGACGGACCGAGGACCGGCCTGAGGGCCGGACGAGGACCGGGCTCAGGGCCGGACCGGGGATCCGCCGCGCCGCGCCCAGGTTCGCTCAGGGGATTTTGTCCGATTAGCGCGTATCTTCGGCCCATGCCCACGCCCTACGGATCCCGCGGCGGCATGGCGTTCAGCGCTGTTGAGCTTCACGTGCTCAGGCGTTCGCTCGCTCACGCCCTCCAATCCTCCACGGCCCCTCTGACGGCCGCCGAGGTCCAGGACTGCCTGCGCCTCGCGCAGTCGGTGGACGAAGCGGACCAGGAGGCGGGGCGGCTCAGAGCCTTCCTCCTCGCCGACCTGGCCCGGTACAGAGCCGCACTGCCGGGGAGCCTCACCGGCTACCTGGAGCTGCTCCAGGACGCCCTGGCCGCCGGCTACGAGCCCGTCCCCGACGACCTCACCGCCCTGCGGGCCCTGCGCGCCAACGCGGTCGCGGCCGCCCTGCTGGAGCGGGCACGGGGGGTCGCGGAACGCTCCGTACGCCGCAGGCTGTCCACCGCCCCCGCCCCGCGGACCCGGCTGCTTGCCATCGCGGGCGGCGCCGGGGTGGTCTCAGGCCCCGCCGGCTCGGGGACCGGCCCCGGTTCCGGCCCTGGCTCCGGCTCCGGCTCCGGCAAGGAGAAGGAGCCGCCGCGCCCGCAGGAACCCGGGCCCGACGAGCGGCCCGCGCGCCCGGTCCCCACCCCGGGCGAGGTCTTCCCGCCGCGCCGCAAGCCCGCGGCGCCCCCGGAGGCCGGACGCGCGGCGGGGTAGCTAGGCTGGGGCCATGGACTACGTTTCCGCGCTCGTGCCCCCCTTCGTGATGGCCGTGTTCTTCATCGCGCTCGTCGTGACGATCGTGAAGAGCCAGGGCGGCGCCAACAAGGCCAAGGAGGACGCGGCGGTGGACGCCGTGCTCGCCCGCGCCGAGGCCACCCGCCAGACCCGGCCGCAGCAGTAACCCGGCACGTCGCAGGGCGTACGGCTCCAAGGGCCGTACGCCCTGCGACGTCACCGGCACAGCCCCGATTCCGGCGCGCCTTGCCGCCCGAATAGCCGGGCAATTCATCGCATCCCGCACTATCGTGCTGCTGTGCCTCGCCCCTTGGGAGAACTCGAAGACGCAGTGATGACGCGGGTGTGGCAGTGGAACCGCCCGGTCACCGTTCGCGAAGTCCTGGAAGACCTCCAGCAGGAACGGTCCATCGCCTACACCACCGTGATGACCGTTATGGACAATCTTCACCAGAAGGGCTGGGTCCGCCGAGAAGCGGAAGGCCGCGCCTATAGATATACGGCGGTCTCCACCCGCGCCGCCTACTCGGCCGCCCTGATGAACGAGGCATGGTCGACGAGCGACAACCCGGCCGCCGCCCTCGTGGCCTTCTTCGGCATGATGTCCGCCGAGCAGCGCGAGGCCCTGCGGGACGCCGTACGGATCGTTCAGCCGGCCGCCCCCGAAGAGTCGGCGGAGTCCGCCGGGACCCAGGCGCCCGCCGCCGACGCCGCAGACGACTCCGGCGGGCGGGGGAGCGAGCCGGGGCGATAACGTCCGGGCATGGGTGAGTTTTCCGCTGCACATGCAAAAACAGTGACGATCCGCCGTGCGCGCACCGGCGATGTTCCCGCGCTGCGCCGCCTGCTCGACCAGTACGTGCAGCAGCGCATCCTGCTCGACAAAGCGCCGGTCGTCCTTTATGAGGACATCCAGGAGTTCTGGGTCGCGGAACGCGACGCCGACGGTCAGGTCGTCGGCTGCGGCGCGCTCCACGTGATGTGGGAAGACCTGGCCGAAGTCCGCACCCTCGCCGTCGACCGCGGGCTGAAGGGCGCCGGAGTCGGTCATCTGGTGCTCGACAAGTTGTTGGAGACGGCCCGTCGGGTCGGTGTGAGCCGGGTTTTCTGCCTGACCTTCGAAGTCGACTTCTTCGCGAAGCACGGCTTCGTCGAGATCGGCGAGACGGCGGTGGAGACCGATGTCTACATGGAGCTGCTGCGTTCCTATGACGAGGGTGTCGCCGAGTTCCTCGGTCTCGAACGAGTGAAGCCGAACACCTTGGGCAACAGTCGGATGCTTCTGCACCTCTGAACGATCACAGCGGGATTTCCCGGCACCACCGTGCCTGTGGCCTATGTCCGAATCGCGCATGTTTCCCGACCCGTTGCGGACCCGAACCCCTCACCGGGGGTTTGTGTTTTCCAGGCAAAAGCGGTTTCCTTTCCGCGTACTGCTTTTCGATGAAAGGAAATCCCGGTGGCACAGAAGGTTCAGGTCCTTCTTGTCGACGACCTCGACGGCGGCGAGGCGGACGAGACGGTGACGTTCGCTCTGGATGGCAAGACCTACGAGATCGACCTCACCACCGCCAACGCTGAAAAGCTCCGCGGCCTGCTCGACCCGTACACCAAGGGCGGACGCCGTACCGGTGGCCGCGGCGCCGCGACCGGCCGTACCAAGGGGCGCGCCGTCGCCGCTTCGGCCGGAAACCCGGACACCGCCGTCATTCGCGCGTGGGCCAAGGAAAACGGCTACAGCGTGAATGACCGCGGCCGCGTTCCCGCGGAAATCCGTCAGGCGTTCGAGGACCGCAAGGTCTGACCCGCGGCGGGCCGGTCCACCACACCGGCACGCTCCGCGGGGGCCGTACGCCGGCGCAGGCGGGCCCGGTGGCATTCCGTCGCCGCCGCCGCGACCAGGCGTACGAGATCGGGTCCGCGCGCGGACCCGGAAGGGCCCTGCCCGGGAGCGGGCAGGGCGGGAAGCAGTGCCTCACACCCCTGCTCGGGGGGCCGCAGCCACACGGCGGTCCCCCGAGGACTCCCCTGCGGTTCCGCACCCGCGGGACGCCCCGGGGGCACCGGAGCCGTGATCCGGCCACCCGCACCCAGGGCGGCGAGATCCAGGGCGACCCCGCCCCATTCCAGCCAGACGAGCAGCCCCTCCAGCTCGTCCGCGCTCCCGGCGGCCACCAGGAACCGCATCCTGCGCCCCATCACCGCCACCGGACCGGTGGCGACGCGTCGGCGCAGCACCGCGGTCCCGGCGTCGGCCGGGAGCTCCAGCACGTCGAACCGCTCCCCGGTCGCGAGCTGGACCGGGGGCCCGCCGACGACGCTCCAGCCGAGCTCGCGCTCGTACCAGGAAGCCGTCCAGGAGTCCGGGTCGCCCCCGGCCCCGGGATGTCCGAACGGGATGCGGGGGAGCGGGACGGTGACGGGCCGGGCGGTGAGAGCCATGTCCGGAGCAACTCCCGAATCGCTCCGGGGTTACGCGTGATGTGACGTTCCGCACCCACACCAATGCGGAACGTAAACATCCGGTGGGGCCGGGTCCCACATTCGGGACGGAGTCGTGTTCGCCCGTAGCGGAGGGATCCGCCGTCACTGGCGTGAACTCTCCGTGCTTACGGGGTAAGACATTCCTAGTGGATCGGGGCGACACGCTGATTTGCCGGGTCTGCGACCGTCTTCCGTTCGCCATCGGCGTACACGTGTGACGGGTATCTGCCTGGCCTGCGGGAACATCGTCTCGCACCATCGGGTTGGAGCAGTTGTCGGCACTTACAGCCGGGTTTTCCCACGGACGTGAGGGTGAGCCGCGGACGGATGTCGGCAGTTGGAATGAGCTGTCCCGCCCCGCGGGACTAGCATGCGGAAGGACAGGGCGGGGACCGACCCCGAACTGCCCGACCGCTCTGAGGAGCGATAAACGATGTTCGAGAGGTTCACCGACCGCGCGCGGCGGGTTGTCGTCCTGGCTCAGGAAGAAGCCCGGATGCTCAACCACAACTACATCGGCACCGAGCACATCCTCCTGGGCTTGATCCACGAGGGTGAGGGTGTCGCCGCTAAGGCCTTGGAGAGCCTCGGGATTTCGCTCGAGGCTGTTCGCCAGCAGGTTGAGGAGATCATCGGCCAGGGGCAGCAGGCCCCGTCCGGCCACATCCCCTTCACCCCGCGGGCGAAGAAGGTCCTGGAGCTTTCGCTCCGAGAGGCCCTCCAGCTCGGCCACAACTACATCGGCACCGAGCACATCCTGCTCGGCCTCATTCGCGAGGGCGAGGGCGTCGCCGCCCAGGTCCTGGTGAAGCTGGGCGCCGATCTCAACCGAGTCCGGCAGCAGGTCATCCAGCTGCTCTCCGGCTACTCCGGCGGAGGCAAGGAGTCGGCCACGGCCGGCGGCCCGGCCGAGGGCACGCCCTCGACCTCGCTCGTCCTGGACCAGTTCGGCCGCAACCTCACGCAGGCGGCCCGCGAATCCAAGCTCGACCCGGTCATCGGGCGCGAGAAGGAGATCGAGCGGGTCATGCAGGTCCTGTCCCGCCGGACCAAGAACAACCCGGTCCTCATCGGCGAGCCCGGCGTCGGCAAGACCGCCGTCGTCGAGGGCCTCGCCCAGGCGATCGTCAAGGGCGAGGTGCCCGAGACCCTCAAGGACAAGCACCTCTACACCCTCGACCTGGGTGCACTGGTCGCCGGTTCCCGCTACCGCGGTGACTTCGAGGAGCGCCTCAAGAAGGTGCTCAAGGAGATCCGCACCCGCGGCGACATCATCCTGTTCATCGACGAGCTCCACACCCTCGTGGGTGCGGGCGCCGCCGAGGGCGCGATCGACGCCGCGAGCATCCTGAAGCCCATGCTGGCCCGTGGTGAGCTCCAGACCATCGGTGCCACGACGCTCGACGAGTACCGCAAGCACCTTGAGAAGGACGCCGCTCTCGAGCGCCGTTTCCAGCCGATCCAGGTGGCGGAGCCTTCCCTCCAGCACACCATCGAGATCCTCAAGGGCCTGCGCGACCGCTACGAGGCCCACCACCGCGTCTCCATCACGGACGAGGCCCTCGTGCAGGCGGCCACCCTGGCCGACCGGTACATCTCGGACCGCTTCCTCCCGGACAAGGCGATCGACCTGATCGACGAGGCCGGCTCCCGGATGCGCATCCGCCGGATGACCGCGCCGCCGGACCTCCGCGAGTTCGACGAGAAGATCGCGAACGTGCGTCGCGACAAGGAGTCGGCCATCGACTCCCAGGACTTCGAGAAGGCGGCTTCCCTCCGTGATTCGGAGAAGCAGCTGCTGGCGGCGAAGGCCAAGCGCGAGAAGGAATGGAAGGCCGGCGACATGGACGTCGTCGCCGAGGTCGACGGCGAGCTCATCGCCGAAGTCCTGGCGACCGCGACCGGCATTCCGGTGTTCAAGCTGACCGAGGAGGAGTCCTCGCGGCTCCTGCGCATGGAGGACGAGCTCCACCGTCGCGTCATCGGCCAGAAGGACGCCATCAAGGCGCTCTCCCAGGCGATCCGCCGTACCCGTGCGGGTCTGAAGGACCCGAAGCGCCCCGGCGGCTCGTTCATCTTCGCCGGCCCGTCCGGTGTCGGTAAGACCGAGCTCTCCAAGACGCTCGCCGAATTCCTCTTCGGCGACGAGGACGCGCTGATCTCCCTCGACATGTCGGAGTTCAGCGAGAAGCACACGGTTTCCCGTCTCTTCGGTTCGCCTCCCGGCTACGTGGGCTACGAAGAGGGCGGCCAGCTGACCGAGAAGGTCCGCCGGAAGCCGTTCTCCGTCGTCCTCTTCGACGAGGTCGAGAAGGCGCACCCGGATATCTTCAATTCCCTTCTCCAGATCCTGGAAGACGGTCGTCTGACCGACTCCCAGGGCCGGGTCGTGGACTTCAAGAACACGGTCATCATCATGACGACCAACCTGGGTACGCGGGACATCTCGAAGGGGTTCAACCTCGGCTTCGCGGCCGTGGGCGACACCAAGACCGGATACGACCGGATGAAGGCGAAGGTCAACGAAGAGCTCAAGCAGCACTTCCGGCCCGAGTTCCTCAACCGCGTCGACGACACGGTCGTCTTCCACCAGCTCACGGAGGAAGACATCGTCCAGATCGTCGACCTCATGATCGCCAAGGTCGACGACCGCCTGAAGGACCGCGACATGGGCATCGAGCTCAGCGCGGACGCGAAGGCCCTGCTGGCCAAGCGCGGCTACGACCCGATCATGGGTGCCCGCCCGCTGCGCCGCACGATCCAGCGTGAGATCGAGGACATCCTGTCGGAGAAGATCCTCTTCGGCGAGCTGCGCCCCGGTCACATCGTGGTCGTCGGCAAGGAGGGTGAGGGCGACGAAGCCAAGTTCACCTTCCGCGGCGAGGAGAAGACTCCGATCTCGGACCTTCCTCCGATCGAGGCCACGGGCTCCGGCCCGGACCTGAGCAAGGGTGCGTAACCCGTAGCGGAACACAGGGGCGGCCCCGGGACCGAAAGGTTCCGGGGCCGCCCCTTCGCCGTGCCGTGCGGCCGGTCAGATCTCCGTCTGCGACAGCATCTCCAGCTGCGCCAGCGGGAAGCGGCGGCGCACCTGCTCCTCGAGGGCGTCGTCCCACTCCTTCTCGTCGTGCAACAGCAAGGTCCTGAGCGAGGGCAGGTCCGCGAACTCGGCGAGGGCCGCCATCGCCGCGGGGTGCAGGGACAGCTCCCGCAGGTCCCTCAGCGCCGAGAGCTCCGCCCCGGCGGCCGGTCCGCCCGGGCGCCACTTGTAGCCGAGCCACAGCCGCCGCAGGGTGTCCAGCCGTCCGAGGCCCGCCAGGTCCGGGTCGGGGTTGGGCAGGACGAGCTCCTCCAAGCGGGCTTCCGGGGGCAAGTCGTCGAAGGACCACGGGCCGTGCTCCTCGTACAGGGTGAGGGAGCGCAGCCGGGGCCAGGACGCGAGGGCCGGGCCGAGCGGCGTGGAGTTGCCGAGGTAGAGGGTGACCTCCTCCAGGGGCAGCCCGTACAGCGCCCGCAGGTCCCGCGGCGACCAGGCGTTGATGGTGAGGCGCCGCAGCGAGCTCTGGCCGCGCAGGAACTCCACGTCGTCCCCGCCCCGGAAGCTCCACAGGGTCAGTCCCGCCACCGGCTGGCGGGCCAGGAAGCGCGTCAGGGCGCCCCGGGTCACCTCGTGGCGGACGAACAGGCCGGGCGGGCCGGTGAAGCCCGACAGCTCCGCGAGCTCGGCATCCGATTCCACGACGAGGTCGCGGGGCGGCGGTTCCATGCGCGCGAGCACCTCGGCGGCGTACCGGCGGGTGTCGAACAGCTTCCACGAGCGGGTGAGCGTCTCGCGGACCCGCTCGTCGGGGTGGCGGCAGTAGCCGGCGAGGTACTCGACGGCGGCCTCGGAGCCCGTCGAGGCGGCCGCGAGCACGGACAGGTGGGCGTCCTTGCCGCGGGCCTTCTCGGCGCGGGGCAGCAGATCCAGGACCAGCGGCCCGATCCGGCCCAGTGCGCGCGCCGCCTCCTCGTCCTTGGGCGGTATGAGCCGGCGGGCGGCCGCACGGACGTCCTCGCGCAGCGCGGGTTCCAGCTCGGCCGCGTACTCCAGGGACGCGAAGGCCAGCAGCACCGCCCGGTCGGAGTCGCGTACGAGCAGGTCGCCGATGATCGCCGCGCGGTCGCGGGGGCGGCCCTGGGCGACCGCCATGCGGATGACGTCCTCCCACTGGTCGTCGTCCGCGTGGCGGGTCAGTTCGCCGAGGCTGCCCTCGTCCAGGGCCGCCCGGGCCCCCAGGAAGTCCTGGAAGGTGCGGTGGACGAACTCGACCGTGTCCTCCGTGGGGGCCCGCAGGAGGCCGCTGCGCTCGACGAAGTGCGTGAGGACGGCCGGAGCCTCTCCGAGCGCCTGCGCGGCGGCCGGTACGGCCGGCAGCGCGTCGGCGATCAGGGAGAGGGCCCGCGCCCGGCCGAGGACGGTGCGGCCGTTGCGGATGAGCCAGTAGGCGAGCCGCTGGAGCAGCTGCAGCTGGGGTTCCTCGGCGAGCTCGGGGAGGCGCAGCTCCCGCTCCCGGTCGCGGCGGTGCAGCAGCATCGACAGGGCGGCCGTGTAGAGCTCCTTGCGGCCCGAGGGCAGGAAGCCCCGGCGCTCGCGGTGCAGGGCGCAGATCAGCCCGCACAGCAGCGGGTTCGTGGCGAGCCGGGCGAGCTCCCCCTTGGTGCGCAGGGATTCCAGGAGCTGCTCGCGGAGCTCTTCGCCGGCGCCGGTCGCCCGGTGCCAGCGCGTGACGAAGGCGGTCACGTCGGCCCGGTTCATGGGGGAGAGGGTCAGCTCGGTGAACTCCTCGGCGGCGAGCCAGTCCTGCCGCACCGCCGAGGGGCGGGAGGTCACCAGCCAGCGGTTGCCCGGGTAGGCGACGAGCAGGTCGGTGAGCCAGTCGTGGGCGCGGGCCCGCTCGGCCTCCGGGACCTCGTCGATGCCGTCCACGAGGATCAGGCCGCGCCCCGCGCTCAGGACCCGGCTCTCCCACCCTTCGGGCGCCTGCCCCTTCAGGGCGGTGGCGACCAGGAAGTCCTCGGGGGCGGGCAGCCGCTCCCCGTAGCGGGTCAGGGTCCGCAGGGGCAGGACGTACGGGACGGGGCCGCCCTCGCTGCCGTCCCGGGAGGCGGAGACGGCCAGCCACTTGATCAGCGTGGTCTTGCCGGAGCCGGCCTCGCCGCGCAGCAGGACGCGGGGCTCGTGGGCCAGTAACTTCTCGGCGGTGGCCGGAGCGCCGTGGGCCCCGTGCCCGTGCGCCGGCCCCGTGGGGCCCCCGTCGGGGCCGCCGTCCGCACCGGCGCTGCCGCCGCCGGTGTGCCGGGGGAGGGAGGTCGCCTCCAGGCTCACGTACGCCGCGTCCAGCGGCCAGCGGGCCGAGCCCGGGGGCAGGTCGAGTCCGAAGATCGTCAGGCTGCTGTGCCGTTTGACGAGGTACTCCAGGTACCCGGCCTCGAAGTCCGCGTCCCGGCCGTCCTGGCGGGGGATCCGGGCCAGCAGGGCGTCGATCTTGGCGATCGTCTCCGCCTGGCGGCGGGCGCTCTCGACCAGCTGGCGCGGGATGTAGGTGGAGCGGGTGGTGAAGAAGTGCAGGATGTGCAGACAGGTGACTTCCAGCAGCCGGTCGTGGAAGAGCTCCGCGTCCCGTCCCAGGCCCGTCGCGGGCGCCGCCCGGCGCAGCGCGGCGGCGAAGGCGCGGGGGCCCATCTCGACGGCCTGCGCGTCCTGCAGGGTCAGGTCCCCCAGGGCGTGGAGGGTGACGGCCAGTGCGGTCGCGACGCCCGCCTCCTCGCCCGGGGGCAGCGGCTGCTCGCCGGGGGCCCGCAGGGCCTGGGCGACGAGCTTCTCGGCGAGCCGGCGCAGGTCGTCCCGGGACAGGGTGCGTTGCTCGCGCGGGGAGACGTAGGCGGAGATCCGCACGGGATGGTCGACGAGGCCCGCGCCGGCGCCCTCCCCGCGCAGGAGCTTCTTCACGAGGGGGGTCACGACCCCCGAGGCCAGCCGGATCCCCACCACGGATGCGTCCACGAGGCGTGAGCGTAGCTCCACGCGCAACCGCACGCAGGGCTTTGGTCCCGAAGAAGGGCCGCCGGAGGTCCCACGCCGGTGACAAGCCGCACAGGGCAAATCGGACCTACTAGGAACATCCGTAGAGATCGATGTCCGTTTTGCCCCACCCCTGCCCCAGTAATGAGGCGGTCAACAGGGCTGTAGGCCCTCCCCTCACCTACGAGCTCGGGTAGTAATGGGGTGGTTTGGGGAAGTTCGGGGGGTCGGGTTACCAAGGATGGCGAGCTAGCCCGGCACCCCCTGCGGAGTTCCGGGTCGCTTCTTGCCAGAAGCACCGTCCCAGTCCCCGGCCCCGGAGGTCCACTTCATGTCCGCGAAGCGCGTCAGCACCCGTCGTATCCGTATCGCCCTCGGCGCCACCGCTCTCGGTGCGGCCCTGGCAGTCGGGGCCGGGACGACCGCCGCCTTCGCCAGCGCGGCCCCGGCCGCCGTGAAGCCGGCCCCGGCGTGGGAGAAGCCCGTGTCGAACTACACGCTCTCGGCGACCTTCGGCAAGGGCGGCACCATGTGGTCGCACAAGCACTCCGGCCAGGACTTCGCCGTCCCCGTCGGCACCCCGGTCAACGCCGTCTCGGCGGGCGTCGTCGTCAAGGCCGGACCCAACGGCGGCGGCGACGGCCCGGCCTACGGCAACGCCATCGTGATCAAGCACGCGAACAACACGTACTCGCAGTACGCGCACCTCTCGAAGATCCAGGTCAAGCCCGGCCAGAAGGTCGCCAAGGGCACCCGGATCGCCCTGTCCGGCAACACCGGCAATTCGAGCGGCCCGCACCTCCACTTCGAGATCCGGAACACCCCGAACTACGGCTCGGCCGTGAACCCGGTCGCCTTCCTGCGCCAGTTCGGCGTCAGCGTCTGATCCCGTCCGGGATCAATACAGCATCCAGGAAGCGACGGGCCTGATCGACGCGTCGAGCTTGCCCGGCTTCTGGTCGTTGACCTGCTCCGGCGACAGCGCGATCCGGTAGATCCGGACGCTGTCCATGGCGCCGCTCCACGCGCCGGCCCAGGCGTCCTGCGCGCGGGTGCGGCCCAGCTGCAGCGGTCCGGCCGCCTTGTAGACGGCCGGCACCTTGGCCTCGTTGATCTGCTTGCCGTCGACGAACAGCGTGATCATCTTGGTCGTGTCGTTGTAGGTGCCGGTCAGTTCCGTCATGGTGTTGTCCATCTTGCGGCCCTCGGCCACGACGGTCTTGGCCGTGGCGTCCGCGCCCGCCGCGTCCGTCTGGATCCGGAAGATCCACGCCGGCTTGCCGTTCACCTCGTCCGAGCCCAGCTCGAAGGAGAACGTCTTCCCGTTGCCCTGGCTGACGGCGATCTGCCGCCCCTTCGGGGCGCTGTTCGAGACGCGGGCCGTGACGGTGAAGCTCTTGGACACGTCGACGAGGGCCTTCTCGGACTCGGCGTACGAGTTCGCGGTGCCCGTCGTGCGGAACTCGAACCGCTTGTCGACCGGGGCCACGGCGGCCTCCGGGCCCATCTTCAGATGTGACTTGCCGCTGCGGTCCCGCAGCTTCGTCGGGTCATCCGCCACGGTCGGCGTGTTGTCCACCGCCGCCTTGGAGCCGCTCACCGAGGGCGAGGGCGAGGCCGACGGCGATTCGCTCGCCTTCGCGTCGTCGCCGGAGCCGCCGCCGCCCAGCAGCAGGTAGGCGCCGCCACCGGCCAGCACGGCCAGTACGGTCACCGCGCCGCCGATCGCCCACAGCCGCTTCCTGCGCCGCTCCCGCGCGGCGCCGTCGGCCAGCGCTCCCCAGTCCGGCTCGTCGGACGACGGCGGGAACGGGGCCTGGGCCTGGAAGTCTCCGGGCTGCGGGGCGCCCGGTCCCTGCTGGTACGGGCCCGCCTGCGGGAAGCCGTAGCCGGAGGGGGTCTCCGCGGGACCGCCGGGCGGCGGGCCGAACGCGCCGGGCCCGGCCGGGGCCTGCGGGTAGCCGTAGCCCCCGGGCTGCCCGGCTTGCGGATAGCCGTATCCGCCGCCGGCGGGTATCTGCCCTTGGGGGTAGCCGTAGCCGCCGGGGTTCTGGTCGTTGGGCTCGGGCTGGGGGCTGTGCGGGCGATCCGTACCGTCAGTCATGGATCGGATGCTAAAACATCGGCGTCCGCAATCGAACAGCCGATGGTCGCGATACGGAACCGATCCCGGCCGATCCCGGCTGATCCCGGCCCTTCGCGGCCCTTCGCGGCCGTTCCCCGCCCCTGTACCGGGCCGTTCCCCGCCCCGCCCCGCCCCGCCCCGCCCCGCCCCGCTCACGCCGAAGGCGGCAGGACCGGATAGCTCCCCGACGCCGTCGGCGCGTGCTCGGGCAGCCACAGCACCGCCACCGCCCCGGCCGCCGCGCCCTCGCGGGCGAAGCCGCCCGGGGCGGCCACGTTGCGGAACGTCAGCCTGGCGCCCAGCACCCGCGCCTGCCCCTCCGCGATGGTCAGCCCCAGCCCGTGCCCGACTCCGGCCCGGTCCGTCGACCCGGTCCTGAACCGGCTCGGTCCCTCGCGCAGCAGTGCCTCGGGGAAGCCCGGCCCGTGGTCGCGGACCCGTACGACCCGGCCTTCGACGTCGACCTGGACCGGCGCCCGCCCGTAGCGCGAGGCATTGGCGAGGAGGTTGCCGAGGATCCGCTCCAGGCGGCGCGGATCGGTGCTCACGATCTCGTCCGCGACGATCCGTACGCTCGCCTCCGGCATCAGGGAGGTGACCCGGCGGCTCACGAACTCGCCGAGCGCCACCTCCTGGAGCTCCGCCCGCTCGGACGCGCTGTCCAGCCGGGCCACCTCCAGTACGTCCTCGACCAGTGCCCGCAGGGCCTGCGCGCGGTCCCGTACGAGCTCGGTCGGCCGTCCCGGAGGCAGCAGTTCCGCCGCCGTGAGCAGACCTGTCACCGGGGTGCGCAGCTCGTGTGCGATGTCGGCGGTCACCCGCCGCTCGGCCTCCAGCCGCTGCTGGAGCGCGTCCGCCATCGCGTCGACGGCCCGCGCGAGGTCGTCGGTCTCGTCGCGCACGACGCCCCCGACGGCGTCCCGCACCCGTGCCTCGGGGTCTCCGTGCGCCACCCGCTGCGCGGCGGCCGCGGCCTTGCGCAGCCGCCGCGAGAACAGGCCGCCGATGAGCACGCCGAGCGCCGAACCGCCGATGACCACGGCGAGGGACCCGACGACCAGCGCCCGGTCCAGGTCGCGGACCATGTTGGCGCTCTCCCGGAACTGGGTGTGGAGCGAGAGCACCTGCCCGTTGCCGAGCGGTACGGCGGCCCACACCTCGGGCAGTCCGTGGGGCTTCTCCTGGATGTAGGTGCCGCGCCGCCCGGACCGGGCCTTCTCGCGCAGGTCCGCGGGCAGGTCGGGGTCGTTGAGCTTGGCGCCCATGGGGGGCTTGCGGCCGGCTTCGGCGTTGCGGGAGATGAACTGCACCCGGTCCAGCTGCACCTCGCGGGCGCTCTCCAGCATCGACACGCGGGCAGCGCTGTGCACCACCAGGCTCAGTGCGATGGCGGTGAGCGCGCCCACGGAAGCGATGGCGAGCGTGATCTTCCAGCGGATTCCGGTCCGCAGGGTGAACCGCTTCATTCAGGCTTCATCCCCGCGTTCGCTCCCGCGCTCAGTCTTCTCAAGGCATCAGGCCTTCAGTTTGTATCCGAAACCCCGGACCGTCTCGATCCGGTCCTGCCCGATCTTGGTGCGCAGCCGTTGGACGTGGACGTCCACGACGCGGGTGTCGCCACCCCAGTCGTAGTCCCAGACCCGCTCCAGCAGCCGGTCGCGCGAGAGCACGGTGCCGGGGGAGGTGGAGAACTCCAGCAGCAGCCGCATCTCGGTGGGCGTGAGCGCCACCGGGGCGCCGGCCTTGCGCACCTCCATGCCCTCCGTGTCGACCTCCAGGTCCCCGAAGGCCAGTACCCCCCGCTCGCCGGAGTCGCCGTCGTCGGCCCCGCCGCCCTGCGGGCCGCCGGCGTGGCCGAAGCGGCGCAGCACCGCGCGGATCCGGGCGACCAGCACGGAGCCGTCGAAGGGCTTGGTGACGTAGTCGTCGGCGCCCGCCTCCAGTCCCAGGACGACGTCGATGGAGTCGGCGCGCGCCGACAGCATGATGACGGGGACGGTGGACTCGTCGCGGATGCGGCGGCACAGGCTCACGCCGTCCATGCCGGGCACCATCACGTCGAGCAGGGCGATGTCGGGCCGGTCCGCGCGGAAGGACTCCAGGCCGGACAGGCCGTCGGGCATGGCGGTGACCACGAACCCGTCGCGCTCCAGCGCCAGGGTCGTGGCCTCACGGATGACGTCGTCGTCCTCCACGAACAGGACATGCGTGTCTGCCATGCGGGAGCCTCGCCTCGCCTCGGTACTCGGTTCTTCCGGCTCAGTTCTTCTGGGTGACGGCCGGGCCGGGGGCCACCCCGCCGTCGACCACGTTGCTGTAATCGGTGTGCACCCGGTCCTGCTCGGTGAACTTCTCCCCGTCCCAGCGGTACGTGATCAGGTCCTCGCCCGAAGGATAGGAGAGGGCGTCGCTCTTCCCGTAGACGGGCTTGGTCACGACCAGGTCGCCCCGGTCGATCTCGGCGTAGACGGGCGGCTGCTCGTCCGCGAAGACGTTCTCGTACTTCCCGTCGTCCGCCCGGTACACGTAGGAGGCGCGGCCCAGGGCGTCGGCGCAGGACAGCACGTTGACCACGACGTCGGCCTCCGGGCCGCCGGTGACCTTCCCGTAGCTGACGTCGACCGGGTACTCCTTGCCCGTGCAGGGCTTCAGGTCCCGCTTGACCTCCGCGCCGACCTTCGGGTCCGCCAGGAGCAGCGCGACCGGGTCGATCCTGGCCGGCGTGCCCGAGGCGTGCGGTACGAGGGGGCTGGCGGGTGCGGCCGACCCGTGCCCGGAGGGCGCGGAGGACGGCGGCGGGGCGGTCTTGGCCACCGACTCGGTACGGGCCGGGCCGCCGTCACGCAGCCCCGTACCCCCGGTGGTGCAGCCGGCCGCGAACAGCGCCGTGCCGGCGAGGACGATGGTCCCCGCCGACATCAGTACGACCGAGCTCTTGCCGTTCAGGCATTGGCCATTCAGGCCGCGCACCGCTCACGCCCCTCGTACCGGATGGTGTGGTCCCCGCGTTCCAGCGCGCGCATGTCCAGGTCCCGGCTCTCCAGCTCCTGCCGGAGGCGGGCCAAGGCGCGGTGCAGAGTGCTCTTCACGGTTCCCGCCGACATGCCGAGCGCCGCGGCCGTCTCCTCGGTGCTCATCTGCTCCCAGTGTCGCAGCACGACCACGCTGCGCTGCTTGGGCGCGAGCACCTTGAGGATGTCCATCAGCAGGGCGCGGTCGGCGCGCTGGTCGGAGCCGTCCTCGACGGAGGCGTCGGGGAGCTGCTCGGTGGGGACCTCTTCGAGCTTGCGGGCACGCCACCACTCGGTACGGGTGTTGATCATGACGCGCCGCAGGTAGGCGTCGGCGAGGGACTTGTCGGCGATGCCGTCCCAGCGGCCGTAGGTGCGGACGAGGGCGGTCTGCAGGAGGTCCTGGGCGTCGGTGGGGTCCGGTACCAGGCGCCGGGCACTGCGCAGCAGCGCGTCCTGCCGGGTGCGTACGTACTCCTCGAAACCGAGTACCTCGCCGTGCGCCATCTCAGACCGCCTCCGCTGACGTTCAACCGCTGATCCGCTGCCTTACGGGTTCGAAGGTACGGAGGCGTTGTCACGGGCCTGTGCGGGTCAGCCTTCGGTGGGCGCACGGACACCCATAGGTTGTGTAACAGTGGCCGTGAGCTGCGGTTTCTCCGATCCAAGCGGAATCTGCGAGTCAACTTCGGCCGGGCCGGCCGGCAGCCGGTACATCCGCCCGGCCAGCGGCTCCACCAGCCCGTCCGAGACCAGCCCGTCCAGTGCGCGGGCCCGCTGCACGGGCTCGTCCCAGACGGTGTCGAGCACGGACTGCGGCACCGCGCCGACCGCCTCCCGCAGCACCGCGAGGAGCTTGCCGCGCACCTGCCGGTCCGTCCCGGCGTACGTCTGCCCCCGTCTCGGCGGTCCCTCGTGCGCGGGCTTGCCGGCGAGCCGCCACGCGCACAGCCCGGCCACCGGGCAGCGCCCGCAGTCCGGGCTCTTGGCCGTGCACACGAGCGCCCCGAGCTCCATGGAGGCGGCCGCCCAGCGGGCCGCCGTGTCCTCGTCCTCGGGCAGCAGGGCCCGCGCGAGGCGCCGTTCGGCGGCGGTCGTGGCGTTCGGCGGGTACTCGACCCCGGTCGCGGTGCGCGCGAAGACCCGGCGCACGTTCGTGTCGAGGACCGCGTGGCGCTGCCCGTACGCGAAGGAGGCCACGGCGGCCGCCGTGTACTCGCCGACCCCGGGCAGGGCCAGCAGCTGCGCGTGATCGCGCGGTACGTCGCCCCCGTGCCGTTCCGTTATGGCGGCGGCGGCGCCGTGCAGGCGCAGGGCCCGGCGCGGGTAGCCGAGCCGCCCCCAGGCCCGCACGGCCTCGCCGGGGGCCTCGGCGGCCAGGTCGGCGGGCCGGGGCCAGCGTGCGAGCCAGTGCTCGTAGACCGGCAGGACCCGGTTGACGGGGGTCTGCTGGAGCATGAACTCGCTGACCATCACCCCCCAGGGCCCGGCCTCGGGGCGGCGCCAGGGCAGATCGCGGGCGTGTGCGTCGAACCACGCGATGACGGGGGCGTGCAGCGCGGCGGGAGAAGCGGGGGATGCAGTCATGGCAGACGGCATCCTGACACGTTTCGTCCCCGCTGCGCTGGGTCCGGGCCGGTGATCAGGACGGCGGCGCGTCCACCGCCCGCCCGTACGGCGCAGACGGCCCTGGTCGTGGGCCCGGTGAGCGCCAGTACGGCGAGCGCGGCCAGGCTCGCGCCCAGCAGCAGGCCCATGGCCACGTCGTGCGGGTAGTGCACCCCGACGAAGACGCGGGAGTAGGCCATGAACAGCGCGAGCGGAACGGTCAGCAGCCCGAGGCGGGGCACGGCCAGGGCGAGCGTGACGGCGGCGGCGCCCGCGATGACGGAGTGGTTGCTGGGGAAGGACCAGTCGCCGGAGGCCGGGCAGGTGATGAGCGAGGCCGCCGCCCCGGCCACGGCCCGGCAGGGGCGCTCCTCGTACACGAGGGTCTTGACCAGCTCCGAGGCGACGTAGGCCAGTGCGGTGACGAGCGGCGCGAGGACGGCCAGGGCGACGGCCCGGGGGTGCTCCCGCCCGCGCGCACGCCACCACACGGCGATGAAGAGGGCGCCGAAGACGAGCAGCCCGTACTTCGTCCAGACCTCGAAGGCCGATTGCACCCAGGCGGGGGTGGAGCGCGCGAAACCGGTGACGTCGAGGTAGAGCCCGGAGCTGTCCATGGTCACTCACGGTACTCAAAACGGAATAATGCATTCATCAGACGCGTGGCTGATTTTCGGCGCCTCCATCTCCTTCCGCAGGATGATCATCGGCAAAACAAGCCCGGTACGCGGCATGTGGGGCACGGATCGCGCCCCGAACTCTCGTAAAGTTCCGTCCGTGGGATCTCTGCGCAATCCGGTCGGGCCGCTCCCCTCCTCCATCTACTGGCGACGGAGGGCCGTGCTGGCGTCCGTCGCCGCGCTCCTCGCGCTCCTCGCCGTATGGACCGTCAGTTCCGACGGGGGGAAGACGAGCGACAACGGCAAGGGCCAGGGCGGCTCCGACCCCGTCACCCAGATCACCCCCGGACCCTCCGGATCGGGTCCGGCGATCAGTCAGGCCCCGGGCGGGCGGGGCGGGTCGGGCTCGGGCGGCGGCGGCGGCGCCGCCGCGGGCTCCGGCGGCGGCGCGAGCCCCGGAGCGGGCAAGAACGGCGAGCCGGGCGGGACCGACCCGGGCGGCGCCGGCGGCTCGGCCCCGAACCAGACCGTACCGGCGGACTCGCCGGTGCCCACCTGCGCGCCGAACGCGCTCCAGTGGGAGGTCAAGAGCGTGAAGAACGAGTACGAGGCGAGCGAGAAGCCCCGCCTCGAACTCATCGCCCGCAACGTCTCCGGCACGACCTGCAAGGTCGATCTCGGCCCGAAGCAGGCGGTGCTGACCATCACTCAGGCGAGCAACGCCAAGCCGGTCTGGTCCTCGGCGGACTGCCCGACGGGCGCGGACAACGTGTTCTTCCGGGTGCCCTCGCAGGGGGAGACCAAGCAATCCCTCGAATGGGACCGGCACTTCAGCGCGGCCGCCCAGTGCCAGGCGCCTCCGGCAGGGGTGGCGGCGGCGGACACGTACGTGGTCGAGGTCAAGTCGCCGGGCATGCCGGTGGCCCGGACCTCGTTCGTCCTGAAGCAGGACTGACGCGGCCGCCGGCGGAGCCGGGAGGCTCCGCCGGATCCGGCCCGCCGGGGGATTGCGGGACGGGCGTCGCGGTCCCGGCAAGATCCGAAAGAGACGGCCTAGACGTACCGCTCCAGGATCGAGGACTCCGCCAGGCGGGACAGGCCCTCGCGGACGCTGCGGGCGCGGGCCTCGCCCACGCCGTCTACCGTCTGCAGGTCGTCCACGCTGGCGGCCAGCAGCTTCTGCAGTCCGCCGAAGTGCTCCACCAGCCGCTCGATGATCGCCCCGGGCAGCCGCGGCACCTTCGCCAGCAGCCGGTACCCGCGCGGGGACACCGCCGAGTCCAGCGTCTCCGGCGACCCCGTGTACCCCAGCGCCTTCGCCACGATCGCCAGCTCCAGCAGCTCCGGATGCGTCAGCGCGTCCAGCGCCGGGAGCGCCTCCTCGACCGTGCGGGAACGCTTCGCCGTCGGCTCCGGAACGTAGTCCCGGATCACCAGCTCCCGCTCCTGCTCGATCCCGACCGTGAGTTCGTCCAGCTGGAGCGACAGCAGTCGTCCGTCGGTGCCCAGCTCGACCACGTATTCCGCGATCTCCGTCGCGATGCGCCGGACCATTTCCAGCCGCTGCGCGACCGCCGTCACGTCGCGCACCGTGACCAGGTCCTCGATCTCCAGCGCCGACAGCGTTCCCGCCACCTCGTCCAGGCGGAGCTTGTACCGCTCCAGCGTGGCCAGCGCCTGGTTCGCCCGCGACAGGATCGCCCCGGACTCCTCCAGCACGCGCCGCTCGCCGTCCACGTACAGCGCGATCAGCCGCATCGACTGCGACACCGACACCACCGGGAAGCCGCACTGCTTCGAGACCCGGTCCGCGGTCCGGTGCCGGGTGCCCGTCTCCTCCGTGTGGATCGAGGCGTCCGGCACCAGCTGGACGCCCGCCCGCAGGATCTTGGTGATGTCCTTGTCCAGGATCAGCGCGCCGTCGAGCTTGCACAGTTCGCGCAGCCGGGTCGCCGTGAACTCCACGTCCAGGACGAAGCCGCCCGTGCACATCGCCTCGACGGACTTGTCCATGCCGAGGACGATGAGGCCTCCGGTGTTGCCGCGGACGATCCGTTCGAGCCCGTCACGCAGCGGCTGACCAGGTGCGACCGCGCTCAGGGAGGCACGCATCATGGCCTCCTGCTTGGAGCTCGCGCCCGACTTTCCGGATGCTGCTGCCCCGTCCTTGGCTGCCACTGCACTCCTCCGGTCGCGGGTTGTGCCGCCTGCGTACGGCCGGGCGGACCGGGCCAAAGTCTACCGGCGCGGCCCGCGCCGCCGCCGTGCCTTGACGCGGCCGGGCCGAGGAGCACCCCCTCCAGGCCCCCTGACCTGCGGTTCGAAGCCCGTTCCGGCCGGCCGCCGGCCCGCATGCCGGACGCCGCGACCCCGGACCCCTAGCCGGCGTCGCGGTCCTTCGCCGGCGTGCGCGACCGCCCGCGCGGCAGGACCCGTAGCGCGTCGCCCATGTCGGCGACCTCCGTCACCTTCATCCCGGCCGGCACCTTCCCCGGATCCCCCGGCACCAGCGCGTGCGTGAAGCCCAGCCGGTGCGCTTCCGCGAGCCGCCGCTGCACGCCCGTCACGCGGCGGACCTCGCCCGCGAGGCCGACCTCGCCGATGGCGACCAGGTTCTTCGGGAGCGGTACGTCGCTGGCGGCCGAGGCCAGGGCCAGCGCGATCGCCAGGTCGGCGGCCGGCTCGGTCAGCTTCACCCCGCCCACGGTGGCGGAGTAGATGTCCCGCTTGCCGAGCGCGGTGATCCGGCCGCGCTGCTCCAGGACCGCCAGCATCATCGACACGCGCGAGGTCTCAAGCCCCGAAGTGGTCCGGCGCGGCGAGGGGATCTGCGAGTCCACCGTCAGCGCCTGGACCTCGGCGACCAGGGGCCGCTTGCCCTCCAGCGTCACCGTCAGGCAGGTGCCGGGGACGGCCTCGGCGCGCCGGGTCAGGAAGAGCCCGCTCGGGTCGGCGAGCCCGGTGATGCCCTCGTCGTGGAGTTCGAAGCAGCCGACCTCGTCCGTCGCGCCGTACCGGTTCTTCACACCGCGCACGAGGCGCAGGCGCGCGTGCCGGTCGCCCTCGAAGCTCAGTACGACATCGACGAGGTGCTCCAGCAGCCGGGGACCGGCGATCGCCCCGTCCTTGGTGACGTGGCCGACGAGCAGGGTGGACATCCCGCGGTCCTTGGACGCCCGGATCAGCGCCCCGGCCACCTCCCGGACCTGCGCCATGCCGCCGGGCGCGCCGTCGATCTCGGGGGAGGCGATGGTCTGCACGGAGTCCAGGATCAGCAGCGAGGGCTTCACCGCGTCGAGGTGCGCGAGGACGGCGGACAGGTCGGTCTCGGCCGCGAGGTACAGGTGGTCGCTGAGGGCCTTGATCCGGTCGGCCCGCAGCCGCACCTGGCTCGCCGACTCCTCGCCCGTGACGTACAGCGTGCGGTGCTCGTCGCTGGCCGCCTTCGCCGCGACGTCGAGCAGCAGCGTCGACTTGCCGACGCCCGGCTCGCCCGCCAGGAGCACGACCGCCCCGGGCACCAGCCCGCCCCCCAGGACCCGGTCCAGCTCGTCCACGCCGGTGCTGCGCGCGGTCGCGGTCCGGCCGTCGACCTGCCCGATCGGCACGGCGGCCGTGGTGACCCGGCCGGCCGCGGTGGTCCGCACGGCGGGCGCGCCGCCCAGCTCCTCGACGGTGCCCCAGGCCTGGCACTCGGGGCACCGGCCGAGCCACTTGGCGGTGGAGTACCCGCACTCGGTACAACGGTAGGACGGCCGGTCCTTGGCGGATGAACGAGATGTACGGGCAGCCATGCGGCCCACCGTAGCCGCACCCACCGACAGCCCCGGCGGGCGCTGCTCCCGCGCTCCCGGTCCGACCGCCGTGGCGTGCACCGTCAGGGGCGCTGTCAGCACGTTGCCGATCTGTTCACCCATAAGGGCTAAAAGCGGTGAAGGCTTCCGGAGTGCCACCGGCGCGCCGCCTACGGTCGCCGAGTGACGAGCAGCAACCAGGGAAACCCCGCACCGCGCACCGGCGCACACCGGGCGCACGGGCGCACGCCCCCCGAGGGGACCAGGGTGGAGCAGCCGCCACCGTTCCGGCACGAGCCCTACCTGGACGGACTGTTCACGTACTGCCTCTCGGTCCTGTGCGACCACGACACCGCCACCGACGTACTCGGCGACGTCCTCGCCGTCGCCGAACGGCACCCCGGCCGCTGTCCCGACGAGGGGGACCGGCGCGCCTGGCTGTACGCACTCGCGCGCTGGGCCTGCCTGCGACGGCTGGCCGAGCGACGGCGTACGCGCCACGGCTACCGGGGAGCGCATTCCGCCCGGCGTACGACGGAGCACGCGGGTCCGGGCCGTGGCCCGCGATCCGCGGCCGCCGACGTGAACGCGGCCGCGAACGCCGCGTCCCGGGCGCCGGCCTCCGTGTCCTCCCCGGGATCGGCGCGACCAGTGGGCTCGGCGGGAGCGCCGGGATGCCCGGAGCCGGACGCCGCTTCCGCCGACGGCCCGCCGGGCCCCGCCGGCGCGCGGCCCCGTACGGACACGCCCGACGCATCGGCCCACCACCGCACGGAGCTCGCCCGCCTCGCCTGGCCCGAGGCCGCCGGGACCTCGCCCGAGCAGCGCGAAGCCCTCGAACTCGCCGTCCGCCACCGCCTCGGCGTCCCCGAGCTCGCCGCCGTCCTCGGCACGCCCCCGGCCGCCGCACGCGAGCTGCTCTCCGGCGCCGCGTGCGAGGTCGAGCGCACCCGTGCCGCCCTCGCCGTCGTGGAGACCGGCAGCTGCACGACCGTGTCCCGGCTCACCGGCGACGACGGGGAGGGCGGAGACGGGAACGTCCTGCTGTCCTCCTCCCTGCGCGCCGAACTCGTCCGGCACGTCGACGACTGCCCGCGCTGCCGCCGCGTCGCCGAACGCGTCGGCGTCGGCGCGCCCTGGCCCGGCTCGGGCGGCATCAACACCGCGCCCCTCCCGCTGGTCCCGGCCCCGCGCACCGCCGTCCGCGCCGCGATGCTCCGCTCCGGGAGCCGCCGGGGCGGCGGGCCCGGCCCGCGCTTCGACCGCACCGGCTTCCCGATGGACCCCAGGGACCGCGCGGCCCGCCGCGAACGGCTGCGCGCCCGCGCCGTGACCACCACCGTCGTCGCCACCGTCGTCGCGGCCCCGGTGCTGGCCCTGTGGGCGGCGTACCGGGGCGCACCGAGCACCGGGGAATCCGTCGGCAACGGCTCCACCCGCATCTCGGCGAGCGAGGAGCAGCTTCCGCTGACGGGCACCGACGGCCGCCCGCTGGCGGCGTACGAGAACGCGGGCAACGCCGCCGTCGTCGCCGACGGCCCCGACTTCGCCCCGGGCGCCGCCGCCCCCGACGTCTCCGTCGAGGTCATCAGCAGCGGCGCCCCCGCCGCCACCCCCGGCGGACCCGGAGCCCCCGGCCGGCTGACCGTGGCCGCCTCCTCGCACGGTTCGACCACGCTGCTGACGCTGGCCGCGTCGGGCGGAGGCCCCGTCGACTGGCGGCTGTGGTCCGACGCCCCGTGGCTGCGCGCGAGCCGGACCTCTGGCCGACTCTCGCCAGGAGAATCGGTCACCCTGCGGATCGTCGTGGACTCCGAGGCGCAGCCCGTCGGGGCCTGGAGCGCCCGGGTCGGGGTGGACCCGGCCGGTGCGGTGGTCTCCATCCAGGGTCGGGGCCGCACCGCCCCGACCCCCACGCCGACACCGACCGACCCGGTCCCGACTCCCACTCCGACGCCCACTCCCACCCCCACGCCGACTCCGACCCCGACGCCCACCCCGACCGAATCGCCGGGCCCGACACCGTCGCAGACGGCCGGCCCGCCGGATCCGGGCCCGGAGTCGAGCCCGGCGTAGGGATCGCCCCAGCGGGGCGGTGCGGTCCGGCTTGCGCCAACTTCCGTGCTTCTCGGGCAAGTTGGCAAGAATGTGATGGCCGCACGTCAGCCGCTGGATGCCTTAATGGTCTCCACGCACGACCTGGGCATCCGCATGGGGGAGTCATGGAGCCGAACGGGGTCTCGCCACCGCCCGCACCGCCACCGCCCGCACCGACAGCGCCCGAACCGACAGCGCCCGCACCGACACCGCCACCGCGGCCGCCGCACCGGCCGCCGTCCGCCCCGCCCCCGGCCTCCGCGGCGTCCCCACCGCCACCGGCCTACAACGGATCCGGTGTGTACCTGCGGGTCAGCAGCCGCCTCTTGTGGGTGGGCGAGGCGGCGTACCCCCTGAGCAACATCGTCCGGGTACGGACCTTCGTGCTCAAACCCGACCGCGGGCAGATCCTCCTGGACTTCCTGAAGTGGCTCGCGATCGCGGCCGTGATCCTCTTCGTGCTCCAGGCCGTCATGGGGGAGTCGCGGGGCGACCCGCTAGCGGCCGCCGGGCCCCTCGTCGTCGTGGCGGCGGTCGCCCTCCTCTCGCAGCTCGTGTTCCGGCTGACCCGGCCCGACCGCTACGCCCTGACCGTGGAGACCGCCGGCGCGGCCGTCGCCGTCGTGACCCTGGAGCAGCGGGCGGCGCTGCGCGAGCTGGTCGGGCACATCGTCCACGCCATCGAACACCCGGAGGCGGAGTTCTCCGTGCGGGTGGAGCGGCTGGACGTGGATCTCAGGCGCTACCACTTCGGCGACAGCGTGAACATGACCGGCGGCATGGGCAACACCGGAAAGGTGGCGTGATGAGCGGCGGCGAGGCCCCGTACCACTACGGCGACGTGGTCCACATGAACGACGGGACGCGCAACATCGGCATCGTCAAGATCCAGTCCCCGACCGTGGGAGCGGGGACCCCGCAGGCGCCCCCCACCCCGCAGGAAGCCGTCCGGCAGCTCGCCGTCCTGCTCGACGCGCTGCGGGCCCAGGTCGCGCCCGCGAGCGCCGGAGCCATCGAGAGCAACCTGTCCGTGATCATCGCGGAGGAGAGCCCGCCGGAAGCCCGGCACAGTGCCCTGATGGCCGTACTCGGCATCGCGACCCTGGCCGGCGAGATCGGCCGGCCCGTGGCCGAACTGGTCACCGCGATCCTGGGAATGCTGGGCCTGGGCTGAGGGCCGCCCCGCGGGCCGCGCCGCCCGGGCTCCTCGCGACGGGCCAGGGCTCCTCGCGACGGGCCCGGGCGCGGCGCGGGTCAGGCCTGGGCCGGACCGACCGGGTCCGCGGGGTGCGGAGCCATCGGCAGCAGCGAGGCGAGCCGCGCTTCGCACAGCCGCACGAGTTCCGCGTACCCCTCCTTGCCCATGAGCTCCGTCAGCTCGGCGCGGTACGACACGTACACCGGGTCCCCGGCGCCGTGCGCGGACGTGGCCGACGTGCACCACCAGTGCAGGTCGTGGCCGCCGGGGCCCCAGCCGCGCCGGTCGTACTCCCCGATGGACACCTGCAGCACGCGGGTGTCGTCGGGCCGCTCGATCCAGTCGTAGGTGCGCCGGATCGGCAGCTGCCAGCACACGTCCGGCTTGGTCTCCAGCGGCTCCTGGCCGCTCTTGAGCGCCAGGATGTGCAGGGAGCAGCCGGCGCCGGCCGGGAAGCCGGGCCGGTTCAGGAAGATGCAGGCGCCGTCCCAGCGGCGGGTCTGCTTCTCCCCGTCGTCGTCGTGCTGGGTCCAGCCGGTCTCGCTGCCGACGTCGTGGAACTGCCACAGCTCCGGCGTGAGCCGCGCCACGTTCTCCGCGACCCGCTTCTCGTCGTCCTCGTCGGAGAAGTGCGCGCCGAGCGTGCAGCACCCGTCGTCCGCCCGGCCGGCCTGGATGCCTTGGCAGCCACTGCCGAAGATGCAGGTCCAGCGCGAGGTCAGCCAGGTGAGGTCGCAGCGGAAGACCTGCTCCTCGTCGGCGGGGTCGGGAAACTCCACCCACGCCCGGGGGAAGTCGAGCCCCTTCTCGTCGCCGACGACGTCCTTCGTCGCCGGGGAGGCCTTCGGGGACTTCGGGGACTTCGAGGACTTCGCCTTGTCCGCCCGCCCGTTCGACTGCTCGCCCGACTGCTCGTCCGACCGCGGCTTGGACTTGTTGGCCTTCTTCGTATTTGGCACAAACTCAAGCCTAAGCGCCCCTTACTCCATCGCCACGTCATGGGCCCAGTAGCGTTTCCCCCCATGAGACTCGGTGTCCTTGATGTGGGTTCGAACACGATCCATCTGCTGGTGGTGGACGCGCACCCCGGCGCGCGCCCGCTGCCGGCGCACTCGCACAAGGTGGAACTGCGCCTGGCGGAGCTCCTCGACGAGCACGGCGCGGTGACGCCGGAGGGCGTCGAGCGACTGGTCCGCGTCATCGCGGGAGCCGTACATGCCGCCGAGGACAAGGGGTGCGAGGACGTACTCCCCTTCGCCACGAGCGCGGTACGGGAGGCCACGAACGCGGACGAGGTCCTGAGCCGGGTCAAGGCGGAGACCGGCATCGACCTCCCGGTGCTGAGCGGCGACGACGAGGCCCGCCTGACCTTCCTGGCGGCGCGCCGCTGGCTCGGCTGGTCGGCGGGCAAGCTCCTCATGCTGGACATCGGCGGCGGCTCGCTGGAGATCGCGTACGGCATAGACGAGGACCCGGACAAGGCCGTCTCCCTGCCCCTGGGAGCCGGGCGACTGACGGCGGCCTGGCTGCCGGGCGACCCGCCCGGCCCGGACGCCGTCCGCGCGCTCCGGCGCCACGTCCGGGCGCAGATCGCGCGGACGGTCGGCGAGTTCAGCCGCTTCGGGATCCCGGACCGGGTGGTGGGGACGTCGAAGACGTTCAAGCAGCTGGCCCGGATCGCGGGCGCGGCCCGGTCGGGGGACGGCCTGTACGTCCAGCGCGACCTGACCCGCAAGTCCCTGGAGGTGTGGGTGCCCCGGCTGGCGGCGATGACCACCGACCAGCGGTCCGCGCTCCCCGGGGTTTCCGAGGGGCGCTCCTCCCAGCTCCTCGCGGGCGCGCTGGTCGCGGAGGGCGCGATGGACCTGCTGGGCGTGGAGTCCCTCGAAATCTGCCCGTGGGCCCTGCGCGAGGGCGTCATCCTGCGTCGCCTGGACCACCTGCCCGCGCCCGGAGCGTGAGGGACGGCGGGGGCGCGCCCCCGCCACCGCGCCCCCGATACCCTGTCCCCGTGGCAAAACCAGTCCGGGTCCCGACCGCGAAAGTCGCCCTCTCCACCGCCTCCGTCTATCCGGAGTCGACGGCGACCGCATTCGAGATCGCCGCGCGCCTCGGCTACGACGGTGTGGAGGTCATGGTCTGGACGGACCCGGTGAGCCAGGACGTCGACGCCCTGCGCCGGCTCTCCGACCACCACGGGGTCCCGATCCTGGCCGTCCACGCCCCCTGCCTCCTGATCACGCAGCGCGTCTGGTCGACCGATCCGTGGACCAAACTCCAGCGGGCCCAGGCGGCGGCCGAGCGGCTCGGGGCGTCCACGGTCGTCGTGCACCCGCCGTTCCGCTGGCAGCGCCAGTACTCCCGCGACTTCGTCACCGGCATCTGGCGGATGGCGGACGAGACCGACGTCCGGTTCGCCGTCGAGAACATGTACCCCTGGCGCTACCGCGACCGCGAGATGCTCGCCTACGCGCCCGAGTGGGACGTCACCAAGGACGACTACCGCCACTTCACGGTCGACCTCTCCCACACTGCGACGGCCCGCACCGACGCGATGGCGATGATCGACCGGATGGGCGAGCGGCTCTCCCACATCCACCTCGCCGACGGGAACGGTTCCGCGAAGGACGAGCACCTCGTCCCCGGCCGCGGCAGCCAGCCCTGCGCCGAGCTGCTGGAGCGGCTCGCCGCCACCTCCTTCGACGGGCACGTCGTCATCGAGGTCAACACCCGCCGCGCGATGTCCTCCGCCGAGCGCGAGGCCGACCTCGCCGAGGCCCTGGCCTTCACCCGCCTCCACCTCGCGACGTCCGCGGCCCCCTCGGCGGCCCCCACGACTCCGCCGTCCCCCGCCTCCCCGGCGTCCCCCACCACCCCGGCGCGCCCGTGACCGCCGCCGAGGCTCCCCGCCCCCGCCGCGGCCCCGGCCGCCCCCGCCAGGACGAGGCCGACGACGGCCCCGGCACCCAGGAGCGCATCCGCCTCGCGGCCCGCGCCGAGTTCGCGGCCCGCGGCTACGACAAGACCTCCGTGCGCGGGATCGCCAAGGCCGCCGGCGTGGACCCGGCCCTGGTGCACCACTACTTCGGCAGCAAGGACGACCTCTTCGCCGCCGCGATCGAGCTCAGCATGGAGCCCGCCCTCCTGGTCCCGGGGCTCCTCGCGGAGGGCGCCGACGGCATCGGCGAGCGCCTCGCCCGCTACTTCCTCGGCATCTGGGAGAACCCGGTCACCCGGACCCCGCTCCTCGCCGTGATGCGCTCGGCCCTCACCCACGAGGCCGCCGCCAAGGTGCTGCGCCGGCTGATCCTGCACCGGCTCCTGGAGCGGATCGCCGCCGACCTCGACGTCCCCGACCCGACCTTCCGCGCCGAGCTCGCCGCCTCCCACATGGTCGGCATCGCGGTCCTGCGCTACGTCGTCCAGGTCGAGCCCCTCGCGTCCGCGGACCCGGAGACCATCATCGAACTGGTGGCCCCCACCCTCCAGCGCTACCTCACCGGAGAGTGACCGAGTACTGAGCCGACCGTCCCGTCATGCGGACACGGTGTCCGTATCGCGGGCGAGGGGCGTAGCCTCGTAACCGAGCCATATCCACAGTCGCGGCAGGCGTTCACCCGCCACCGCACTCATGGGGAGTGAACCCGATGCCCGAGCTGAGGTCCCGCACCGTCACCCACGGCCGCAACATGGCGGGCGCACGCGCCCTTATGCGTGCGTCGGGCGTAGCGAGCGAGGACATCGGGAAGCCGATCATCGCGGTCGCCAACTCCTTCACCGAGTTCGTCCCCGGCCACACCCACCTGGCGCCGGTCGGCCGCATCGTCTCCGACGCCGTCCGCGCCGCCGGCGCGATCCCCCGCGAGTTCAACACCATCGCCGTCGACGACGGCATCGCGATGGGCCACGCCGGAATGCTGTACTCGCTGCCCTCCCGCGACCTGATCGCGGACTCGGTCGAGTACATGGTCGAGGCCCACTGCGCCGACGCCCTGATCTGCATCTCCAACTGCGACAAGATCACCCCCGGCATGCTCATGGCCGCGATGCGCCTGAACATCCCCGTGGTCTTCGTCTCCGGCGGCCCGATGGAGGCCGGCCAGGCCACCCTCGTCGACGGCACCGTCCGCAAGCTCGACCTGATCGACGCGATGGTCGACGCCTCGAACGAGAACGTCTCCGACGAGGACGTCCTGCGCATCGAGGAGAACGCCTGCCCCACCTGCGGCTCCTGTTCCGGCATGTTCACCGCCAACTCGATGAACTGCCTGGCCGAGGCCATCGGCCTGGCCCTGCCCGGCAACGGCTCCGTCCTCGCCACCCACACCGCCCGCCGAGCCCTCTACGAGGACGCCGGCCGCACGGTCGTCGAGATCACCAAGCGGTACTACGAGCAGGACGACCACTCGGTCCTGCCGCGCAACATCGCCACCCGCCAGGCCTTCGAGAACGCCATGGCCCTCGACATCGCCATGGGCGGCTCCACGAACACGATCCTGCACCTCCTCGCCGCCGCGCAGGAAGCCGGCCTCGACTACGACCTCCACGACATCGACGAGGTCTCGCGCCGGGTCCCCTGCCTCTCCAAGGTCGCGCCGAACGTGGCGCCCGGCGGCACGTACTACATGGAGGACATCCACCGGGCCGGCGGCATCCCCGCCATCCTCGGCGAGCTGCACCGCGGCGGCCTCCTGAACAAGGACGTCACCTCGGTCCACTCCGACGGCCTGGAGGACTGGCTGGCCCAGTGGGACGCCCGCTCCGGAACGGCCTCCGCCAAGGCGATGGAGCTGTGGCACGCGGCCCCCGGCTGCAAGCGCTCCGCCACCGCCTTCTCCCAGTCCGAGCGCTGGGAGACCCTCGACCTCGACGCCGAGGGCGGCTGCATCCGCTCCGTCCAGCACGCGTACTCCAAGGACGGCGGCCTCGCCGTCCTGCGCGGCAACATCGCGGCCGACGGGTGCGTCGTGAAGACCGCGGGCGTCGACGAGTCGATCTGGACCTTCGAGGGCCCGGCCGTGGTCTGCGAGTCGCAGGACGAGGCCGTCGACAAGATCCTCCGCAAGGAGATCAAGGAGGGCGACGTCGTCGTCATCCGCTACGAGGGCCCGCGCGGCGGCCCCGGCATGCAGGAGATGCTCTACCCGACGTCCTTCCTCAAGGGCCGCGGCCTCGGCAAGGTCTGCGCCCTGGTCACGGACGGCCGCTTCTCCGGCGGCACCTCCGGCCTGTCCATCGGCCACGCCTCCCCGGAGGCGGCCTCGGGCGGTGACATCGCGGTCGTCGAGGACGGCGACCGGATCCGCATCGACATCCCGAACCGCTCCATCGAGCTCCTCGTCGACGACGCCACGCTGGCGGCCCGGCACGCGGCCCTCGGCGGCGTCTACGCCCCGAAGAACCGCGAGCGCACGGTCTCGGCGGCCCTGCGCGCCTACGCCGCGATGGCGACGAGCGCCGACAAGGGCGCGGTCCGCGACGTCTCCCGCCTGGGCTGACACCCGCGCCCGCGCCGGCCCGGCGGGCCTCCCGCCGCCCGCGCCGGACGCCGACCGGCGGGCCCGCCCCCGTACGACAGCCGCCCCGCCCGACCTCTCGGGCGGGGCGGCCGCGTTTCACCAGCCGGCCGGATCCCCGGCCGGTGCGGCGAAGACGCTGCCGTCCGGCGCCGACGCGTACACCCGCCCGCCCCCGACCACGGGCGCGGGCAGGTTCGCCGCCTGCTTGTCGCTGCCCATACGGGGCTTCGTCTGCCCGGCGAGCCGCTTGGTCGCCGTGTCCACGGCCAGCAGCCGTCCGTCCAGCGCGGTGAGGTAGACCCGGCCCTCGCCCGGCACGGGACGCGAGGCCGCACTGACCCCGGTCTCCAGCCGCCACTCCTCCCGCTCGACGCCCACGGCGGCCAGCGCGCCCGACGTGCCGAAGACGTACACCTCCCCGTCGGGTCCCGCCGCCGCCTGCGCCTGGAGCAGCGGAGCCAGCAGCCGGGTCGTCCGTACCGCCCGGGAGCGCAGGTCGACGCGTACGACCGCGTGCGTCATCAGCTCAGCGTCGCTGTCCAGCAGGTGCAGGCTGCCGCCCGCCACCGCGAACGGCTCCACCGTCCCGGCCACCCGCACCTGCCCGCGCGGCGCCCCGCTCGCCGGGTCGACCTCCACCACCTGCGTGGACTTCCCGTCCCCGGCCGGGGTGGAGACGTACAGCGCGCCGACCGCACCGTCCGCCTCCTGGGGTCCCGCGCACCAGACGGAACCGAGCCCGCCGATGTCCTTGGCCCACCGCACCGTCCCGGTGGCCGCGTCCAGCGCGGTCGCCTTCCCGTCCGCCCCCGCGACGACGACCAGGGTCCCGGCGGACACGGCCTTCGCCCCCGACGGCAGGTTCCGCCGCCACCGCTCCGCGCCCGTCCCCGGATCCAGCGCCTGGAGCAGCCGGCCGCCCGCGGGCGCCGTGAGGACGAGCCCGCCGCCGTACAGCGGAGCCGCGGTCCTCGCGGCGCCCTGCGCGGAGTTCACCGACCACAGGACCGCCCCGTTCGCCGGGTCGATCCGGGCCGCCGTGAGACCGGCCCCCGAGCAGTACAGCGCCGCCGCCTGCCAGGAGCACGCCGCGGCCCGGTCGCCCAGCGACATCTGCCACGGAGCGGCGACCGGGACCGCCACCGGCGGGTCCGTCCGCCGCGCGGGCGCGGGCGGACCACCGTCCGAGCCGGTCAGCAGGTACGTACCGGCGGCCCCGCCCGCGAGGAGCAGCCCGATCCCCGCCAGGGCGGCCACCCGCGTCAGCCGTCCGCGCCGGGGCGCGGGCGCCGGGTCCGGCCCCGTGACGCGGTCCCGCCGGTGCGTGACCTCCTCCGCCTCGGACGGCAGCCTCGGCCTCGGGACGAAGGTCTGGGTGTCCAGGTCCGTCGGGTACGCCACTGCCCGCAGCGCCGCGATCAGCGCGCCGGCGCTCGGCCGCTGCGCCGGATCCTTCGCCAGGCACTGCGCGACGAGCGGTACGAGCCGCTCCGGCAGGCCGGTCAGGTCGGGCTCGCTGTGGACCACCTGATAGGCCACGAGGTAGTGGCTGTCGGAGTCGAAGGGGCCCCGCCCGGTCGCCGCGTGCACCAGCACCGCTCCCAGGGCGAACACGTCGGCCGCGGTCCCGACCTCGCGGGGCCGCTGGAACTGCTCCGGCGCCATGAACGGCGGGGTCCCGATCAGCTTCCCGGTCTCGGTCCGCAGATCGCTGTCGGCCGGCCGCGAGATGCCGAAGTCGATGACCCGGACACCGTCCGGAGCCATCAGCACGTTGCTGGGCTTCAGGTCCCGGTGCACCACGCCCGCCCGGTGGATGTCCCGCAGCGCCTCCGCCAGTCCGGCGGCGAGCCGGGCCAGCTCCCTCGGCTCCAGCACCCGTTCGCGCACCCGCTCGGCGAGCGTCGGGGCATCGATGAACGAGGTCGCCATCCAGGGGCGCTCGGCGTCGGGGTCCGCGTCCACGACGGGCGCGGTGAAGGCCCCGCTCACACGGCGGGCGGCCGCGACCTCCTGCCGGAACCGCGCCCGGAACTCCGGATCCACGGCGTGCTCGGCGTGCACGATCTTGACGGCGAGTTTCAGCCCCGACTCGGAGGTGGCCAGGTGGACGACGCCCATGCCGCCCGAGCCGAGCACGGATTCGAGCCGGTACTGCCCGGCATACTCCGGAAACCCCACGTAGTCCGCGCGCAGCGAATGCACCGCTCACCACCCCCGCCGGAGCCTAGTCGATGGCCCGTGCGAATCTCCAAGGTCCTGCTACCCTGCGCGAGTTGCGCAGGGCAGCACCCATGGGGGGGAAATCAGACATGTCCGTCGAGCACGAATCAAGCCCGGTGGCCGGCCTCACCGCAGGCTCCGGCTACCAGACGTTCCCGGTCGCCCCGGGCTACCGGGTGAACGTCCGCAGCGGCCCCGGCACCAACTTCTCCGTCGAGAAGGTGCTGCCCTACGGCGCGAGCGTGACCATCCGCTGCCAGACCCCCGGCGAGTGGGTCAGCGGGCCGTACGGCACCACGGACATCTGGGACTGCATCGGCAACGGCCTCTTCGTCTCGGACGCCTACGTGAGGACGGGCAGCGACGGCTACGTCGCCAACCACTGCGCCTGAGTCCAAGCCCGTCCGGACCGTCCGCGCGGTCTGACCCGTGAGACACCCCGGGCCCGCACCGGCCGGCGGGGGATACTCGCTAGTGTGAGCGACGACCAGCGAGACCAGACCCCCGCCGAGCCGGCCGCCCAGGCCCGGCCCCCGGCCCCCGCGGCGGCCCAGGCCCCGGTGCCCGTCGGCCCCGAGCCCGAACCGATCAGGTTCTTCGGCACCACCTGGGTCAACCACGACGGTACGTACGCCCTGCGCCGCGTCGCGGTCGCCGTCGGCGCGCTGGCCGCCGCGGTCGTCAGCGCCTTCCTGCTCCGCTTCTCCTACGAGGGTCTGCAGCTCGGCGACGTCGGCCCGTTCCTCAGCATCTCGGTCGTCGTCCTCTTCGCCATCGCGAGCTCGATCGCCTTCGTCAAGGCCTGGGACTCCTTCAGTCGCCGCCCGGCCCCGTCCTCCGACGAAGCGGCCCTCAAGGGCCTGAAGGCGATCGGTTTCATCGGCGGCCTCATCGCCTACTTCCTGCGCTGCCTCATCGAGGCCCCCGGCGAGAAGCTGCGCCGCGCCGAGTACGAGCGCGCCTCGGCCGAGTTCGCCCGCCGGCGCAGCACCCGTACGGGCAACCCGGCGACCCGCCGCCCCAAGCGCAAGAAGTAGCCGAGGACCGGCACCCTCTCCGACCGTCCGACGCTTGCGCTCCGGCACCCCCGGGAGCATTATTCATCACATGATGAATAATCGAGCGGCCGCGGCGGCACCCGCCGTGCACGCCCACGGCCTGACCGTCCGCCGCGGCACGGGCCGCAACCCCCGAACCGTCCTCGACGCCCTCGCCTTCGACGTCCCCCGCGCCCGCATCACCGGCCTCCTCGGCCCCTCCGGCTGCGGAAAATCCACCCTCATGCGCTCCATCGTCGCCACCCAGGCCCACGTCACCGGCACCCTCGACGTCCTCGGCCGCCCCGCCGGCCACCCCGAGCTCCGCTCCCGCATCGGCTACGTCACCCAGGCACCCTCCGTCTACGACGACCTCACCGTCCGGCAGAACCTCGACTACTTCGCCGCGATCCTCGACCCCGGCCGGGCCGCCGCCGACCGCCGCCGCGAGACCGTCACCCGCACCATTGCCGACGTCGACCTCGCCACCCACGCCACCGCCCTCGCCGGAAACCTCTCCGGCGGCCAGCGCAGCCGCGTCTCCCTCGCCGTCGCCCTCCTCGGCAGCCCCGAACTCCTCGTCCTCGACGAGCCCACCGTCGGCCTCGACCCCGTCCTGCGCCGCGACCTGTGGACCCTCTTCCACGACATCGCGGCCACCCGCGGCGCCACCCTCCTCGTCTCCTCCCACGTCATGGACGAAGCCGAGCGCTGCCACGACCTGCTCCTCATGCGCGAGGGCCGCATCCTCGCCCAGGACACTCCCGACGCCCTGCGCGACCGAACCCACGCCGACACCGTCGAGGAGGGCTTCCTGCGCCTCGTCGACGAAGCCGACGCCCACGCATCCGCCCACGCCGAGGCCGCCGCCGACCAGGGGAGCACCCGATGAACACCGCCCGCACCACCGCCACCGCGGCCCGCGTCCTGCGCCAGCTCCGCCACGACCCCCGCTCGATCGCCCTGATGCTGCTGGTCCCCGTACTGATGCTGATCCTGCTCCGCTACGTCTTCGACGGCAGCCCGCAGACCTTCGACAGCATCGGCGCCAGCCTCCTCGGCATCTTCCCGCTGATCACGATGTTCCTCATCACCTCCATCGCAACCCTGCGCGAGCGAACCTCCGGCACGCTCGAACGCCTCCTCGCCATGCCCCTCGGCAAGGGCGACCTCATCGCCGGCTACGCCCTCGCCTTCGGAGCCATGGCGGTCATCCAGTCCGTGCTCGCCACCGGCGTCGCCCTCTGGGTCCTGGGCCTCGACGTCGTCGGGTCCCCGTGGCTGCTCATGCTCGTCGCCCTGCTCGACGCGCTCCTCGGCACCGCGCTGGGCCTCTTCGTCTCCGCCTTCGCCGCGTCCGAGTTCCAGGCCGTCCAGTTCATGCCGGCCGTGATCTTCCCCCAGCTCCTGCTGTGCGGGCTCTTCGCCGCACGCGACACCATGCAGCCGGTCCTCGAAGGCATCTCCGACGTCCTGCCCATGTCCTACGCGGTCGACGGCATGTCCCAGGTCCTCACCCACACCGACATGACCGCCGACTTCGTCCGCGACGTCGTCGTCGTCGCCGGCTGCGCGCTCCTCGTCCTGGCCCTGGGCGCCGCCACCCTCCGCCGCCGCACCCCTTGACCCCACCCCTGACCGGCCCGTGGACACCACGCCGCCGGGCCCCGCCCGGGTGCAAGGATGAGACGCACACGCGGTACGCGTACACGCACCAACAGTTCGGCGAGGTGAATCGGGCATGACCCAGACAGTCGCAGTCCTCGGTACCGGCAAGATCGGCGAGGCCCTCCTCAGCGGGATGATCCGCGGCGGCCGGCCCGCCTCGAAACTCCTGGTCACCGCCCGCCGCCCCGAGCGCGCGGCGGAGCTCGTCGCCCGCTACGGCGTCGAGGCCGTCTCCAACGCCGAGGCCGCCAAGCGCGCCGACACCCTCATCCTCACGGTGAAGCCCCAGGACATGGGCAAGCTCCTCGAAGAGCTCGCCCCGCACGTCCCCGCGGACCGCCTGGTCATCAGCGGCGCGGCCG
The DNA here is from genome assembly GCF_042736715.1 of Streptomyces sp. NPDC060049. Lineage (NCBI taxonomy): Bacteria > Bacillati > Actinomycetota > Actinomycetes > Kitasatosporales > Streptomycetaceae > Streptomyces > Streptomyces sp. NPDC060049. Next base: position 166,191 of record NZ_JBHWVV010000017.1, read on the forward strand.
GCGTCCCGACCTCCTTCTTCGAGGAACGGCTCGCTCCCGGCACGCCCGTGGTCCGCGTCATGACGAACACCCCCGCGCTCGTCGACGAGGCCATGTCCGTCATCTCGGCCGGCAGCCACGCCACCGCCGAGCACCTCGCCCACACCGAGGAGATCTTCGGCGGCGTCGGCAAGACCCTGCGCGTCCCCGAGTCCCAGCAGGACGCGGCGACCGCCCTGTCCGGCTCGGGCCCGGCCTACTTCTACTTCCTCGTCGAAGCCATGACCGACGCCGGCATCCTCCTCGGCCTGCCCCGCGCCCAAGCCCACGACCTCATCGTCCAGGCCGCCATCGGCGCCGCCGTGATGCTCCGCGACAGCGGCGAACACCCGGTCAAGCTCCGCGAGGCCGTCACCTCCCCGGCCGGCACCACCATCAACGCGATCGTGGAGCTGGAGAAGCACGGCGTCCGCGCCGCCCTGATCGCCGCGCTCGAAGCGGCCCGCGACCGCAGCCGCGAACTCGCCTCCGGCAACAGCTGACACCCGGCCCGTCCGGGGCCGCCGAGGCCGTGCACTCCAGCAGGTAGACCGGCTGCGTGTGCACTCCCGGGTGACGCCGAGGCAGGGGTTGACACACCTGTGCCCGATCCGTAAGGTTCTTCGAGTTGTCCGAAGTGAGCGCCGACCCCGGTCGGTCCCCGGACAACCATCCCGCACTACTCACTTCGAACGAACGACGCACTGTGTCGTCTCGTTTTCATGCGTATTTGCGAATGAGGAATCCGCGTCCACGGACGCAGCCGCCGATTAGGTTCGGGGGCAAGGAATCCGCTACTGTCTCACTCGCCGCAAGGGCCCAACAGCCCAAGCAGCACATCCCGCTGACTGGGAGTCAGGCCCGAAAGGATCTGATAGAGTCGGAATCGCCGGAAAGGGAAACGCGAAAGCGAAGAACTGGAAAGCGAAACCCGCTTCGACCGGGAATCGGACACGAAAGAGTCT